>JAEUHS010000024.1 GCA_016794035.1 Planctomycetota bacterium
GCACGGCAGGCAACCCGATGCGCGGCTCGACGAAGGCGTGTGGGGCGCCGAACAGCTGCGCCACGGCGGCGACCAGCGGCGCCGAGCTGCGGAAGTTCACGTCGAGCGTCTCCCGCGCCGCCGCGTCGGCGCTGGCGTCGAGGTAGGCCCGCAGGTCGGCGCCGCGGAAGCCGTAGATCGACTGCTTGGGGTCGCCGACCAGGAACAGCGGCCGGTCGCGGAAGCAGGTCGCGAAGATCCGGTACTGCAGCGCGTCGGTGTCCTGGAACTCGTCGATCAGCGCGACGCGGTAGCGTTCCTGGATCGCGGCCAGCAGCACCGGCTTGCGGGCGGGATCGTGCAGCGCGGCGTGCGTGCGCTGCAGCAGGTCGTCGAACGACAGCACGTGCTGGCGCTGTTTGTCGCGCGCGAGCAGCACGTCGAGGTCGTGCAGCAGTTGTGCGCGCAGGTGTTCGGTCGCGGTGCCCACGGCCGCCGCGACCTCGTCGCAGGCGGTGAAGAACGGGTGCGGCAGCGGCTGCACCGACTTGTTGACGAGATCGGCGACCACGTTGGCCGGCGCGAGTCGCACGAGCAGGCCGAGTGCCAGCAGCGGTTGCGCCGCCAGGTCCGTGGCGAAGCGGTCGAGGGCGGCCTCCGGGGCGTCGTCGAACGGCGACGCGTTGGCGCGCCATTGGAAGCTGGCGATGTTCTGCCGGCAGGCGGCGTCGAAGTGCTGCGCGGCGCGCTGCAGCGGGCCGGCGATCGCCTGCAGCCTCGCCGCGGCGTCGGGATCGTCCGGTGCGAGCTGCACGTCGGGGTAGCGACGCCAGAGCCGGTACTGTTCGACCAGCGCGTCCGGCGTCAGCTTCGCCAGCGTCAGCACCGCCTGGCGCAGGTCTGGCTCCGGCGCGTAGGTGCGCCGCAGCACGTCGGCGGCGGCGCGGTGCAGCAGCGGCAGCAGGTCGACGACGAAATCGAGGCGGAACGGCTGCCGGGTCTCGAACGCGCTCTCGTCGAGCAGGCGCTTGCAGAAGCCGTGCATGGTCGCGATGGGGGCACGATCGAAGTCGTCGAGGGCCTGTCGCAGCCGCGGCTCGGCGCCGTCGAGACCGGCGAGCCGGCGCAGCAACGGCTCGGCGCACGGCGCACCGCCGATCACGGCCAGCAGCGTCTCGATGGCGCTGCGCAGCCGCGTCTTCAGCTCCTCGGTGGCGGCGATCGTGAACGTCACGACCAGCGCCTGTTCGAGCTTCTCGATCCGCTGCTCGAGCAGCAGCCGCAGCAGCAGACCGACCAGCGTGTAGGTCTTGCCCGTACCGGCGCTCGCCTCGAGCAGCACCGTGCCGCGGTCGAGCGGCGTCGTCTCCAGGCAGAAGCGCGGCAGCGTCACGGCTTGTCCTCGCGCGAGAACTCGTGGTAGGGCAGCCAGACCGCGCGGGCCCACTCGGCGAACTCGGGCAGCAGCAGCGGTTCGCGGCCGCGCAGGCACAGCTCGATCGCCTCGTCCTCGCTGTCGTTGGGGCCGCCGCGGTCGGACACGTTGGCGTCCCACTCACCGCGCGCGCGCCGGCGGGCCTCGTCGTCGGGCACACCCCTGGCCACCTGCTCGGCGAACTTCCACGAGGTCTTGTCGAACAGCGGCAACGGCGTCGTGAGCCCCGACCGGTACCCGCGCACCAGCGTCGCCAGCAGGTCCTCGGCCCGCGCGCCGTCGATCGGCAGCAGGGTGGCCGTCCGGTCGCGCGCGAAGACCAGCGTGCGCTGGGGCAGGTCCGGCGCACCCTGGGCCCGCGCGGCGCACATCCAGACGTGCTGCACCCACGCGCGCAGGCGGTCCCTGGGCTTCAGGCGGGCGATGCGCGCGCGCACCGCGTACTCGGCGCCGAAGCCCTCCAGCTCGCCGGACACGACCAGGTCGCCGACGGCGACGCGCAGCACGCGGCGCTGGTCGCTGCGGAAGTCCTCGATGCGGCGCAGGAACGCCGCCGTCTCGGCCTGCACCGGCGCGAACGCCAGCGCGCCGAGTCCGCCGACCGGCAACCTGCCGGCCGCGCGCGCTGCGGCCAGCGCGTCGACCGGCGGCGGGTCGCCGCGTCGGGCCGTGCGCACGGCCGGGTCCTGCAGCTGCCAGCGATCGAGCGGGCCGATCGCGAACGGCTCGGTCTCCTGCTCCGCGTCGGCGCGGCGCGGGAAGCGCAGGCGCAGCACCTCGCGCAGGTGGAAGCGGCACGGGTGGTGCCAGAAGTCCGACAGCCGCTGGAACGGCAGCTCGGGCGCCAGCAGGTCCGCCGGCGGTTCGACCGGGCCGGTGACGAACGGCGGCGCCGGCAGCGGCTCGCCCGGCGTGCCCGGCGCGTCGCCGCGCGCGTAGGTGAACAGGCGCGGGTCGCCGCCGGTGCGGTAGCGGCGGCTCCACGGCTGCAGCGGGTGCCGCACGAGCACGCGGTCGCGGGGCGCGCCCGTCGTGGTGGTGCAGGTGCGGTCCAGGTGGTCGAGCAGTTCGGCCACCACGACCGACGGGGCGCACGGGCTCTCGTCCTTCTGCGAACGACCGACGTAGGTCAGGTGCAACGCCTCGCGCGCGGCGAGCAGCGCGTCGAGGAACAGCTGCCGGTCGTCGAGCCGGGCGCTGCGGTCGCCCGGGCGGCGCCGGCAGGCCATCAGGTCGAACGGCGCCGGCTGGTCGCGCCGCGGGAAGGCCTGGTCCGACAGCCCGCAGACGAACAGCAGGCGCACCGGCACGGTGCGCATCGGCTGCATCGCCGCGACCGTGACCGCGCCGGTCAGGAAACCGCGCCCGGACGCGCTGCCCTGCAGCTGCTGCCGCAACCAGTCGCGCAACACGATCGGCGCCAGCGGTTCGCGCAGCGCGGCCGCCGTCGCCTGCGCCCGCAGGTCGGCGGTCGCGCGCTGCAGGCGCTGCAGGGCCTGTTCGTCCTCGTCGTCGACCGGCAGGTAGAGCGCCGCGACCAGCGCATCGAGCTGGTCGGCCCACTGCTCGGCGGCGTGCGAACGCTGCAGCGCCGGCAGGTGCGCGAACAACGTGCGCAGGAAGCCGAGGAAGCGCTGCAGCAGCTCGTCGCGGCCCGACGTCACGTCTGCGGCCGGCAGCATGCCGAGCACGAGCTCGGGCACCGGCCCGGTCGCGGCGCCGAGCAGCATGCGGTGCAGGCCCTGCGTCCACGAGTTCTCCTCGAACGGCGGCAGCTGGAACTGCCGTGCGCGCGCGGCTCCGTCGAGGCCCCAGCGGATGCCGGCGCGCTCGCACCAGTGTCGCAGCGCCGGCAGGTCGGCAGGCGACAGGTCGAACCGGCGCAGCAGCGCCGGCTGCTCGCACAGATGCAGCACGTCGAACACGGCGAGCCGTTCCTGCGCCAGTTCGAGCACGGCCAGCAGCGACGCACACAGCGGCAGCTCGCTGGCCGGATCGCGATCGGCCACCTGGAACGGCAGGTGTTCCCGCACCGGCCCGAACACCGCCTCGGCGTACGGCGCGTAGGTCGCGATGTCGGGCACCAGCACCATGACCTCGTGCGGCGGCAGGTGCCTGTCGGCGGCGAACGCGGCCAGGATCTGGTCGCGCACGACCTCGAGCTCCCGCTGCGGCGAGTGGCAGTCGTGCACGCGCAACGAGTCGTCGGCGTCGTCGAGGGCGAACCGCTGCGCGGGTTCGGCGGCGCGGTCGAACACCGCGGCGACGTCGCGCTGCACGCAGGCCAGCAGGGACGGCGCCGCGGCGTCGGGGTCGGGCGGCGCGGCCAGCTCGAAGCGCTCGCACGGCGCGGTCTCGCTGTCCTCCAGGTCCGCCAGCTGGTCGGCGAACTCGCGCGCCAGCGTGCCGAAGCGCGCCAGCAGCGCGTTGCCGCCGGCGTGGTCCTTCGGCCGCTGGTCGCCGAACCAGTGCGGCGTCGGCTGCGGCACGTACAGGTGCACCGGCACCCGGGCCGCCATGCGCTGCAGCGCCTCGAGGAACGCCGGCGGCAGCGCGCCGGCGCCGAACACCGACACGCGCGGTGGCAGCGCGGCGGCGGCGCGCGCGCCGTCGTCGAGCAACGCACGCAGGCTGTCGAGCCGGTGAGCCGCGGTCGGGCCGGGCAGCGGCCCGCCCGCCGCGAGTTCGGGGAACAGCAGCGGCGTCGCCGGCGCGGCGCGCTCGCGGCGGCCTCGCCTGCCGGCGGCCGGCACCTGCAGGCCGGCGTCCGCCAGCAGCGCGCGCCACAGCGCCGCCTGCCACGGTCCGTGCGGGCCCGCGTCGGCCAGGTCGTCGCCGCGGCCGGCGCGCGCCAGCAGGTCGCCGCGGTAGAGCTGGTAGTCGTCGAACGCCGCGGCCAGCTTCTCGGCGAGCTGGAAGCGTTTGCGGCCGTCGGGGTCGTCCTGGCAGTAGCCTGCCGCCGGCCCGAGCTGGGGCGCGATCGCGGCGTCGCCGAGCAGGCGGAACAGCCGCAGGTGCAGCGCCGGCCTGGCGAACAGGTCGACGGCGCCGTCCGCCGTGGTCGCGACCAGCTGCGCCAGGAACGCACCGGGGAACGGGAAGCGCAGACCGGCGGCGATGCCGTGCCGTTCGGCGAGCTGCAGCTCGAGCCAGCGCGCGAGGCCGCGCGTCGGCACCACGATCGTCTCGGTGGCGAGCGGCGGCAGCGGTTCGGCGTGCAGCCGTGCCGCGAGCGCCGCGCAGAGGTCTTCGAGCCGGTGGCTCGTGTGCACGGCGATGCCCGACATCGGCGCCCAGGCTAGCTGGCGGTCGGCGGCGTTGCACGCGCCGCCGCGATCAGTGCGGGTGGTGGTGGCCGCCGTCGTCGGCCGCCGCGGCGAGGTCGGCGGCGCCGCGCGCCGGGCCGTGGTGGTCGTGGCCGTGGTGGTGATGGTCGTGGCCGTGCCCGTCGTCGGGTTCGGCGCAGCAGCCGGGTGCCTCGCCGTGCGCCAGGTTCGCCGGCGATTCGAACAGCCGTTCGAGGAACGGCCGCACGCCCTGGCGCAGCAGCGACAGCAGGAACACGGCGCCGAGCGCGGCGAGCGCGAGCCAGGACCAGGTCGTCGGGCTGTGGCTGACGTCGGCGAGCGTCGCCAGCACGGGCGCGGGCAGCAGGGCGTTGACCAGGTAGCCGAGGCCGACCGCGCCGATCCACATCGACACCGCGAACAGCGCGGCGGTGCGGCCGCCGTGCAGCCGCGCCAGCACGCCGAACGTGGTCACGTTGGTCGCCGGCCCGGTCAGCAGGAAGGCCAGCACCGCGCCCGGCGACAGACCCTGCACCAGCAGCATCGCGGCGAGCGGCGTGCTGCCGGTCGCACAGACGTAGAGCGGCAGGCCGAGCAGCGCCGCGATCGGCACGTCGATGCCGGGCGGCAGCCCGGCGATCCACTCGCGGTCGATGTACGGCATCAGCAGCGCCGACAGCAGCAGGCCCATCAGGATCCAGGTCGCGGTGTTGTCGACCGCCGGGCCGAAGCCGAACCGCACCGCGGTGCGCAGGCGTTCGCCGACGGTGCCGGTCGATCCGGTCGGCATCGCGCCGCCGGTGTCCGGCTCGCTGCCGCCGCGCTTCTTCGCCAGCGACGCGACGAACACGCCGACGGCCAGCGCCAGCACCGCGGCCATGCCGACGCGCACCAGCGCGACCTCGCCGCCCATCAGCTTCCAGGTCAGCATCACCGCGGCGATCTCGAGCTCGGGCGTGGCGACCAGGAACGCGATCGCGGCGGCCATCGCCGTGCCCTGACGGATCAGTTCGCGATAGATCGGCACGACGCCGCACGAACACACCGGCAGCGGCAGGCCGACGGCGACGCCGCGCAGCGCCTGCGTGAAGCGGGAGCCGCGCGTCATGCTGCGCAGCCAGTCGGCCGGCAGGAACGCGTGGCACAGGCCGACCAGCAGGAACGCGAGCAGCAGCGCCGGTGCCGACTCGGTCGCCAGCGTCACGAACACCTGCATCGGGCTGCCGTGCTGCTGCGCCGGGAAGTGGTCGCGGATCACGAACCACAGCACGAACACGCCGATCGCTGCGCCGACCACCGACGCCACGCGCCAGCGCCCGGTCTCGCGCGGGGCCGGGATGTGCGAGTGCAGCACGACGTGCAGCAGCGAGCCGACCAGCAGCGACTGCAGCAGCGCCAGTCCGCGCTGCGAGGTGTCGGTCAGCACGTGGTCGCCGAGGAAGTAGCCGAACAGGGTCGCCGACACGCTGACCGCCGTGACCAGCACCGCCGGCAGGAAGCCGAGCGTGCGCGGGATGATCCACCAGATGCCGACACCCTCGGGGATGCGGTGCAGGATGATCGCCCACGCGGTCACTTCGTGGGTGTGATCGTGCCAGTCGTGTCCGTCGCCGACGTGGTGGCCCTCGGCCAGGAACAACCCGTCGAGGCACGCGTGCGCCGCCATGCCGAGCACCGCCAGCGCCAGCACCACGCGCCGCATGCCGGCGTGGCCCTGGTGCAGCGTGCGTTCGGCCAGCGTCGGCAGCAGGAACCCGACCAGCGCCAGCGGCAGCACCAGCCAGCCGCCGTGTGCCGCCGACTCGGGCAGCAGGTGCAGCAGCGCGAAGCCGCTGATCGTCAGCAGGCAGAAGCTGTCGAGCCCGACCGTCGACCAGGCATGCCGGCGCGCGAGCCAGACCAGCACGGGACCGAGCGCGAGCGCCAGGAAGCTGAAGCCGAGGAGCACGGACGCATCTTGGACCGGCGGTGCGCCGCCTGCAACGGATGCGCCGGAAGGTGGGGTGGTGGTCACGGAACCGGCCGCTGTCGATGGTGCAGGCCGGCGCGGCGGGCATGCTACCGGGATGGACCCGGACAGCCCCGCCGCGGCGTTCGCCGATCGCTGCCGCTTCCTGCTGGCCGGACTGATCGGCCTCGGCAGCGCCGCGCCGGCCATGCTGCTGCTCACGGCCGCCATGTTCGGCTGGCGCGACACCAGGAGCGCGGTCCGGGACTGGTGGCCGCAGATCGCGGTCGGCTACGTCGCCATGCTGTTGGTGCTGTTCGCGGTCAGCGGGGCGGGCTCGCGTCGCGTGCGAGCGGCACCGGCGCTGCTGGTGCCGCTGCATCTGCTGCTGTTCGTCGTCGGTGCGGCGACCGGCTGCCTGGCGAACTGCCTGTGGCACGCCGGCAACGACTGGTCCAGCTGGTTCGTCAAGCCGCTGTTCTGGTTGCTGCTGCTGGGCAGTCTGCCGGCACTGTGCATCGGCTGTGGCGCCGCGCTGGCCTACGGCTGGCTCGAGCGGCGCGGCTACTAGGGTTCGGTTGCGGCGGCGAGCCCGCGGCCGGATCGGCGCGCTAGAGTGCGCGCCATGCGTCCCGGCCTGCTGACCTTCGCGCTCTCCGTTGCCGTCTGTTCCGCCATCGACGGCCCGGTCGGCGGCGCCGGCGGTCACCTCGACGTGTTCACGACCTCGGAGCAGTGCGCGGTCTGCCACAGCATCGCCCCCGGCGCGCACGCGATGCGCTCGGCGCTCGGCGACGACGTGTCGCCGCACGGCCTGTGGCAGGGCACGATGATGGCGAACGCGTTCCGCGATCCGTACTTCCACGCCCAGCTGCAGAAGGAGACGGCGGCGGCCGGCGAACAGGTGCAGGAGCTGTGTCTGCGCTGCCACGCACCGATGGCCTGGCACGAGCGGGTGCTGGCCGGCGGCGCGCCGCCGCGGCTCGCCGACCTCGACGGCGACATCGTCGCCGACGACGGCGTCTCGTGCACCGTGTGCCACCAGATCGCGGCCACCGACCTCGGCGATGCCGCGACGTTCTCGGGCCGACCGAGGTTCGGCACCGAGCGCCGGATCTGGGGCCCGTTCGCCGACGTCGTCACCGGGCCGATGCAGGCGCAGGTGCGCTACACGCCGACGCACGGCCCGCACGTGCAGCGCTCGGCGCTGTGCGGCACCTGCCACACGCTGGTCACCGAGCACCACGGCACGCCGTTTCCCGAGCAGACGCCGTACCTCGAGTGGCGCAACAGCGAGTTCGACGACGAGCACGGCGCCACGGCGACGTCGCGCACCTGCCAGCAGTGCCACATGGCGCGCACCGGGGCGACGCGCATCGCGCGCACGCCGATGGGCTTCGACTTCGCGATCCCGCCGCGCGCGGGCTACGCCGCGCACGCGTTCGTCGGCGGCAACGCGTTCATGCTCGACCTGCTGCAGGAACACCGTGAGGAACTCGACGTGCTGGCCGAACCGGAGGCGCTCGCGCGCATGGCAGCGGCGACGCGGCGGCAGCTCGCGGAGTCGACCGCGCGCCTGTCGATCTCGGCGATCGAACAGCGCGACGGCGAGGCCCAGTTCGCGGTGGGGGTCGAGAACCTGACCGGCCACAAGTTCCCGACCGGCTATCCGGCGCGGCGCGCGTGGCTGCACGTGGAGGTGTACTGCGGCGGGCAGTTCGTGTTCGAGTGCGGCGCCAGCGACGAGCAGGGGCGGCTGGTCGGCGTCGAGCACGAGGACCGCCTGCCGCACGTGCAGACGGTCACGCGGCCGGAGGACGTGGTCGTCTACGAGCTGGTGGCGAGCGACCCCGATGGCGCGCCGACGACCTACCTGACGCGCATGGTGCAGAAGCAGAAGGACAACCGGCTGCTGCCGCGCGGCTGGCGCGCCGACGGACCGCACATCGCCGACATCGCGCCGGTCGGCACCGACGGCGATGCGGACTTCGCGGCCGGCGGCGACACGGTTGCGTTCCGCATCCCGCTGCCGGCAGGCGTGCGCGGCCGCGTGCAGGTGCAGGCGACGCTGCGCTACCAGTCGGTGCCGCCGCACTGGGTCGACGCGCTGCGGCCCGTCGAGGCCGAGGCCGCGCAGCGTTTCGTGCGCATGTACGACGCCGCCGACAAGACGCCGGAGACGGTCGCGACCGCCATGGCACGCCAGTAGCCGTGGTGTCAGCAGTCGCTCTCCGCGGCGATGCGGTCGACGCACGTGCGCAATTCGTACATGTCCTCGGCGGCGAGTCCCTGGCCGATGAACGCGGCGCCGTAGGTGAGCCCGGCCAGCAGCAGCGCGGCCGGCACGCCGGCGAATGCCCACGGCGTCTCCCGCAGCGTCAGCTGCGCCGCGCCATAGCAGGCCGCCGCGATCGCGCCGATCGCGAGCACCAGGTAGATGGCGAGGAACGCGGTCCACACCGAGGAGCTGGGGGAGAAGCGGCCGCGCAGCTGCCATGGCCCCGCCGCGTCGCCTTCGCCGTAGAGGTGCAGTGCCGGGCTCCAGACGCGCTGCTCGGCGGTGCGCAGGCGCAGGATCGCGCCGCCGGCGAACGTCTGGCCGCGGCAGTTGCCGGCCGCATCGGCGAGCGCGGACTGCAGCGCGGCAAAGAATCGCGCGGGCGCCACCGGCAGCGGCATCACGAACTCCGGACGTGCGCGCGGCCGGGTCATGGTGGCGGTCAGGTCGCGACCGGCTGGCCGTGCGCGGTCACCTTCGCGACCAGGCGTTGGGCCCGTTCGCGGATCGCGTCGAATCGCCGCAGCAGCAGGTCCTCGGCATCGAACAGCGTGGCGACGAAGCCGAGGCCGAACGCGCCGGCGTCGAGCCAGTCACCGACGTTGGCCTCGCTGACGCCGCTGGTCGGAAACACGCGCAGGAACGGCAGCGGGCCGCGCACGGCGCGCAGGAACGCGGGGCCGTTCGCCGGCGCCGGGAACAGCTTGACGATGTCGGCGCCGGCGCGGTGCGCGGTCATCATCTCGGTCGGCGTGAAGGTGCCCGGCACCGACACCAGGTCGTGTTGGCGGCAGAACGTGATCACCTGCGGGTCGGTGACCGGCGACACCAGGAAGCGCGCGCCCGCGGCCATCGCCTCCTTGGCGTCGGTGACCGACAGCACCGTGCCGGCGCCGACGACGAGCCCGTGGCGTTCGGCCAGCGCGCTGATGTGCTCGAGACAGTCCGGCGTCGTCATCGTCACCTCGACGATGCGGAAGCCGCCCGCGATCGCGGCCTCGAGCGCCGGACGCACGGCGTCACGGTCGGCGGTGCGCAGGATCGCCGAGCAGCGGTACTGCGCGAACGCGTTGAGCACGGCGGCACGGGTCGCGGTCATGGCGGCAGCGGGTGGGGGACGGTGGCGGACGGGCGTGTCCGACCCCCGAGCATAGGCGGCGCGCGAGGCGGTGCGAGCACGATCTGCGTCGGCGGGTGCCGCGTTCGTCGTTGGCGGGCGCGGCCCCGGGCGCTAGCGTGCCGCCGGTGCCGTCCGTCCGTTCGCTGCCGTTCCTGCTGCTCGCCGTGTTCGCTGCCGAGGCGCCCGCGGTGGCCCAGCGCGGCGATGCCGCCGGTGAGCCGAACCGCGCCGAGTCGCTGACCCGGCACGGCATCACCTGGCGCTTCGAGGGGCCGTACGTCACCGGCACGTTCGCCAACGGCGACCCGTGGGTGGTCGGTCCGGTGCGCATCGTCGGCATCGAGCCGCGTTCGGTCGAGGTCGGCGGGCGCGTCGTCAACGGTTCGATGATCGATCCGGACCCGCGGTCGGTGCGCCAGGGCTACGACAGCGCGCTCGGCGGCGCCGAGTTCGGCGATCGCTACGACGCGGCGGCGAACGTCGCGCTGGGCGTGTCGCGGCAGCGGCCGCTGGTGCTGCTGCCCGACCGCAGCCTGGTCTCGGTGCAGAGCCGCCCCGAGGCGAAGGAGACCCCGACCCTGCAGAGCGCGGCGGTGCTGACCTGCCTGGCCGTACCGCCGCCGCCCGATGCGTTCCGCCCGCCCTACGTGCGCGGCGACAAGACGGTCGTGCATCGCGCGGTCGAACTCGACTTCTCGGTGCTGCGGCGGCTGCCGCCGTTGCCGTCGGTGCCGCCGATGGACAGCGTCGCGCGCGGCTTCGAACGGGTGTGGCTCGATCATCTGCCCGACGCGTCGGCGCGCTACCTGCATCCGCTGGAGAACATGCCCGACTACGGCCGCGAGATCGCCGCCCGGGTCGGCAGCGCCGGTCTGCTGCTCAACCTCGACCTGCCCGACGAACAGAAGTTCGATCTCGCGGTGCGGCTGGTGCAGCTCGGCATCGACCTGCACGGCTGTCTGCGCGGCGGCTGCCGCTGGCCCGGCGCGGGCGGCAACGGCAGCGGGCGCAAGTTCCCGATCCTGTTCGCCGGCACGCTGCTCGGCGACGCACGCATGCTCGCGATCGGTCGCGAGTTCGCCGCCGGCGAGCCGCTGGTCGGCCGCGGCGGGCAGTACTTCGCCGAGGACGGGCAGACGTTCTTCGTGCGCGAGACGGCGCCCGGCGTCTGGAACGGCGGCCACGGCGGTTATCGCCGGGAGCACGACGGCCTGCCCGAGTGGGGCTTCGCGCACGCCGACCGGCCCGAACTGGATCGGGCGGCCTGGAACGCCGACCCGATGCGCCTGTGCTGCACCGCCAACGGCTGGGTCGGCCAGGCATTGGCGGCCCGCATCATGGGCCTGCAGGCGGCGTGGAATCACCCGGCGTTCTTCGACTACATGGATCGCTACCTGCAGACCGCGCACGGCGACGCGTGGCAGCGCGCCTGGGTCGGCTGGCACGCCGAGCTGTGGGACGCGTACCGCAGCAACTACTAGGCAACGGGCGGGCAACGGGCTACGCCCGCCCATGCTGGAGCTGACGGCGCTGCGCGCCGCAGCTCAGCGCGAGAGGCTGGGTCGCAACGACGTTCCATGCCTCGGGGTCCGTGTCCGCACGGATGGAGTGCTACTGAGCCTGCGGTGCGTCGCCGTCGGCCGCGCGCGCGCGGCCCTGCGGATGCGCCTGGTCGTAGACGTCGCGCAGCCGGCCGATCGACACGTGGGTGTAGATCTCGGTCGTCACCAGTCGCGCGTGGCCGAGCAGTTCCTGCACCGTGCGCAGGTCGGCGCCGCGGTCGAGCAGATGCGTCGCGAACGAGTGCCGCAGCCCGTGCGGCGTCAGCGTCGTCGGCAGGCCCGCGGCCGCGGCGCGATCGACCACGGTCTGGAACACCCAGCGCGCGCTGAGGCGGCGGCCGAAGCGGTTGAGCCACAGCGCGCCCGGATCCGTGCGGCGGCTCTGGTCCAGCAGCGTGCGGCGGGCCGGCAGCCAGCTCGCGACCGCGTCGCGTGCCGGCCGGCCGAGCAGCGCGAGCCGTTGCTTCTGGCCCTTGCCGAGCACGCGCACGAAGCCCTCGTCGAGGTCGAGGTCGCGCAGCTGCATGCCGGCGCACTCGCTGACGCGGCAGCCCGACGAATAGAGCACCTCGAGGATCGCGCGGTCGCGCAGCCCCTGCGGCGTGTCGTCGAACGCCTGGCCCAGCAGTAGATCGACCTGCGCCGTGGTCAGGAAGTGCGGCACGCGTCGCGGCGCCTTCGGTCCCTTCAGCAGCCGCGACGGGTCCGTCGGGATCCGGTCCGTCTCCTGCAGCCAGCCGAAGAAGCCGCGCAGGCTCGCCAGCTTGCGTTGCACGGACGTGGCGACGAGGCCCTGCTGCTCGAGCTCGACGAGGTAGCGGCGCAGGTCGAAGCGCGTCGTCGCCAGCAGCGGGCGTTCGTGGTCGGCGAGCCAGGCCGTGAACGTGCGCAGGTCGCCCCCGTACGCGCGCAGCGTCGCCGCGCTCTTGCGGCGTTCGGAACGCAGCCACTGCAGGTAGCGATCGACGAGTCCGGTCACGTTTGTTTCGCGGCGGCAACAGTGGCACACTTCGCCCGCGTTTGCATGCCCTACCGAGGCGAGGTCTTCGCGCTGCTGACCGCGTTGTGCTGGGCAGGCAGCAGCACGTCGTTCGCCTACGCGAGCCGCGCCGCGGGCGGTCTGCCCGTGAACCAGTTCCGGCTGTTGCTCGCGGTGCCGGTGCTGATGCTGCTCGCGGCGCTGCTGACCGGCCAATGGTGGCCGACGCACCTGACCGACGACCGCATGCTGCTGCTGGTCGCGTCGGGGCTGATCGGGCTGGTGCTCGGCGACATCGGCTTCTTCCACGCCCTCGCGGTGCTCGGACCGCGCGTCAGTTCGGTCGTCATGGCGACCTGGCCGGCGTTCACGGTGGCGATCGAAGTCGCGCGCGGCCACCTGCCGACCGCGTGGGTGGCGCTCGGGATCGCCATGACGGCGCTCGGCGTCGTGCTGGCGCTGCTGCGGACCCGCGCGGGTACGGCGTGGAATCCCGGCATGACGCCACGGCAGTGGGCGATCGGACTCGCCGGTGCGCTGCTCGGCGCGGTCGGCCAGGCCGGTGGCGTGGTGCTGGCGAGCGCGGCGATGGCGACCGGTGCCGACCTGCCCGGCGGCGTGATCCCGCTGCAGGCGACGGTCGTGCGCATGGCGGCGGCGGCGGTCGGCATGCAGTGCGTCGCGCTGGCGCATCGGCGGCCGCTCGCGTTCGGCGCGGTGTTGCGCGATCGCCGCGTGCTCGGCGCGGCCCTGTTCGGGTGCGCGTTCGGGCCGATCTGCGGCGTCTGGCTGTCGATGGCGGCGATCCGGCAGGCGCACGACGTCGGCGTCGCCGCGAGCCTGATGGCGACGACGCCGATCTTCATGATGCCGATCTCGGCGCTGCTCTACGGGGCGCGCATCGGCTGGCTCGGCGGCATCGGCACCGTGCTGGCCGTGGCCGGTGCGGCGCTGATGTTGCTGTTCAGCTGAGCGCGCCGTAGCGCCAGAGCTGTTCGGGTCCGTCCGCCTCGTGCGACGTGCTCACGTCGTGCCAGCGGGAGCCGGGTGCCACGGCGTGGCGTGCCGTGGCCGCCGCCACGTCGTCGGCATGCTCGACGCCGGGCGTCGGGTGCCCGGGCGCGGTCGCTTCGCGTCGCCTGCCGTCGCCGCCGATCCGCCACGTGGCGGTGCTGCGGGGGCGCCTCATCGCCGCGCCACCTTGCGGCGGGTGGCCGCGGTCTTGACCAGCCGCGCCGCCCGGCGGGCCAGCCGGTGCACGGCGCTGGCCGGCGAACTGTCGAGGTCGTGCAGGAAGAACTCGCGGCCGCCGACCGTGCGCACCGCCAGCGTGCACCGCTGGTCCTCGCCGCCCTTGTCGCCGTTGACGTCACGGATCTTGACGGTGATGTCGCGGATGCGGGTGGCGAAGCGGTCGAGCGCGTGCTGCACGGCCCGGCGGGCCACGTAGGCCAGGTGTTCACACGGCCGCCGATCGAGGAACGAGATGACGATGTTCATGTTGGGTGCCTGGGTTCGTGACGCGCACAGGATCGGCCACCGGCGCCCTTAGGACGAACCGATAGTTCGTATGCATCACATACGTTTTGCCTCAGGGACGGCGGGGCGCATCCGGCTACTCTCCGCGGCCATGGACTGGTTGAACTACCACCATCTGCGCTACTTCGCCGTCGTCGCGCGCGAAGGCAGCATCGCGCGGGCGAGCCGGCTGCTGCACGTGAGTCAGCCGTCGATCAGCAGCCAGCTGCAGCTGCTCGAACGTGCGCTGGGCGAGAAGCTGCTGCAGAAGCACGGGCGCGGCCTCGCGCTGACGGACATGGGCCGGCTGGTGCAGGGCTATGCCGAGCAGATCTTCGGCCTCGGTCGCGAACTGCTGGACGCGGTCGCCGATCGGCCGACCGGGCGGCCGATGCGCGTGCAGATCGGCGTCGCCGACTCGGTGCCGCGGCTGCTGGCGTTCGCGCTGCTGGCGCCGTTGCGCGCCGGTCCGGACCCGCTGCGGCTCGTGATCCGCCAGGACAAACCCGACCGGCTGATCCCGGCGCTCGCGACCTACCAGCTCGACCTCGTCGTCGCCGACGCCGGCGTGGGCGCGCTGGGCAAGCACCGCGCGTTCCGGCACCGGTTGGGGGAGAGTCGCGTCGCGGTGTTCGCACCGCCGCGCCGCGCGGCGGCGTTGCGGCGCCGGTTCCCGGCCTCCCTGCAAGGGCAGGCGTTCGTGCTGCCGCCGGACGAGGCCGAACTGCGGCGCGAGTTCGAGAGCTGGACCCGTGAGCAGGAGCTCGACGTCGAGGTCGCGGCCGAGATCGAGGACCCGGCGCTGGCCAAGGCGTTCGCGGGCGCCGGTCACGGCCTGCTGCTGGCGCCGAGCGTCATGGCCGCCGACCTGCGGCGGCTCGAGGACCTGCGGCCGGTGGGCGAACTGCCGGGCGTCGTGTTGCGCTACTGCGCGATCTCGGTCGAACGCCGCGTCAAGCACCCGGCCGTCGTGCGCCTGCTCGAAGCCGCGCGGCGCGGCGTGTTCGCGTGATCCCGGTCACAGCGCCGCCAGCAGCGCGCGCAGTCGCGCCAGCGGGTGGTCGCCCATGTGGCCGATGCGGAACGCCCTGCCCTTGAGCTCGCCGTAGCCCTCGTCGATCCGGTAGCCGGCGGCGTCGGCGCGTCGCGCCAACGCCTCGACGTCGCCGCCGCGGGCGTCGATGCAGCTGACGGTCGGCGAACGCGCCGCCTCGTCGCCGACGAACGGCCGCATGCCCCTGGCCGCGGCCCAGGCGAGCGTCGCGTCGCGCAGCGCCAGATGGCGGGCCCATCGCTGCGGCAGGCCTTCGGCGGCGACCCGTTCCAGCTGGCGTTGCAGCGCGTAGACCAGCGGCACGCACGGCGTCGCCAGCGTCTTGCCGGCGTCGGTGTCGGCGACCGCGCGCGGCAGGTCGAGCAGGAAGCCGCGCTCCTCGATGGTGGCGGCGCGCGCCAGAGCGCGCCGGCTGACCGCGTAGGTGCAGAGCCCCGGCGGCAGCGCCAGGCACTTCTGCGTGCCCGCGAACGCGAAGTCGAGGCCCCAGTCGTCGAAGCGCAGTTCGGCGCCGCCGACGCTGGTGACGACGTCGACCAGCAGCAGCGCGTCGGGCGCGTGGGCGTGCACGGTCGCGGCGAGCTCGCGCAGCGGTTCGAGCACGCCGGTGGCGGTCTCGTTGTGGGTGACGACCACGGCCTGCACCGGCGGCCCCTGCTGCAGGCGGGCGCGCAGCAGCGCCGGCGGGTGGGCCTGGCCCGGCGGCACCGTCAGTGCCTCGGCGTCGCGACCGCACAGCTGCGCGATCTTCTGCCAGCGCTCGCTGAAGGCGCCGCAGACCAGGTGCAGCGAACGGCCGCCGCGCGGCACGAGGTTGCGGATCCCGGCCTCCATCAGCGCCGTCGCCGCGCAGGTCTCGAACGCCGTGGCCTGCCGGGTCAGGTAGAGGTCGCGCAATCGCCGGCAGACGTCCTGCACCACGGCGACGAAGCGCGGTTCGCGATGGCCGAGCAGCGGCATCGCCATGATCTGGCGCAGTTCGTCGTCGACCTCGGTCGGGCCGGGCAGGAACAGCACGGGGTGGTCGGCCATGCCGGCAGCATCATGCTTTGGCGGCCGAAAGCAACGGCGCGAAGCGCGGGTCGCGGGCCAGCTGCTCGCGTTCGCCCGGCGTCGTGACGTGCGCCAGCACCGGCGCCAGGCTCGGCGTCGCGACGAACGCCTGCGCGCGCTCGCGCACGCGCGCACGGTTGGCGACGCCGCCGAAGCCGACGAACAGATCCGCGGTGCCCTGCGTCTCCAGGTCGGTGATGCCGTCGCCGACGAACGCGACCGGGCGGTGCGTCGCCGGCAGCTGCCGCAGCACCTCGATCTTGCCGCCGTTCCGCCACAGCGGCGAGCCGTGGTCGAAGTCGAGGTATGCCCCGCGTTCGTCGAACAGCAACGGCACCGCGTGCACGTTCGGCAGCGGGATGCCGAGCTGCCGCGCGACGTGTTGCACCGGCACCAAGAGGCCGCCGCTGACGATGCCGACCTGCTTGCCGAGCGCCTGCAGCGCCGCGACCAGCGCCGGCGCGTCGGGCACCAGGCGCGCGGCGTAGAGCTCGCCGATGCGATCCAGCTGCTCGCGGCGCGGCGCCAGCAGGCGCAGGCGGCGCTCGTACACCTCGGCCAGCGGCCGCGTGCCCTCCATCGCCTCGGTGGTCAGCCGCAGCACGTCGTCGCGCAGCGACGCCGGCGCGAACGCCAGCAGCTCGTCGACGCCTTCGATCGCCGACAGGGTCGAGTCACAGTCGAAGTAGACGGCGGCGAACGGCGGCGGCACGCGGGTCACCTTATCCGCAACGCCGGGCCTGCCGCGAGCTGCCGGTGCCGGTTGCACGTCGCCGCCGCGAACGCGGGCTCAGCGCGCGCCGTGTCCGCGCAGGATCACGTTGACCGTGCGCAGGATGATCGTCAGGTCGAACACGAGGCCGGTGTTCTTGATGTAGTAGAGGTCGTAGCGCAGCTTCTCCCGCGCGTCATCGATCGAGGCGCCGTACGGATGGCGCACCTGGGCCCAGCCGGTCAGGCCCGGCTTCACCGTGTGTCGCAGCGGGTAGAACGGGATCTCGTGGGTCAGCTGTTCGACGAAGTGCGGTCGTTCGGGCCGCGGGCCGACGAACGACATCTGGCCGCCGAGGATGTTGAGGAACTGCGGGATCTCGTCGATGCGGGTGCGCCGCAGGAAGCGGCCGACGAACGTCACGCGGCTGTCGTTCTTCTCGGCCCACACCGGCCCGGACTCGCGCTCGGCGTCGACGCGCATGGTGCGGAACTTGATCAGGCGGAACGTCTGGCCGTCCTGGCCGACACGTTCCTGGCGGAAGAACACCGGGCCGTGGCTGGTGCACCGCACGGCGGCGGCGGCCAGCAGGCAGATCGGCAGCGACGCGACCAGGCCGACCAGCGAGGCGAGGATGTCGAGCACGCGCTTGAGCACCATCGTCATCGGATCGCGGGCGAAGCCGCGGCCGTAGATCAGGTAGCTCGGCCGCATGCTCTCGACCGCGAGCTTGCCGGTCAGGCGCTCGTACATCGACTCGCGTTCTTCGATCTGCACGCCGTCCATGCGGCACTCGAGCAGGCGGTCGACCGGCACCTTGCCGCGCCGTTCGCGCAGCGCCACCACGACGCGGCTGATGCCCTCGGAACGGCACAGGTCGCGCAGGCTGTCGAGCGTGCCGAGCACCGGCGGATCGTCGGGCCGCGTCTCGAGCGACGGCTGCTCGGCCTCGGTGACCAGCCCGAACACCTCGAAGCCGGCCATCGGGCTGTCGGCGATCATGCGCGCGAGGTTCAGCGCCTCGGTCGACGAGCCGAGCACGACCACGCGTTCGCCGAAGCGCCAGCGGTAGAAGAACCAGTGGAAGCCGTGGCGGAACAGGTAGACGCAGACGAAGCCGATCGCCAGCAGCACGATCAGCTTCCAGGTGTCCGCGCCGACGTCGGCGAGCCCCGGGAAGAAGAACATCGACGGCGGCGCGGTCACCGCCAGCAGCGACATCGCCACCAGGGCGCCGCCGCAGGCGCGCACCAGGCGGTTGCCGAGTTCCGCACGGTTCTGCGCCTTCTTCCAGTCGTAGAGCTCGCAGTAGCTCATCGACGCCTGGCAGATGATGGCGAGCGTCAGGGAGCTGAGCAGGCCGTGCAGCAGCTCCATCGACGGCTGGAACAGCAGGAACGAGCGCGTGCTGAGCGGCGGCGCGCTGGTGCCGGCCAGCAGCACGAGCGTGAAGATCCCCGCCTCGCAGAGCATCAGCAGCAACTTGCGCCGCGGGATGATCTGGTCTGCGAAGGCGGGCATCGTGGCGGGGCGGTGGGGGACGGGCAGGCCCGACACCGAACTCGGCCATCCATACCACGTAGCTTGACGCCGCCGCCATGTTCCTGTGGCAAGGCCCGGACGGCTCACGGGTGGCGGTGCACGGAAATGCGTCAGTTCGGGGCCTTCGGGCCGCCAGCGCACCGCGACGATCTCGACCGCCAGCGCGCGCGGCCGCGGCCGCAGCGACGGTGCGAGCGCCTCGAGGGCGCCGGCGAGGCGCGCGCAGCGGACCGCGTCGACGTGACGTTCGGGCGCCGGGTGGTCGGCGCGGGCCTTGACCTCGATCGCGATCCAGAGTCGGCCGCGACGCGCCAACAGGTCGATCTCGCCGCGCCGGGTGCGCAGATTGCGGGCGACGATGCGGTAGCCGATCGCCTGCAGCGCCGCGGCGGCGAGCTGCTCGCCGCGCGGGCCCGAACGGCCGGGCGGCGATGCGTGCCGGCTGGCGTCAGTTCGACTTGCCGGTGCCGCCCGGCGCGTCATCGCGCTCCACCCGGGCGATGGCGGTGCGGTCGATCACGACCTTGACGGTGTCGACGCGCAGCGTCAGCGTCTTCTCGGTCAGGGAGGCGACGGTGCCGTGCATGCCGCCGAGCGTGACGACGTGGTCGCCGACCTTGACCGCGGCCAGCATCGCCTGCTGTTCCTTGCGGCGCTTGTTCTCCGGCCGCATCACCAGGAAGTACATCAGCACCAGGCCGAGCCCCAGGAACAGGATCATGTTCGGCTCCATCCCGCACGGGCCGGCGGGCGGCACCTGCTTGTTGGGATCGGGCACCTGCGCGCCGCCGCCGCCTTGCGGGGCCGGGCCGACCGGCGCGACGCCGCTGGGCGTGTCGGGAGCCGTCTTCGGCTCCTGCATGCCGTGACGCGGGTGCGCGAACGGCAACGCGACGAAGAACGTCGGCGAGAGTGGGGTCGGGAGGGAGATCGGGTGGATCGGCTGCGGCATCACGGATCGGGCCGGCGGCCCGCGCAAGGGCGCAGCAGTATAGGCAGGCGCCGGGTTGCGTTGCACGCAAAGCCGGGCATCCTGGTCGCGCTTCCACGATGGCCTCCCCGACCTCCGATCGCGTGCTGCTGGCGATGTCCGGCGGCGTCGACAGCAGCGTCGCCGCGTTGCTGCTGCAGCGGCAAGGGCACGACGTGGTCGGAGTGTTCATGCGCAACGGGGTCGCCGGCAAGTCGGCGCAGGAGAAGTCGTGTTGTTCGGCGAGCGACGCACGCGATGCCGCGGGCACGGCGGAGCGGCTCGGCATTCCGTTCTACGCGGTCGACTACCAGGCGGAGTTCGGCGCGCTGATGGACCACTTCGCCGCCGAGTACCGCCGCGGTCGCACGCCGAATCCCTGCGTGTTGTGCAACCAGCAGCTCAAGTTTGGCCGCCTTTTCTCGCTGGCCGACGACGTCGGCGCCGCCGCGGTCGCGACCGGCCACTACGCGCGCGTCGTCGACGGCGAACTGCGCACCGCGCGCGACGTCAGCAAGGACCAGACCTACTACCTGTTCGGCGTCGAACGCGCGGCGCTGCGGCGCACGCGCTTCCCGCTCGGCGAACTGACCAAGCCCGAGGTGCGCGCGCTGGCGGCCGAGGCGGGACTCGTCACCGCCGACAAGCCCGAGTCGATGGAGATCTGCTTCGTCACCAGCGGCGACTACCGCGACGTCGTGCGCGCGCGCGGCGGCGGCGGTCGGCCGGGCCGGTTCGTCGACGCCGCCGGCCGCGAGGTCGGCCGCCACGACGGTGTCGACGGCTTCACGATCGGCCAGCGCCGCGGCCTGCCGGCGCTCGGCACGCCGCACTACGTCGCCGCCATCGACGCCGGGAGCGGCGACGTGCAGCTGGTGCCGCGCGACGGGCTCGACAAGAACGTCGCCCACCTGCTCGGTGTGCACTGGCTGGTCGACCCACCCGCACCCGGCACGCGTCTGCCGGCCCAGGTCAAGGTGCGCGCGCGCCATGCGCCGGCTGCGGCCCACGTCGTCGCCGACGGCCACGGCGCCGCCACCGTCGAGTTCGACCAGCCCGTGACCGCGATCACGCCCGGCCAGGCCGCCGTGTTCTACGACGGCGACCGCGTGCTCGGCGGCGGCTGGATCGAAGCCTGATCGATCCGAAAGGGCGCGGCTGAAGCACGGCCATGCGCACGGCGTCGCGGTTCGCCCCGAGCCATCC
>JAEUHS010000026.1 GCA_016794035.1 Planctomycetota bacterium
CGGTGGTGGCGCGCTTCGAGCAGGAGCGGCAGGCGCTGGCGCTGATGCAGCACGACGGCATCGCCAAGGTCTACGACTGCGGCACCTCCGACCGCGGGCAGCCGTTCTTCGTCATGGAGCTGGTGAAGGGCGTGCCGCTGACGACCTTCTGCGACCGCCAACGGCTGTCGCTGCCCGACCGGCTGACCCTGATGCAGCAGGTGTGCGACGCGGTGACGCACGCGCACCAGAAGGGCGTCGTGCACAGAGACCTCAAGCCCGGCAACGTGCTGGTCAGCGAGGACGGCGGCAAGCGGCAGGTCAAGATCATCGACTTCGGCCTCGCCAAGGCGATGGGCCAGAAGCTGGTCGAGGCGACGCTGTTCACCGAAGCCGGGCAGGTGGTCGGCACGCCGGAGTACATGGCGCCCGAGCAGGCGGATCCGAGCAACCAGGACGTCGACACGCGCGCGGACATCTACTCGCTGGGCGTGATGCTCTACGAGGTGCTGACCGGGCAGCTGCCGTTCTCGGGTGCGGACCTGCGCCGGGCCGGGATGCTGGAGATGCAGCGCATGCTGCGCGAGGTCGAACCGCCCAAGCCCAGCACGCGGCTGTCGTCGGTGCGCGAGACCGCGACCGCGATCGCCGAGCAGCGGCGCATGTCGGCCGGCGCGCTGCACAAGGCGCTGCAGAACGACCTCGACTGGGTGGTGCTGAAGGCGCTCGAGAAGGACCGCGCGCGGCGCTACGACACGGCGAACGCGCTGTCCGCGGACCTGCGGCGGTACCTGGAGCACGAGCCGTTGGTGGCGGGGCCGCCGAGTGCGGGCTACCGGCTGAAGAAGCTGGTGCGCAAGTACCGCGGGCAGGTGGTCGCGGGCAGCGCGGTGGTGCTGACGGCGGTGCTGGGTGCGGTAGTCGCGGCGAACTACGCGATCTCGGCCGACGCGAACGCGACGCTGGCGGCGGCGAACGAGAAGCTGGCGCAGGAGAATGCGGCGACCGCGACGGCGAACGAGCAGTTGGCGACGCGGCGGGCGGAGGAGAACGCGAAGCTGGCCGCGACGCTCGATGGCAGCGTGCGCGAGTTCAACCAGTTGTCCGGGGTGGTGCTGTACGAGCGGGCGATCGCCAACGAGAAGCAGCTCCACCCGGCGTGGCCGAGCAAGATCGCGGCGATGGAGACGTGGCTGCGCGAGGACGCCGGCAAGCTGCTGGCGATGCAGCCGGAGATCGAGCGCACGGTGCGGGATCTGGAGGCGCGGGCGCCCCCGCCGACGGCCGAGGAGCAGGACGCGGACCGGCGGGCGCATCCACGCTTCGCGGAGAACGAGGTTCTCACGCAGCGCGTCGCCTCGCTGCGGCATGCGCAGTCGATCCGTGACGGCGCGCCGCTGGTGGTGCCGGAGCTGACCCCGGAGCAGCAGGCGATGGACGCCTCGGCGCTGAACAGGCTGGCATGGCCGCGGGTGGCGCCGAAGCCGGACGAGCGCACGGTGTATGGCGAGGAGCCGCTGGCGCTGGCGGCGGCGCGGCTGGCGGTGCAGAAGGCGAACGGCAGCGCAGGCGAGTACCAGCTGCTCGACTCGCTGGCGTGGGCGCTGCTGGCGAACGGTCAGGACGCCGAGGCGAAGCAGCGCAGTGCCGAGGCGTTGGCAAAGGCGCCGGCAAAGGACAAGGACGCGTACGTCGGCTACCAGCGCGACCTGACGGCGGCGGTCGAGAACGCGGCAGCGAACCTGGCGCAGGCCGAGGCGGCGCTGACCGAAGTGACGACGGCGGTGAGCCAGCGGCGCACGTTCCGGTTCGAGCTGGAGTCGCAGCGGTTCCTGCACGACACGTTGGCGGAGTTGCTGGGCAAGGTGTCGTCGCTGGCGAGCAAGGAGAAGGCGGCGGTCGAGCAGCGGCTTTCGTGGGCCAAGCAGATCCAGCAGCTCTCGCTGGCACATCCGAATGCGCGGCACACGTGGGCGGCGGTTCGGGCGGCGATCGCGAGCAACCCGAAGTATGCCGGCCAGTCGATCGAGCTGCGGGAGCAGGACATCACGGGGATGGTGCCAATCGGCGAGAACCCGGTGACGCATCTTTGGGAGTTCTACGAGCTGCGCAGTGCGTGGGACGGCGCGTCGGATCCGGGGGCGATCGTGATCCCGGAGCACCGGGCGGACGGTTCGATCGAGGTGAAGGCGGAGACGGGGATCGTGTTCGTGCTGTTGCCGGGTGGCACGTTCCCGATGGGCGCGCAGAAGCGGGACCAGGACGGTCCGAACTTCGACCCGGAGGCGGTGAACGACGAGTCGCCGGTGCGCGAGGTGACGCTTCTGCCGTTCTTCCTGGCGCGGCACGAGCTGACGCGGGCGCAGTGGCAGCGACTGGCGGGGACGGCGCCGTTCTGGTGGCACGAGGGCGGCAACTACGATGGCGGCAAGGTCGCGATCGGCCCGAACCATCCGGCGGACTCGATGGACTGGGAGATGGCGAACCGGTGCCTGGAGCAGCACGGACTCGTGCTGCCGACGGAGGCGCAGTGGGAGTATGGCTGCCGTGCGGGCACGACGACGACGTACTGGTCGGGCCCGGAGGCGAAGGACCTGCAGGGTTGCGCGAACGTGCACGACCAGACGTCGGGGAAGCGGCAGCCGGGTCGGGGCATCCCGGCGCCGATCACCGACGGCTTCACGGCGATCGCACCGGTTGGCAGCTTCCGCGCGAATGCGTTCGGGCTGTACGACGTGCACGGCAACGTGTGGGAGTGGTGCCGGGACTGGTATGGCGACTACGTCGCCGAGGTCCGCAATGGCGACGGCTACCGTTTGGTAGGGTCTTCCTCCGGCGACCGCGTGCGCCGCGGCGGCAGCTACTTCCACGTGCCGTCGAGCGCGCGGTCGGCCAGCCGCGACACCAGCGCACCTTCGATCCGCAGCGCCAACCTGGGCTGTCGCCCCGCCAGGCTCATCACATTCTGACTTCACCACTTCACCGCGGGCGCTGCCGCCGTGCGCAGCCGGCGGCGGCGGCGGGTCCGGGGGCTGGAATCGCACAGCGGCGGCGAGACACATGCCGGACACGAGATTCTCGCAAGTAGTACGCCTCGCGATGCCACTGCTGTCGGATACAGCGTGGCGACACCGCACGACAGCCTGTTCCGCGACACCTTCGCCCAGCCCGAGCATGCAGCGCCGCTGCTGCGCGCCCTGCTGCCAGCACCACTGGTCGCGGCCATCGACTGGGGGGCACTGCGCCCGGCCCCGAGCCCGCAGGTCGACGAGCAGCAGAACGCGCAGCAGACGGACCTGCTGTTCGCCACCCGCCTGCACGGCCGGCCGGCGCTGCTCTACGTGCTCTGCGAACACAAGTCGCGGCCGGACCCGTGGACGGCGCTGCAGGTGCTCGCCTACGTCGTCGGCATCTGGAAGGACCTGCGCCGGCAGCGACCGCGACCACGCGCACTGCCGCCGGTCGTGCCCGTCGTCGTGTCGTTCGGCCGACGGCGATGGCGCGCCTCGACCGACCTCGCCGCGCTGCTCGACCTGCGCGGCATGACGCCAGAGCAGCGCGCCCTCGTGCTCGCGGCATCGCCCACGTTCGCCATCGCGCCGCATGACTTCGCCGGCAGGACCGCGGCCGAAGTGCGCGCCATGGGACTGTCGGTGCTCGGCCTGTGCACGGTCGCCCTGCAGCAGTTCGTGGCGCCGGTCGGACACGACGACGAGGCGGCCGTCCGGGCCATCGCCGAGTGGGCCGACGTCGCCCGGGAGGTCCTCATGGCCCCCACCGGACAGCACGCCGCGGACGCGCTATCGTCCTACCTCCTCAAGGTCACGAAGCTCGGCGCCCGCCGCCTGCGCATCGTGTTCGACCAGCACCTCGGAGCGCCAGCGATGAAGAAGTTCGAGAGCACCTACGACCGCATCACGCGCGAGAGCGAAGCCAAGGGCGAGGCCAAGGGCGAGGCCAAGGGCAAGGCCGAGGGCGAACGGACCGGCGCCGCCACCCTGCTGCAGACCCTCCTGCGGCGGCGATTCGGCGCGATCCCGCAAGCCACGATGGCACGCATCGCCTCGGGTTCGCGCCAGGACCTCGACCGCTGGGCCGAACGTGTGCTCGATGCGCCGACGCTTGCCGCGGTGTTCGCCGACTGAGCTGAGCACGTCCCTGTGCCCGCCGGCTACCGCGGCGCCGCGAGCCGACGCCGTGCCAGCTCGCGCAGCAGGTCCGCCGACCAGCGCGTCGATTCGTCGGCTTCGGCCGTGACCGCGAGCCGCCATTGCGCGCGGGCCGCATCGTCTTCGCCGCGCTTGGCCAGCACATCGCCGAAGAACAGGTGGCTGACCGGCACCGACCGCAGCCCCACGGCCTCGGCCAACGCCGCGCGCGCGACGTCGAGGTCGCCATACGGCCACGGCGCCTGGCCGCGGAAGCGCCCCTGCAGCCGCAGCGGCGCGCCGCCGTCGAACGTGCGATCGAGTTCGAGCGCCCTGTCGATCGCCGCGACCAGCTTCGGCCCGTAGCCGGCGAACAGCGAGCGCGCCGGCCCGTTCGCCCACGCGATCAGCGACAGGTGCAGGCCCACGTGCAGCGCGGCGGCGACGTTGTCGGGTTCGGCGTCCTGCGCGCGCTGCGCGAACTCGAGGCCGCTGGTGCACAGCGACAGGACCTCCGTGCGGTCCGCGTCGGCGACCTGGTCCTCGGCCGCCAGCACCTGGGCGCGCGTGGCGTCCGGGTGCGCGTCGAGCCACAGCAGCGTCGCGCGCTGCAGCCGCAGGTCCGCTGCCTGGAACAACCGCTGCGCGGCGGTGACCTGCCGCGCCGTGTCGGCTGGCGCCGCGCGGGCCGCGCCCAGTGCGCGTTCGGCGAGCGCATCGAGTTCGTCCGCGTGCACGCCGGCCGGGGTCAACGTCTGCTCCGCCGGCGGTGCCGACAGCGCACAGGCCGAGGCCAGGGCCGCCCACCCACACAACCAAGATCGCTGGTGCCGCACGGCGCGCGAACGTAGGCCGCCGAGGCCAGGCTGTCATCGGCCGGGTCGGGCGCACCCACCGTCGGCGAGCAACTGGCGACCCCGAAGCGGTAGGCTGCCGGCGTGGCGCACGCACCTGGCACGTCCCCATGCTGGTCGGTCTACCTGGTCCGCCGCAGCGACGGTGCACTCTACGCCGGCATCGCGACCGACCCCGAACGGCGCCTCGTGGCACACCGCGCCGGCACGGGCGCAAAGGCCCTGCGTGGCCGCGGCCCGCTGACGCTGGTGTGGTCCGTCGGCGTCGGCGACCGCGGCCTCGCCCAGCGCGTCGAGGCGCAGCTGAAGCGGTTGCCCAAGGACCAGAAGGAGCAACTCGTCGCCTCGGCCCGCTTCGCGCGGTCCTTCCTCGGCGCCGCCACCGGCCCGGTGCAGCCCCGGTAGGGCCAAGCCCGACGGCACCGGCTCGGTTGCCCATCGCCCCGAGCAGAGCCAACCGTCCCGTCGGAATCCGCCGCCGACTGCGCGCCCGGCCGCCACTGCCGTGGACCTGTTCGCCGACTGAGCCTGCGGCTGCGCTGCGCCGCGCTACTCCATCTCGATCAGCAGCGCACCACCGGCGACCGGCTCGCCCTTCTTGCCGAGCACGCGCAGGATCTTGCCGGCGCCCTCGGCGACCATCGGGTTCTGCATCTTCATCGCCTCGAGCACCAGCAGGGTCTGGCCCTCCTCGACGACGTCGCCTGCCGCGACCTTGACGTCGACGACGATGCCGGGCATCGCCGCGCGCAGTTCGCGCCGGCCGCTCGGCTTGTGGCCGGCGACCGCGTGCGCGGCGCGTTCGCGTTCGTCCTCGACGTGCACCGAGAACGCCTCGCCGACCATCTGCAGCGACACCTGTTCGCGCTGCACGTCGGCGACCACGTCGTAGCTCATGCCGTCGACCAAGAGCGAGAACGTGTCGCCGTCGCCGACCAGCGCGACGTCGAGGCTGTAGCTCTTGTCGCCCGAGCGCGCGATCAGCTGGCCGCCGTGGCGCTCGATGGCGAACTCGCGCTCCTCTCCGTGCAGCTTGGCGATGTACTTCATGGTGCGGTCCTGCGCAGGCGTTCGCTGCGGCCGAGCGCGGCCCAGGCGGGCACGCTGTCGCCGGTGGCGCTGCGCGCGGCCGTGCTCGCGCCGGCGCGCTCGGCGACCAGGAACCGCGCCGCGGCGGCGGCCAGCATCGCGAGTTCGTTGGGCACCGTGGCGGCCTTCTTGTCGATGCGTTCGAGGATGCCGGTGTCGTAGTCGCCGCTCTGGAACTCGGCGCTCTGCAGGGTGCGCAGCGCGACCGGCAGCGAGGTCTGCACGCCGACGATGCGCAGCTCGCGCAGCGCGCGCATGCAGCGTTCGATCGCCTGCGCGCGGTCGGCGCCGTGCACCACCAGCTTGCCGAGCATGCTGTCGTAGAACGGCGTCACCTCCATGCCGCGGTAGAGCGCGCTGTCGAGCCGCACGCCGGGGCCGCCCGGCAGGCTCATGCGGGCGATGCGGCCCAGCGACGGGAAGTAGGTGTTCGGGTCCTCGGCGTTGACGCGCACCTCGATCGCATGGCCGTGCGGCGCGGCGACCGGCGCCAGCTTCTCGCCCTGGCCGACGCGGATCTGTTCGCGCACGAGGTCGACGCCGAAGCGCATCTCGGTGATCGGGTGCTCGACCTGCAGCCGCGTGTTCATCTCGAGGAAGTAGAACTTGCCCTCGGAGAACAGGAACTCGACGGTGCCGGCGCCGGTGTAGCCGACCGCGCGCGCCAGGTCGCAGGCGGCCTTGCCCATCTGTTCGCGGATCGCGGGAGTGATCGCCACGCACGGCGACTCCTCGACCAGCTTCTGGTGGCGGCGCTGCACCGAGCACTCGCGCTCGCCGTAGAAGACGGCGTTGCCGTGCTTGTCGGCCATGATCTGGATCTCGACGTGGCGCGGGCGCGTCACGAACTTCTCCAGGTAGACGCGGTCGTCGCCGAACGCCCCCATCGCCTCGGCGCGCGCCATGTGGAACGCCTCGAGCAGGCCCTTCTCGTCGCGCACGATGCGGATGCCCTTGCCGCCGCCGCCGGCCGCGGCCTTCAGCATCACCGGGTAACCGACCTGTTTCGCCGCCGCGACCAGCCGCGCCTCGTCGGTGTCCTCCTGCAGACCCGGCACCAGCGGTACGCCGGCCTTCTGGGCGATGCGGCGCGCCTCGACCTTGTCGCCCATCGCCGCGATCGCGGCGGGCGGCGGGCCGAGGAACTCGATGCCGGCATCGAGGCAGGCCTGCGCCGCGTCCTCGTTCTCGCTGAGGAAGCCGTAGCCGGGATGCAGGGCGTCGCAGCCGGTCGCCTTCGCCGCGGCGAGGACCTTGCCGATGTCGAGGTAGCTCTCGGACGGTTTGCTGCCGCCGAGGTGCACCGCCACGTTGGCGCGGCGCACGTGCAGCGCGGTGCGGTCGGCGTCGCTGTAGACGGCGACGGTCTCGATGCCCATCTCCTGGGCGGTGCGGATCACGCGCAGCGCGATCTCGCCGCGGTTGGCCACGAGGATGCGTCGGAGGGGCGGCATTGCGGGCGCACAGGCTAGCGAGAACGTGGCCGCGATGCACTGCTGGACGGCGCCGCCGGGCGTCGCCCCGCCGTCACTGGATCACGAAGGTCGCCACCGGCGAGGTCTCCTCGACCTCGGCGGGCGCCGTGGCGTCCCAGGTCAGCACCGCGCAGTACACCGGCCAGCCGCTCAGCCACGGGATGTCGGGCAACACCACCGACGCGTTCGCCCGACCGTTCGCGCCGTAGGTGCCGGCGAATCCCGGCAGCGAGAGGCTCCACACGGTGGCGATGTCGCCACCGAAGTCGAACACATGGCGTGGTCCCACCGGCACCGTCGACGGGGGACCGCTGACGGACAGCGCGGCGAGGAAGGGCGCGCCCGGGTGGTACGGATCGACGAACTCGAACGTCGCGATGCCGCCGGGCACCTGGTTGCCGCCCAGGATCACTTCGTTGGTGGCACAGTTGCGGCGGGTCACCCAGGCGAGCGCGAACGGCTCGCTGGCACCGAGGAACTGCTGGTTCTGCAGCCGAACCGTGTAGTTGCCGGTCGCCGGCGGCACGAACTGCACGATCTCGAACGGGTTGGCGATGCTGGCCGAACTGGCGACCAGCGTGGTGCCGTACCACACGGTCAGGTCGAGGTCCATCTGCAGCACCTCGGTCGCGTAGCTCGAGTCGGCCAGCGAGAACCAGACCCCGCAGATGCGTGTCTCGTCGTTCTGCACCAAAGGCACGATCACCTCGTAGACGCCACCGACGAACGACGCCGGCGTCAGCGTCGCGGTGTGCAGTTGGCCTCGCGCGAGCGCCGACTGCGACGCCGCGGCGTCGATGTGGCCGCTGCCGTCGCGATCGCTGAGCACGGCCGCTCCTTCGATGTTGTGGAACGCGCCGGCCATCAGCAGCGCGCGCACGGCCTCGGGCTGGGCCTGCAACGCCGGATTCGTCTGCGCCAGCAGCGCGGCGACACCGCAGGTCACCGGCGACGCGTAGGACGTGCCCGAGCCCTGGGCACCGATCCACGGCGACGCGGTGGTCGTCGTCGTGATCGTCGTGCCACAGGCCGTGACCTCCGGCTTGTCGTGCCCCTCGAGCGGATTCACCCAGCTCGAAGACGACGACATCGCATCGCCGGTCCAGTCGAGGTTGTTCTGCTCGGTCGCGTTGCCGGACGCCGTCATGTTGTAGCCGCAGCCCGGCGTCGTGATCTTGCCGTCGCCGCCGCCCTGGTTGCCCGCCGACTTGAACAGCATCACGGCGAAGTGGCGGATGATGTAGTCGAAGTAGCGGTCGAGGAACTGGATCTGCCCCTTCTGCCCGTTCCACCACGAGCAATTGCCGAAGCTGATGCCCTGGCCCATGCCCCAGGCCCATGCCTGCGGTGCGACCACGTCGCCGCTGCCGCCGTAGCTGTAGACCTGCGTGAGACCGGGCGCAGCGCCGGTGTTCGGCACCTGCCGGCTGGCGAGGATGCCGGCGACGGCGGTCGCGTGGGCCGCGACCGAGGCGCCGTTGCCGTTCACCACCGGCGGCAGGAACGGATTGCCGCTGACGACCTGGGCGGTGTCGTTGACCATCACCTTGACGCCGGCGCCGTCGATGCCGCGGCGATGCACGGCGTCGGTGCGCGCGGTCCTGCTGGCCCACTCGTTCCAGGCGCGGACCGTGGCCTCGGGCGCCACCGCCGCGTCCGCGACTTCGTCCTGCCAGGTCGGCGACGACCAGTAGGCGAGATCGACGTCGGCGCGCAACGCCAGCGCGCGGATCGTCGCGGCGTCGCCACGCACGAACACGACCGGCGTGATCGTGTCGACGTGGACGACCGTGGCGCCGGCCGCACGCGCCGCCGCCGCGAAGGCGTCGTTGCCGGACCGCACGGCCGCGCCGGCCGCCGCCATCGCCGCGCGCCGCGCGTCCTCGGCCGTCGCTCCGCGGCGCCGCGCCTCGTCGAGCAAGCCGCGCAAGTCCGGCATCGCCGCCGGGCGCCGCAACCAGACGGCGACCTCGTGCTCGCCTGCGACGGCGAGCTTGTCCACCAACGACGGGTGCAACTTGCCGTTCTGCGCGTCGCGCCGCTCCAGCGCGCGGCGGGCCAGCACGACGGGATCGACCGGCACGCCGGCCGCATCGCCCGCCAGGCGCCGCACGCGGCCCGTTGCCAGGTCGAGCACCCGCTGCTCGTGCACCGTGATGCCGGACTCGGGGAAGTGCCGCTGACGTTCGGCGAGCACGGGGGGCTGCTGCGGCAGCGCGAGGACAGTCAGGGAGAGCAGGTGGAGCATCGGTTCTCGGGCTCGGGGTGGACCGCACCATAGCCGCCGAGCCCGGCCGCGGCTGCACCGGGACACGGCCGCGGCGCCGCGGCCGCCATCCGGTTTCGCTGGAAGGCGGCACGCGCTGCCCTAACCTGCTGCCCGCGATGCACAGCCACCCCAGCGAAGACCTGTCCCCGCTCGCCAGGATGACCCGCTCCGAGGCCTTTCCCGGCCTGTTGCTGGTCGCGTGCGCGATGCTGGCGATCGTGATCGCGAACTCGCCGTGGGCCGGCGGCTGGAACCACTTCTGGCACCAGGAATTCGCCCTGCGGCTCGGCGAGCAGACGATCGCCAAGTCCGTCGCGCACTGGATCAACGACGGCCTGATGGTGCTGTTCTTCTTCTTCGTCGGCCTCGAGATCAAGGACGAGATCCTCGACGGCCAGCTGCAGACGTTCCGCCAGGCCGCGCTGCCCGTCGCGGCCGCGCTCGGCGGCATGCTGGTGCCGGCCGGCGTCTACGCGGCGACCATCTGGCTGCACGGAGCGGCGGAGGCGCGCGCTGGCTGGGGCATCCCGATGGCGACCGACATCGCCTTCGCGCTCGGCGTGCTGGCACTGCTCGGCAAGCGCGTGCCGACCGGCCTCAAGGTCTTCCTCGCCTCGCTGGCGATCGCCGACGACCTCGGCGCCGTGCTGGTGATCGCGATGTTCTACACCGAGCAGATCTCGTGGCAGTACCTCGGCTTCGGCGGCATCGTGCTGGTGCTGTCGTTCGTCAGCAACCGCCTCGGCGTGCGCCAGACGTGGCCCTACGTCGTCTATGGCCTCATCCTGTGGGTGACGTTCCTGCAGTCCGGCGTGCACGCGACGATCGCCGGTGTCGCGCTGGCGCTGACGATCCCGGCGCGCCGTCAACTCGACGAATACGAGTTCGTCGCCCGCGGCCGCGCGTTGCTGGACGAGTTCCACCGCATCGCCGACCCCGACCCGCTGACGCATCCCGACCAGCTCGTGCTGGTGCGCAAGCTGCAGCAACACGCCACCGACGTGCAGGCGCCGCTGCAGCGCATGGAGCATGGCCTGCACCCGCTGGTGGCACACTTCATCCTGCCGGTGTTCGCGCTCGCGAACGCGGGCGTCGACCTGCAGGGCCTCGGCGGGGCCACCTCGCATCCGGCCGCGCACGGCGTGTTCTTCGGCCTCGTGCTCGGCAAGCCGGTCGGCATCCTGCTGATGACGGCGCTGGCCGCGCGCCTGCTGCGCGCGCCGCTGCCGGACCGCGTCACGTGGCACCACGTGCACGGCGTCGCCTGGCTCGCCGGCATCGGCTTCACGATGTCGCTGTTCATCGACAGCCTGGCCTTCGCCGACAAGCCGGCCGAGTTCGAGGCCAGCAAGATCGCGATCCTCGTCGCGTCGCTGTTGGCCGGAACGATCGGCTTCGTACTGCTGCGCCTCGCGCCGAACCGGCCCGCGACGACCGGCGACGGGGCCTCCGCGTGACCGCTCGGCTGCGCGTCCTCGTCGTCGGCTGCGGCAACATGGGCACGTCGCACGCGCGCGCCTACCGCACGCTGGCCGACGACTTCGAACTCGTCGGCCTGGTCAGCCGTCAGCCGGCGTCGCGCGAGCGGCTGTCGGCCGAACTCGGCGGCGTGCCGACCTTCGCCGACTTCGAGGCCGCCTACGCGGCGACGCGGCCGGACGTGGTGTCGATCAACACGTATCCCGACACGCACGCTGCGATCGCGCGCACCGCGCTGCAGGGCGGCTCGCACTGTTTCGTCGAGAAGCCGCTCGCCGAGACCGTCGCGGAGGCCGAGGCGATCGTCGCGCTGGCGCGCGAACGCAACCGCAAGGTGCTGGTCGGCTACGTGCTGCGCGTGCATCCAGCGTGGCAACGCTTCGTCGAACTGGCGCGCACGCTCGGCAAGCCGCTGGTGATGCGCATGAACCTGAACCAGCAGAGCCGTGGCAAGGACTGGCGCACGCACCAGGCGCTGATGCAGTCGATGTCGCCGATCGTCGACTGCGGCGTGCACTACGTCGACGCGATGTGCCGCATGACCCGGAGCCGCCCGGTGCGCGTCAGCGCGATCCAGGCGCGGCTGTCCGACGAGCTGAAGCCGGGCATGTACAACTACGGCCAGCTGCAGGTCACGTTCGCCGACGGCTCGGTCGGCTGGTACGAGGCCGGCTGGGGCCCGATGATGAGCGAGGTCGCCTACTTCGTGAAGGACGTGGTCGGCCCCAGGGGCTCGGTGTCGATCGTCGACCAGGGCGGTGAACGCACCACCGGCAGCGCCGACGTCGACTCGCACAGCAAGACCGGTGGCCTGCTGCTGCACCACGGCGAACTCGACGGCAGCGGCGAGTTCGTGCGCAAGGACGAGTGGATCGACACCACCGACGAACCCGACCACGACGGTCTGTGCCTGCGCGAACAGCAGAGCCTGCTGCACGCGATCCGCAGCGACGAGGATCTGAGCCAGCACCTCGCCGAAGCCGTCGACAGCCTTCGCATCGTGCTCGCCGCCGACCGCGCCGCGCGCGAAGGCCGCACGGTCGATTTGGGGTGACGCGCACGCTTCGGCACCCGAAGGCCTGCTCGAACTCGGTCTCTCCTCGGCAGGCAAGGCGGGGCAAGGGACGACGCGCCTGGGTGTTCGTAGGCGCCTGTTACAGGGCACCAACCGTCGGCTATCGCTCGCATGCGCCGACTCGTACCTATCCACCTGATGTGTTTCCTGCAGGCCGCCTTGTCCGCGCAGCAGTTCACCGTGCAGACCCACCCATTGCCGGCCGGGCTCGACGCCTTCGGAGTGAGCACCGGCGACGTCAACGGCGATGGCGCACCCGACGTGGCTTTGTCAGGCTTCTCCAAAGTCGCAGTAGTACTCGGTGATGGCAGTGGCGGTCTCGGTTTGCCCGCGCTGATCCAACCCGTGTTCTTTGGCAGCCTCGCGCAACTTGCCGACGGCAACGGGGACGGCAACCTCGATTTCTGGGCCGTGTCGGCACTCGGCCAGGTGCGGTTCTTCGGCGACGGCAGTGGCGGCTTCTCGCCGGGCACCCCGCCTGGACAAGGCACCGGCTCTTTCGCCATCGGCGACGTCAACGAGGACGGCATGCCCGACTTCGTCACGGAAGTCGGTACGACGAGCGTCGCGGTATCACTCAACGACGGCGCCGGCAACTTCGGGCCACCGGTCACGGTCGCGCAAGCCACCTTGACATTCAGCTTCACCAGCCTCCGGCTCGTCGACCTGGACTCAGATGGCCACGTGGACATCCTGGTGAGGGGTCTGCCCCCCTTCTTCACGGCGATTCTGGGTGACGGCACCGGGAGCTTCGACGTGCGGCCCACCATCACGATCCCTGACGGGGGCTCGAGTTGGACATTGCTGGACCTCAGTGGCGACGGCCTGCCGGACCTGATCGTCAGCGCCGGCACTGCCGGCTCCGAGCGCATGGAGGTGTGGCTCAACAACGGTTTGGGCGCCTTCGCATTCGGATGGGTCCTGTCGGCGCCCGTGATGTCCACGATTGCCGCAGCCGACCTCGATGCCGATGGAAGACAAGACCTGATCGGCCTCCGCACCAACAATGTCGTCGTTGCAATGGGCGATGGGAACGGTGACTTCTCTGCTGCCACGTTCACGAACGTTCCGGGCGCTACGGGTCTCGCGCTCAGCGACTTCGACCGCGATGGCAAGACGGACATCCTCACGAGGCAGTACCCGCCACTCAGCCTTGCAGTGCTTCGCAACTCACTACCGACCCCGCTGGGCATCCAGTCCTACGGCATCGGCACGCCGACATGCGCCGGCACGATCACGATGTGGGGCAGCCCCGAACCAGCAATCGGCACGACCTCCTTCCGAATCGCATGCAGCAATGCTCCGTCAGACTGCCAGGGACTGCTGGCAGTGGGCTCCCGTCACTGGAGCGGATGGGATCCCCTCGGGCTCGGCATCACCTTGCACCTGGGGCTCGCAGTTCCCATTGGCACGATGCACAGCGATGGTGCAGGCGCTGCGACGTTCGCTCTACCGATTCCTCCGTTGCCCATGATCGCAGGATGGCGCCTCCACACTCAGTCGATCTGGCTCGGTGACCCCGGGCTCGGCAACACCTGCAGCCCCGGCCTACACGAACTGGCGACGTCGCGAGGGCTCACGATCACGCTGCAACCCTGAGGAACCAGCGCGACCAGCAGCAACAGGCGCGAGTTGAACCGCTACGCGCCAGGCCTCACAGCGGGATGTTGCCGTGTTTCCTGGGCGGGTTGGTGTCGCGCTTGCTCCTGAGCAACTCGAGCGCCTGGATCAGCATCGGGCGCGTGCGGTGCGGCTCGATCACGTCGTCGACGTAGCCGCGCGCGGCGGCCTGGTAGGGGTTCGCGAACTTCGCTTTGTAGTCGGCGACCAGCCGCTTCTCTTCGGCCTTCGGGTCCTTGGCGGCCTGGATCTCGCGGCGGAACACGATCTTCGCGGCACCCTCGGCGCCCATGACCGCGATCTCGGCGTTCGGCCAGGCGAGGTTCAGGTCGGCCCGGATGTGCTTGCTGTTCATCACGTCGTAGGCGCCGCCGTAGGCCTTGCGCGTGATCACCGTGATCTTCGGCACGGTCGCTTCGCAGTAGGCGTACAGCAGCTTGGCGCCGTGCGTGATGATGCCGCCCCACTCCTGCTCGGTGCCGGGCAGGAAGCCGGGCACGTCCTCGAACGTGATCAATGGAATGTTGAACGCGTCGCAGAAGCGGATGAAGCGCGCGCCCTTGAGGCTCGCCTTGATGTCGAGCACGCCGGCGAGGTGGTTCGGCTGGTTGCCGACGATGCCGACCGAGCGGCCGCCGATGCGCGCGAAACCGACGATCATGTTCTTCGCGAAGCGCGACTGCACCTCGAAGAACTTGCCGTGGTCGACGACCTTCTTGACCACTTGCCGCATGTCGTACGGCTGGTCGCTGGACGGCGGCACGATCGTGTCGAGCGTCTCGTCCATGCGGTTCGGGTCGTCGTCGGTGGCGCGGAACGGCGGGTCCTCGCCGTTGTTCAGCGGCAGGTACGACAGCAGTTCGCGCAGCTGCACCAGGCAGGTCGCGTCGTCGGGCGCGGTGAAGTGCGCGACGCCGGAGACCTCGCTGTGCACGCGCGCGCCACCGAGTTCCTCGCTGGTCGTGTCCTCGTGCGTCACGGTCTTCACCACGTCCGGGCCCGTGATGTGCATGAAGCTGGTGCCCTCGACCATGAGGATGAAGTCGGTGATCGCCGGCGAGTACACGGCACCGCCGGCGCAGGGCCCCATGATCGCGCTGATCTGCGGCACGACGCCGCTCGCCAGCGTGTTGCGCAGGAAGATGTCGGCGTAGCCGCCGAGGGACACCACGCCCTCCTGGATGCGCGCGCCGCCCGAGTCGGACAGGCCGATCATCGGCACGCCCATCTTCACGGCCAGGTCCATGACCTTGCAGATCTTGGCGGCGTGGGTCTCCGACAGGCTGCCACCGAACACGGTGAAGTCCTGCGCGTACAGGTAGACGGGCCGGCCGTCGATGCGCGCGCTGCCGGTGACCACGCCGTCGCCGAGGATCAGGTTCTTCTCCGAATCCATGCCGAAGTCCCGGCATCGATGCGTCACGAACCGGTCGATCTCGACGAACGTGCCGGGGTCCACGAGCAGGTCGATGCGCTCGCGCGCGGTCAGCTTGCCCTTCTGGTGCTGCGCTTCGATGCGCTCGGCGCCACCGCCGAGCAGCGAACGCTCGCGCATCTCCTGCAACTTCTGCAACGGGTCAGTCATGGTGAGGGTCCTCGACCAGCTCGGCCAGCACACCGCCGAGGTACTTGGGGTGCACGAACGCGACCAGCCAATCGTGCGCGCCGCGGTTGGGCTTCTGGTTCAGCATCGGCGCACCGGCTGCGGCCAGCGCGTCGATCTTGCGCTGGCAGTCGCCGACCTGGAACGCCAGGTGATGGATGCCGGGCCCGCGCTTGTCGAGGAAGCGGCCGACCGGCGATTCGGGCGACAGCGGTTCGAGCAACTCGATGCGCGTCGTGCCGGCCATCAGCACGGCGACCCTGACCCCCTCCTGCGGCACCTCGTCGACCGACCTCAGGGTCAGGCCGAAACCATCGGTCCAGCGCGGCAGGGACTCGGCGATCGAACGGACGGCGATGCCGATGTGGTGCAGGCCCTCGATGGGCGGTTCGGATGACATTCGGACGGTGTGGTGGCCAGGAGTTCGGGCCGGCATGCTAACGAAGCTCCGGCGGTGCCGCAGCACCCTGACCGACGAACCCGAACACGAAGTCGTGCCCGAACTGCCTGAAGTCGAGACCGTGCGGACCGGCGCCGAACCGCTGCTGCGCGGTCGCAGGCTCGCGGCCGTCGAGTTGCGGCGCGACGACCTGCGCTGGCCGATCCCGGTCGCCGCCGTGCACGCGCTGGTCGGCCGCCGCTGCGCCGGCATCACGCGGCGGTCGAAGTACCTGTTGATGCACTTCGACGGCGACGGCGCCCCGGTCGCACTGGTGCACCTCGGCATGACCGGTCGCTTCCTGGTCGAGCCGACGACGCGCGCCCGCCCGCGCCCCGACTACCGCCGGCACGAACACTGGCGCATGGACTTCGGCGACCGGCTGGTGCGCTTCGTCGATCCGCGGCGCTTCGGCGCGCTCGACGTGACGTCCGGCAGCGGCCTCGCGACCCACCCGCTGCTGGCCGCGCTCGGTCAGGAGCCGCTGCAGTCCGGCTTCGACGGCGCGTTCCTGCATCGCGTCTCGCGCCGCCGCCGCACCGCGGTGAAGACGCTGTTGATGGACGCGCGCATCCTCGTCGGCGTCGGCAACATCTACGCCAGTGAAGCATGCTGGCGCGCCGGCGTGCGGCCGCGGCGCGCCGCCGGTTCGCTGACGCGTCGCGAATGCGACGCGCTCGCGGAGGCGGTCCGGGCCGTGCTGGCCGCGGCGATCGCCGCCGGCGGCACGTCGTTCCGCGACTACGTCGGCGTCGGCGAGGCGGCGGGCTTCTTCGCGCGCGAGCTTGCCGTCTACGAGCGCGCCGGCGAGCCGTGCCGGCGCTGCGGCGGCAGCGTGCGCCGCACCGTCGACGGCGCCCGCAGCACCTACTGGTGCGCCGGCTGCCAGCGTTGACCGGCGGTGCGCATCAGGTCTCGAACCTGACGATCCACAGCAGCCGCACCTCGGTCGCGTCCGGCGACGACTCGACGTGGAACAGCCCGAACAGCGCGTTGAACACGTTGCGCGTCTTGACGACCCGCGTCGAGCTGTCGGCGACGTAGTGGTTGCGGTTGCTCAGCAGCAGCCCGAACGGGCCGACGCTCCAGCGATCGGCGTAGACGCCGTCGACGAGCCCGAACACCAGCGGGATCCACACCACCGTCTCGCCGCTGTAGTCCGCCAGCGCGATCGCGGCGTCGTGTGCCACGTCCCGGCCACGGCGCAGGCGCCACTGCATGGTCGCACCCGCTGCCCCCTGTTCGCCGATGCGCCGCAACAGCTCGGCGACCGGCGGCACCGGCGCGCCATCGACCTCCTCGACGAGGTCGCCGCCGCGCACGCCCGCCAGCCAGGCCGGTGACCCGACGACGACGCTGGTCACGACCACGGCGTTGCAGGGGCGACCGAAGATCTTCTCGCACCAGACCGCCGGGATCCCGCGCAGCACGACGCCGGCGTATGGCGGCTCCGCGACCGGCGCGCTCTCCAGCTCCACGTCCTGCGAGTCGCTGACCCGTTCGCGCAGCAGCTTGGTGACGAGGTCGAGGTCGAGTTCGGACTGGCCGCGCAGCACCTTGGCCGTCACCACACGATCGGGCACCAGCGACAGCTCCAGGTCGGCGAACTGCGCCGGATAGACCGTCGGCTTGCCGTCGAGGGCCAGCAGCACGTCCCCCGCCAGCACCCCGGCCTCGACCGCGCTCGACTGCGGGTAGACGCCCTGCACCAGCAGGCCCGAGTACGGCTGCACGCCGCGGTGGGCCGCCGACGGACCGTCGAGCTCGAGCAGCTGGAAGCCGAGGAACGGCCGTTGCCGTTCGTACTCGGTGACGACGCGCAGCGTGGCGTCGCCGAGCGACGAGCGCACGCTGAGGCGATAGCTCTCGCGCGAGCCATCGGCGCCGGTTCGGGTCGCCAACACGTAGTCGTTGCCACCGAGCGGCACGCCGCCGTTGTGGATCGTGCAGGCTGGCAGCAGGAACAGGGCGACGAAGGCAGGGGCGAATCGGGAAGTCTTCATGGGCACGGGCGGCGCGGGCGGGAAGGGCGCGTCGAGCGCGGCGTGCCCGCCTTGCGTCGCAGATCGGGAAGATTCTCACGGCAGACCCGTGGCGCCGCCAGGCATCACGATGGCTCGGGCGCGCGCCGCAGGGCCCGGTAGAGGAACCAGGCGCAGACCAGGAAGCCGATGCCGAACACGAGGTCGAGCCGGTCGGCGAGCTGCTCGACGCCGCGGCCGCGGCCGCGCACGTGGGTCTCGAAGCGCTGCCACCACTCGTTCGCCAGCGCCGGGTCGAGCGACGCCGACGTGTCTGCCGCAGTCACGCCGGCCGCCGCGGCGAGCGCCCGCAGCCGGTCGGGCGCCCGCAGCTCGGCCGCGATGCGCTGCGCCCGTGCCCCGGCCGCCGCGGCGATCGCGATCCCCCGCGCACACGCGCCGGGCAGCCGCTGCACCTGCAGCCGCGGGCCGGCGACGCGCAGCACCGACGCGAACGGCTGCCGTGGCCCGATGCCGGCGCCCAGGCGGCCCGCGCCGAGATCGCGCGCCAGCTCGTCGTACGACCCGTAGAGACGGTGTGCACGGGCGTCGAGCGTCGTCCACAGGGCGATGCCGGCGTCGACCCCTTCGCCGCGGGTGAGGCGCTGCTGCAGCGCCGCCAGCCACGGCCCACCGTCGACTTCGGGGGCGACGAGACCGAGGCGGTCGTGCAGCGATGGCGCCATCGCGACGGCCTCCCAGGTAAGCACCGTCCCCGCGTCGCCCACGGTGTCCGGTGCGGCCACGAACACCAGTTCGTCGCGGAACGGCAGCGCCAGCAGCCGCACACCCATCCCCGCGGCGCGGGCCAGCGTCCATTCGTCCCACAACAGCCAGATGCCCGGCTCGGCGGCCACGGGTGCCGCGAGCGACAACGCCGCGGCCGCATCGACGACGATCTCGGCGCCGTACCACTCGACCAGCAGTTCGCCGACGCGGGCCGGCGCAGCCACCGGCACGCAGATCACGACCGGCTGCGCCTGCTGGCCGCGCAGCGCACACACCGCCGTGAGCACGCCGGCCGACAGGCGACGCAGCGGCGCGGTCAACGGACGACCTCCCGCACCCCGAACCGGATCGCCACGTACGACAGGAACTGGCACAGGGCCGCGAGCATCAGCACGCCGCGGAAGCCCAGTTCGGCCGCGACCGGGGCGGCGCCGAGCGCGAACGCCGCGACTCCGGCCTGCATCGCGAAGCCGCGCAGCCCCATGACCGCGGCGTAGCGGTCGCCCGGCACCAGGCTCGACACCAGCGCCTGCAGCGGTCCCGTGCGCGCGGCGGCGGTGGCCGCCAGCACGACCGCGAGGCCGATCAGCACCTCGGACCGTGGCATCTGCGACAGCATGCCGAAGCAGCCGACCAGGACGACCGAGGTGATCAGCACGAAGTTGCGCTTGCCGATGCGGTCGCTGAGCCCGCCGAACCCGGCGCTGCCGAACACCGACACGGCGCCCAGCCCGACCCAGACCCACGGCTGGTCCGCCTTCGCCACCAGCCCGGTCTCGTCGAGCCAGGTGCTGGCCAGCTGCACGGTGACGAAGAACGAACCGACGTGCAGCATCGTCGCCAGCAGCGCCGGCACGACCCCCGGTTCGCGCAGCACCGACCAGCCGCCGCCCCGGCGCTCGACCGGCGCCGACGCCGGCACGGCCCGCAGCGCCAGCCAGCAGCCGAGCGCGCCGACCAGCGCCTGCACGACGAAGATGCCCGACCACAGGCCGCGGCGCGCCAGTTCGACCGCCAGCGGCAGGCCGACCGGGATCGCGAGGAACATCGCCGCCGTGAAGATCCCCATCGCCCGGCCGCGACGCGCGTAGGGCCACAGCTCGGCGACCAGCGACGACGCCGACGCATAGGCGACGCCGACCGCGAGCCCGGACAGCGCGCGCAGCGCGAGGAACGGCCAGAACGAACCGGCGAGCGGATGCAGCGCGCAGCTGCACACGAACAGCAGCAGACCGCCGACCAGCGCCCCGCGTCGGCCGCGACGCGCCGCCAGCGGCCCCACCAGCAGCGCGCCGATCGCCGACCCGACGGCCGCCGCCGCGAGCAGCAGCTTGTCGCCGCCGCCGACCGCGGCCAGTGCCGACGGCAGGAACGGCAGCAGGGCGCCGAGCACGTTCGTGTTGAGGTTCAGCGCGAACGCCGCGAGCGCCAGCGCCGCCGCGGCGCGATGTTCGCGCGCCAACGTCACCGGCGGCGCGGGGGGCGGCGTTGCATCGGGACCGGTCAAGGGCCGGCATCATGGGAAGGTGCGCGCCGACATGCATGCGTTTCCTGCGACCCGCAGCGATGTCGGGTCGTGCGCCGCGTCGCGAGCCGGGTAGAGTCCCCCGTCCGTGTCTCGTCAGTCGTCGGAGTCCCTCTCGTGAAGATCGCGATCCTCGGCGGCGGCATCTCCGGTGTCGCGCTCGCCCGCCTCTGCGCCGCCGACGGCCACGACGTCGTCGTGCTCGAGCAGGCCGAACGCCCCGGCGGGCTGTGCAAGAGCCGCCGCTACGGCGAGTTCACCTTCGACGAGGCGGGTGGCCACATCCTGTTCTCGAAGGACAAGCGCGTGCTCGACTGGCAGCTCGCCCGCTGCGGCGGCGAGGCCGGCACGGTGCGCACGGTGCGCAACACCAAGATCCGCTGGCACGACCGCTGGGTGCCGTACCCGTTCGAGAACGGCGTCGGCCACCTGACCAAGCAGGCGATCGTCGAGTGCATGGCCGGCTACATCGAGGCCTACGTCGGCCGGCGCATCGGCGCGCCGTGCCCGGACAACTTCGGCGACTGGATCCGCTGGCGCATGGGCGATGGCTTCGCGCGCCACTTCATGGTTCCGTACAACGAGAAGATCTGGAAGTGCGACCTGTCGCGCATGGCCAGCGACTGGGTCGCCGGCCGCGTGCCCGAGGCGCCGATCGAGGACATCCTGAAGTCGGCGGTGGGCCTCGACACCGAGGGCTACGCGCACCAGTCGGTGTTCTGGTTTCCAAGGCACGGCGGCTTCGAGGCGATGGTGCGCGGCACCGTCGCCGGCGGCGGCTTCGACCTGCAGTGCGGCGTGAAGATCTCGCGGGTCGAACGGCGCGGCGACGGGTTCGCGGTCGACGGCACCGCCTTCGACCTGGTCGTCAACACCGTGCCGCTGCCGCAGATCGAACCGGTGTTCGCCGACCTTCCCGACGCGGTGCGCGCCGACATCCGCGCGCTGCGGCCGATCTCGCTGGTCAACCTGATGATCGGCGTGCGACTCGACGAGCCGCTGCCGCCACTGAGCTGGATCTACCTGCCGTTCGCCGACCAGGGACCGACCAACCGGGTGACCTACTTCAGCAACTACTCGCCGCACAACGCGCCGGCCGGCCACGGCTCGTTCCTCGCCGAGGTCACCCACCGCGGCGAACTGCGGCCCGACGCGGCCTGGCTGCGCGAGGTCACCAAGGCCCTCGACCGTGCCGGCATCCTGCAGCAGGAGCACGTCGTGCTGACCGAGTGGTGCAACAACGAGTACGCCTACATCGACCAGGATCTCGCCTTCGCCAGCCGCATCGCGCGCGTGCGCGCCTGGTTCGACGCCAGCGGGTACCTGACGTTCGGTCGCTTCGGCCGCTACGAGTACCACAACAGCGACCAGTGCATCGGCCGGGCCATGCAGGTGCACGAACACATCCGCACGCTCTCGGCGACCGGCGCACGCGCGCCGCTGCAACTGGGCTGAACGGACGCCGGAATTTTCTGGACGCCGACGGAACCCTGCTCGGCCGAGCGATCGTCTGAACGGTGTTCCGTGGGGACCATGCCCCCCGCGGAGCTCTTTCCTGTTCCCAGGATTCCCGCCGCGGGCTCTCGGACGCCGAGACGGCACCGCGAATCAGAGGGGTCTGTTCCGGGGCGAAAGCCCTTGGTGCGGTCGACCAGACAGCGAGTTGGTCGGCACGTCTCGTCGCTCGTGTGCGAGGTCCTGGGAACAGGACTCGTTTCTTCTGGCCACGTTCGTCTCTCCTATCCGTGGCCAGGAGAACCGAGTTTTGCGTTCGCCACCGCGAGCGCCCGCGCCCCCGCCCGCCGGCGGGCGCGACCGGCACCCAGCCCCGCGATTGCGCGCAAGGGTCGTTGTTACCGAGGCTTGGCCGCAACTAGTAGCGGCCGCCGGCGCACCACCACACCGATTCCGCCGGCGGGGCCCGAAGTCGCAGAGCCCCTTCCCTTCTGCGACCGCCTCTGCTCACATACGCTCAACCGAAGTCCACCACACTTCGGGTGAGAGCAAGGCTCCGCAGAAGTACGCAAGTCCCACGCGACGCGCCTGGTCCGCACGCCGCCACCTGCCACCTGGGAGGAACTGGATGCAGCCGACGAAGCTCGACAGAGATGCGGTCCGCGCCGAATGGGCCGCGAAGGGGTTCTCGTGTGAGGTCTGGATCGACCCACCCAGCCAGGTCTGGCACGACTTCCTGCACGACGTCGACGAAATGGTGCTGCTGCTCGAGGGCGAGTGCATCGTCGAGACGGAGGGCAAGACCTTGCGCATGCAGCCCGGCGACGAGTTGCAGATCCCGGCCGGCGCCCGCCACACGGTGCGCAACTGCGGCACCGGGCCCGCGCGCTGGCTGCACGGCTACCGCGAGACACCGCCCGCGCACGGCTGACGAGCCGGCCGCTACTCCTGCAGCGTCCAGATGCCGCGCTGGCCGGTCGTCTCCTCGACGCCGACCGCGAGCCGGGTCACGCGCAACTGCGGCCACGGCTTGCGCATGCGGTCCCGCAGCGTCCGGCCGAACCAGGCGGCGAGGTTCTCGGCGCTGGTGTTGCCGATCGGCAGCACCAGCACCTCGTCGCGCGGGATCGAGTAGCGGCGCTCCCGATAGCGGATCTCGACGTTCCTGTCGTCGGCGGCGGGGCCGACGGTCAGGACCGGGTGCTTGCCCGGGATCAGGACCCGCTCGTCGAGTTCGTCGCAGAGCCCGCGCACCAGCGGCTTGATCTCCTTGAAGTTGACGACGAGGCCGTGCGGGTCGAGGTCGGTGTGCAGGTCGACGAAGACCTTGTAGTTGTGGCCGTGCAGTCGTTCCGCGCTGCCGTCGGGGAAGATCAGGAAGTGCGCCGCGCTGAACTTCAGGTAGTCCTTCTGGATCGAGATCGACCAGCTTTCGGTGGGTCCGGGAGTCATCGGCGCCGAAGATACCCGGCGTGGACCTGACCGCGATCCCCTGGCGCACGACCCGGTATCCGGGCGTCGCGGTGCACTTCTACGCCAGCGACGAGCGCACCGGTCGCGTGCTCGCCCTGATCCGCATGGACCCCGGCTGTGGCTATCCCCGGCACCGGCACCGCGGCAGCGAGGAGGTGCTGGTGCTGCAGGGCGGCTACCGCGACGAACAGGGCGACTACCGGGCCGGGACCTTCGTGCGGCACGACGACGGCAGCAGCCACAGCCCGATCGCGCTCGCCGGCGACGGCGCCGTGCCGTGTGTGCTGCTGGCGCTGGCGCACGAGGGCATCGCGCTGCTGGGCCGCTGAGCGGCGGCGGTTTCGAGGCCATGAAGCGGCTCGCCCGTCGGGGCGATCCGCTGCTATCCCTTGGAGAGGTCGGCCAGCACCTTCTCGGCGATGTTCGGCGGCACCGGCTCGTACGACGCCGGCTCCATCGTGTAGGTGCCACGGCCCTGCGTCAGCGAGCGCAGCATCGTCGAGTACTGGAACATCTCGGCGAGCGGCACCTTGCCGGTGACGGCGGAGATGCCGCCGGGCTTGCTGATCATCTCTTCGACGATGCCACGGCGCGACGACAGGTCACCGATCACGTCGCCGGTCTTCTCCTCCGGCGCCTCGATCTCGATCTTCATGATCGGCTCGAGCAGCAGCGAGTTGCCCTCCGAGGCGAGGCGGAACGCGAGCACGCCGGCGGCTTCGAACGCCATCGCGCTCGAGTCGACGTCGTGGCTCTGGCCGTCGTAGAGCTCGGCGACGATCTTGCAGTACGGGAAGCCGATGCGGCCGCCGCCCTTGACCGCGCTCTCGATGCCGGCCTCGACGGCCGGGATGTACTCGCGCGGCACCGAGCCGCCCTTGACCGAGTCGATGAACTCGAAGTCCTCGGCGCCGGTCTCGCTCGGGCGGAACTTGACGCGCGCGACGGCGAACTGACCCGAACCGCCGGTCTGCTTGATGTGGCGCGCTTCGACCTGCTTCGGCGCCTTCAGCGTCATCTTGTAGGCGACCTTCGGTCGGCCGACGATGACGCCGATCTTGTAGTCGTTCTGGATCATGTTGCACTTCACCTCGAGGTGAAGCTCGCCCATGCCCGAGATGACCATCTGGCCGGTCTGGTCGTCGGTGCGCGCCTTGAACGTCGGATCCTCGCGCACCAGCTTGCCGATCACCTCGGACAGCTTGTCGCGGTCGCCGCCGGACTTCGGCTCGATCGCCATGCTGATGACCGTGTCCGGGAAGTTCATCGCCTCGTAGATCACGGGATGGTCCTTCGTCGACAGCGTGTCGCCGGTGATCGACTCCTTGATGCCGACCGCGGCGACGATGTCGCCGGCCCGGCCGATGTCGATCGGCTCGCGCTGCGCCGCGTGCATGCGCATCAGGCGGCCGACGCGATCGAAGCGGCGCGTGCGCGCGTTGTAGTACTTCTCGCCCTGCTTCATCTCACCGGTGTAGATGCGGATGAAGGTCAGGTCGCCGTTCGGATCGGTGATCGACTTGAACACCAGGCCCGCGAACGGCTGATCCGGCAGCAGCGGCCGCATGATCTTCTCGTCGTTCTCGGGGTTGAAGCCCTCGATCGGCGGCACGTCGAGCGGGCTCGGCAGGAAGTCGACGATCGCGTCGAGCACGTTCTGCACGCCCTTGTCCTTGAACGCCGAGCCGCAGAACACCGGCGTGATCTTCAGGTCGAGCGTGCCCTTGCGGATCGCGGTCATGATCTCGGGCACCGTGACCTCCTCGCCCTCGACGAACTTCTCGAGCACGTCGTCATGGCACTCGGCGACGGCCTCGACCATCACCTCGCGGCGCTTCTTCGCCTCCTCGAGCAGTTCGTCGGGAATGTCGCCGACGGTCATCTCGCGGGCGTTGTCGTCGTCGGCCCAGACGCAGGCCTTCATGTGGATCAGGTCGATCACGCCGCGGAAGGACTTCTCCTTGCCGATCGGCATCACCAACGGCACCGGGTTGGCGTTCAGCCGCGTCTTCATCGACTCGACGGCCTTGTAGAAGTCGGCGCCGGTGCGGTCCATCTTGTTGACGAACGCGACACGCGGGACCTTGTAGCGGTTGGCCTGGCGCCACACCGTCTCCGACTGCGGTTGCACGCCGGCGACGGCGCAGAACACGCCGACCGCGCCGTCGAGCACACGCAGGGAACGCTCCACCTCGGCCGTGAAGTCGACGTGCCCGGGCGTGTCGATCAGGCTCATGCGGTGCTCACGCCAATAGCACGTGGTCGCCGCCGAGGTGATCGTGATGCCGCGCTTGCGCTCCTCCTCCAGGTAGTCCATCGTCGCCGCGCCCTCGTGCACCTCACCGATCTTGTGGCTCTTGCCGGTGATGAACAGGATGCGCTCGCTGAACGTGGTCTTGCCCGCGTCGATGTGTGCGATGACGCCGAAGTTGCGGTACGTCTTGATCTGCTGGACGTCCTTCGAGTCCTTCTTGTCAGACATGGCGGGCTTGGGAGTTGAGGTCGGGGATGACATGCTGGACAGGCTCGCTGGCGAGCGAGCCGTGCGGCCGGCGAATACGGACGACCCGGCCGCAGCCGCGGCAGACGGGCGCTGACCCTCGGACAGGTTGGCCGAGGATGAAAGGCGAAGAAGGGTAGCGGCCGACGGTGCGTCGTCAATGCCCGGCGCGCCCGGCGACACCGGATTCACCACCGACCGACGCCCGGGAACCGGACCCGCGCATGCGCCGCTGGCACGGCCCGGTCACGGCCACCGTCCAGTTCGGCCACAGGCCGGGCCGATAGCGTCGCGGAATCGCACAACCGGGGAAACGCAACATGGCATTCACAGCTCGGCTGACCTTGGCCTGGGTGGTCCTGGCGATCACCGCGACGGCCGTCGCCCAACGCACACCGGACGAAGCGCTGCGCGCCCTGCAGGAGGGCAACCAGCGATTCGTGGCCGATCGCTCGATCCCGCAACCGCTCGGCGAGGGCGTGCGACGCACGCTGGCCCGCGGCCAGAGCCCGTTCGCGATCGTGCTGTGCTGCGCCGACAGCCGCGTGCCGCCCGAGCACGTGTTCAACACCGGTCTCGGCGATCTGTTCGTCGTGCGCGTCGCCGGCCACACCTGCGATGCCGAGACGCTGGCCAGCATCGAATATGCGGTCGAACACCTGAACACCCCGCTGTGCGTGGTGCTGGGTCACGAGAGCTGCGGCGCCGTCGCCGCCGCGAACGCCCAGAGCCAGGGTGGCGCCCGCGCCCGCGCCGGGCGCGCCCCGGTGAGGCGGGCGCTGCGGCAGCAGCTCCAGCCGATCGGGCCCGCGGTGCGCCGCGCGCGC
>JAEUHS010000035.1 GCA_016794035.1 Planctomycetota bacterium
CTGGCTCGACCTCGACGGCAGCTTCGACCTGTCGCGCGACGTCGCGCGCGGCGGCTTCGTGTTGCGCGACGGCGTGCTGCGCCCGCTGGACCGACCCGGCCTCGGCGTCGAGCCGTTCGGCGCGTAGGCTCTGCGCATGCGTCACCTCGCCGGCTACGGCGGCTGGCAGGCGGTGTGGGTCGGCGCGCACAAGCTCGTGCGCAGCCGGCCGCAGAAGGGCCCGCCGAAGACCGAACTGTTCGACCTGGCGCACGATCCCGGCGAGACGAACGACCTCAGCGCGGCGCAGCCCGAGTTGCTCGAACGACTGCTCGCCCTGCTGGCGCGTGAACACACCCGGTCGGTGACGTTCCCGCTGGCGGCGATCGACGGGCACTGACGGGGATCGCTGCATCCGATCGGCGCGGCGCGGCATGGATACCATCGAGCCGCCCGCCGATGCCCGACCCGCACGACCTCGACCGCGAACTGCACCAGCACGCCGCCGCGCTGCGCGGCATCGCGCGCGACCTGCTGCGCGACGGGCACGCCGCCGACGACGTGACGCAGGCGACGCTGCAGCAGGCGGTCGCGCGCGGCGAGCTGCGGCCGGGGCCGCTCGGCGGCTGGTTGCGCACCGTGCTGGTGAACTTCGCGCGGCAGTGGCGGCGCAGCGAACGGCGGCGCGTCGCGCGCGAAGCAGCGCTGCCGCCGCTCGCGCCGGCGCCGTCGCCGGCCGACACGCTGGCACACCGCGAGACGTTGCAGGCGGTCACCGACGCCGTGCTGCAACTCGACGAGCCCTACCAGACCACGATCCTGCTGCGCTACTTCGAAGACCTGCCGCCGCGCACGATCGCGCAGCGCACCCACACGAGTGTCGCGACGGTCAAGAGCCGCCTGCAGCGCGGCCTCGCGCTGCTGCGCACGCGGCTCGACCAGCAGCGGCGATCGGGACGCGACGACTGGCGGCTTCTGCTGGCGACGACGTTCGGTCTGCCGGGTGCGGCCGCGACCGCGGGGATCACCGTGACGACCGGAGCATGGCTGATGGGAACGACGACGAAGGTGCTCGTGGCGGCCGGCGTGGTGTGCGTCGGCGGCCTGTTCGTGTTCGGGCTGCGCAACGACCCGCGGCCGCCGGCACCGGACACGGGCGAACGCATGCCGGCGGCGGCCACCGCCGTCGCCGCCGGTGCGACGGAACGTGCCGCTGGCAGCACGCTGCGCGAGCCCGCGCTGCCGGCGCCGAGCAACGAGGCATGGCTCGACCACCCGTTCACGTTCGAGCTGGAGGTGCGAGTCGTCGACGAGACCGGGCTGCCCGTCCAGGGCTTCGCCGTGCGCTTCGCGCCGGAACACACCCGCCTGCACGAGGTCTACACGGGGCCCGACGGCACGGTGCTGCTCAGCTGGCGATCGCGCCGGATGCGCGGCAGCGCCGTGCTGCAGGATGGCCAGGCGAACCTCGTCCGGGTTCCGCTCGTGCACGGCCGGCGCGCGGTGCGCACGATCGGTCGCGGGGCTCTGCATCCGCCGCGTCGCCGGGACCAGGTGCCGATGCTGCAGGCCGTGCCGCTGACCACCACGTTCGATCTCTTCGCCGAGACGCCGCAGCCGACGCCGGGCCTGCATCCCCATGCGCTGTTCAGCGAGGCGTGCGCGAAGACGACGGCCGCCGCGGATGGACCCGAGCTGACGATCTCGGAGAGCGTCACCGAGTCCATCGAGTCCGCCGCCGAAGTGGCGCAGCACGACGGCGTGACCGGCACCGTGCTCGACGCGACGCAGTCCCCGGCCCCCGGTGTGCCCGTCGTCGTGTTCGGGTCCGGCGTGCAGCCACTGGATCGCACGACCACCGACCTCGAGGGCGCGTTCCGATTCGAAGACCTGGCACCCGGCACGTTCACCGTGCGGGCGGGCGGCGACGGGCGCGGGTTGGCGACCGCGCCGGTCACGGTGACCGCGGGACGGAGCGCGATCACGCTGTTCCTGCTGCCGGGCGCGTGCGTGCGCGGTCGGGTGCTGCAACCGGACGGCGCGCCGATCGACGGCGCCATCGTCACCTGGCGCGCGACCGACGACTCGTGGTGGGATGGCGCCCCGACGAGCCGCGACGGGACCTTCACGCTGGCCAATCTGCCCGCGGACGAAGGGGTCGTCGCCATCTGGCCGCCCGGCGACGGCCGCCACATGCCGACCGTCGTCCAGGTTGCGCGCACCGGCGGCAGCGACCTCGTCGTGACGTGTGATCCGGCCAGCGGCAACAAGCTGCAGCTGCGACCGGTGCCCGCGACGGCTGCCGCACCCGTGCAGCTCACCATGCGCCTGTGGAACGGCGACACGGGCCTCGGCTTCGAAGAGGCCGGCACCGTGACCGACGAACCCTGGCGCCTCGAACACCTGCCCGCCGGCTGGTACCAGCTCGAGCTGTTCGCGCCGGGCAGCGGCTGGTTCGACGCCGGTACGCACTGGCTCGACGGCACGACCGAGGTCGACCTCGGCCGCATCGTGCTGCCCGAGCCGGGCACCGTGCAGTTCGCGCCGCGCGACGGCGCCTGCGAGGTCTGCCAGCTGCGCGCCGACGTCGACGTGCGCGTGCAGCTGGCGCCGGTGCCGTTCGACCAGCCCGTGCTGCTGCCGGCCGGCGACTACGTGTTCGCGTGCCGGCCAGCCGCCGGCCGCACCACGTTCCAGCGCTTCACGGTCCGGTCCGGCGAGACCACGTTCGTGGCCGCGCCGGACTGAGACCGCGGCTCCCGGCTCCGGCCGCGCGCAGCGCCGACTGGCCGCTGCCGAGTTCGCTCAGGTCGGCACGCTCGCGCCGCCGGCGGTCGTCCTGCTCGGGTCGGAGTCTGCGGCCCCGGCGAGCCGCGGCAGGCCCCCGAAAAACCGCGCCGGGCGACCCGAGGTCCCGGCGCGGACGGCGCGCAACCGCCGCTGCCATCGGCACATCGTGCGATCCGCGGATTTCGACGGCGGCGCTGTGACAGCGCCGCCGTGCCGGCACTGCAAAGGCACCGGACGACCGCCATGACGCCACCTCGCCCCTCCCACCACCTGCCGCCCCGCCGCGCCGCGCGCGCCACGGCGCGGTTCGCTCTGGCCGCGATGCTCGCCGCCTGCTCCGGTGGCCGCACCTGGACCGAGGCGCCGCCGCGGCTCGCCGACACCGGCCTCTACGCCGACGCGGCGACGCGCACCGTCGCCGTCGACGCGATCCCGTTCGAGCCGCAGTACCCGTTGTGGACCGACGGCGCGGCGAAGCGCCGCTGGATCTCGCTGCCGCCCGGCACCGCGGTCGACGCGCGCGACGTCGACGACTGGCAGTTCCCGGTCGGTACCAGGCTGTGGAAGCAGTTCACGTTCGCGACCGGGGTCGAGACGCGGTTCCTGGCGCGGCGCGCCGACGGCAGCTGGCTCTACGCGAGCTACGTGCGCACGCCCGACGGCCGCGACGACGTGCTGGCGCCCGCCACCGGCGTGCGGCAGTTCTGCGCCACCGCGAACGGCCGCAGCCACGACGTGCCGAGCCACGCCGACTGCCGCCTGTGCCACGAGAACGGGCGTTCGCCGGTGCTCGGCTTCTCGGCGCTGCAGCTGTCGGGCGACCGCGATCCGCTGGCGCCCAACGCCGTGCCGCCGGCCGCGGGCGCGCTGGACCTCGCCGGATTCGTCGCCCGTGGCCTGGTGCAGAACCTGCCCGCCGCCCATCGCGCGACGCCGCCGCGCATCGCCGCGCGCACGCCGACCGAACGCGCGGCGCTCGGCTACCTGCACGGCAACTGTGCGAGCTGCCACAACGCCAGCGGTCCGCTCGAACGGCTCGGCCTGCGCCTCGACTACCCGCTGGCCGCCGGCGGCACGGCCCCGGCGATCGCCTCGACGCTGGGCGTCGCGAGCCGGTTCACGCGCGGCGGCGCCACGCAGCGCGTCGCTGCCGGCGACCCCGAGCACTCGGTGCTGTTCGCCCGCGTCACCGCCGACGACCCGGTGACGCAGATGCCGCCGTTCGGCCGGCATCTCGTCGACGCGACCGCCACGAACCTGATCGCGCGCTGGATCCGCGAAGACCTCGCCGCGACCGGACCTTCCCCATCCCAACCACTCTCATCCAGACAGGACTGACACGCAGATGAACACGATCGCCAAGCTGTTTCTCGTCGCCGCGGTGGCGGCCTCGACCCTCGCCGCCGTCTCGCTGCTCGGACGGCGCACCGAACCGACGCCGGTCGAACGCGGCCGCTACCTGGTCCACACCACCGGCTGCAACGACTGCCACACGCCCTGGCACATGGGGCCGCAGGGCCCCGAGCCCGACATGTCGCGCCTGCTGTCGGGCCATCCGGCCGACTTCGAACTGGCGCCGCTGCCGCCGGCCTCGCCGGGCTGGATGATGCACGCCGCACCGACCAACACCGCGTGGGCGGGCCCGTGGGGCGTGAGCTTCACGGCCAACCTGACGCCGGACAAGGCGACCGGGCTCGGCACCTGGACCGTCGACGAGTTCGTCGCCGCGATCCGCACCGGGCGCCACCAGGGCCGCGGCCGCCAGATTCTGCCGCCGATGCCGGCGCCGGCGTACGCGCAGATGACCGACGCCGACCTGCAGGCGATGTTCGCCTACCTGCAGACGATCCCGGCGATCGCCAACAAGGTGCCCGAGCCGCTGCCGCCGCAATGAGGCGTCGCGCGTCGCGGCGGCGAAGCGCTGCATGCGCCGCGGCGATCGCCTATGCTCGCGGTCGATGGTGACCCCGACCAAGTCCAAGACCGCCCGCAACGTGCTCGGCACCGAGCTGAAGCCGTGCAGCACGGAACCGATGACCGGCTTCTTCCGCGACGGCTGCTGCAACACCACCAGCGACGATCTCGGCGCCCACACGGTCTGCGCCGAGATGACCGCGGAGTTCCTGCAGTTCTCGAGGGAGGCCGGCAACGACCTGTCGACGCCGCGCCCCGAGTTCGGCTTCCCCGGCCTGAAGCCGGGCGACCACTGGTGCCTGTGCGCGGCGCGCTGGGTCGAGGCCCTCGACGAGGGCAAGGCGCCGCGCGTGGTGCTCGAGTCGACGCACGAACGCACGCTCGAGTTCACGCCGCTGGCGGTGCTGCAGCGCTACGCGATCCCGGGCTGAGGGCTTGCCCGCGGTGCGCCGCCGCAGTCGCATGCCGGCGTGAACGACTCCCCGCCGTCGATCCTGCGCCTGATCCTGTGGCCGACGCTCGTGACCCTGCTGGTCAACGTCGCCCGCCTCGTCGCCGAATGGCAGGGCTGGGCCACCGCGGTCTCGGGTGGCGCCGGTTTCTGGCTCGGCATCACGTGGCTGGTGTTCGTGTTCGGCGGCTGGTTCGGCTGGCAGCTCGGTCGCGCCGGCTCGACGCCGACGCTGCGGCCGGCCTGGGTGTGGGCGCTGCTGGCGTTCCTCGCGATCGCGGGCACCGCGGTGTGGCGCTTCAGCCAGATCGATCGCACCGACTCGAGCCCGGCCGCGATGCCGCCGCTGCGCACCGCGGTGCTGATCATCGTCAGCGTCGCGATCCCGATGGCGGTGCTGCAGTTCGTGGTCTGGCGGCGGCTGGCGGTGACCCTGCTGGTCTACGGCTTCGTCGCGCGCGCGACCGTCGTCGCGTTCACCTGGCTGGCGAAGCACAACGGCTGGGACACGCACTACACCAAGTTCGGCCCCGGCGGCATCCAGGTCGACATGGAGGGCACGCTGAGCTCGGCGGTGATCGCGCAGTTCGGCTTCTGGGTGCCGTTCACGATCGTCGCCGGCACGTTGGTCGGTGCGATCGTCGGCGGGCGGCGGCGGTGAAGGCTGCCATCGGGACGAACGCGCCGGTCGGCATCGCCCGCCTCGATGTCGGCTGGGGAGCAGCTGCTGGCGAACCGCCGCGTCGGCCACAGGACCCGCTGTTCGCCGGACCTTCCGGCGTCAGACAGGCGGCAGCGCCTGCAGCGGAGGCCTTGCCCGACCGCGAGGCAGGTCGCGCTGCCCTCAGTGCCGCAGCTCGCAGGCCTCGTAGACCGGGCCTTCCATGCAGGTGCGCGAGTACGGCCAGCCCTTGAAGCGTTCCCCCTGCACCGCGACCGTGCAGCCGTTGCAGACGCCGTAGCCGCAGGCCATGTAGGTCTCGAGGCTGAGGAAGCAGCGCAGCGAGCGCGCCTCGCACAGCTGCGCCACCGCGTGCATCATCGGGTCGGGGCCGCAGCAGAACACGACCTCGCCCGGCTCGACCGCACCCCTCTGCAGCTGGTCGTCGAGCAGCGCGGTGACCATGCCGGCAAAGCCATGGCTGCCGTCGTCGGTCGACGTCGACACGCGCGCGAGGCCCGCGAAGTCCTCGAGCCCGGACAGCGCCGCGCGCGTCCGGCCGCCGAACAGCAGCCGCAGGTCGCGGCCCTTCGCCTTCTGCTGCCGCGCCAGCAGCAGGAACGGCGCCAGGCCCACCCCGCCGGCGATGCAGACCGGGTCTTCGATCTCGCGCGGGAAGGGCTGTCCGAGCGGGCCGTTCAGCACCATGCCTTCGCCGGGCCGCAGCGCGCACAGCGCGCGCGTGCCCTCGCCGACCGGCTTGACCAGGAAGCTGCCCCACGACCCGTCGGCGGCGCGGTCGTAGAGCGAGAACGGCCGCGGCAGCTGCACCGGCCAGCGGTGCTCGGTGCGCAGCATGTAGAACTGGCCAGGCTCGGTCGGCGGGATCGGGCCGTCGACCTCGAGCGCGAACGAGCCGCCGCCGAGGTCACGGCATCGGCGCAGGCGATGGACGCTGGTCTGCATCTGAGGCGGACAGCATAGCGTCGCCACCCGCCGCGTCGCGCGCCATCGCGGCCGCGTTCTGCCGGCTCGGGCAGCACAGGGTCACGAACGGGATCTCGGGCGGCGCGTCGATGCGCAGCGGCAGCAACGTCACGCCGACACCGCGGCCGACGTAGAGGCGGCAGCCGTTCTCGCGAAACCAGCCGCGCTCGTAGCCGAAGCGGCTGTGATGGATCGGCGCCCAACCGCCGACGCGGATCTGGCCGCCGTGCGTGTGCCCCGACAGCACGAGATCGACGTCGACCGCGGCCGCCTCGAAGAAGAAGTCCGGGTGGTGGCTCAGCAGCACCGTGGTCTCGCCGTCGCGACGGCCGTGCAGCGCGGCGGCCAGATCGGGCACGCCTTCGGTCAGGTCGTCGACCCCGCACAACCACAGCGAAGCGCCGTCGCGTTCGATGCGCCGGCCGCGGTTGGTCAGCACCTCGACGCCCTGGTCCTGCAGGAACGCCGTCCACAGGCCGAGGTCCGGGCCCCAGAAGTGGTCGTGGTTGCCGGGCACCGCGAACATGCCGAACGTCGGCCGCAGGCGCCGCAGCGGCTCGCGGAACAGCAGCAGTTCGCGTTCGCGCGTGTTGATCAGGTCGCCGCCGAACAGCACCAGGTCCGGCGCGGCGGCCTGGATGCGGTCGAACAGCTCACACAGATCGTGCTCGTCGAGGAAGCTGCCCGCGTGCACGTCGGAGACGAAGCAGATCTTCAGGCCGTGCAGGCCCGGCGCCGGCTCGCGCAACGGCAGCTCGAGCTCCGGCTGCTCGAGACGACGGCGCACGCGCCGGTGCAGCCAGTGGCCGACCGGCAGACGATCGAGGCCGCGGTTCAGCGCGGCGACGGCCTGCGCGGCGAGCCGCCGCCACGCGGTGCGCCGCCCCGACAGCGGCCCCACCGGCAGCGGCGCGCGCCGCGTCGCCGGTCGGTGCTGCGAAGGCGTGGCCATGGTCAGCGGACGGTACGGTCCTGCAGCTTGTTGAACAGCGTGCGTACGCCGATGCCGAGCAGTTCCGCCGTCCGGGTGCGGTTGCCGCCGCAGTGCTCCAGCGTGCGCTGCACGAGTTCGCGCTCGATGTCCGCCAGCGGGCGGCCGACCAGTGCGCCCAGCGGATCCTGCGGCGGCGCCGGCATCAGCACAACCTGGCGCTCGGCCGGCGCCGCGGTCGGGTGCAGCCAGCGCCGCACCAGATCGCCGGTCACGACACCGTCGTCGCACAACAGGGCGACGCGCTGCACGACGTTCTGCAGTTCGCGCACGTTGCCGGGCCAGCTCCACTGGCGCAGCACCGCCTCGGCATCCGGGTCGAAGTCGATGCCCGGGCGCAGGAAGTGTCGCGCCAGCGGTACGATCTCCTCGCGGCGTTCGCGCAGCGGCGGCAGCACGATCGGCACCACCTCCAGCCGGTAGAGCAGATCGCTGCGGAAGCGGCCGGCGGCGACGTCGGCGTCGAGGTCGCGGTTGGTCGCCGCGACGATGCGCACGTCGACCTCGACCGTGCGATTGCCGCCGACGCGCTCGAACTCGCCCTCCTGCAGCACGCGCAGCAGCTTGGCCTGCATCGCCGCCGACATCTCGCCGACCTCGTCGAGGAACAGCGTGCCCTTGTCGGCCAGCTCGAAGCGGCCGTCGCGGCGCTTGCCGGCGCCGGTGAAGGCGCCGGCCTCGTGACCGAACAGCTCGCTCTCGAGCAGCGCCTCGGGGATCGCCGCGCAGTTGAGCTTCACGAACGGGCGCTCGGCGCGGTCGCTGCAGCGGTGCACCATCGCCGCGACGCGCTCCTTGCCGGTGCCGCTCTCGCCACGCACCAGCACGGTGGCGCGGCTCCGGGCGACCTTCTGCACCATGTCGACGACGTCCTGCATCGCCTTCGACGCGACCACCATCTCGCCGCCGACGGTCTCGGCGCGCAGGTAGCGGTTCTCGCGCAGGAGGCGGCGTCGGTCGAGCACGCGCGTCAGCAGCAGTTCGAGCTCTTCGAGCACCACCGGCTTCTCGAGGATGTCGTCGGCACCCTTGCGCATCGCCTGCACCGCGACGTCCATGGTGCCGTGCGCGGTGACCAGCACCACCGGTCGATCGGCGTCGGCGCGCTTGGCCGCGGCCAGCACCTCGAGCCCGTCGGCGTGCGGCATCTTCAGGTCGGTCACCACGAGGTCGTGGGTGCGGCGCGCCATCGCCTCGATCGCCTGCCGGCCATCGCCGACCGCCTCGACCTCGAAGCCGAACGACTGCATCGCCTCCTGCAGGAACTCGCGCGACAACGGCTCGTCGTCGGCCAGCAGCACCACCTCGCGCGCCGTCACGACGTCGCCTCCGCCAGCGCCGCGGAGCGATCGACCGGTCGCAGCGGCAGCCGCACGCGGAAACGCGCCCCGGGCTGGCCGGGATTCAGCAGTTCGAGATCGCCGCCGAGGAAGCTCAGCACGCGCGCCGACAGCGGCAGACCGAGGCCGGTGCCGCGCTCCTTGGTCGACACGAACGGCTCGAACGCGCGCTGGCCGAGGTCGACCGCGACGCCGGGGCCGTCGTCCTGCACCACGAGTTCGAGGCGCCCGTTGCCGGTCGTCGCATCGATCTGCAGCGTCGCCCCGGGCGCCGCCTCGACCGCGTTGCGGAACAGGTTCGCCAGCACGCGCACCAGCGCGTCGGCATCCACCGCGACGTCGAGTTCGCCGCGCAGCTGCAGGCGCGCGGCGGGCACGCCGGCCGCGACCGCCGCCTCACCGACGACTTCGGCGACGCTCGCCGAACGCGCCTGGCCACGATCGGGCCGCGCGAAGCCGAGCAGCGAACGCACGATCGTGTCGACCTGCCGCACGCCCTGCACGACCTTGCCGGCGTGGCGCCGCATCGTGTCCGGCTCCGTGCCGCGTTCGAGCAGCGCCGCGAAGCCCATGACGCCGTTCAGCGGGTTCTTGATCTCGTGGGCGATGCCCAGCGCCAGCTCGGACAGGCCGGCGAGGCGATCGAGTCGATGCACCTCGCGCTCGAGTTCCTGCACGCGCGAGCGGTCCTCGAGCACGACCAGCTCGCCGTCCGGCAGTTCGACGCGACGCAGTCGCACCAGCATGTCGCCGAACGTGCACTCGCCCGGCAGCCGGCGCGCCAGGTCGACTCCGGCGGCGGCCGCCGCGGCGAGGATGCGTTCGCCCTCGCGGTTGCAGCACGAGACCTCGCCGTCGCGCACGGCGACGAGACCGATCGGCAGCGCGGCGAAGATCGCCTCGCGCTCGCGCAGCGACGCCTGCAGCGCGCGATTGGTCGCCTGCAGTTCGAGGTCGACCGCGGCCGTGCGCCGCTTCAGTTCGTGGTAGGACTGCTCCAGCTCCCGCGCCGCTGCGATGAACTGTTCGAAGCCCTGCTGCAGTCGTTCCTGGTCGACGCTCACGGATGCTCGCCCGGCCACGTCAGCGCCTCGATGGTCGCACGCGGGTCGTAGCCGGCGTGCAGGTTCATCCAGCGGAAGTGCTCCATCGCGCTCTGCGCCGCCTTGCCCCAGGCGCCGAGCACCTCGACGTCGCCGCGCGGACCGGTCTTCGCGACGTCGCGCGCGCTGATGGCCAGGAACGGCTCTCGCACCTCCTGTTCGCGTCGCTGGTAGTCGCCGCTGCCGTTCGCCAGCGACAGCCCGTCGTAGCGCTCCGACAGCCGGAACAGCAGTTCGCGCGTGCGGCCGAGGTAGAACAGCGCAGGATACGGCGGCTCGGCCGTCTTCAGCAACGGCGCGAGTTCGTCGACGACGCGCACCAGCCGTTCCTTGGCGCGGGCATCGAGATCGCGAGCGGCCTCAGCCTGCTGCTGTTCGCGCGCGGTCTGCGCCCGATCCATCAGCGCCTGGCCGGCCTTGAACAGCGCCTGCGCGACCCGTTGGTGGTCGTCCGAGCCCTGGATCTGGCCACGGATCGGATCGAGCACGATGTCGAACACCGTCGGTACGGCGCTCGAAGGCAGCGCGGGTTGGCCGGTCGACGCCTTCGGCGGCGCCGACTCCCCGGACGGCGTCGCCGCGGCGGCCGACGTCGGGAACGGCGCCATCGGATCGTCCGACCGCATGCGGGTCGGCATCGAGTTCGCCGGCGGCACGACGACGAACTGGCGCGCCTTGGACTCGTCGTGCGTGCGTGCCTCGGCCTCGGCATGCAGCTGATCCAGCTGCGCCTTCAGCTTGTTGTAGCGCTGCAGCAGGTTCGCGGTCGCGGCGTCGTGGTCGCGCAGCTCCTGCCGCGCGCGCTCCATGTCCTCGCTGTTGGTCGGCGCCGTCGGCCGGAACTCGCTGCCATCGCTCTCGGCAGGCAGGCCCAGGTCGTGGCGCAACCGCATCTCGACGAGGCGTTCGACCTCGGTCCGGTTCTGCTGCAGCTCGCGCTGGGCGCGCTGCAGCTCCGGCGTCGTGCGCGCGTCGCCTTCCTGCGCCACGACGGCGCCGAGCGCGACGGCCGCGGCCAGCAGAGCGTGCAGCGGCGTCTTCACCGCAGGATCCCCCGGTAGGCGTCGGCCGCGTGCTCGAGCTTGCCGAGGCGGGCATAGGCGTCGCCGATCATCGTCGCCGTCCTGGCGCGCAGTTCCGGGTCCTGGATCCGCGGCGCGATCGCCACCGCCTGCGACGGGAAGTCGTCGAGGTGGCGACTGGCGACCGCCTGTTCGAACAACGCGCGCACCACCTTGAAGCGGGCGCGATCGCCGATCTGGCCCTCGAGCTCCGTCAGCGGCTTCGCGACCGCGATCGCGCGCTGCCATTGCCGGTCGTCGAGCATCTCGTCGACCAGGAACAGCGCCAGCTCCGGCTCCTCGCCGCGCATGACCATCTGCTCCAGTTCCAGGAACGCGCTCTCCTTCTCGCCGAGCGCGAGCGCCGTGCGCGCCCAGATGCGCAGCGCGCGCTGGCGCCAGTCGCTGGCCATCGCACCGAGGTGGCGCTGCCGCGCTTCGACCGCCGCCGCCCGCGCCTGCACGAAGCGCTTCTGTGCCAGGTACGACTCGGCGAGCAGCACGTAGGCCTGCCCGCGGCGGGGATCCGCCTCGGCGTGGATCAGGAACCACTCCAGCGACCGCATCGCCAGGTCGTGCTTGCCGAGGCCCTGCGCGCCGTAGCCGAGCAGGAAGTGGTAGTCGAGGAACTGGCGCCGGCCCATGTTGCCGAAGTAGGGCGACTCGCGCAGCGTCAGCATCGTGTCGAACGCGCGGTCGGGCTGCTGCAGGAAGAACTGCGCCTGACCGGCGAGCAGCCACACGTCGAGCATCTCGACCGAGTCGAACAGGCGGATGACGCGCGCGGCGAGTTCCTTCTGACACTTCTCGGCGATGTCGCGCGCCACCTCGGGCCGGTTCTCGCTGAACGCCTGGCCCAGCATCGCGCGCCCGAGCAGCACCGTCGCCGGCGTGATCTCGGGTGCGCTCGGCATGCGCTCGAACAGCCGGCGCACCCATTCCTCGGCCTGTTCGAAGTGACGCCGCTTGCCGTCCCGATCGGTCTGACCGGCCGCGAGGTCCAGATGGCACTCGGCGATGCGCAGGATCGCCTTGGCGACGTGGTCGTGCGGCTGCTTGTCGTAGGCCTCGGTGAAGAACGCGATGGCCGCGTCGAGGTCGCCGCTGTCGAGCAGCAGCTGACCGAGGTTCATGCGCACCTGCACGCCCTCGCGTTCGATCAGCGGCTCGTACTGCAGTTCGTCGCGCAGGAACGAGCGGTACCACTGCCCCGCGATCGTACGCAGCCGCTGGCGCCCCGACTCGGTCTCGGCCGACGGCGCGCGCACGACGTGCAGCCGCGGCCGCGAGCCCTCGACGGGCTCCGCCTCCTGGAACACGCAGTCGGCGCCGGCCGCGACCGCGATCAGCTGCGCGACCATGCGCGGATCCTGGTCGGCGAAGTTCAGGTCGACGCTGGCGAAGCGCAGGTCGTTCTCGAGCGGCGCGCTCTCGACGGCCAGGTTCCAGCCGACCGCGGCCGACAACCGGTCGAGGGCGCGCAGACAGTCGACGCGGCGGCTGTCGGCCGCCACCAGCGTGCGGGCCGCACCGTTGTCGTTGGTGCGCGTGCTGACCGCGAACAGCTGCGGCTCCTGCGGCGCCGCCAACGCGGCCGCGAGCAAGGCTGTCGCGACGAGACTCACTTGCCGCGCTCCTCGCCGTCCCCCGTCCGCGCGCGCAGCTCGGCGGCCGTGCGTTCGAGTTCCTCGACGCGCGCCTTCTCGGCGGCGGCGTTGGCTTCGAGGCGGTAGCTGTCGCCGAGCTGCAGATAGGCCTCGGCGACGTGCTTGTAGAGCCAGCTCGGCACCTGTCGCTGCTGCAGCAGGAATCGGGCCCAGATGCGACGCAGCGACTCCTGGTCGCCGCTCTCGGCGGCCGCCTTCGCCATCGCCACGAGGTCCTCGGGCAGCGAGTGGCTCTTGTCGATCGCGTCGGCGCGGCGCTGATACTCCTGCGCCTCCTGGAACTTGCCCAGCCGCGCCGAGTAGTGCGCCAGCGCCATCAGCACGTTGAGCTGCTGGCTCGGCGCCATGCGCGGCGAGAGGTACTGCTCGAGGATCGTGATCGCGCCGGCGAAGTCACGCCGGTCCGCGGCCGCCAGCGCCTGGTTCCACGGTTCGTGGAAGTCGGGCTCGGCAGCGGTGGGATCGGAGGTCGCTGCCGGTGCCGGGTGGGCGCCCGGTGCCGGCTCCGCGACCGCGACGTCGGTCTTGCCCGACGGCGCCGGCAGCATCGCCAGCACGATCATCGCCATCAGGTTGAAGATCAGCGCGCCGCGCAGCACGAGTTCGCGGGTGCGGTTCGAGCGCTGCGGCGCAGGCGGCTCCGCGCCGAGATGCGCGCGCGCCGCGGCGAGCGCCCGGTGGCCTTCGGCCAGCGCCTGTTCGGCGGCGCGCAGCGCGTCGCGTTCGAGATCGGGCCCCTTGCGCGTCTGCTCGCCGGCGGCCGATGCCATCAGATCGCTGAGCGCGGTCCCCTCGGCGGGCGCCGTCGACGCAGCTGGCGCCGTCGGCGTCGTCGGCGTGCTCGATTCCGGGCTGGTCTTGTCGCCTTGTTGTTCGCTCACGGCTCAACTCCAGAGGTCGGCCAGTACTGCCGGCAGTCGCGGTCCGACCGGATCCCTCATCGGCACGCCGTGCGCCGTTTCCCAATCCGATGCCAGGGAAGCGAACGCCGGCGGGATGTCGAGGAAGTGCACACGTCGGCCCTGCCGCAGGAACGTGGTCGCGAGCTGCAGGCAGGCGCGGAAGCGAGCCTCCGAGATCGTCCGGCCGCGGAAGTCGACCGCGAACTCGGCGACCTGCGGCCACGACGCCTCCGGGTCGACGATCGGCAGGCTCGGATCCGGCCGGCCGTCGCGACAGAGCCGCAGCTCGACGCGGTCGCGGCCCTCGGTGCGCAGCACCCGCAGATCGCCGCCAAGCTGCTCGAGTCGCGCCAGCGGCAGTCCGGCGGTCAGCTCGGTGCGCCAGACGACGAACGTGCCGTCGTCTTCGATGGTCGTGCAGGCGCCGGCAGGCAGGCAGGCATCGGCGGCGTCCAGCAGGCGCCGCACGTCGGCGGCCGGTTCGTCGACGACCACTTCGTCGGGCGCGGTATGGCAGTCGGCGAGCGCCTGCAGCAGGCGCGACGGCGCCACCGGCTTGGTCAGGACCTCGCGCACGCTGCCGAGCCGCTCGATCTCCTCGGGGTGACCGCTGACCGCCACCACCGGGCTGCGACAGGTCGCGACGAAGCGCGACGCGATGCCGTCGGGCAGCCGCCAGTCGGTGATCACGCAATCGAACTCGTCGGCCGCCAGCGCGGCGGTCGCCGCGGCGCAGTCGCCGGCGGTGCGCACCTCGTGGCCGCGCCGGCGCAGCAGTGCGGCCAGGCCCTCTCGGATGCCCGGCTCGTCGTCGACGAGGAGGCACCTCATGCGTTGCGCGTACGGGCCGCCTGCAGCGGCAGCGTGATCGAGAAGCGCGTGCCGCGCGGCAGCGGCACGCAGCGAACGTGGCCAGCGTGTGCCGCGACCGTGGCCCTGACGGCGTAGAGCCCGAGGCCGGCGCCGCCGCGACCGGACCAGCCGGCGGCGAAGACGCGGTCCGCCGCGTCGGCGGGCACGCCACAGCCGTCGTCCTCGACGTGGATCGTCAGCTCGTCGCCGAGCGTCTGCGCCGCGACGCGCACCCTGGTCGCCCCGGCGTTGCGCGCGTTCTCGAACAGGTTCTCGAGCGCCCGCTCCAGCAGCGCGCGGTCGCCGACGACGTTCGCACCCGGGCAGGCGGTCAGCACCTCGGCGCCGTGTCGCGCCGCGGCGGCGGCCAGCAGCTCGTCGACGGCGACCGGCTCGCGACGGGTCGCCTTGCCGCGCGCGGCGTGCAGCCAGCCGTCGAGCAGGCAGTTCATGCGTTCGAGGTCGCGCAGCACGCCGTCGAGCACGGGCGCCCGGGGATCGGCGTCGTCGACCATGTCGCGCGCGACCAGCGCGCCGGTCATCGCCGCCGCCAGCGGGTTGCGCAGCTCGTGGCCGATCAGTCCCGGCAGACGCTCGGGCGCGATGCCGTTCACACGGTCACCTTCGCCCGCAGCGGCCGCTTGCCGAGCTCGTAGACGCGGATCTTGTTGTAGAGCGTCGTGCGGTTGATGCCGAGGATCGCCGCGGCACGGCTGATGTTCCACTGCGTGTCGTCGAGCACCTTGGCGACCAGCTGGCTCTCGAGCGCGCGGATCGAGCGATCCTGGCCTTCGAGCACCACGGACGAACGGTCGATGCGATCGCTGTCGTCGGGGTTGCCACCGCTGAACTTCGGCAGGTGGATCTCGTCGATCATGCCGCTCGGGCAGACGATGCAGGCGTGCTCGATCGCGTTGCGCAGCTCGCGCACGTTGCCCGGCCAGGCGTATTCGCACAGCGTCTCCATCGACTCCTCGGTGAAGCCCGACAGGGCCTTGCCCATCTGCCGGCCGATCTGGTCGAGGAAGAAGTGCGACAGCAGCGGGATGTCGGCGGCGCGGTCGCGCAGCGGCGGCACGTGCACGGTCATCACGTTGAGGCGGTAGAACAGGTCCTCACGGAAGCGTCCGGCCTGCACCATCTGGCGCAGGTCGCGGTTGGTGCTGGCGACGATGCGCACGTCGGCCGGCACGTCCTGCACGCCGCCGACGCGGCGGAACGTGCGTTCCTGCAGCACGCGCAGCAGCTTGGCCTGCAGGTTCGGCTCCATCTCGCCGATCTCGTCGAGGAACAGGGTGCCCCCGCTCGCGATCGCGAACAGACCGTCCTTGCCCTCCCTGGCCGCGCCGGTGAACGCGCCGGGCTCGTAGCCGAACAGCTCGGCCTCGAGCAGCGCCTCGGTCAGCGCCGCGCAGTTGATGGCGACGAACGGGCCGTGCCGCCGCGAGCTGCGCTCGTGGATGCAGCGCGCGACGAGCTCCTTGCCGGTGCCGCTCTGACCGGTGACCAGCACCGTCGTGTCCGGCGCGTGGGCGACCTGGTCGATGCGGGTCTGCACCTCGCGGATCGACGGTGACAGGCCGACCAGCTCGGTCGAGGTCAGCTCGCGCACCCGGTCCTGCAGCCAGGTCAGTTCGTTCTTCAGCTGCCGCGTCTCCAGCACCCGGCGCACGACGGCGAGGATGCGATCGGAGGCGAACGGCTTCTCGATCACGTCGCTGGCGCCCTTGCGCATCGCCTCGACGGTGTTGGCGACCGTGCCGTAGCCGGTGAGGATCACGACGTCGGCCGGCGGCGTGCCGCGGCGCAGGTCACCCAGCATCGACAGGCCGTCGGCACCGGGCAGATTGAGATCGAGGAACACGACGTCGAAGCTGCGCTGCGCCGTGCGGCGCGCGCCCTCTTCGGCGGTGCCGGCCGTTTCGACGTGCAGGCCTTCGTGCTGCAACATCGAGCGCAGGCCTTCGCGCACGCCGTCTTCGTCGTCGACGATCAGGACACGGGGGAGTCCGGGGAAGCTGAGGTTCTTCATGTGCCGACCTTCTGTCTGGTTTCGCGGCAACCGGGGAGGAGACGGCCGCGAGTCTTGGGTCACCTTGCCATGGGGTCTTTCGGCACATTCGGCCGTCGACCTTTTGGGCACTTCGCCGAATCCGTGGTGTTTCCGGCCGACCCGCTGCCTTTCCTCAAGAGCGAGGCGCCGTCGCCGGATCATGTGCTCAGGCATTGGCCCGTTCGGGCAACCAAACGCATCGGGGAATCATGGGTCTACGAGTCAACACCAACGTCGCTTCCATCAACGCGCAACGGAACCTCAGCTCGGTCACCGACCGGCTGGGCGGCAACTACCGTCGTCTGTCCACCGGCCTGCGCATCTCGACTGCGGCGGACGACGCCGCCGGCCTCGCCATCTCGGAGCGCCTGCGTTCGCAGGTCCGTTCGCTCGAGCAGGCCAAGCGCAACGCCAACGACGGCATCTCCTTCGTGCAGACCGCCGAAGGCGCGCTCAACGAGGTCAGCTCGATCCTGACCCGCCTGCGTGAACTGGCGATCCAGTCCAGCAACGGCTCGGTGTCCAACCAGGACAAGGAGACCCTCGACGAGGAGTTCCAGAGCCTCGTCGGCGAGGTCAACCGCATCGGCCGCTCGACCGAGTTCAACGGCATCAAGCTGCTCGACGGCTCGTCCAGCTCGGTGACCTTCCAGGTCGGCTTCGGCACCGCCGCCGGCATCGACACGCTGTCGGTCAGCCTGTCGGCCTCGCTGAGCACGACGCTGGCGCTCAACTCGCTCGACATCGGCTCGGGCGGCGTGACGACCACCGCGATCACCAACATCGACGCGGCGATCAACACCGTCAGCTCGCTGCGCGGCACGCTCGGCGCGATCCAGAACCGCCTCGGCAGCACGATCAACAACCTGGCGATCCAGGTCGAGAACCTCAGCGCCGCCGAGTCGCGCATCCGCGACGTCGACGTCGCCTACGAGACTGCGCAGCTGACGCGCAACTCGATCCTGCAGTCGGCCAGCATCTCGATCCTGTCGCAGGCCAACGCCCAGCCGCAGACGGCCCTGCAGCTGCTGCAGTAGGGTCGCGGCCGCGAGCGCCGCGAGCGCCGCCGGGGCGGCACCGCCGATCGAGGTGGTGCCGCCCCGGTTCCGTTCTGGGTCACGGTCGCGGCACCGTCGGGTCGGGTGCGTGGTGACTCTCGACACCGCTCGCGTGCACCGGCCACGGTGCGTGCAGATGGGCGGCCGCGCCGGTGCCATCGGCGCGGCGCTGTGCAATGCCGCCACGACCGCGGCGATCCGCGGCATTTCGGACCCCGGCGGCAGCCAAAACGCTCAAGCGCACCGCACCGCCGCCGACCATCAGGGCAAGCAACCACACCCGGGGTCACCGGGACTCCACGTAACGCAACAGGGTCATCATGGGTCTTCGAGTCAACACGAACGTCGCTTCCATCAACGCACAGCGCAACCTCGGGTCGGTCACCGAGCGGCTGAGCGGCAACTACCGCCGTCTGTCCACCGGCCTGCGCATCTCCACCGCCGCGGACGACGCGGCCGGCCTCGCCATCTCCGAGCGCCTGCGTTCGCAGGTGCGCTCGCTCGACCAGGCGAAGCGCAACGCCAACGACGGCATCTCCCTGGTGCAGACCGCCGAGGGCGCGCTCAACGAGGTCAGCTCGATCCTGACCCGCCTGCGCGAGCTGGCGATCCAGTCCAGCAACGGTTCGGTGTCCAACCAGGACAAGGAGACCCTCGACGAGGAGTTCCAGAGCCTGGTCGGCGAGATCAACCGCATCGGTCGCTCGACCGAGTTCAACGGCGTCAAGCTGCTCGACGGCTCGTCCACCTCGGTGACCTTCCAGGTCGGCTTCGGCACCGCCGCCGGCATCGACACGCTGTCGGTCAGCCTGTCGGCCTCGCTGAGCACCTCGCTGGGCCTGAACTCGCTCGACATCGGCTCGGGCGGCGTGACGACCACCGCGATCACCAACATCGACACGGCGATCAACACCGTCAGCTCGCTGCGCGGCACGCTCGGCGCGATCCAGAACCGCCTCGGCAGCACGATCAACAACCTGGCGATCCAGACCGAGAACCTCAGCGCCGCCGAGTCGCGGATCCGCGACGTCGACGTCGCCTACGAGACCGCGCAGCTGACGCGCAACTCGATCCTGCAGCAGGCGAGCATCTCGATCCTGTCGCAGGCCAACGCCCAGCCGCAGTCCGCCCTGCAGTTGCTGCAGTAGTCGCGGCGCGGCCAGCGGCCACACGGCCGAAGCCACTCTCGCCAGGACGGTGGTGCCCGGAAGCGGGCACCACCGTCCTGATTCGTTCGGGGTCGTGACGTCGGCGCGGCGGGTCTCGCCGCGGGTTGCCGCGATGCACCGGTCGCAGCGGCGCATCGTCGCAGAAGCCGACACAGCGCCCAGAAATCCGACGTTCCGCTTCAGTTCGCGCCCCTCACTGTGCCGATCTCCGGCAGGCGGACGTCCGTCGCCCGCACACACACCTAACGACCACGCAACGGGGAACAGGGGAAATGGGTCTTCGCGTCAACACGAACTCTGCGTCGATCAACGCACAACGCAATCTGGCTTCGGTCACCGACAAGCTGTCCGGCAACTTCCGGCGCCTGTCGACTGGCCTGCGCATCTCGTCGGCCGCCGACGACGCCGCCGGTCTCGCGATCTCCGAGCGCCTGCGCTCGCAGATCCGCTCGCTCGACCAGGCCAAGCGCAATGCCAACGACGGCATCTCGCTGGTGCAGACCGCCGAGGGCGCGCTCAACGAGGTCAGCTCCATCCTGACCCGTCTGCGCGAACTGGCGATCCAGTCCAGCAACGGCTCGGTGTCCAACCAGGACAAGGAGACGCTCGACGAGGAGTTCCAGAGCCTCGTCGGCGAGATCAACCGCATCGGCCGCTCGACCGAGTTCTCCGGCATCAAGCTGCTGGACGGCTCGTCCAGCTCGGTGAACTTCCAGGTCGGCTTCGGCACGACCGCGGGCATCGACACGATCGCGGTGTCCTTGAGCGCCGCGCTGAGCACGTCGCTGTCGCTGAACTCGCTCGACATCGGCTCCGGCGGCGTCACCACGACCGCGATCACCAACATCGACGCGGCGATCAACACCGTCAGCGGCCTGCGCGGCACGCTGGGCGCGGTGCAGAACCGCCTCGGCAGCACGATCAACAACCTCGCCATCACGGTCGAGAACCTCAGCGCCGCCGAGTCGCGCATCCGCGACGTCGACGTCGCCTACGAGACCGCGCAGCTGACGCGCAACTCGATCCTGCAGCAGGCCAGCATCTCGGTGCTGTCGCAGGCCAACGCGCTGCCGCAG
>JAEUHS010000070.1 GCA_016794035.1 Planctomycetota bacterium
CAAGAGGTCCGGCGCCGGGAACGTCGGCGCCACCGCCGTCGTGCTGCTCAGCACCACCGCCGGCCCCGCCGTCTGCGTCCAGCTGTAGCTCAGCGCCTGGCCTTCGGGATCGCTCGACCCCGCCGCCGTCAGCGTGACCAACGTCGTCTCCGCCACCGTCTGGTCGGGGCCCGCATCCGCGGTCGGCGCATCATTGGCGGTCACCGTCAGCTCCAGGCGCGGCGCGTGCGCTGCGCCAGCATCCCGTGCGGCCGCCCGGCGCTGGCCGGAGCCTTCGAGCAGCAGCACGACGTTGCCCCCCTGCCAACCGGGTCGATCCACGATCCGTTGCAGCAGTTCGCTGAGGTCGGGAGAGCGCTGGTCGCTGCCACGCGCGCGCGACGTCGGCCACGCGGGTGGATACCAGGTCACCGTCGCCGAATCCTTGGGCCGGGTCGAGAGATCGCTTCGCCGCTTCGAGAGCGGGCTCGCATCATCGCTCGCCTCGGCGCGGATCGTCACCACCGCGGGGCCGAGGTCGTCGCCGATCGCCGTGAAACGCAGGTGCGCCGATTCGATCTTCGCCCCGGCCTGCAGACCAAGTGCGAACCGCAACGCGACCAGGTTCGGCGCACCGCTGTCCTCGCCCAACGCGAGCACCTTGTTGGTGAGGTCCACGCGCCCCGTCGCGAGCAGCTCGGCCGCGTCCGCCTGCGAGACCCGCTGGCTGGACACGGGCGGGCGCGGCAACCACGCCACGGTCAGGACCGGGGCGACCATCGCATTGCCGTCCCAGGCAATCGCGTGGCGGGCGCCGGAGCCACGCAGCAGGAACATGACCTCCTGCGACCAGCCGGGCTGGTCGATCTGCGGTTGCAGCACGGCGGTGAGGTCGGGCGTGCGCTGGGCCGCGCCAGACTCGAAGGCCTGCCATGGATCCGGCGACCAGGCGATCGGCGGACCCGTGGGGCGACTGCTCAGGTCCAGGGGACTCGGATCCAGCGCCGGCGGCGTGGGCCGCAGATCACACGCGAGGTCGAACAGTGCACTGCCCGTGTCGGCCTGGGCCGCCGTGAACTCGATCCACGCCGACTGGACATGCGCCCCCCTCGGGATCGCCGGCGTGAACCGCAAGCCTGTCACCCAGGGCGTGCCATCGTTGCCGAGGCTCAACGACCAAGCCGTGCTCACCGGCACCGAAGCCTGATCGATGGCCTCGACCGCGTCGCCGTCCGAGCCACTGACGCGGGACTTGGTGATCCGCGGCACTTCGACGACGAACGGGATGCCACCCGTGTTGCTGCTGGTGCCATCGGCGGCGACGGCAAGTGCCATGGCCACGAACCTGCCGCCGGCGTTCGGCGTCCACACGGCCGCGTACGGCGGCGTCGTGCCGACGCCGACCAGTTCGCCCTCGACGAAGTACTCGACGCGCTGCACGGACCCGGACGTCAGGGCCGTGAACTGCACGGTGCCGCCGAGCGCGACCCGGTCGCCGCTGGCCGGCGAGGTCAGCAACACCGACGTCGACGCGCCACTCGAGTCGGGAAACAGCCAGTGACGCACCGAAGTCGCCAGACCGCCGGCGTCGGTGACCGTGAGATCGACTGTGTAGGCGAAGAACTCGCTGCCCACCGGTGCCGGGGAGAGCAGCGTGGACGTCGACGGGGCCGGGTCCTCCGGCTCCGGGTGGACATGGGTGTTGTGATGCAGGGCCGTGCGCCAGGACCACGTCAGTTGCTGCGCGCTGTGTTCCGCGTCGTCGACGGCGGCCTCGAGCAGCAGCCTGGTGGGCGCAGTCCGCGAGTAGAGGGCGCCGTTGTCGAACGAAGTGATCGCCACCTGCGGCGGCGTGTTGTCGGTCGCGATCGGCAGCAGCGCGGTGCCGCTCGCCCCCTGCGAGTCGGTGACCGTGAGCTGCACCTGCTGCAGGGCCGGGTAACCGAGGCCAGGGTAGGTGACGCCCAACTGCGGCGCGGTCGAGCTCTGGCCGTTGCCGAGATCCCACAGGTAGGTCAGCGGCTGCCCAGCAGGATCGAACGAATCGCGGGCGTCGAGTTGCACTTCGACGGCCCCGGCGCCCCAGGTGACGTCGGCGGTCGGCACCGCGGTCGGTGGCGGCTCGATGCCGAAGCTGAGCTTGCGCAGCTGCACGTTGCTGGGCAACCCGACGTAGACGAGGCTGTGGTCGACCGGGTGCTCACCGAGCATCATCGGGAAGTCGACCTCGGCCAGGTCGTGGACCGCGAGCAGTCGGTCCTGCGCGTCGAACTCCAAGCGCCGGATCCAGCCGTGTTCGAAGTCGGCGTGGTAGTAGCAGGGACCGAAGGTGCCCGGGAACGAGAGGCCGCTGTGCCAGCACCCACCGACCGAGCAACCGCCGTGGAACTGGGGGCCCGGGATGCCCGACGCCGGCGTGCCGAGCTGGCGCGCGACGAGGTGCCCGTTCTCGAACACCGGCACGCGCGCGTCGTCGATCGTGTGATGCCACTCGAGCACCGGCGGCGTGTGTTCGAAGGTCGGCGTCGTCGGCGAGATGCCGATCGAGGGGAAGCAAGGGTGTGGGAAGAAGCCGGTGTGGTTCTCCTCCGCCTGGTGCAGCAAGTGGTGGAAGCTGAAGAACGGCATGAGGCAGCCTGGCGTGCCGTAGGTCGGATTGGGTGCATCCAGGTTGGCGACCATCTGCGAGCCCATCACCGGGCTCGGCTCGATGCCTTCGAACAGCGGCCAACCGAGGTTCTGGCCCGGCCCGGTCACCACGTGCAGTTCTTCGCGCGTGACCCAGACCACATCGCCGAGGTAGATCACGCCCGGCCGGCCGAGGGCAGGGTTCGTCGAGCCGGTGCCGGGTCGCAGGCACATGCGGAACGGATGCCGCAGACCCAATGCATAGGTGCGGGAACGCGCGGAACGTGGCTGGGCCGGATCGAAGAACGGATTGCTGGGCACGCCATCACCGGTCGCCGGGTCGAGCCGCAGGATCTTGCCGCTGAAACTGTTGACCATCTGCGCGCGGAACGCGCCGACGTTCTCCTCCGGTCGCATCATGCCGTCGTTCAGGGCCTGCTGGTAGTAGGTCTGCGGATCGCTGCCGAAGTCGCCCTGGCTCAGATAGTGGGCACCATCCCCGGTGGCGACCAGCAACGTGCCGTCGCGACCGAACAGGAGCTGGCACGCACCATGCGACTCGTGCGTGATGACGGCGCTGGTCCCCGGGCTCTCGCCGAGCAGCACGTGGCGGGAACCCGGCACGGTGGTGGTGAACCCGGTGTTGGCGTCGGCCGTGAAGCGCGTCACGCGCGTGATCGACGCCGCGAAGTACTCGTCGGTCGTCGGGCTGTAGCTCGGCGTGCCGAAGTGCATCAGATGATGCCGATCGACGACGTAGTGCACGTAGTAGTACCCGTTGCTGGCGAACTCCGGATCCAGCGCGAAGCCGAGCATGCCGAAGTCGCGCCAGCCACCGACTTCCTCGTGGATGTCCAGCAATGGCGTGGGCAGCAACGAACCATGGTCGACGACCCGCACGACGCCGCCGCGTTCCCAGACGAACATCAGGTCGTTGCCGTGGAACGCGAAGCCGACCGGCAGATCGAGTCCGGTCAGGAACGGCGAGTCGACGGGCGCCTGCGCCGCCACGGGGACCGCGAGCAGGCAGAATCCCAACAGAGCTGCAACGCCGCTGGCGACGGAGTTCGAAGCTGGCACCATGTTCGTCCGCCGGTTGGGCGGCCATCGAGGCCACGAGAGGAGGTTCTGGCGATGACAAGATCCCTTGTCGGGCCCGAATGAAACCCGTCTTGGACGAGCGTGCAAGCGCGATCCAGGTCCGCTGCACCGCAACTGCCTCAGGGTCGACAAGCGACCGCCCGCATCCGATCCTGTGCCGCCGCATGCCGTGCCGTTCGTTTCGCTGCCTGCTGCTGCCGTGCCTGCTGACGGCCTGCGCGACGGCCCCACCACCGCCGACGCTGCACCAGCAGCTCACGGACCTGGCGCACCACTTCCGTGGCAGGGTCGGCATCTGCGTGCTGCACCTCGCCACCGGTGACGAGGTCGGGATCGCCGAGAACGAAGTGTTCCCCAGCGCGAGCCTGATCAAGGTGCCGATCCTCGCCGCGCTGCTCGCCAAGGTCGACGCCGGCGACCTCGACTACCACGAGACCCTGACCTACACCCGCGACCGGCTGTATCCCGGCGAGGACCTGCTCGGTGCGTTCACCGACGGCAGCACGGTTGCGCTGGCGAAGGTCGCGATGCTGATGATCACGACCAGCGACAACACCGCGGCCTTGTGGTGCCAGGAACTCGCCGGCGGCGGCCCCGCGATCAACGACTGGCTGGCGCGCGCGGGCTTCGTGGCGACGCGGGTCAACTCCCGCACGGTGGGCCGCGAGGCCGCGAAGGCCCAGTTCGGCTGGGGCCAGACGACGCCGCGCGAGATGTGCGAACTGCTCGCGCGCATGCACGCGGGCACCCTGGTCGGCGCCGCCGCCAGCGAGGAGATGCAGCGCTGCCTGTCGCGCGTCTACTGGGACGCCGAGGCGCTGTCGCAGGTCCCACCGCGCGTGCACACGCTGAGCAAGCAGGGTGCGATCGACCGTTCGCGCAGCGAGGTCGTGCTGGTCGACGCGCCGCACGGCGCCTACGTGTTCTGCGTGATCACCGACGCGCAGCAGGACACCGGCTGGAGCCACGACAACGAAGGTTTCGTACTGCTGCGCGACGTGTCGGCATTGCTGTGGCGGCACTTCGAGCCGGACCTGCCCTATGCGCCGCCGGACGGCATGCAGCGGTACTGGTAGCATCGGCGGCGCGCACGCTCACCCCAGGCGCCGCCGCACCAGCGGCCCGCGCTTCTTGCGCTCCTCGCCGATCGGCATGGCCGCCAGCACGCGCGACGCCGCCGCGTTCGCCGACGCCGCATCGCGTGCGTGCACGAACGCCAGCGCGTCACCGGTGCGGACAGTGTCGCCGAGCACGTGCTTCAGCACGATGCCGACGTGCGGGTCGATCACGTCGGTCGGCTGGCGCCGGCCGCCGCCGAGGTCGACGACGATCTGACCCAGCACCAGCGGGTCGACGTCGACGACGTGGCCCGATCGCGGCGCCTCGACCGGCAGCACCACCCGCGCCTTGCCGAGCGCTGTCGCATCGTCGAGCACGCGCAGGTCGCCGCCCTGCAGTTCGAGGTTGTGGCGGAACACCTGGCGCACGACGCCGTCGCGCCACAACCGTTCCAGCGTCGCGCGCGCGGCCTCGGTGTCCTTGGCGACGCCGGCGAGCAGCAGCATCTCGGCGCCGAGCGCCAAGGTGAGCTCGCGCAGGTCGGCGGGGCACTCGCCCTCGATCGCCGCGAGCACCTCGGCGACCTCGAGCCCGTTGCCGAGCGCGAGACCGAGCGGATGGTCCATGTCGGTCAGCAGCGCGGCCATCTTGATGCCGGCCTGGCGACCGGTGGCGACCAGGCCCTCCATCAGCGCGACGGCGTCGTGTTCCTCGACCATGAACGCGGCGCGGCCGCACTTGACGTCCATGACCAGGCCGTCGATGCCCTCGGCGAGCTTCTTGCTCAGGATCGAACTGGTGATCAGCGGGATGCTCTCGACGGTGCCGCTGATGTCGCGCGTCGCGTACATGCGGCGATCGGCCGGTGCGAGGTCGGCGCTGGGCGCCATCATCGCGTAACCGCACTGCTCGACCACCTGCGAGAAGCGCTCGAGCGACAGATCGGTGCGGTAGCCCGGCAGCGCGGCCAGCTTGTCGATCGTGCCGCCGGTGTGGCCGAGGCCGCGGCCGCTGACCATCGGCACCGCGACGCCGGCGGCGGCGACCAGCGGCGCCAGCAGCAGGCTGACCTTGTCGCCGACGCCCCCGGTCGAGTGCTTGTCGATCTTCGGTTTCGCCACCTGCGCATGCTCGAGCACCCGGCCCGAGTCGCGCATCGCCAGCGTCAGCGCCGCGGTCTCGGTCGCCGTCATGCCGTTGCAGCAGACCGCCATCAGGAACGCCCCGAGCTGGGCGTCGCCGAGCGTGCCGTCGACGACGCCGGACACGAGGTCCTGGATCTCCGCGGCGGTGAGGTCGCCGCCATCGCGCTTCTTCGCGATCAACCGGGCTGGATGGTGTTGCATGGTCTTCCCCTGGGTGCGCCGCTGCGAGAGGTGCGCCGCTGCGGGACGCGTCGGTGCGTCGCTACTGCGCGACCGGGTGCCACAGCGTCTTCAGCTCGACGAACGGCTCGACGAACGCCAGCGAACACAGCCGATCGGCCTTGCCCCAGTCGGCGGCGGTGAGATCGCAGTAGCGCACGCGCTTGACGTTGTCGGCGGCGGCGGTGGTCAGGGCGGCGTCCGGCTTGCCGGCGATCAGCAGGCCATCGATGTCGCGGTGGGCGGCGAACTGCGGCGCGAGTTCGCTGCGCAGGCCCGACAGCAGGTTGACGGCGCCGCCGGGCACGTCGCTCGACGCGCACACCTCGCCGAGCGCGAGGCCGGCGAACGGTGCCGACTCGGACACCAGCACGATCACGCTGTTGCCCGCCGCGAGCAGGGGCAGCGCGAGCGCCAGCGTGCCGACCAGCGCCGGCGCGTCGGGCGCGAGCACGCCGAGCACGCCCGTCGGTTCGACGGTCGAGAAGTTGAAGAACGGCCCCTGCACCGCGTTCTGGCTGCCGAGCAGGCTCTGCAGCTTGTCGCACAGACCCGCGTACCAGGTCGCCAGCGAGATCGCGAGGTCGACTTCCTTGTTGGCCGCCGCGGCGGTCGCGCCGCCGAGCTTCAGCTCCGCGACCATCGCGGCGCGGCGCGACTCGAGCATCTCCGCGAGCCGGTAGAGCACCTGGCCGCGCAGGTAGGCGCTGCTGCCACGCCACACCTTGCCGCCGGCGTGCGCCGCACCGACCGCGTCGCGCAGGTCCTTGCGGCTGCCGCGCGCGACGTTGATCGCGGTGTTGGCGCGCGGCTGGAACGAACGGCCGGACTCGCTGCGCGGAAACTTGCCACCGACGAACAGCTTGTAGGTCTTGGGCACGGGGACGGGCATGGCGCCAAGGTGCCCGGTCGCCGCGGGCGAAGCAAGCGAGGTCAGCCGGGAGTGCCCGCCGTCGGCCCGCCGCGGAACTGCTCCTTGGTCAGGCCGAGCCGGTGCAGCTTGCTGTAGAGCGTGCGCACGCTGATGCCGGCGCGCTGCGCCGCACGCCCGAGGCGGCCGCGGCTCTCGCGCAGCAGCGCGGTGAAGTAGGCGCGCTCGAAGTCGTCCTGGCTCTTGCGCTCCGCCTCGGCGAACGGCAACGCCAGCAGGTCGGCGTCGGTCGACCGCGCGCGGTGCCGCGGCGGCGCGACGATGCCCGACAGGTCGCGCACGGCGATCTCCTGGCCGTCGCCGAGCAGCGCCGCGCGTTCGAGCACGTTGGCGAGCTCGCGCACGTTGCCGGGCCAGTCGTGCGCGCACAGCGCCGCCATCGCATCGGCGGAGACGGCGATCGGCCGGCGGTTGAGGCGCACGCACCAGGCCTCGAGGTGGTTCTGCACCAGCACCGGGATGTCGGCGCGCCGTTCGCGCAGCGGCGGGATCGTCAGCGCCACCACCGCCAGCCGGTAGTAGAGGTCCGCGCGGAAGCGCCCGGCCTGCATGTCGGCCTGCAGATCCCGGTTGGTCGCGGCGACGACGCGCACGTCGACGGGGATGTCGCGTTCGCCGCCGACCGGCCGGATGCGGCGGTCCTGCAGCACGCGCAGCAGCGTGACCTGCAGCGGCAGCGGCATCTCGCCGACCTCGTCGAGGAACAACGTGCCGCCGTGCGCCAGCTCGAACAGGCCGCGGTGCGCGCGCACCGCGCCGGTGAACGCGCCCTCCTCGTGGCCGAACAGTTCGCTCTCGAGCAACGCCTCGGGCAGGGCGCCGCAGTTGATCGCCACGAACGGACCGTCGCGGCGCGGGCCCTCGTCGTGGATCGCGCGCGCCAGACGCTCCTTGCCGACGCCGGTCTCGCCCATCAGCAGGAGCGTCGCGTCGCTGTCCACCATGCGCTTCGCGACCACCAGCAGGCGTTCCATCTCGCTGCTCTTGCTGACGAAGTCGGCCAGCGACGCCGGCGGCGCGCCGCGCAGCGAACGCAGTCGATGCAGCGCGGCCGCGCGCGAGCGCTGCACCAGCGCCTGCAGCGCCTCGCCCAGCGCCGCGTCGTCGAGGGAGCCGTTGAGCACCGCCAGCACGCCGCTGCCGAGCAGATGCGCGCGCTGCCGCGGCTCTTCGTCGGTGACGAACACGATCAGGTCCGGCGCCTGACCCGCGCTGCGCTGGCGCTGCAGCGCGCGGTCGACGGCGGGCCCGAGCTTGCTGGCCGGCAACAGCACGAGGTCGATGCCGCCGCGCTCGATGACCGCGGCGACCGGGCCGGGGGTCACGACGAAACGAACGGGCGCGGCGGCGAGCAGGTGTTCGACCCTGCGAGCCAACGAGGCGGGCAACGCGGCCAGCGTTCGCAGCAACATGGGTGGCATCGGCATGCTCGTGCCGAAGCCGATCGGAAGCAAGTTGCCGGAACGGGCCGCGCCGGAACCGCCGCCCGCACCGCGCTTGCCGCTTCAAGCGACTTCGTCACATCGACTTGCGGCGCCAGCCGGCAGATCGGCCGACGCTGGCACTGCGGTTGCCCATGGCGCTGCGCCGCGGCATCCGCCGCAGCATTACCCATAGGAAGAGAGATGAACACTCCGAAGCCCGGTCAGCCCAGCCAGCCCAACCAGCCCAAGCCCGGCACCCCCGCCCCGAAGCCCGCCGCTCCGAACGCACCGCGCCCCAGCGCGACGCCGCCGGCCGGCCAGCCGGGCAAGCCGACGCAGAAGCCGAAGGGCTGAGCCGCGGACCTTGCGAAGGTAACGAGTCGCATGGTCCAAGCCGCCGGCACAGGCCGGCGGCTTGTTCGTGTACGAGCCCGCGCCAGCTGGCCGCCTTCGGTCCGTTGTCTCCCCCGGAACGGGACGACCCGCACACCGACCCGCGGCCGCCCTACCCCGGCAGCAGTCCGCCGCGCAGGCGCACGTAGGCACGCATGCCCTGCCGCCCGCCCTCGCGGCCGAAGCCCGACTCCTTGAAGCCGCCGAACGGGCTGGCCGCGTCGAAGCGGTTGAACGTGTTGTTCCAGACCACGCCGGCCTGCATGCGCTCGGCGAGCCACAGGATGCGCGCGCCCTTGTCGGTCCAGATGCCGGCGCTCAACCCGTAGCTGGTGTTGTTGGCCTTCTCGACCGCCTCCTCGGGCGTGCGGAACGTCAGCACGGACAGCACCGGGCCGAAGATCTCCTCGCGCGCGATGCGGTGGCTCATCGCCACACCGGTGAACATCGACGGCGCGAACCAGAAGCCCTTCTGCGGCAGTTCGCACGGCGCCTGGTGCAGCACGGCGCCTTCGTCGACACCGGCGGCGACCAGTTCGCGGATGCGCTGCAGCTGCGGCTTGCTGTGGATCGCGCCCATGTCGGTGTTCTTGTCCATCGGGTTGCCGACGCGGATCCGGCTCATCCGGCGGCGCAGCTTGTCGACGAACAGCTCGTGCACGCTCTCCTGCACCAGCAGGCGCGAGCCGGCGCAGCAGACGTGCCCCTGGTTGAAGAAGATGCCGCGCACGACGCCCTCGACCGCCTGGTCGAGCGCCGCGTCCTCGAACACCAGGTGCGCGGCCTTGCCGCCGAGTTCGAGCGTCAGCTCGACGTTGCGGCCGGCGACCGCGCGCTGGATCTCCTTGCCGACCTCGGTGCTGCCGGTGAACGCGACCTTCGCCAGCCCGGGATGGCGCACCAGCGCGGCGCCGGTCCCGCCGTCGCCGGTGATCACGTTGACGACACCGGGCGGCAGGCCCGCCTGCTGGAACACCTCGCACAGCCGCAGCGCGGTCAGCGGCGAGGTCTCGGCGGGCTTCAGCACGACCGTGTTGCCGGCCGCGAGCGCGGGCGCGATCTTCCACGCGGCCATCAGCAGCGGGAAGTTCCACGGGATCACCTGGCCGACGACGCCGAGCGGCTCGGGGCGCTGGCCCGGGAACAGCAGGTCGAGCTTGTCGGCCCAACCGGCGTGGTAGAAGAAGTGCTGCGCCGCGAGCGGCACGTCGACGTCGCGCGTCTCCTTGATCGGCTTGCCGTTGTCGAGCGTCTCGACGCAGGCGAACTCGCGCGCGCGCTCGAGCAGGATGCGCGCGATGCGGAACAGGAACCGCGCACGGTCCTCGCCGGACAGCGCCTTCCAGGCCGGGAACGCCTTCTGCCCGGCCTTGACCGCTGCATCGACGTCCTTGTCGCCGGCGAGTGCGACCTCGCTGAGCGGCTTCTCGGTCGCCGGATCGATGGTCGCGAAGTACTCGCCGCTCTTCGGCTTCACGAACTGGCCGCCGACGAACAGTTCGTAGCGGGGCGCGATCGTGAAGTGGTCCGTGCTCTCGGGCGCCGGCTCGTATTTCCAGACGCCACCGAACTGGAGTTCGGGCGCCGCCGACTCCACCTTCGCCTTCTCGACGTGTTTCGCCATGGGGATCAGTCCGCGCTGAAGTCCGCGGGCCGCTGATAGCGCCCGGTACGTTCCTTCTCGAGCTGCTGCAACACGTCGTTGAGCAGCGAACTCGCGCCGAAGCGGAACCACTGCGGCGACAGCCACAGGTCGCCGCAGGTCTCGGCGACCAGCACCAGGTAACGCAGCGCGTCCTTGCTGGTGCGGATGCCGCCGGCCGCCTTGACGCCGACCTGACGGCCGGTCTCCAGGTAGTGGTCGCGCACGGCCTCGAGCATCAGCAGCACGACCGGCAGCGTGCTCGCAGGCGTCACCTTGCCGGTGCTGGTCTTCAGGAAGTCGGCGCCGGCCAGCAGCGCGATGCGGCAGGCGCGGCGCACGTTGTCGTAGGTCTTCAGTTCACCGGTCTCGAGGATCACCTTGAGGTGCGCCGGGCCGCAGGCCTCCTTGACCGCGCAGATCTCGTCGTAGACCTGGCCGTAGCGACCGCTGAGGAAGGCGCCGCGGTCGATCACCATGTCGATCTCGGTGGCGCCGGCGGCGACCGCGAGTTCGACCTCGCGCAGCTTGGTCTGCCGATCGGTGCGGCCGGCCGGGAAGCCGGTCGCGACCGACGCGACCTGCACGGAGCTGCCGCGCAGCGCCTCGACCGCGACCTCGACCAGATCCGGATAGACGCACACCGCCGCGCACGGCGGCACGTCGGGCCGCAGCGGCAACGGCCGCCGTGCCTTGCCGCACAGCTGCCGCACCTTGCCCGGCGAGTCCATGCCCTCGAGCGTGGTCAGGTCCATCATCGAGACCGCGAGGCAGAGCCCCTGCACCTTCGCCCGCTTCTTGATCGACCGGGTCGCCAGATCGGCGGCGCGGGTCTCCAGCGCGATGGCATCGACCGGCGGCACGCGGAACTCGACGGGTGACAGGGGATGCGACATGCGGGGACCAGCCGGGATCGTGCCCGATGGCGGCCGCCGTGTCGACGGTGACCGCGTGCCCGGCCGCTGCCGGCGCTCCAGTGCTGCCGGGCCCGCGACCGATGCAGCCGGAACGGTCATGTTCGAGGTCCGCTACCCGATCCGCGACGACTGCACCGGCCGCGAAGGGGTCCTGCGGCTGGCCGGCGGCATCTGGACCGGCGACGTGTGCGGGTTCGAGTTCACCGACACCGTCTACGGACTCGGCGGCACCGCGACCTGCGACTGGCGCGAGTCGCGCGCGCGGCTGTGGATCGACGAAGGCGTGCCGTCGGATCCGGGCGCACAGGCCCTGCTCGACCGCATCAGCACGCTGCTGCTGCCGTTCCATCGCGGCGCCTTCCGCCACCTGACCCAACGCGACGTGCGCCGCTGCAACGGCAGCCACTGCGACTGCCCGCCGCCCCCCGCCTTCGCATCGCCGCCCGAACCGCAGGCCCGCGACGTGCTGCTCGCGCAGGTGCTGCAGATCGCGGCGCCACAGAAGCTGCTCGACGTCGGCTGCTCGGCCGGCGCCGTCGTGCAACTGCTGCGCGAACGCGGCATCGACGCCCACGGCTTCGACGTCTGCCCCGACCTCGCTCACGGCGCCGACGCGCCCGCCGCACCGTTCGTGCACTCCGGCGCGCTCGACGCGATCCCGTTCGGTCCCGAGCACGGCTTCGACACGCTGCTGGCGCTCGACGTGTTCGAACACATCCCCGAGCACCAGGTCGGTGCGATGGTCGCCGAGTTCGCGCGGCTCGGCGTTCGCCGCCTGGTCGCGCAGATCTCCCTGTGCGAGTTCCAGTATGCGGGCCACATCACGCTGCGACCGCTGTCGTGGTGGGACCGGCAGCTGGCGCCGTGGTTCCACCGCGTCGTGCCGCGCAACCAGCGCGACCTCGCGGCGGCGTTCGACGCCGACCCGGCGCGCTACCTGCGCGTGTACGAACTCGCGTCGGTCCCGGCCGCCGTCTGACAGGACTGATGACTTGAGTGTGCATTCGGCGGGCAGGCTGCCCAGGCGGCTCTGGTCTGCACCCGTTGCACCGTGACCAGCGATCCGTGAGCCCGGTCGGGACTTCTCAGGGCCCTGAGGTCCGCCCCGCCCCCACTTCAGCACACCGAGCAGCAGGCGGGTGCCCGAAGCGAGCGCCGGCGACGACGCGGGGGCCGTATCCACCCGATCCGCTGCACGGCGCTGCCACGATCCCTCGGTGGAAAATCTGCGAGAAATCTCGCCGCTCCGATGCACGTCAGGGCGCGCATCCAGAGCGCGCACACGCAAGCCATCAGTTCTCGGCGCTGTCGGGGATGTCGGCGAACGTGAACGGCTCGGGCAGCAACTGCGCCAGGTTCGTCTCGCGCCGCTTCCCGTCGTTGCCGACCAGCAGCACGTGCAGGTCGCGGCCGAACTCGGCCAGCACCTGGCGGCAGGCACCACACGGCCGGGCGGGTTCATCGAGGCCGGTGGCGACCGCGACCGCACGCAGTTCGCGCACGCCGGCGGCGACCGCGGCGCAGACGGCGGCGCGCTCGGCGCAGATGCTGAGGCCGTAGCTGGCGTTCTCGACGTTGCAGCCGACGAACACCCTGCCGTCGGCCGCGAGCACGGCGGCGCCGACGTGGAAGTGCGACGCCGGCGCATAGGCGTGCGCGCGCACGGCGACGGCGGCGGCGGCCAGCGCGTCGGCCTGTCGCCCGTCGAGGCTCACGGCGCGCTCAGCCACGTGCGCTCCTGCCGGCGGACATCGCCAGCAGCACGATCGTCGCGCCGTAGCTGCCGAGTTGCAGCGCGCAGACGCAGAACGCCAGCAGCGAGCCGTGGTAGTCGATGGCGCGGTCGAGTTCGGAGAACTCCTGCAGCAGCACGTAGCCCGAGGCGGCGGCGACGCACAGCACCAGCACGCTCCACAGCCGCAGATCCGACCGCAGTCGGTCCAGCAGCAGGCCGAGCAGCAGCAGGATCGGCACACCGCCGACGAGCGTCAGCAGCAGCGACGCCGCGCCGTCGCCGGAGTTGTCGGCGAGGAAGCAGACCCAGACGCCGGCCAGGGCGCCGATGCAGAACAGCTGGTTGCTGCGGCCCGGCCACACCGTGCCGAGCGCGCTGGCGACGGCGAACCACGCGGGCAGCAACCACGTGAAACGCAGCCGCACGGCTTTCGGTGGCAGAGAGACGATCGCGGTCATGGCGAGCGGGCGCGAGGGCTTCATCATCGCACGTTCGTCCGGGTGCCGGAAGTGTCTTCAGGTAGCATCGCCGCGTGCCTCCGACCGCCGACCCGAACCTCGCCGATGCCCTGCAGACGCTCGGTTGCGGCGATGGCGATGCGCTGACGATCGGCGGCCTCGCCGCCGACGCGCTGGCGGCCCGCTTCGGCACGCCGCTCTACGTGTTCGACGCGAACGCGCTGGCGCGCCGCGTGGTCGCGGTGCGGGGCGCGCTCGGGCCGCGCGTCGACCTGCTGTGGTCGGTGAAGGCCAATCCGTCGCGGGCGGTGACCGCGAGCCTGCGCGCGGCGGGCGCCGGCGCCGAGGTCGCGTCGCTCGGCGAACTGCACGTGGCGCTCGCCGCCGGCCACGACGCGGCCGGGCTGCGCTTCGCCGGCCCCGGCAAGACCGACGCCGAGATCGACGCGGCGCTGCAGTTCGGTCTCGGCTGCTTCCACGCCGAGAGCGGCGGCGAGGTCGACCGCATCGCGGCGGCGGCGCGGCGGCGTGGCGACCGCGCCGCGATCGCGCTGCGCGTCAACCTGCCGCAGGAACTCGGCGGTTCGCGCCTGCGCATGGGCGGCCGCAGCAGCCGCTTCGGCATCGACGTCGAACAGGTGCCCGAGCTGGCGCGGCGCATCGCCGGCGACCCGGCGCTGCGGCTCACCGGCCTGCACGTCTACGCCGGCACGCAGTGTTTCGACGCCGACGCGTTCGTCGCGCATGCACACCGCCTGGTCGGCCTCGCGGCGCGGTGGGAACAGGATCTGGGGCTGCCGCTCGACGAGCTGGACCTCGGCGGCGGCTTCGGCGTGCCGACGTACGCCGGCGATCCGACGTTCGACCTGGCCGCGGCCGGTCGCGGCCTGCAGCAGCTGATCGCCGCCCACGACCGACCGGCGCGGCGCTGGTTCGTCGAACTGGGGCGCTATCTGGCGGCGCCGGCCGGCGTCTACCTGACGCGCGTCGTCGACAGGAAGCAGAGCGGCGGCCAGCACCATGTCGTCGTCGACGGCGGCATGCACCAGGCTGCCGCGGCGGCGGGCGTCGGCACCGTGCTGAAGCGAGCGCCGCTGCTGGTGCACGCACAGCGCCTGCACGACGACCACCACGAACGGGTGACGCTCGGCGGCCCGCTGTGCACGCCGGCCGACCAGTTCGCCGACCAGGTGATGCTGCCGCGGTTCGCCATCGGCGACCTCGTCGCCGTGCTGCACGCCGGCGCCTACGGCCTGACGTTCAGCCCGCACGGCTTCCTGAGCCATGCGACGCCGGCCGAGGTGCTGGTCGAGAACGGCACCGCCCGGGTCGTGCGGCAGCGCGGCGATCCGCGCGACGCGCTGCGCGGCCAACAGCCCTGACCCGATCGCCGCGACCGGCTATCGTGCGTGGCATGTCGATGCGCGTCGTGCGAACCAGTGTCGTGGTGCTGTTGGGCTGCAGTGCACTCGCCGCCCAGGAAGGCGTGCCGCCGCCGCCGGGCCTGGTGCCCGAACAGATGTGGCCCGCGCCGACCGCGGCCGACTGGCAGCAGCCGTGCAGGATCCGCTGGCAACGCACCTGGGACGACGCCGTGCGGCTGTCGCAGGCGACGCGGCAGCCGATCCTGGTCTGCGTCAACATGGACGGCGAGATCGCCAGCGAGCACTACGCCGGCATCCGCTATCGGGACCCCGAGATCGCCAGGCTGTACGAGCCGTACGTCTGCGTGATCGCCTCGGTCTACCGCCACACGCCGCGCGATCACGACGAACAGGGCCGCCGCGTCCCCTGCCCGCGCTTCGGCTGCGTGACCTGCGGCGAGCACATCGCGATGGAGCCGATCGTCTACGCGAAGTTCCTCGACGGCAAACGCATCGCGCCGCGGCACATCATGGTCGAGCTCGACGGCAGCGAGAGCTACGACGTGTTCTACACCTGGGACACGCAGTCGGTGTTCGACACCATCCGGGACGGCATCCGGAACCGCAGCGTGCAGGCCACGCCGATCGTGCGCGGCGACCGTTCGCTGGTCGAGAAGCTGCAGAGCCCCGACAGCCGCGATCGCGACGAGGTCGAGCAGGCGTTCGCCGCGGCCGATGCCGAACGGCGGCGGTCGCTGCTGGCGGCGGCGCTGGCCGAAGGCGACCGCGCGCCGGTCGAGCTGCTGCGCCTGGCCGCCTACGGCCTCGACCCGCAGCTCGCGCAGCAGGCGCGGCTCGGCATGGTGCAGGCGAAGGACCCCGGCACCGTCGACCTGATCGCCGACACGTTGCGCGCGCCGCTGCTGCCCGAGGAACGGCAGCAGCTGGTCGCCGCGCTCGGTCGCTTCGGCGCCACGTCGACGCGCGCGCGCACGCTGGCGACCGCGCACCAGGGGCTCGCCGGCGACGGCGCCATCGACACGCGCAGGTGGAGCGCCGCGCTGGCACCCGGCACCTATGCCCCCGCCGCGATCGACGTCGACGCGGCCGGCAGCGCGCAGGTCCGCGACGAAGCGCTGCTGGCGCGCCCCGAGGATCCCGAGGCGCGGCTCGACGTCGCCGAGGCGAGCCTGCTGCAGGCGCTGGCGACCGCGGACGGTGGCGCCCGCGGCGGCGCGCGGCAGGCCGAACGCGCACGGCAGCTGCTGCTCGCAGATGCCGTGCGGCAGACCGCGGCGGCGGTCGCGCAGGGCGCCACCGGCTGGCGGCCGGCGGCGCTGCGCGCGGTGGCCGCGCTGCACCTGGGCCGACGGCAGGAGGCCTACGAACTCGCCGTGCAGGCGGCGCCGGGGCTGCCGCCCGACGCACCGGGCCGGCTGGCGATGGAGGTGCTGGCGCTGTTCGCCGAGGCGCGCCAGGAGGCGATCGTCGCCGCCGTTCGCGCGCAGGCAGCATGGCCGCCCGAGTGGACCGCCGACGTGCACGCCGCCTACGCGGTGCTGGCGCGCCACCCGCTCGGCCGCGACAGCCACGCCGCGCACCACTACGACTTCCTGCAGTTCTTCGGCGCCGCCGAGGCGGACGCCGTGCTCGACCGCGGACTCGAGCGCTTCCCGGTCTCACCGCTGCTGCACCAACGGCTGCGCGCGCGGCTGCTGGAACGCTCCGGTGCGGACGGACTCGAGGCCGACTACGAACGGCGGCTCGCGGCCGACGGGGCGCCGGCGACGCTGCCCTGGTTCGCCGGCTACGCGTCGCTGGTGGCCGCCGAGACGCATCGTCGCGCCGGCGCCGCCGAGGCGGCGGTCGCCGCCTACTGGCGCGGCCTGGCCCACTTCGACGCCTATCGGCAGGCGACCGGCGGCGACGACGGCGCCCACTACGAGGCGATGGCGATGGCCGGCATCGCGCGCCTGCAGCTCGAAGCCGGCGCGCTGCCGCAGTGCCTCGCGTCCCTGCAGCGGGCGTTCGCGCTGGCCCCGCTCGCCGCGGCCGCGGTCGACGGACTCGGCGTCACCGCGGTGCAGACCGCCGACATGCTGCGCGCGCGGGCGAGCGCGAGCGGTGCCGACGATCTCGTCGCGGCGCTCGACCGCGCGGTGGCCGCGCTGCCGCCCGCCGCGCTGGAGCCGCCCGACTACGAACGCGCGTCGCGCGGCGGCCGGGCGCGCCGCCGCTGACGGCGCGGTCGCGGGTCGCGGGGAGCGGGCCTCACGATGCCATCAGCATCTCGTCGAGCGAACGCCGCGGCGGCACCGATCCACGCATCGAGACGTCGCGCGGCCGCAGCGCGTCCTGGCACTCCGCGGGCACCAGCAGGTTGGCGTCGAGATCGTGCAGCGCACACAGGCGGCGGCCGAGTTCCCAGCGCGAACACCGCTCCGGACCCGAGACGTGCAGCAGCTGCGGCCCGTCGACGTCGGGCAGCAGATCGGCCAGCACGGCGGCGGCATCGGCGGCGTGCAGCGGCGTGCGGTACTCGTTGGTGAACAGGGTCGACACGACGCCGTTCGCCTGGGCACGCCGCAGCGACGCGGTCGCGCCGCGCCCCTGTGCGTCGGGGCCGAACAACAGCGGCAGGCGCACGACGCGGGCCTCGTGCTGGTGCACGACCTGTTCGGCCTCGGCCTTGGTGCAGCCGTAGACCGACAGCGGCCCGACCGAATCGCGTTCCTCGTAGGGCGGCGCGCTGCCGCTGAACACGAGATCCGTCGACACGTGCAGCAGCCGCGGCCCGAACCGCTCGGCGAAGCGCTGCGGCAGCCAGACGTTGACGAGCCGCGCGCGCCGGGGGTCCTGCTCGCAGTCCCGCACGCGCGACATCGCCGCGAGGTGCAGCACCAGGTCCGGTGCCGACGCCTCGAGAACCGCCGCGACCATGCCGGGTGCGCACAGGTCGACCGCCGCGTCGCCGCTGCCACGCCCCGTGGTGAACACCCGATGCCCGCGCCGCCGCAACGCCGCCACCGCGTGGCCGCCCAGAAAGCCGGTGGCACCGGTCACGAGGATGCGGAGGGCGGGCATGGCAGGGCGTATGGTCCGCGGACCCTCGCATGAACGGAAGCCCTTCGACGCCGCCGCGGCGCCTGCTGCTGATCGCCAACCCGATTTCGGGCGGCGGCAGGGGCCGCCAGCTCGCCCCGCAACTCGCCGCCGCCCTGCTGCGGCACGGCGTACACGCCGAGGTGTTCTTCACGGCCCGCGCGGGCGACGCGACTGCACGCGCCGCCGCCGCCGGTGACGAGGACTGGCACGGCCTGGTCGCCATCGGCGGCGACGGCACGGTCAACGAGGTGCTGAACGGCATGCCGGACCTCACGCGGGCGCTCGGCGTGCTGCCGGTCGGCACCGCGAACGTGCTGGCGCAGGAACTCGGCCTGCCGCGGCGGCCCGAGGCGGTCGCGGCGATGCTGGCGGCCGGGCACCGGCGCGAGATCGCGATCGGCCGCGCCGCCGGCCGCCGGTTCCTGTTGTTCTGCGGCGTCGGCGTCGACGGCGCCGTCGTGCAGCGGCTCGCCGCGGTGCGCACCGGCACGCTCGGCAAGCACAAGTGGCTCGGACCGATCCTGTACACGCTGTGGCACTGGCCGCGGTTCGAGCTGGCGGTGACGTTCGCGGACGGCAGCCGGCTCGAAGGGCTGCGCTCGGTGCTGATCACGCGCGTGCGCAACTTCGGCGGCGTCGTCTCGCTGACGGCCGGCGTCGACATCGGCGACGGCAGGCTGCACGTGCACTGCTTCCGCCAGCGCTCGCGGCTGGCATGGCTGTGGCAGGGGCTGCGCGCGTTCTGTGGCCGCATGCGCGAAGGCCGCGCGCTGTGCGTGCGCACCACCACGGCGGTGCGGGTCGACGGCACCGCGCCGTTCCAGATCGACGGCGACTTCGGCGGCTTCGGGCCGATCGCGATCGACCTCGAGCCGAAGTCGGCGCATCTGTTCGTGCCGCGCCCGACGCCCTGACCGTCAGTCCGGGGCGATGCGGCTCTGCACGCCGTTGCTGGTCCAGATCCCGAGCGCGCCGGGCGCGACCCGATCGACCAGCGCCAGCGACTGGGCGAACACCGACGCGCCGGCCGGCAGTCCGGGCGGGAACGTCACCGCCGCCGCGATCGTCGCCGCCGTGCCGCTCCACGGCAGCTGCAGGTCGAGGCTGCGCACCCAGGCCTGACAACCGGGCATGCCGAGCGGACCGAGGTCGACGCCCGGGGCATCGCCGATCGACAGCGCCGTGACGCCGAGCCGCAGGTCGGATCCGGCTTCGCGCGGCGGCACGTGTTCGGTCGTGTAGGTGACCACGGTGCCGGCCGCAGGCGTCGACACCGGCGGCGGCGCGGCGCGCAGGGCCAGCGCGAACTGGTCGGGCGCGGTGACCAGCGGCAGGTCCTGCGGCAGCGTGCGCAGCCCGGCATCGAGCGAGACACCGCCCGGCGAGTAGCCGATCAGGTGCGCGGTGCCGAACACCGACGACGTGGTCGCGTCGACGTGCACCCAGACGTAGGCGACGCGTCCGGTGGCGAGACCGAACTGGAACTGGAACGTGCCGCGGTTCTGCTGGCCGGTCGGGAAGTTCTCGACGTCGTTCCAGGTGATGCACAGCGTGCGCTCGCCGCCGAGCACGACCTCCTCGTGCACGATGCGACCGCTGCCCGGCTCGGCCGGGTTCCAGTCGTGCCAGGCGAAGAACGCGGTCGCCGGCGCGTTGCGATAACACGGCGTCGGCAGGTAGTCGGTCGCCGGCACGTTCCAGGCGCCGCCGTCGTTGTCCGGTCCCGCGGCGACGAAGCCGTTGCTGTGCACGTAGAGCGCGCTCAGCGCGCCCTGCGGCGTCGGCAGCGGCGACGCGAGCGGCAGCGCGACCTGGCCGTCGTCGGACGGCGGCAGCGCGACCGCGGCGGCGCTCGGGGCGCGGTAGGTGGCGCCGTTCCAGGTGACGCGATAGCCCGTGCCCTCGGGCACCAGCACGAGGCTGTGCCCCGACAGGGTGGCCGCCGCCGCGGCGGCATCGGCGAACAGCACGCCGAACGACTCGGTGGCGAGGTCGTGGCAGCCGGCGCCGTAGGCGATGTGGGCCGCCGACTGGCACGGGGCCGCGATCGACAGCCCACCGGCGAGGGCGGAGAGGAGCCAGGTGCCACGCATTTCCGTGTCGAAGGCTACCGCGCGCGCCGACCCGAGGCGGCGCCGGCCGCGCGCGGCCGGCTCGAATCGGGACGCGGCGCGCGGTCCGCAGACGGAACGAGCCCGACAGCGCAGGGCCATCGGGCTCGTCGTGGCTGGCCAGGGGCCGGCCCGATCCGCCGTCGGCGTTCAGCCGGGGCGGGTCGATCCAGCCGACACTACAGCGGGTTGTAGGTCTGCTGGATGGCGTTGCTGGTCCACAGCGAGTTGCTGCCGCCGCCGTTGATGTCGTTGACGTTGCCGTTGTAGACACCGGG
>JAEUHS010000077.1 GCA_016794035.1 Planctomycetota bacterium
CATGGGGCCGGACACGGTGCGCAGCGACGTGATCGCGCACGAAGATCCGGAACGCGCCGACGACAAGTTCGGCATGCGCGTCGTCGTCGAGCCGTGACGCCGGCCCGGCTGCGCTACGCCGCCCAGCGCAGCGCGATCCAGCAGCAGGTGCTGGCGACCACGGTCGCGACGGTCGTGCCCCACAGCAGGTCCGGCACGACGATGGCGAACGGGAAGTCCTTCAGCAGCGCATGGGCGGTCAGGTCGAAGGTGGCGAACGCGACCAGCCCGAACGCGGCGCCGTTGAGCGCGGCGCAGCCGACGGAGGCTCGCTCGACGCCGGGCCACGCCGCGAACCACATCACGCCGGCGACGAAGATCACGTAGCACGCGGCGGCGGAGAGCCACTTCGGCTGTTCGCGCATCCGCGCGCCGAGGTGCCGGACGTAGAAGCCGCGTGCGACGACGGCGAGCCACAGGTAGTCGAGCGCGAGCAGGCTGACGAGGCCTCCGAGGTAGGCGAGCGCGATCCTGGCCATGGCCGCATCGTGGGCGAAGGCCGATCAGGAGGCCATCAGGAAGCCGCGGCCTGTTGTTGCCGCCGCAACCACTCGACGGTCCGGGTGATGCCGGTGCGGTAGTCGGTGGTCGCGACCTCGCCGACCAGCGCCCTCAGGCGCGCGGCGTCGAACGCCAGCGGCTTGCCGTAGTCCGGCACCATCTGCAGGAAGCCGCGCAGGTCCTTCTGGAACAGGGAGACGAGGCGCAGCAGCCATGGACCGGCCGCGCGCAGCTTGACCGGGCGACCGAGCAGTTCGCCGACCGTGCCGGCGACGTCGCGACCCGTCAGCGGGCCGGCACCCGGCAGGATCCAGCGCGCGCCGAACGCCTCGTCGTGCGCGACGACGGCGGCCGCGATCCGCATCGCATCGGGCACGAACACGTACTCGCGCGCGACGTCGGCGCCGCCGATCCAGTTCATCGTCCGGCCGGCGACCGCGTCGGCGAGCGCGTTCTGCAGCGTGCTGGTGTGCACGCGCGGGCCGTAGAAGTCGGGCAGGTGCAGCACCGCCGCGCCGGCGTCGAGCAGCACGTCCTCGGCTTGCCGGCGGTACTGCATCCACGGTGAGCCATCCTGCCGTGGATGGTCCTCGTTGAGCGGCGAGCGCACCAGCGGCAGGTAGGCCCAGTAGCTGGAGACGTGCAGCAGGCGCGCGCCGGTGGCGCGGGCCGCGCGCGCGACGTGGCGGGCGACGACGGCGTGCCGGTCCATCGCCGCCGGCGGCAGGCCGACGCAGTCGACGACCAGGTCGCAGCCCTGCACGGCGTGCGTCAGGGCGGCCTCGTCCAGCGCGTCGGCGGCGGCGATCTCGACGTCGCGGCCGGCGAACGCGGCGCGCAGACCGGCCTCGCGGCGGGAGACGGCCCGCACGCGCATCGACTTCTGCAGCAGCGCATCGGCGAGATGGCTGCCGGTGGGACCGGTGGCGCCGACGATCGCCACTCTCTCGAAGCGCATCACGGTCCGAGGCTAGCGAGGTCGCGGACCGGCCGGAAGACCCTTGCCCGGCGCCGGTGCGACCGCGATGACTCCCGTTCGCCGCAGCGCCTGCGGCCGGACCGTCCCGCATGACCAAGACCCCCGACTGGGCGCAGCCGTTCCGCGAGCTGCACATCTTCACCAGCCTGACCGCCGCCGAGGCCGAGCGGTTGCTCACGTTCGTCGAGCGCCGCGTCTACCGCGAGGGCGAGCGCATCTTCGGCGAAGGCGATCCGCGCGCGCGCATGCTGCTGATCCGGCGCGGCCGCGTCGAGCTGACGCGCGTCGACGTCTACGGCGTGCGCCGCTCGGTGGCGATCATGGTGCGCGGCGACGTGCTCGGCGAAGGCATGATGATCGGCGAGACGGTGCACACGACGACCGGTGTGGCGGTGGCCGAGACCGAGCTGGTGTTCCTGCACCGCGACAGGCTGCGGCAGTTCGTCGGCGACGACCACGGGCTCGAGAAGCGCATGCTGGCGACGTTGCTCGGCGAGGTCGTCGGCCGCGTCGACCAGCTGATGTTCCGCACCAGCGGGCTCGCGCACGCGTTCTCGACCGGCAAGACGCGCACCGAGCACGACCTGCTCGGCGACGGCGAGGTGCAGGCGGAGGCCTACTTCGGCCTGCAGACGCTGCGCGCGATGAGCAACTTCGACATCGGCGGCGGCCGGCTCAACGCCTACCCCAACCTGATCAAGGCGCTGGCGATGGTCAAGAAGGCCTGCGCGCTGGCCAACGTCGACTGCGGCGTGCTGAAGCCCGAGCTGGCGAAGGCGATCGGCGACGCCTGCGACGAGGTGATCGTCGGCAAGCTGCACGACTACTTCGTCGTCGACATGCTGCAGGGCGGCGCCGGCACGTCGACCAACATGAACGCCAACGAGGTGCTCGCCAACCGCGCGCTCGAGCTGCTCGGCCACGACAAGGGCGACTACGACCGGCTGCACCCGAACAACCACGTCAACTGCTCGCAGTCGACCAACGACGTGTACCCGAGCGCGCTGAAGCTCGGCATGATCCTCAGCAGCGAACGGCTGATCGACAGCGTGCAGGCGCTGATCGGCGCGTTCGAGCGGAAGGCGAAGGAGTTCGCCAAGGTCGTGAAGATGGGCCGCACGCAGCTGCAGGACGCGGTGCCGATGACGCTGGGCCAGGAGTTCCAGGCGTTCGCGACCACGCTGCGCCAGGAACTCGCCGGCCTGCACCGCACGCGCGGCGACCTGCACACGCTGAACCTAGGCGGCACCGCGATCGGCACGCGGCTCAACGCGCCGAAGGGCTACCCCGAGCGTGCGATCCAGCGCCTGCGCGAGGTCACCGGCCTCGACCTGGTGCTGGCGGCGGACCTGATCGAGGCGACGTCGGACACGCAGGCGTTCGTGATGTTCAGCTCGTCGCTGAAGAGCCTGGCGATCAAGCTGTCGAAGGTCTGCAGCGACCTGCGCCTGTTGTCGTCGGGGCCGCGCGCGGGGCTCGGCGAGATCCAGCTGCCGCCGCGCCAGCCCGGCTCGTCGATCATGCCCGGCAAGGTCAACCCGGTGATCCCCGAGGTCGTCAACCAGGTCGCGTTCCGCGTGATCGGCAACGACCTCGCGGTGACGCTCGCCGCCGAGGCGGGCCAGCTGCAGCTCAACGTCATGGAGCCGGTGATCGCCGCCAGCATCCTCGAGTCGCTGAAGATCCTCGCCAACGCGGTGCTCACGCTGCGCCACAACTGCGTCGACGGCATCGTCGCCAACGTCGAGCAGTGCCGGCGCTTCGTCGAGAACAGCATCGGCCTCGTCACCGCGCTGGTGCCGGCGCTCGGCTACGGCACCGCGACCGACGTCGCCGCCGAGGCGCTCGCCAGCGGCAAGAGCGTCGCCGACGTGCTGCGCGGCCGCGGCCTGATGACCGAGGCGATCGCCGCGAGCCTGGCACCGGAACGCATGACCAATCCGGACTGAGGGCGCCGCACTACGGCACGGCGCTCAACCGCCGCAGTCGTCGTCGTCGTCGTCCCCGTCAGCCGCCACCGCCCCGCGCGGATACGGCGCGCTGCCGCGCATCGCCCGCCACAGCACGCGGTTCAGCGCCTGCTCCGGCGCGCGGTCGACCTGCGTGAAGTCGAACGTCGCCGACAGTTCGGCATCGGCGCGCCGCTGCGGATCGGCGATCGCGGTGGGCTCCGGGTTCATCTCGTCGAGCGGCACCCGGTTGGGCAGCGCCACGAACGGCGTCGGGTCGGCGACCTCGGTGAAGCAGTCGGACATCGCACTGGCGCTGGCGTCGAACACGTTCATCGGCGGGATGCCCAGGATCTGCTCGATCGTGCGCAGCACGCTGGTGGTGTTGTACTGGGTCGAGATCGTCACGCCGCGGCGCGCGAACGGACTGGCGACGTAGCAGGTCGTGCGATAGCCGCTGACGTGGTCCCAGCCGGCCTGCGGATCGTCCTCGATGCCGAAGATCGCCATCTGCGGCCAGAAGCGCGAGTGCGACAGCGCCGCGACGAGGCGGCCGAACGCGAGGTCGTTGTCGGCGACGCAGGCGGCCGGCGTCGGGCAGTTCGCCTTCGTGCCGCTGGTGTGGTCGTTCGGCAGGCAGACGACCACGAGCTGCGGGAACTCGCCGCGCCGCTCGCACTCGGCCAGCTCGCGCAGCACGAAGTCGGCGCGGTACTGGTCGGGCACCGACATGTCCCAGCCGACGTAGCCGGTCGGCGAGTGCTGCACCAGCGAGCGCACCACCGGCGCGCAGCCGAACACGACCTCGTCGCCGCCGTCGCGCCAGGCGCGGAAGCACGCCGCGGCATCGGGGCTGCCGCCGCGATCCGGGTCGCGCCAGCGCACCTTCGGTTCGCAGAACTCGCCGTAGTTGCGCAGCGTGACGCCGCGCGCGAGCGCGTGATCCCACAGGAACCCGGCCGGCGAATACGACAGCGCGTCGGCCTCGTCCTCGCCCATGCCGTCGGGGTAGCTGCGCGGCCAGCCGGCGAAGCTCTTCTCGAGGTAGTCGCTGGCGAACGCCGCGGTGCTCCACTGGTGGCCGTCGGCGGACAGGATGCCGGCGCAGTAGGTGTTGTCGAGCAGCACGAACTGGCGCGCCAGCGCGTGCTGGTTGGGCGTGATGCGCGCGCCGAACACGCACAGCTCCGGGTCGCCGTTGCCCTGCGGCAGGTCGCCGAGCACCTGGTCGTAGGTGCGGTTCTCCTTGATCACGTAGACCACGTGACGGATGCGGCTCGGCTCGCCGATGCGCTCGGGGATCACGCGCGCCGGCTGGTCCGGGCGCGGCGGCAGCATCGCGTGCTCGACCGCGGCGCGGCGCAGGTTGTCGTCGACCTGCTGCGACAGCGCCCGCAGCTCGGCGTCGGCGGGCACCGCGAACAACGACAGCGAGCCGTGGTGCTGGTGCGAGTTGAACTCGGGCACGCCGCTGCCCTGGCGCGGCCGGCCGAAGCCGAGGCCCTTGACGTTGGCGACGGCCAGGCGGTTGCGCGCGGCGTCGAAGCACAGCGCTGCCGGGTACCAGCCGACCGGCACGAAGCCGAGCAGCTCCGCGTCGTCGACGTCGAGCACCGCGATCGCGTTCATGGTGCCGTTGGCGACGTACAGCCGTTCGCCGTCGGGCGAGAAGCAGAGCGCGTTCGGCGACGCCGTCAGCAGGTCGTTGGGCCGTGCGCGCGCCCACAGCGTGCGCACGACGCGGCCGTCGAGATCGAGCAGCGACACGGTGTCGCTGCCGGCGTTGGCGCAGGCGACCAACGGCGCGTGCGGTGCCACCGCGAGTGCGCTCGCGTGCAGGCCGGTGCGGGTCTCGGCGACCTGCGCGCCCGTGCGCAGGTCGAGCACCGTCACCGAGCCCTCGCTGGCGATGTCGCGCACGGGATCGACGCGCACGACGGTGCCGCGGCCCGCCGGCCCGACGAGGTCGCCAGGCTCCGGTCGCCGGCCGCCCCAGTTGCTGACGAACGCGCGCTCGCCCGCCAGCACGACGGCGAACGGCGCCACGCCGACGTCGAAGGTGCGCCGCACGTCGCCGTTGCCGGCGTCGAGCTCGAACAGCCGGTTCGACAGGTTGCCGCAGACGTAGAGCCGCCGCCCGTCGGCCGACAGCGCGAGGCCGCTCGGGATCTCCGCTTCACGGCGCGGCGCGTTCGCCGGTGGCAGTGGCAGCGTGTGCGACGGGCGCACGCTGCCGTCGGCCGCCACCGCGAACACCTTGATCGAGCCCTGCACGTTGCTGAGGTGGATCGTGCGGCCGTCGGCGGCGACCACGAGGCCGGTGTAGCTGAGCTGGCCGCGCGTGTCGGGCTGCAGTTCGTTGCCGGTCGCGCCGGTCGCCGGTCCCGCCTGACGTTCGTTCGGCAGCGGCACGTGCTGCACGACCTCGCCGCTGCCGGCGTCCAGCACCAGCAGTTCGCTGGTCTTGCCCGCGACGTAGAGGTGTCGGCCGTCCGGCGACCGGGCGAGCGCCTGCGGCCGCAGGCCCGGCAGATCGACGAACGTGCCGTACGGGGTCAGGGTCTGCTGCACCGGGGTCAGCTGCCGGCCATCGGCGGCGCGGCCGACCGGCTCGCGGGTCGCCGGTAGGCGCACGGGCTCGGGGGCGCTGCAGGCGAGGGTGAGCAGGCTGCAGGCCATCGTCGAGGGGCGCATACCCGCATCGTCGCGCCGCGGCGCCGCCGCTCCAGGGGTCTGTGCCGACTTCCCGCCCGGGAACGGCTGCGCGGCGCTGCGTCCGCCGGCCTGCATCGATCGAACGGCCCGCGTGCACATGCTTCGGAACTGCCGCCAGCTGACCGTCGGCATCGTCGGCGGCGGCATCGCCGGCCTGCAGGCGGCCCGGGACCTCCGTGCCGCCGGCGCCGCCGTGCGCGTGTTCGACAAGGGGCGCGCGCCCGGCGGGCGGGTGGCGACGCGCCGCGACGGCGCGTGGGCGTTCGACCACGGCGCGCAGTTCTTCACCGCGCGCGACCGGGGCTTCGCCGGGCAGGTCGTCGAGTGGTTTCGCCTCGGCGTCGTCGCCGAGTGGACCGGCCCATTCCGCACGCTGCAGCGCGGCGTGTTCGGCGACGACCCGCGATCGGGGCAGGAGCGCTACTGCGGCGTGCCGGGCATGTCGGCGCTGGCGCGGTCGATGGCGGGCGACCTGGAGGTGGCCAGCGACGTGCGCATCGGCAGCGCCGTGCGCGACGGCCGCGGCTGGTGGCTGCGGAGCGAGCACGCACCGGACCGCGGGCCCTTCGACGAACTGGTGCTCGCCGTGCCGCCGGCGCAGGCGGTCGGCCTGCTGCCGGCCGACGAGGCGCTCGCGCGCGAACTCGCCGGCATCGCGCTGCAGCCGTGCCTGGCGGCGATGGTGCGCTTCGAACGCATGCCCGATGCGCTGCGCGGCGGCATGTTCGTCGTCGACGACGAGCTCGCGTGGGTGAGCCACGACGGCGGCAAGCCGGGGCGTTCGGGCGCGCCGACGTTCGTGCTGCACGCGACGCCGGAGTTCTCGCGCCGGCACTTCGAGCTGGCCACCGACGACCTCGGCGCGCGCCTGCTGGCGGCGCTGCAGCGCTCGCTCGGGGCCCCGCTGCCACCGGTCGCGTCGTGCGCGCTGCACCGCTGGCGCGACGCGTTGCCGATCGCCGGACCGTCGGCGGCGCTGCCGTGCGACGTCGGGCGTGGGCTCACGGCCGTCGGCGACTTCGTAGCCGGCGGCCGGATCGAGGGCGCGTTCTGCAGCGGGCGCGACGCGGCGCTGGCGCTCCGCGCACGCCACGGACTGGCCGTCGCCTAGCCCCCCGCGGGGACTGATGACTTGCGTGGAGCTACCCCACCGGATGTGGTGGAGCCATCTCGCGGCCTCAGCCGGTTGTGGTCAGGACCGACACCTCCACGCAAGTCATCAGTTCCCATCGGTGCGGGCGCCGCCCGGGCGCGACCCGGTAGCCTGTGCGGCGCCATGGTGCTCCGACTGCTGCAGGTTCACACCAACCGGGAAGGCGCCGAGCGCGTGCGGCCGCTGTTCGAGCAGATGGACTCCGTCTGGTGGCGCGAAGTGCAGCGCGGCGAACAGGGATCGCAGTTCGCCGCGCTGGTCGAGGTCGGCCGCGAACAGAAGCTGCTCGACGAACTCGACCTCGCGTGCGCGACCGCGACCGACAGCCGGATCCTGGTGCTGCCCGTCGAGGCCACGCTGCCGAAGGTCGAGCCGGCGCAGGCGGTCGCGGCCGCCGACGAGGAGGCCAGCTCGGCCCCCGGGCGGCTCAGTCGCGAGGAGCTGCACGACGACATCACGGCGGCCAGCCAGCTGTCGTGGAACTACGTCGCGATGCTGGTGCTGTCGGTCGGGGTGGTGACGATCGGGCTGTGGCGCGACTCGGCCGCGGTGGTGATCGGCGGCATGGTGCTGGCGCCGCTGCTCGGGCCCAACATCGCGCTCGGCTTCGCGGCGACGATGGCCGACGGCAAGCTCGCTGCGCAGGCCCTGCGCACCGGTGCGGCGGGCTTCGGCATCGCGTTGCTGCTGTCGGTCGCCGTCGGCCTCACGTTCGGCGTCGGCCTGGACGCGCAAGGACTGATCGCCTCGTCGGAGATCCGGTCGCGCACGCTGCCGCACGTGCTCGACCTGCTGCTGGCGTTCGCCGCCGGCGTGGCGGGCGCGATGTCGTTCACGACGGCGCTGTCGGCGTCGCTGGTCGGCGTCATGGTGGCCGTGGCGCTGATGCCGCCGCTGGTCGTGATGGGCATGTGCCTCGGCGCCGGCCGCTGGACCGATGCCGAGGGCGCGGTGACGCTGCTGCTGACCAACATCGTCTGCGTCGACCTCGCCGCGGTGCTGACCTTCCTGGCCCAGGCCGTGCGACCGCGCGACTGGTGGCAGGTCCGGCAGCGTCAGCGCGTCGTGCGCGTCGTCATCGTCCTGCTGCTGGTGTCGCTGGCGGCCGTCTCGGTGCTGCTCGCGCTGCACCGGCGCATGCACACCTGATCGGGTACCCATCGCCATGCACCGCCTCGCCCCGACGTTCTGGCCGCTCGTGTTCGCCGTCGTGACCATGGGGGCGCCGACCCGCGCGCAGCAGGCGTTCGTGCCGGCGGACTGGCTGGACACGCATGCGCCCGCGGCGCAGTGCATCGCCTTCGTGCTCTACACGACGCACGCCGGCACGCTGAAACTCACCGCGCAGCTCTACCCGCTCGCGGACGACGTGCCGCGCGACGTCACGCTGTCCGTGCGATCACGCGGCGACGCGGCGGCGGCGTGGCGGGAGGTCGCGCGCGCCGTGGTCGACGAGACACCCTATGGCCATCCGCAGGCGGACGCGAAGCGCTGGCTCGCGCACTTCCGCGTGCGCGACTGGGACCAGGGCCACGACTTCGACTACCGCGTGACGGCGGCCGGCGGTGCGGCGACCTACGACGGCGTCGTGCGGCACGATCCGGTCGAGAAGGACGCGATCGCCGTCGCCTCGCTGAGCTGCAACGGCAACCAGGACCGCGGGCCGCGGGCCGACATCGTGCAGAACCTGAAGCACCAGGACCCGGACCTGTTGTTCTTCGCCGGCGACCAGTCGTACGACCACCAGCGGCACTACGAGGCGTGGCTGCTGTTCGGCCGGCAGTTCGGCGAACTGACCCGCGATCGGCCGACGGTGACGATCCCCGACGACCACGACATCGGCCAGGGCAACGTCTGGGGAGCCGGCGGCATCGCGGCGGACAACGCGGCCGGCGACAGCGGCGGCTACTTCTGGTCGCCCGAGTACGTGAACTCGGTGCAGGCGGCGCAGACGTGGCACCTGCCCGATCCGTACGACCCGACGCCGGTCGCGCGCGGCATCGGCGTCTACTACACGGCGCTGACGGTCGGCGAGGTCGGCTTCGCGATCGTCGAGGACCGCAAGTGGAAGACGGGTCCGCGCGGCCTGATCCCCGGCAAGCAGGGGCGCAGCGACCACTTCGCCGACCCGGCGTTCGACACCTCGCGGCTGGACATCCCCGAGGCGCAGCTGCTCGGCGAACGGCAGCTCGCGTTCCTGCGCGCGTGGTCCGCCGACTGGCGCGGCACCGAGCTCAAGGCCGTGTTGTCGCAGACCGTGTTCGCCAACGCCGCGCACCGCCACGGGCCCGGCGTGTGGGGCGACGCCAGCGCGTTGGACCTGCGCACGCAGCGCGGCGATCGACTCGTCGCCGACCTCGACTCGAACGGCTGGCCGCAGACCGGCCGCAACCGCGCGCTGATCGAGATCCGCAGGGGCTTCGCGACGATGCTGGCCGGCGACCAGCACCTGGCGACGCTGCTGCACCACGGCGTCAACGACTTCGGCGACGCGGGCATCTCGTTCGTGTCGCCGTCGATCTGCAACTACTACGTGCGCTGGTGGGATCCGCTCGAGCCGCCGCAGCGCGGGATCGACGGCGCGCTGCCGCTGCTCGGCGACTACCGCGACGGCTTCCACAACAAGATCACGATGCTGGCCTACGTGAATCCGGATCCGGACCGCGTGCTCGCGACCACGCCGGACGGCAACCAGTGGGGGCCGCGCGCGGATGGCCATGGCCTGGTGCGCTTCGACAAGCGCCAGCGCACGATCACCTATGCGGTGTGGCCGCGGCACGTCGATGCATCGGCGCCCGGTGCGCAGCCGTATGCCGGCTGGCCGGTGACGCGCACGCAGCTCGACCAGTACGGCCGCGCGCCGCGGGCCTTCCTGCCGCGGCTGCTGGTGCGCGGGCTCGACGATCCGGTCGTGCAGGTGATCGACGAGCAGGTCGGCGAGGTCGTCTACACGCTGCGCATCCGCGGTGCGACGTTCCAGCCGCACGTGTTCCGACCAGGCGTCTACTCGCTGCGCATCGCCGGGCAGCCCGGGCCGGAGCGCCTGCTCACGGGTCTGGTCGCGGCGGCGGGTGCGGCCGCGGCCGGGGAGCTGGTCGTCGAGTGGTAGGCAGCGGCGTCGCGTCGGCTCGCGAATGGCTGGGCCGCGCCGTGCGGCTCAGGTAAGGTGCGGGCCACGGGCTCGGGACGGAACGGCGTCCCGGACCGCGCTGCGGCCCGCGTGCGCGGGCGGCCTACCCGATCCACCCGATCTCCCGCATGCACTCGAACGTTGCCAGAGGCGCGCGCGGCGGCTTCGTCTGGGTGGCGGCGGCGGTGGCGATCGTGCTGGTCGTCGCGCTGCGCAACCCCGACCTGCTGACGTCGCCGCGGTTCTGGGGCGAGGAGGGCGAGCTGTTCTACCAGCCCGCCTGCACCGGCTCGCTGTGGCACGCGCTGACGGCGTGCCCCCAGGACTACTACAACCTGGGCTGCCGGTTGGCGACGCTGCTGGCGCTGGCCGTGCCGATCGAACGCGCGCCGCTGGTCACGACCGTGTTCGCGCTGCTGGTGCAGGTGCTGCCGGGGCTGCTGATCCTGCGGCTCGCGCAGCAGGGCGCATTCCGACCCTGGACCGCCGCCGTCGCGATCGCGGCCGTGCTGCTCGGTTCGCCGATGCACGAGACGTGGCTGACCAGCACCAGCAGCGCGTACTACTTCCTGCTGGCCGGCGCGGTGACGATCGTGTTCTACGAAGCGCTCGGGTTGCGCGCGACCGCGTGGTGCATCGCGCTGGCGACGGGGCTGTCGTCGACCTACGCGATCGGCCTGTTGCCGTTCGCGGCCTGGCTCGCCGTGCGGCAGCCGAGCCGCGGCCGCACGATCGCGACGCTGCTGCTGCTGCTCGGCCTGCTGGTGCAGACGGTGATCTACCTGACCAACGACAGCGGCGTCGCCCGCACGTCCGATCTGCCGCCCGCGATCGCCGTGGCCGCGTTCTTCGCCAAGGTCTACGTGCTGCCGGTCGGCGGCCTCGGCGTCGCCGACCGCGTCGGCGTCGAGCTGTCGTGGGCGATCTACGAGGAACGGTTCTGGCGCTGGACGCCGCTGCTGCTGCTGCCGGTGGTGGCGATGTGGGCGGCCGTCCTCGCCAGCGGCAGCCGGACCGCGCGGCAGCTGTTCGTCTGCGGCCACCTGCTCGCGGTCACGGCCCTGTTCGGCAGCCTCGGCCAGAAGCACGAACTGATCGGCGGGCTCGCCGGCGGCCGTTACTTCGTGCCGATCAGCGCGCTGCACATGCTCGGCACGCTCGAGGCGCTGCGCCCGCGGTCGCGGTGGTGGGTCCGGCTGCTGCCGGCGGTGTTCCTCGGCGCCACGCTGCTGCAGGGCGTCCGGCAGTACTTCGATCTGCCGCCGGGCTTCTTCCAGGGGCCCGACTGGCGGGCGGAGGTCGCCGCGTGGCGGCGCGACCCATCGCATGCGATGGCGACCTGGCCGGCGAACGCGCACTGGCGCGTGCGACTGCCGCCGCCGTGACGCCGATCCGGGCGCTCAGCGCGCCGCGATCTGCTCCGCGCGCAGCGCCGCCGAGTGCAGGTCGCCGCACAGGTCGTCGGCGTCGAAGTCCAGCAACACGCCGGCGTGGTGCAGGACCGCGAGCTGCGGCTTGCCGACGCCGGCCAGCACCAGCACCCGCCCCTCCTCGCGCAGGTGCAGCATCAGCGCGCGCAGCTCGTGCGCCGACCGTTCGCCCATGTCGTGCACGTCCGCGAGGTCGAGCACGACGACGCGCACGTGCTCGTCGATGCTGGCCGCCCACGAGGTCAGATCCGGCATGCGGAAGCGCTTGCTACCCGCCGGCCGCTCGGCGTGGAACACGGCGATGATCGGCGCGCCGCCGTGCACGCCGCTGCGCAGTTCGACGGCGGCGATCGGCACCAGGATGTCCTGCAGCGTCAGCAGTGCCAGGAACGCGACCGCGGGCGCCATCGACCACGCCTCGAAGAAGTCGAACGCGACCGTGCCGAGGCCGGCGCCGAGCGCGAAGCTGCCCGGGATGCTGAGCAGCAGCAGGACCCGCCAGCGGGCCTGGGTCGCGCGCACGGGATCGAGCCGGCGCGGCCAGCCGAAACTGCGGAACAGCAGGCGCGCCAGTTCGAGGCCGAGGTCGGTGACGACGCCGGTGACGTGCGTGGTGCGCACGACGCCGCCGCTGATGCGGGTGATCGTCGCGTTCTGCAGGCCCATCGCGAACGACGGCAGGAACGTCAGCCACACGCGTGCGTCGGCGCCGTCGATGCGGCCGAGCGCCTGCCAGTCGATCAGCACGGCGAAGCCGGCGAGCAGCAGCGCCTCGACCGCCATCGGCAGCACGTAGATCGACTGGAAGCGTCGCATGCGGCCGAACTCGGTCAGCGCGCCGGCGGTGAACGCGCCGGCGAGGAACATCAGCGCGAGGCAGGCGAGGTAGCCGGCGCGGCTCCAGTGCACTTCCGCCACCTCGACGCCGAACTGCGACACCGTGCCCGACAGGTGCGACGTGACCTGCCCGCAGGTCAGCACCGTCAGCGCGTTGGTGTAGCCCGCGACCCACGACAGCGAGATCGCCAGGCGCGCCTGCTGTTGGAACGAGTGGGCTTGGCCGCGGAACATCGTGGGCTGGCAAGACTAGCGTGCGGGCGGGTGATTCCTGTTCGGCATCCGACCCGCCGGGGCCGTAGCCTCTGCCGCCGGCCATGCCTGCTCCCCCGTGCGTCGATCCACCCGCCGCCGCGCCGGCGCCGTCGCGGCGCGGCTCGCCGTGGTGGCTGCTGGGCGGACTCGCCGGACCGCTGGTCCTGTTCGCCGTCGACGCCGGTCTGGGCGCGGCCGAACGGCTGACGCTGCTGGCGCGGCTGCTCTACTGGGCGCCGGCGGTCGCGCTCGGCGTCGCGGCGGGGGCCGGCATCGGCTGGTGGCGGCAGGCGAACGCGCCGGGCCGCGCGCTGCTGCGGTCGTGGCCCGGCGCGCTCGCTGCCGTCGTGCTGGTCGCGGTGGTCTTCACCGTGGCGCCGCCGACGCTGCGCGTGCAGTTCGACGAGACCAGCCTCGCGTCGGTGGCGCAGAACATGCACGCACAACGCGCCGCGCTGATGACGACCGGCGCGGTGCCGTTCGACGGCGAGCTGGTGCGGCTCGAGAACACGGTCGACAAGCGGCCGCCGCTGTTCGCGTTCCTGGTCGGCCTCGTGCACGACGTCCGCGGCGACCGGGTCGGCAACGCGTTCGTCGTCAACGCCGCCCTGCTCGGCCTCGGGCTCGTGCTGGTGTTCGCGGCCGTGCGGGCGCGGCTCGGTCTGGTCGCTGGGTTCGCGGCGCAACTGCTGCTGGTGTCGGTGCCGCTGACCGGGCTGGTCGCCAGCTCGGGCGGCTTCGAACTGCTGGCGACGGTGCTGTTCGCGGCCGTGCTGCTCGCCGCGCTGGCGTTCGTGCGGCAACCCGATGGCACGCGCGCGTTCGTGCTGCTGGCGCTCGGTGGGTTGTTCGCGCAGGCCCGTTACGAGTCGCTGCCGGCGTTCGCGCTCGTGGTGCTGCTGGTGCTGGTCGCCGTGCGCCGCCGCTTCGTACCGGGCCGCGGTACGATCGCCGTCGCGGTCCTGCAGGGCTGGCTGCTGGCGCCGATCCTCGGGCTGGCGGTGTACGCCAGGCGGCCGGACTTCTACCCCGAGGCGGCCGGCGCGCCGCTGCTGGCCGTCCGGCACCTGGCGGCGCACGCGCCGGCGTTCGGGTCGCATTGGTTCGATCCGGCGCTGGCCAACCCGCTGCCGGGTCAGGTCGCGATCGTGGCCGCGCTCGCGTGGCTGCTGCGGCTCGCGCGGCGGCGGGCGACGTTCGCCGACGCGCTGGTGGTGGCGCCGGTCGCCGCGGTGACGCTGGTGGCGCTGCTGTGGTTCTACGGCGACGTGCGCGAGCCGACGGCGTTGCGGCTGTTCCTGCCGGCCGCGTGGCTGTCGGCGCTCGGGCCGGTCGTGTTGCTGACGCCGGAGTCGGGGCGCGCGCCGCGCTGGCTCCTGCTCGTCGCCGCGCTGGTGCTGGCCGGCCTGCGGCTCGGCGAGCTGGCGCGCGGCACGACGTTCCCGCGGCTGCCGAACGCCGAACTCGCGGCCGCGATCGAGCGCACGGTCGCGGCCGTGCCCGGCACCGACGACGACCGGCGGCACACGCTGTGGGTCGCCGTGACCGCGCAGCACCTGATCCTGCGCGGTCACGCGGCGCTGCCGCCGCGGTCGTTCCTCGCCCGCCTGCAGGAGGTCGGCGACTACGCGCAGCGCGGCCACATCCGCATCGTCTACGTGCTGACGACGCCGTTGGACGCGGCGTTCGCCGGTGGCTTCGGCGACCCGCAGCAGGTGCTGGGGATCTGTCGCAGCGACGTCGTGCAGCGCAGCGACGGCGAGCAGCCGATCACCGTGCACCGTCTGCAGCTGCGTCGGTGACGGTCGCCGCGTCGTCGTCGACGCTCCAGTGCAGTTCGGCGCGGGCCGCGTCGGCGCCGAAGCGCATCGCCATCGCCTGCGCCCGGAAGCGGAAGATGCGTTCGACGTCGCGCTGCACGAACATCGCCATCAGCACGCCCGCCAGCGGACCGCCCTTCGGCCGCATGCGCACCTCGTCGCCGAGCACCGTGCCGCCGTCCAGCGCGGTGAACGTGTGCGTGTGGTGCCACAGCGCGTAGGGGCCGCGCAGCTGCTCGTCGGCGAACGCGTACGGCGGCTCCCAGCGCGCGATGCGCGTCTGCCAGCGCACCGGCAGGCCGCGGATGCCGATGCGGTAGTCGATGAGCGTGCCCTCGCCCATCGTGATCGGCAGCGGCGTCAGGATGCGGAACGACAGCCAGCCCGGCGTCAGCCGCTCGAGGTTCTGCGCCGCGGCGAAGAACGGGAACACCGCCGTCGGCGGCTGGGGAACCCACAGGGAGGTACGCAGACGCCACGTCTTCACGCGCGGGCGTTCGCGGCGCGGCGGCCGCCGGATGCAGCGCCGCGCGGGGCTGCCTCACCAGCGGGTGATGAAGTCGATCGTGACCCGGCGGCTCATGATGTCGTCGCTCGGATCGGTCAGCGCGAACTCGTAGCAGGCGCCGACCTCGAACTGCTGCAGGATCTCCAGCCGCGCGCCGATGCCGGCCCAGCAGACGAAGTGTTTGGCCGGCTGCGAGCCGAGGTTGGTGTAGTCGAGGCCGCCGACGTTCAGCGCCGAGTTGCCGTCGTCGAGGTAGTGCACGCCGTGCACCTCCAGCAGCGGCGCGAACACCGCCTGCTTGCCCGGATTGACGTCGTAGTCGAGGTGCACGTCCCAGTGACCGACCGTGTTGCCCTCGCCGCCGCCGAGCGGTACGCGCAGCGTCAGGTTGCTGACCAGGTGCAGGTCGCCGTAGCCCTTGGCGAGGCTGACGAACGGGCTCAGCTCGTCGGCGCCGCCCTGCAGGACGCCGCGATGGCCGTTCTCGGCCTGGTAGCGGATGCCCGGCGTCACCACGTACTGCTTCTCCTGGTCGGCGTGCAGCACGTACTTGAAGCCCGCTGCGAGGTCGTTCCAGCCCTCGTCCTGGAGGATGCCGGACTCCAGTTCGGAGTAGCCGTCCTTGGTGGCGATGAAGGCCAGACGATCGGTGATCGCCAGCCGCGCCTGCAGCGCGTAGACGGTGACGTTGCCACCCTGCAGGGTGCTCTGGTCGGAGAACCGGTGCCGCAGGTACAGGAACCTGAGCCCGGTGTCGTTGAACGGCGACTCGAAGTAGAGCGGCTGCCCGAGCGGCTCGTGGAACGTCTCGAAGCCGCGCAGTCCGGTCAGGAAGCCGTTGTCGGCGGTGGTCGCGCCGTCCTGCGCCAGGGCGGTGCCGAGCAGCAGCGAACCGGTCAGAAGCACGCGCGAGAGCGACGTGCGGGAGGGGAACGGTAGGGTGGCCATGCCGACGGAAAGACCGGGCGCGAACAGACTTTCGCGGCACGGGTTGCCTGCGGACAACTTCCGGCGCGACTGCGGCGGCGGTCGCCGCCGCCTACGCCCTTCGGGGGAGTCCGGCAACGGGGACCTTGTGGCCGACGCAGTGGCGGGCGACAACCGGGGCATGCGCTGGGTGTTGCTCGCTGCGGTGGTCTCGTTCGCCGGCTGTTCGACGCAGCGGTACTTCACGCCGCGGGAGAACGTCAACGGCACCGGGCCCGGCGGCCATCCGGCGGCGGTCTACGCGCTCGGCGGCACGCCGCCGAGCGGCGAGGTGCGCGTCTGGTCGGGCGGGGCCGAGGTGGTCGCCGGCGACGCCGGCGACGCCGTCGAACTGCACGTCGCGTTCGAACTGGAGAACACGGGCAGCGAAGCGATCACGGTCGACGCGGGCGCCGTGCAGTGCACCGACCTGTGGCTCGACGGCCAGCGGCTGCCGGCCCTGGCGCCGGTCCGGCTGGAAGGGCAGCCCGAGGCGGCGCCGGGCAGCAGCGCCGTGCTCCAGGCCTGGTTCCGGCCGGCGGCCGGGCGGCCGCGCGACATCGACGGCTTCTCGCTGCGGTTCTCGGTGCGCGCCGGCGACCGCGTGCTGCTGACCCAGGTGGTGCCGTTCGTGCCCTACTTCGCGCGCGATCGCTGGGACGACGACCGCTCCTTCTGGTACGGCGGCTATTGGGGCCGGCCCTATTACTGGGGCCCGGGCTTCGGCTACGGCTTCTACGGTCACTACTGGTGCCGCTAGGCGCGGCCGGCCGGCCGACCGGCGCCGGCGCGGAGTTTTCGGCCGTCGGCCGCGTCTGCCGCGCCTTCCGTCCGCGCGCCGTCGGGCGTGCCGCCGCGCCGTGATCCGCACTGCGATCCCGTGCTCGGTTGCACCTCCCCGGCGCAACGGCTAAGGGTTTCGCCCCCCGCGCGGCACGCGTGTCGCCGGTGACCGGGCAGCCCCGCGCCGATCCCGACCGAGTTCCCTTCGGCCCCTCGACAGACTCCCATGACCGAACGCGAGCCCATGATCGAGGCGATCGACCTGTGCAAGTACTACGGGTCCTTCGCCGCCGTCGATCATCTGACCTTCACCATCCGCCGCGGCGAGGTCGTCGCGTTCCTCGGCCCCAACGGCGCCGGCAAGTCGACGACGATGAAGGTGCTCACGGGCTACCTCGCGCCGACGTCGGGCACCGCGAGGCTGTGCGGCATCGACGTGGTGCAGGACCGCGTGCGCGCCGCCGAGAAGCTCGGCTACCTGCCCGAGAACGGCCCGCTGTATCCCGAGATGACGCCGCGCGAACTGCTGGCGTTCTTCGGCGACGCGCGCGGCATGGCGAAGGGACGGTTCGCCGAACGGCTCGGCTTCGTGACCCAGGAGTGTGATCTGGGCGATCTGCTCGACAAGCCGATCGGCACCTGCAGCAAGGGCCAGAAGCAGCGCGTCGGCATGGCGCAGGTGCTGCTGCACGACCCCGAGGTGCTGATCATGGACGAGCCGACGACCGGCCTCGACCCGAACCAGATCCGCCACGTGCGCGAACTGGTCAAGAAGCTCGGCGAGACGCGCACGATCCTGTTGTCGACGCACCTGTTCCAGGAGGTCGAGGCGATGGCCGGCCGCGTGCTGCTGGTCGACGAGGGCAAGCTCGCGTTCGACGGCACGCCCGCCGAGTTCAAGGCGCGCGGCACCGGCAACATGGACCAGGCCTTCCACTCCCTGACGACCCACCGCTGAGCGCCATGAAGACCCACACCGTGCTCGCCGTCGCCCGGCGCGATCTCCGCAGCTGGTTCGGCAACCCCGCCAACTACGTCTTCATCATCCTGTTCGCCGGCGTCTCGTGCGCCGTGATGATGTGGTCGTCCGCGTTCTTCACCAACAACCTCGCCAACCTCGACACGCTGAACGTCTGGTTCCCCGCGATCGCGGCCGTGTTCGTCGCCGCGGCGACGATGGGCATGTGGACCAGCGAGCGCGCCAACGGCACCCAGGAGCTGCTGTTCACGCTGCCGGCGACCGACTTCGAGCTGCAGCTCGGCAAGTTCGCGGCCTACGTCGCGATCTACACCGCGTCGCTGCTGTTCACGCTGGTGCTGCCGCTGGCGCTGACCTGGCTCGGCAACCCGGACTGGGGCCAGCTGTTCGCCAACTACCTCGGCTTCTGGCTGCTCGGCGTCACGCTGGTGGCGGTGGCGACGATCGGCTCGCAGCTGACGCAGTCGGCGACGATCGCGTTCCTGTTCTCGCTGCTCGGCTGTGCGTTGTTCCTGCTGACCGGCTGGCTGATGGAGTGGCTCGGCTTCCCGAGCTGGAACGTGCACGGGCCGATCGGCCAGTTCCGCGAGTTCGCGCGCGGCATGCTGCCGCTGTCGGGCGTGCTGCTGTTCGCCGGCATGACGATCACGTTCTTCTATCTGGGGCTGGCGCTGCTCGCGCGCCGGCACTGGAAGAGCGGCGGCGAGGGTGCGCACCGCCTCGTGCGCTTCACCAGCTTCGCGGTCTGCACGTTCGCGCTGACCGTGATCGCCGTGCACACGCTGCCGCGCTTCGACGCGACCATCGAGCGCATCCACTCGCTCGGCGCGGAGTCCAGGCAGCTGCTGGCCAGCCTCGATCCGAACAAGCCGGTCTACGTGACCGCCTACGTCAGCGAGGAGGTGCCCGAGGTGTTCGTGCAGCAGCGCAACCTGCTGCTGAACCTCGTCGACCAGTTCGACTCGATCGGCGGCAACGCGGTGCAGAAGAGCATCGTGATGCCCGAGCCGTACTCGCCCGAGGCGCGCGCCGCCGAGGACAACTACGGCATCCGCGCGCAGACGGTGCCGATGGAGCTGCCGGGCGGCGGCTACGCCGAGAAGCAGGTGTTCCTCGCCTTCGTCGTGCAGTGCGGCACCGAGGAGGTCGTCAACCCGTTCATCGAGCCGGCGGTGCCGCTCGAGTACGAGCTGACGCGCAGCATCCGCACGGTCGCCGGCAGCAGCCGCAAGAAGGTCGGCATCCTCAAGACCGACGTCGAGTTCATGGGCGGCATGGACTTCCAGACCTTCCGCCAGAAGCCGCGCTGGCAGATCGCCGACGAGCTGCAGCAGCAGTACCAGCTCGAGAACGTCGACCCCGCCAGCGAGTATCCGGCGGGCATCGCCGCGCTGGTGGTGCCGCAGCCGAGTTCGCTGCCGCAGGACCAGATGGACCGGCTGCGCGACTGGATGCTCGCCGGCCACCCGACGCTGCTGCTCGAGGACCCGGTGCCGCTCGGTGCCTGGGGCACGGCCGCCGACGACCAGAAGGGCGGCATGCAGGCGCGCATGATGGGCGGCGGCGGGCCCGAGAAGGGCAACTTCGCCGCGCTGACCAGCGCGATCGGCCTGCAGTTCCACCTGGGCGAGGCGGTCTGGGACCTGTCCTACCGCCGCTTCCCCGGCGGCGCGATGAACCCGTTGCTGCAGTGGTGCCTGTTCCTGCGGCAGGACGGCATCGCCAGGACCAGCAAGATCACCGACGGGCTGCAGAGCATCGTCGCCCTGGTCGGCGGCCACATCGAGCCGTTGCAGGCGGAGGGCCTGAAGGTCGAGCCGCTGCTGATCTCGCGCAGTCCGGTGGCGTCCGGCGAGGCCCACGGCATCGTGCGCAAGTCCGACCTGTTCCAGCAGGACTTCTTCGGCATGGGACCGCAGATCAACCCGTACGCGCGCCGCGTGCGCAGCAACGACGACCTCGTGGTCGCCGCGCGCGTCACCGGCAAGCCGGCCGGCAAGGACAAGGCGATCGACGTGATCTACGTCGCCGACCTCGACCTGGTCGGCAACGACTTCTTCCAGATCCGGCGCCAGGTCTCGGACCCGAACTTCCGCTTCGACAACGTGCCGTTCGTGATGAACTGCATCGATTCGCTGGCCGGCGACGAGAGCCTGATCGAGCTGCGCAAGCGGCGACCGATCCTGCGCAAGCTGGTCGCGGTCGAGCAGGCGCAGCGCAAGTACGAGGACGAGTGGGCCGCCGAGAAGGAGGCCGCCGAGGCCGCCGCCAAGGAGGCGCTCGACGAGGCGCAGGCGCGGCTCGACAGCGCCGTGCAGAAGATCCGCGACAACGACCAGCTCGACGAGCAGGCCAAGGAGGTCAAGATCGTCGAGGTGCAGCGCGTCGAGCAGCGCAAGCTCGAGAACGAGCGCGCCAAGATCGACGGCGACAAGAAGCAGCGCCTCGAGGAGGCCACGCACGACCGCGATGCCGCCAAGCGCGGCATCTACGACGGCTACCGGCTGGTGACGATCCTGCTCAGCGTGCTGCCGGGCCTCGCGCTCGGCGTGCTGACGCTGGTGCGGCGCCACTCGCGCGCGGCGGCCATCGTGCCGGCCAACCGTCAGGTCGTTGCCGGCGGTGCATCGGGCCAGAACAGCAAGGGAGGTGTGTGATGCAGGACTTCGCCAAGACCGGTGTCGCCGTCGGCGCCGCCATCGCTCTGACCGTGCTCGCCGTGTCGATGGGGCCGCGCCAGGTGCGGCTCGACCTCTACGACGACCAGGGCCAGGAGTTCTTCGCCGGCTTCACCGACCCCGACACGGTCAGCACGCTCGAGGTCATCGAGTTCAAGGAGGCCGCGGGCGCCGCGTACCCGTTCGTCGTGCAGCGCGACGACAAGGGCCGCTGGACGATCCCGTCGCACGGCAACTACCCGGCCGACGCCAAGGACCGCATGGGCAAGGCCGCGGCGCTGCTGATCGGTCTGAAGAAGCAGGTCGTGGTCGGCGACCTCAAGGGCCGCCACGTCGAGTTCGGCGTCGTCGACCCGCTCGATCCCGGCACCGACACGGCCGGCCGCGGCACGCGCATCACGATGAAGGACAGCGCCGGCAACAAGCTGGCCGACCTGATCATCGGCAAGGAGGTCGACGGCAAGCTCGGCGAGCACTACGTGCGGGTGCCGGACAAGAACCGCGTCTACCGCACCAAGCTCGACGGCGAGGTGTCGACGACGTTCGCCGACTGGATCGAGACCGACCTGTTGAAGACCCAGACCTGGGACATCGGCAAGATCACGTTCGACAACTACTCGGTCGACGAGCAGCGCGGCGAGGTGGTGCCCGGCGACAAGTACGTCGTCACCAAGGACGGCAGCAACAAGTGGCAGCTCGACGGCCTCGACGCCACCAAGGAGGAGGCCAACGAGGAGAAGCTGCGCGAGATCGCCGACACCCTAGGTCAGATCAAGATCGTCGGCGTGCGCAGCAAGCCCGAGGGCCTGACCGCGATGCTCGAGCAGGTCACCGGCTTCGATCGCCAGATCCTGGCGCAGTCGCTGGCCAAGAAGGGCTTCTTCCTGGCCCGCGGCGGCAAGCTCTACAGCAACGAGGGCGACCTGTTGTTCGAGACCAAGAAGGGCATCCGCTACACGCTGCGCTTCGGCGAGCTGGTGGTCGGCGAAGGCGAGGAGCTGACCGCGGGCACGGCGCCGAAGGCCGGCGACAAGCCGAGCGAGGGCGAGGCTGCGGCGAAGCCGGCCAACAACCGCTACCTGATGGTCACCGCCGAGTTCGTCGACGACCTGATCCCCGAGCCGTCGGGCATGCGCCTGCCGCAGGAGCAGCTCGACAAGCGGGCGGCGGCGAAGAAGGAGATCGAGGCGATCCAGGTCGCGGTCGAGAACTGGCGCCAGGCGCACGACGGCAAGCTGCCGGCGACGCTGGCCGAACTGACGGTGAAGCCGGCCGAGGGCGAGCCGCTGCTGAAGTCGCTGAACAAGGACCCGTGGGACAGCGACTACGTGCTCAGCGTCGAGGGCGAGGGCTTCGCGATCGTCAGCTACGGCAACGACCGGAAGGAAGGCGGCGAGGGCATCGACACCGACGTGCGCAGCGACCGCTTCGCCTACGAGGAGGGCCTCAAGCGCGAGGCCCAGGCCTGGCAGGACTACAACAATAAGGTCGAGGACGGCCGCGCCGAGGCCGGCAAGCTGATGCAGCGCTTCGGCCCGTGGTACTACGTGATCGACCAGGCCCTGTTCGAGAAGCTGAAGCCGAAGCGCGCGGACCTGGTCAAGCCGAAGAGCGACAAGCCCGAGACCGCGGCGCCCGGCGGTGGCATGCCGGGCGCGACCGACAAGTAGCGGCGATCAGGCGGCGCTCGTCGTGGCCGCCGCCGCGCGACGGTGTTCGCGCCGGTGGGCGGCTGCGTCGACGGCGACCTTCGCCAGCACCAGCAGCCCGAGCAGCGCCGCGCTGGGTCCGGTGAGGAACAGCAGCATGCCGCCGGCCAGCAGCGTCAGGTGCATCGCGACGATGCGCAGGTAGGGGCGCGCCATCAGCCGACCGGTCGCCAGGCTGCCGCGTTCGTGCGGCAGGAAGTTGGTCACGAACGACACGCCGTGGCTGGCGATCAGCGCCCACAGGCCGAGTCCGCCGCTGCTCGCCGCCGCCGTGTCCAGCAGCAGCAGCGGCGCGGCGCGATCGTCCGCCAGCAGCGCGCGTTCGCCGAACAGGTGGCACAGCATCAGCGCGTGCACGAACAGGAACATGCCGTAGTGCAGGCAGAAGATCCCGGCCAGGAACAGCCCGGACAGGGCGTCGCGCGGCCGCCAGCGGCGGTCCTCCGGCGGCCGCAGCAGCAGCTGCAGGACCATGTAGCCGCCGACCACGACGCTCTCGCTCCAGAACAAGGCGAACACCTCGAACACGCTCCAGTCGAGCCACAGCACGCCGGCCAGCGGGACCAGGTTGGCGGCGACGAGGGCGGCGAGCGAGACGCGCATCGGTAGGCGGCAGCGTAGCGGCCGAGCATGTCTGGTCGACGCTCCGATCGGCTAGGATCCCCGTTCCCACCAAACCACAGGAGCCGACATGACGAGACCCGTTCTCGCCGCTCTGCTCCTGCTGTGCACGGCCGGACCGGTGCTCGCGCAAGCAGGCGAGACCCCACCCGCGCCGACGCAGCAGGATCCCGAAGCGGTCTACCAAGAGCTCGCCCGCGCGCTGAACAAGGCGATCTCCGACTGGCGCCAGGAAGCGATCAAGGCGGTCAAGGCCGCGCGGGAGTCCGGCGCCGCCGACGTTCCCGCGATCGCGATGCGGCCGCCGACCAAGGAGTTCATCGATCGCGCGCTGGCGCTGGCGTCGGATCACGCCGGCACCGACGCGGCGGTACCGTTCCTGGCGTTCGTGCTCAAGAACGCCAACGACGAACACGCCGCCGTCAAGCAGGCGCTGAAGACCCTGTGGGCCGACCACTCCGCTTCGGCCGCGATCGGCAAGGCGCTCGCCCACGTGATCGGCGCCGGCTTCCAGCACGATGCGCAGCAGGAGGTCGAGGCGCTGCTCGATGCGGTCATCGAGGACAACGCCGATGTCGACGTCAAGGCGCAGGCGCTGATCACGCGCGGCAACCTGCACCTCCAGATCGCCGAGAACGACCAGCAACGCGCGGCTGCCGCCACCGACATCCGCAAGGCGGCGTCGATGACCAAGAACGAAGAGGTGCTGCAGCAGGCCAAGGACGCCCTGTTCGAGATCGAGCACCTGCAGGTCGGCTGTACGGCGCCCGACATCGTCGCCAAGGACACCGACGGCGTCGACTTCAAGCTCAGCGACTACCGCGGCAAGGTGATCCTGCTCGACTTCTGGGGCTTCTGGTGAGGCCCTTGCCGGGCCATGATCCCGCACGAGCGGTCGCTCGTGGAGAAGTGGAAGGACAAGCCGTTCGTGATCCTGGGCGTCAACAGTGACGGCACCGACACCGAGGACGGCAAGAAGCAGTTCGACAAGCAGCGCGCGGAGATGGGCGTCACCTGGCGCAGCTTCCGCAACGAGAGCACCGATCCGCCGATCAGCGACGTCTGGCGCGTGCAGGGCTGGCCGACGCTGTACTTCATCGACCACACCGGCGTGATCCGTCACAAGGACGTGCGCGACGAGGCGGAGATGGAGAAGGCGCTCGGCGAGATGATCGCCGCCGCCGAGAAGGCCGCACGAGCATCCGACGGCAAGTGACGACGTGCGCGGGCCGGGCGGCCGTCCGTCCGGCTCGCGCGCCGTGACCCGCGCGCCTCAGGGCATCGACTCGACGAACCGGCGCGCCCAGTCGGGCACCTCGTCGAGGTAGCGCGCCACGTCGGTGCGCCGGCGCAGGAAGTAGCGCGCCATGCCGCCCTGGTAGAGCAGCGTGGTCGCCAGCACGATGCCGTACCACGTGGTCCGGACCAGCTTCTCGAGGCGCACGATGTCGAGCCCGTACTGCTTCGAGTTGCCGAGCTGGTGCTGCAGCTCGGCCATGCCCGTGGACGGCACCAGCAGGCCGTACACGGCGTAGAGCACCAGCGCACCGAGCAGCACCAGCTCGCCGCGCGCGAGCTGCAGCGGCGCCGCCGCGTCGCCGCGCAGCAGCCGCGCCGCCTGCGCACGTGCGAACAGACCGACGCCGAGCAGGGCCGCACCGAGCGCCAGGCCGATCAGGTCCCAGTCGGTCATCGCGAACGCGAGGCTGAGGCCGCCGAAGATCGCGTAGCCGAGGCCGTTGCCGGCCGCGATGCGCGCCGCGCGCGCGATCGGTCGCCGCACCTCGGCGGCGCGCAGCAGCAGCTCGCGATCCGCCGCCGACATCTCGGCGGACGGGGGCGGGTCTGCGGCGTGTGCTTCGTCCACGGCGGGAGACTACCGCCGCGGCGGCCGATCACGCGCATGCCGAACCGCGGATGCGGCGCGCGGGGGTCGATCGGCCCATGGTCGGGTCCGGCTCCGTCGGCGACCATGCCGGCATGCGCGTGCTCCGGGCCGGCGTGGCCTACTTCGCCCTGGTGTTCGCGGCGGGCTTCGTGCTCGGCGCGGTGCGCGTGCCGTTGCTGGTGCCGCGGCTCGGCGAACGCACGGCCGAACTGCTCGAGCTGCCGTTCATGGGGCTCGTCGTCGTGCTGGTGTCGCGCTGGCGCCAGCGGCGCACGCCCGAGCTGAGTCCGTCGCAGCAGCTCGGCGTCGGCGGCTTCGCCCTGCTGCTGCTGCTCACCGCCGAGTGCGCGCTCGGCGCCGTGCTGCAGGGCCGTTCGCCGATCGAGGTCCTCCTGGCGCACGATCCGGTGTCGGGCTCGGTCTACTACGCGCTGCTGGTGGTGTTCGGCCTGCTGCCTTGGTGGTGGGCGCGGCGGGTCAGTCGATGCGCACGACCACACCGTCGGCGATCGTGAAGCCGAGCCACCAGCCCTTGCCCTCGGCCTCGAACTCGTACTCCCACTGCAGGCCGCCCTTGCCGGCGCCGATGCGCTTCGGCCGACCGAAGCGACGCAGCACTTCGGTCGCCGGCAGGAACATCCACGCCGCCTGCGCGCCTTCGTAGTCGTCGCTGACCGCCTTGGCCAGGGCGACGAGGGCCTGGACGTCCGGTCCCGAACGCCGGGCGACCTGTTCCAGCACGCCGCGGCCCGCCGCCTGCTGCGCGCCCAGCGCGTCGGCGCGCGTCGCCAGCGCCTCGACGGCGCGCACCAGGTCGGCGACCGTGGCCGCGAGCTGCGCGGTGTCCATGGTCGGCGGCGCCGGCGTGGCCACCTGTCGGTCGATGGCCCCGGTGGCCGTGACGCCGGCGCCGGCTGCCGTTCCGGCGCGCAGGTCCTGGCGCAGGCCGCGCAGCTCTTCGAGCAGCGGCGCCAGTTCCGGCGCCGCGGCAACCGGTGGTGCCGGCATCCTGCCGCCGGCGAACAACGCGCCGCCGAGCAGGCCGGCCAGCGCGCCGGTCAGCGCGGCGAGCAGCAGCGGCAACGCCGACGCGGCAACGTGGGTGGGCATGTCCGCATCATGCCGGCTCGGGTCCTGTCCCGGCACCCGCGTGCACAACTCGGGAAGGCTGCCACGGACGCAGGCATGCCCTTGCCCGCAGCCGCGCGTGCGGCCGCGGCGGGGGCGCGGCAGCAGGACGAGGGAAGGTGGTGGGCAGAGCCGGAGTTGAACCGGCGACCCCAGCATTTTCAGTGCTGTGCTCTACCAACTGAGCTATCTACCCGGGCCATCCCGCGTTCGGGGGCAACGCGCGGGCGGAGAAGGTAGCGAGGCCGGCGGGCCCAGGCAAGCGGCAAGCGGTCGCCGGCGCAACCTACAGGCTGGCGATGGCGACGACGTGGTCCTGCTTGGACACGACCACGCCGGCCTTGGGTTCGACCGTGACGACGAACGCGGCGGGCTTGCCGATCGGCAGCTTCGCCTGCACCGGCACGACGGTCTCGGCCGCCGGGTCGGCGATCGTGAACAGGCCGCCGTCGACCGGCGCCCCTTCGCGCGAGCCGTCGACGATCCAGAGCTGGAAGCGGTGCTCGGCGTCGAGCGGCGGCAGCCCGTGGAAGGTCAGGTAGCCCTCCTGCCGCGCTTCGCTCCAGACGACGTCGCCCTCGACCGAGCCGCGCAACGGGCTCGGCCCCGCCCGCCACTGCAGGCGCACGACGCCGGCATCGGCGGCCAGCAATGCCGCGCGCTGCTGCGCCGTCGGCACGGGGTCGCCATTGCGGCCGGCCACCAGCAGGTAGAGCACCAGTCCAGCCGCGAGGCCGAACACGAAGGTCAGCACGGGCGCCGCCCGCCGCCCCAGCGTCGACGGCTGCGGCGGCACGCGGTCGCCGCGGGTCGCACAGAAGCGCAAGGCGTCCGCCGCCAGACGCGTGTGCAGGAGCGCAGGCACTTCGGCCGGGGGCGCGAGCGCGACCAGCGCCATCGCCGCGGTGCGTTCGAACGCCCGCGCCTGCCGATCGCCGACCGGCGGGACCGGGGCATCGGGCTCGTGTGCGAACACGACGGCTTCGGCGAGGGCTTCCATGTGGGACACGTCGAGACCGCTCATGCGAGGCCTTCCGTGCCGACGTCGGCCACCCCGAGCAGCTCGCGCAGTCGCATCAGACCGCGCCGCGCATGGCTCTTGACGGTGCCGAGCGGGATGCCGATGGCCGCCGAGATCTCCTGGTGCGTGCGACCCTGGCCGAGCGCCAGGTCGAGCACTTCGCGTTGTTCGGGTCGCAGCTGGCTCAGCGCCTGCTGCGCACGCTGCACTTCGTCCTGCAGTTCGGCCTGGTCGGCCACCGCGGCGGCCGGCAGCGTGCCGGCGTCCTCGAGCAGTTCGGTCGCGGGCCGACGGCCCTGCCGTCGCGCACGGTCGATCAGCCGACGGCGCGCGATCGTCATCAGGAAGGTCACCTCGCTGCCGTAGTCGGCGTCATAGCGATCGGCGCTCTTCCAGACCTCGACGAAGATCTCCTGCGTCGCGTCCTCCGCATCCTCGGCGGATCGGCAGAAGCGGCGCGCGAGGCCCCACACCATGTTCTGATGGCGGCGCAGGAAGCTCTCGACGGCGCCGGGGCTGCCGGCGGCGACTTGTGGCAGGAGATTCTCCGTCATGCACGTGCGACCACGGCAACCCATTGAACGGGTGGGGACTCTGGCAGGCAAGCACGCCATCGTCGTCATCGCCAGAGCCTCCACCGGTTGCATCGTGATGCCGGGCGATCAGTTCGCCGGCAGGATGACCGCGTCGACGACGTGGATCACGCCGTTGCTGGCCATCACGTCGGTCGCGACCACCTTCGAGCCGCCGACCATCAGCACCTTGCCGTCGTACTTCAGGGTCAGCATCGTGCCGTCGAGCGCCTTCGCTTCCTTGAGCCCGACGGCCTGCGCGGCCTTGACCTCACCGGCGACGATGTGGTGCTTCAGGATGCCGGCGAGCTTGTCCTTGTTGGCGGGCAGCAGCAGCTCCGCGATGGTCGCGTCGCCGAGCTTGGCGAACGCGGCGTCGGTGGGGGCGAACACCGTGAACGGGCCGCCCTTGGCGAGCGTGTCGGCGAGACCGGCGGCGACCGCGGCCTTCAGCAGGGTACCGAACGTGCCGGCCTTGGTGGCGGCCTCGACGAGGTTCGGCGCCGCCGGCGGCAGCATGACGGTGTCGATCACGTGGATGATGCCGTTGCTGGCCATGATGTCGGTGCTGACGACGTTGGCGCCGCCGATGCGGACCTTGCCGTCCACGACCTCGATGGCGAGCGGCGAGCCCTGCAGCGACATCACCGACTTCTCGCCGACGACCTTGGCCGCGGGCACCTTGCCGCTGACGACGTGGTAGGTCAGGACCGCCGCGAGCTTCTGCTTGTTCTCGGGCAGCAGCAGCTCGCCGATGGTCTTCTTGCCGAGCTTGTCGAACGCCGCATCGGTGGGCGCGAAGATCGTGAACGGGCCCTTGCCCGACAGCGTGTCGACCAGATCGGCGGCTTTCGCGGCCGCGAGCAGCGTCTTGAACTGGCCGGCTTCGGCGGCGACCTGAACGATGGTCTTCTCGGACGCCTGCGCCAGCAGGGCGCCGCACGAGGTGGTGACGGTGAGGGCGGTGACGAGCAGTGGACGGAACATGGATCTCTCTCCTGAGGCTGGTTGGTTGGGGAAGGCGCCGACCCGAGGCCGCGCGCCCTGCGCAGTTCGCGGTCCTTCCCGGGGCGGATGCAGGTTGCCCTCGCTTCTTGAGCCGCAGCCCCTGACCGCCTTACAACTGTGGCGTGCTCTCGCCCCATCGCTTCGCCGCTCGACTGCTGCGCACGTCGAGCCGCGCCTATGCCGCCGCCGCGGTCGAACGCCTGCAGCGAGATCGGCCGCAGCTGCTGGCCAGCGGGCTGCCGGCCGCGTTCGCGGATCCGCTCGACGACACGCAGGTTCGCATCCTGCACCTCGCCGAGTCGCTGGAGTTCGATCGGCCGGCGCTGCTCGAGCACTCGATGGCGTGGTACAAGGTCGCGCTGCACCATCGCGACGTGCCCGCGGAGTACCTCGCGGCCAACCTCGATGCGATCGGCGCCGCGCTGCGCGGCGAGTTGCCGGCCCCGGTGAGCGGCGTCGTGATGCGGCACCTGCAACGGGCGCTGGCGCACCTCGAGGCGGCGCCGCTGGAGCTGCCCAGCCTGATGTCGCGTTCGGCGCCGTACGGCGAACTCGCGGCGCGCTTCCTGCTCGCGGTGCTCGAAGGACGCGGTGACGACGCCATGGACCTGCTGCGGCAGGCGCTGGCGGACGGCGCGACGATCCCCGAACTGCACGACCACGTGCTGACGGTGGTGCAGCGCGAGACCGGCCGCATGTGGTCGATGGCCGAGATCGTGATCGCCGACGAACACTACGGCTCGGGCATCGTCGATCGGGCGCTGTGGCTGCTGCACGAGCGTCTGCCACGTCCCGCCGCCGACGCGCCGCACATCGTGTCCCTCGGCGTCGGCGGCAACCTGCACGACTTCGGCCTGCGGCTGGTCGCGCAGCGGCTGCAGTTCGCCGGCTTCGCGGTGCACCACCTCGGCGCCAACGTGCCGGCGTCGGAGCTGGAGTGGATCCTGCGGGACCGGCCCGTCGACCTGCTGGCGATCTCGGCCACGTTGACCCTGCACCTGCACACGCTGGTGCAGACCATCGAGTCCGTGCGCGCCCGGACCGGCGGCAGCCGGCACGTGCCGATCCTGGTCGGCGGGCCTCCGTTCGAGGTCGTGCCGGACCTGCATCAGCTGGTCGGCGCCGACGCGGCGGCCGTCGACGCCGGGCAGGCCGTCGCGGCGGCGGGCCGGCTGATCGCGGCGCGGGCGTGACTCAGCGGCGTCGCAGCCGGTAGTGCGACACGAGCCATTCCCGGCCGCGATCGAAGTTCCACAGCTCGGCGCAGGCGAGGAAGAACGTGCGCCACAGGTTGGCCATCGCCACCGCGCGCGGGCCGTAGGTCTGCTCGAGCACCGGCCGCAGGTCGTCGCGGTGGCGGTCGAAGTTCGCCAGCCAGGCCTCGGCGGTGCGCGCGTAGTGCGTGCCCGACACGCGCCAGTGCGCCTCGACCGCGAGGTGGTCCTGGAAGTGCAGCAGCTGCGCGTCGGCCGGCATCTGGCCGCCGGTGAAGAAGTGCCGCGCCATCCAGTCGTCGTCGCCGTCGGTCGCGAACTCGTAGCCGACGCTGCGGTGCGTGAACACGTGCACGAACATCTTGCCGTCCGGCCGGAGCCAGCTCGCGGCGCGTTCGAGCAGCCGCCGCCAGTTGCGCGCATGCTCCATCATCTCGATCGAGACGATGCGATCGAACGTGCCGGGCGCCGCGAACGTGTTGACGTCGGCGGTCAGCACCTCGACGTTCGTCAGCCCCTGCGCCGCCGCGCGCGCCAGGATGTCGCGGCGCTGGTTGCCGGCGTTGCTGACGCCCACGATCCGGCAGCGCGGGAAGTGCTCCGCGAGCCACAGCGTCATCGAGCCCCAGCCGCAGCCGAGATCGAGCACGCGCATGCCGTCCTCGATCTCGGCGCGTTCGCACGAGAGCCGCAGCATCGCCTCGGCGGCGGCGTCGAGGTCCGGCGTCTGCGCGTCCCACAGGCACGCGCTGTACTTGCGGCGCCGGCCGAGCACGGCGGCGAAGAACGCTGCCGGCACCTCGTAGTGCTGTGCGTTCGCGGCCGCGGTGTCGATCGCGATCGGGCTGCGATCGCAGACCGCGATCCAGTGCTGCAGCCGTTCGGCGGCGTGCTCCGGATCGTCGGCGTGCTCGCTGCGCAGCCGGTCGCGCAGCAGCCGGCGGATGCCGATGCGCACCAGCCAGTCGGGCAGCAGGCCGCGTTCGAGCCACCGTTCGACGCGCGAGGTCACGCGTCGGCTCCCCGGCTGCCGCGCGGCGGCCACGGCACGAACGCGTTGGTCTCCCGCTGGTAGCGTCGGTAGTCGTCGCCGCGGCTCTTCAGCGCCTGCAGCTCGGTGAACGGCACGCCGCTGACGAAGCGCACCAGCACGAACATCACCGCCGGCTGCACCAGGGCCCACCAGCCGGCGGCCGGGGACGCCACCAGCGCGATGCCGCACCACGACAGCCACTCGAAGAAGTAGTTCGGGTGCCGGCTGTAGCGCCACAGGCCCGAACGGCACGTGCGGCCGCGCTGCTGCGGATCCGCGCGGTGCGCCGCGAGCTGACGGTCGGCGGTGCCCTCGGCCCATTGGGCGGCGATCACGACGCCGAGGCCGGCGTACTGCACCGGCAGCAGCGTGTCCTGCACGAACGTCGCCAGGAACCAGAACGGCAGCGCGAACGCCAGCGCCGCGACCGCCTGCGCCTGGTAGAACCAGAAGAAGTGCTGCGGCGCCCGTTCGCCCCAGTGTTCGCGCATCGCCCGGTAGCGACCGTCCTCGCGCGCATCGCCGAGCACGCGATGCCGCAGCAGCAGCCACGCCAGGCGCGCGCTCCAGGCCAGCGCCATCAGCCCGGCGACCAGCCGCTGCACGGGGCTGCCATCGCCGAACACGGCGGCGCCCGTGCCGAGCAGGCCGATCGCCATCGCCCACGCCGCGTCGACCGACGTGGCGTTGCGCGTGCGCAGTTGCCGCCGCCAGAGCAGGCCGAAGGCGACCAGGGTCAGGCCGACGGCGACCAGGATGGTGCTGGCCGAACTCGACGAGGCGGGCATGCGGGGGTATTCGTCTCGGGAGCAAGTCGAGATGCGACAGCTGCATCCGACGGCTTGCGCGCGGCGAAATCCACCCACTTACCCGTCGCACACCGATCCCGCCGCGTGTCCTCCCTCGATCCACCTGCCGTCGCCGCCGCTGTCCCCGTGCCGGTCCGGCAGGAACCGGCGGTGGCCGCCGCGCGGCGCATCTCGTGGCGGACGATCACGCCGTTCCTGCTGATGCACGCCGCCTGCGCGCTGGTGCTGCTGGTCGGCTGGAGCCCGACCGCGATCGCGATCGCGGCGGCGCTCTACGTGGTGCGCATGTTCGGCGTCACCGCGTTCTACCACCGCTACTTCTCGCACCGCAGCTTCCGCGTCGGGCGACTGGTGCAGTTCGGTGGGGCCGTGCTGGGTGCGTCGGCGGCGCAGCGCGGTCCGCTGTGGTGGGCGGCGCATCATCGCCGTCACCATCGGCACGCCGACACCGGTGACGACGTGCACTCGCCGCACGCGCACGGCGTCCTGTGGTCGCACGTCGGCTGGATCGCCGCGCCGGGCAACCAGGCGACCGACCTGGCGCAGGTGCGCGACCTCGCCGCCTTCCCGGAGCTGCGCTGGCTCGACCGCAACTACTACGTCGTGCCGTTGCTGCTGATCGCCCTGCTGCTCGCCCTCGGCTGGCAGCTGTCGCTGCACGCCCCGCAGCTCGGCACCGACGCGCTGCAGCTGGCGGTCTGGGGCTTCTGCATCTCGACCGTGGCCCTGTTCCACGTCACCTCGGCGGTCAACAGCCTCGGCCACGTGTGCGGCCGCCGCGTCTGGCCGACCCGCGATCACAGCCGCAACTCGCTGTCGCTGGCGCTGCTGACCCTCGGCGAGGGCTGGCACAACAACCACCACTGGTGTCCCGGCGCCGTGCGGCAGGGCTTCCGGTGGTGGGAGATCGACATCAGCTACTACGTGCTGCGGCTGCTCGCCCTGCTCGGCCTGGTGCACGACCTGCGCCCGCTGCCGGCCCGGGCGCACGCCGAGGAGCGCCGGCTCCGGCGATGACGCGCGCGGCCGGGTGGCTCGGGCCGGGGCGCAAGCGGCTGGCGATCGTCGGCACCGGCGTCGCGGGCCTGGTGGCCGCCGAGCGTCTGTGCCGCCACCACGACGTCACGGTGTTCGAGGCCGAGCCGCGCCTCGGCGGCCACACGCACACGGTCGACGTCGACGGCCCGGACGGCACGGTTGCGGTCGACACCGGCTTCATCGTCTGCAACGACCGCACCTACCCCGGCTTCCTGGCCCTGATGCAGCGGCTCGGCGTGCGGCTGCGGCCGACCGAGATGAGCTTCAGCGTGCGCTGCGAACGCACCGGCCTCGAGTACAACGGCAGCTCGCTGTCGCAGCTGTTCGCCCAGCGGTCCAACCTGCTGCGGCCGCGGTTCTGGGGCATGTTGCGCGACATCCTGCGGTTCCACCGCGACGCCCCCGCGTTGCTCGGCGGCGACGCGACGCTGGCCGACGTGCTGCAGCAGGCCCGCTACGGCCGGGCCTTCGCCGAGCACTACCTGGTGCCGATGATGGCGGCGATCTGGTCCGCGGAGCCGCAGCGCCTGCTGGCGATGCCGGCGACGTTCTTCGTCCGGTTCTTCCACAACCACGGCATGCTGCAGGTCCGCGGCCGGCCGCAGTGGCTGACGGTCGTCGGCGGCTCGCGCAGCTACCTGGATCCGCTGTCGGCGCCGTTCCGCGATCGCATCCGCACCGGCGCACCGGTCGTCGCGGTGCGCCGTGAGGCCGACGGCGTCGCCGTGCAGGTCGAGGGCGCCGCGGCGGAGCGCTTTCACGGCGTCGTGCTCGCGGTGCACAGCGACCAGGCGCTGCGGCTGCTCGCCGACGCGTCCGACGGCGAACGCGGCGTGCTCGGCGCGATCCCGTACCAGCCGAACGACGTCGTGCTGCACACCGACGAACGCCTGCTGCCGCGGCGCCGCCGCGCGTGGGCGGCCTGGAACTACCATCTCGGCGCCGGCACGACGCCGCGCGCGACCGTGACCTACTGCATGAACCTGCTGCAGGGACTGCCGGGGCCGGTGACCTACAACGTCACGCTGAATCGCACCGAGGCGATCGATCCGCAGAAGATCCTGCGCCGCTTCGTCTACCACCACCCGATCTTCGACGCGGCCGGCGTCGCGGCGCAGGCCGCGGTGCCGGACCTGAACGGCCGCCGCCGCGTGTGGTTCTGCGGCGCCTGGTGCGGCTATGGCTTCCACGAGGACGGCGTGCAGGCCGCGCTGCGGGTCGTCGCCGACTTCGAACCGGCCGCGGCCGCGGAGCAGGTGGCATGACCGCCGCGCCCGAGCTGCGCAGCGGCGTCTACACCGGCACGGTGCGCCACCGCCGTTTCGACGCCGTGCGCCACGGCTTCGCGACGCGCCTGTATCTGGCGTATCTCGACCTCGACGAACTCGATCGTCTGTTCGCCGGCCGCTGGTGGTGGTCGGCGCGGCGGCCGGCGCCGATGCGGTTCCGCCGCCGCGACTACTTCGGTCCGGCCGACGTGCCGCTCGCCGAGGCGGTGCGCGACGCGGTCGCCCGCGAGACCGGCCGGCGCCCGACCGGGGCCGTGCGCGTGCTGACCAACCTGCGCATGTTCGGCTACGTGTTCAACCCGGTCAGCATCTACTACTGCTTCGACCGCGACGAACGGCTGGCCGCGGTGCTGGCCGAGATCACCAACACGCCGTGGGGCGAACGGCACCACTACGTCGTCGCCGCCGATCCGAGCCGGCGCACGCTGCGGGCGCGGTTCGGCAAGCGGTTCCACGTCAGTCCGTTCCAGCCGATGGAGCAGGACTACGACTGGACGCTGACGCCGCCGGGGGAGCGCCTCGCGGTGCACATGCAGAATCGCGTCGGCGGCGAGACGGTGTTCGACGCGACGCTGCTGCTGCGGCGGCAGCCGTGGACCACGCGGTCGCTGGTCGGCGCGGCCGTACGGCATCCGTGGATGACCGCGAAGGTGACCCTGAGCATCCACTGGCACGCGTTCCGGCTCTGGTGCAAGCGCGCGCCGTTCCACGTCCATCCGAGCAAGCGAGGCGCCTGATGTCCGGTTCGATCCTGATCGCCGATGCGGCGCGTGCCGCCCGTCCCGTGGCTGCGCCAGGCTGGTGGCAGCGCACCGCGCGCCGACAGATCGTGGCGCGGCTCGGCGGGCTGCGTTCGGGCGCGATCCGGCTGCGCGACGACGGCCGCGAACGAATGCTCGGCGATCCGCACGGTGCGCTGGGCACGGTCGACCTGGACGTGCACGACGGCTCGTTCTGGAGCGCGCTGGCGCTCGGCGGTGACGTCGCCGCCGGCGAGGCCTTCGTCGCCGGCCGCTGGTCGACGCCGGATCTCGTGCGCCTGCTGCGGCTGTTCGTGCGCGACCGCGACGTGCTGCTCGGCGTCGACGGCTCGCTCTGGTCGTTGCCGCTGCGGCTGCTGCGCCGCGTCGCGCACCGGCTGCGCCGCAACGACCACGCCGGCAGCCGCCGCAACATCGCCGACCACTACGACCTCGGCGACGAGCTGTTCACGCACTTCCTGGACCCGTCGCTGACCTACTCGTCGGCGTGGTTCGAACACCCGGGGCAGTCGCTGGCGGACGCGCAGCAGCACAAGCTGCGGCGCCTGTGCCGACTGGTCGACCTGCAGGCCGGCGATCGCCTGCTCGAGATCGGCACCGGCTGGGGCAGCCTCGCGCTGTGCGCGGCGGGGGAGTTCGGCGCCAGCGTCACGACGACGACGATCTCGCCGAACCAGTTCGCGGCGGCCACGGCTCGCGTGCAGGCGGCGGGGCTCGCGGCGCAGGTCGACGTGCGCCGGCAGGACTATCGCGACCTCGACGGCACCTTCGACAAGGTGCTCTCGTGCGAGATGATCGAGGCGGTCGGCGCGCGGTATCTGCCGACCTACCTGCGCACCTGCGCCGAACGGCTGCGGCCCGGCGGCCAGCTCGGCCTGCAGGCGATCACGATCCGCGACCAGTTCTACGACTCGGCGCTGCGCACCGTCGACTACATCAAGCGGCACGTGTTCCCCGGCAGCTTCATCCCGTCGGTGACGGCGATCGTCGGCGCGGCGACGCGCCACACCGACCTGCGGCCGGTGCAGATGCAGGACTTCGGCCCGCACTACGCGACCACGCTGCAGCACTGGCGCGAGGCGATCGAGCGCGACCCGGCGCCGTTCACGGCCCGCGACGCCAGCGGCGGCCTGATGCGTGCCTGGCAGTACTACTTCGCCTACTGCGAGAGCGGCTTCCGTGAACGCCAGCTCGGCGTCTGCCACCTGCGCTTCGAACGCGCGGGCTGACGGCCGGTCGGGTTCTCGGGTTCTCAGCTGCGCAGCAGCTCGCGCACGGCCGCGACGTCCCGGTCGATCTGCTGGCGCAGTTCGTCGGCGTTCGCGAAGCGCCGCTCGGGGCGCATCATGCGACGGAACGTGACCTCGAGCTCGCGGCCGTAGAGGTCGCCGTGGAAGTCGAGCAGGTGGACTTCGAGCACCGTCTGGCTGCCGTCGCCGCCGAACGTCGGCCGCGAGCCGAGGTTGGCCGCGCCGGGCCAGGCGGTGCCGTCGACGATCGCCTCGACCGCGTAGACACCGGGCGGTGGCAGCACCGCCGGCTGCGGCACGATGTTGGCCGTCGGGAAGCCGAGCTGGCGTCCGCGCGACTCGCCGTGCACGACGGTGCCGAACGCGCCGGGGAAGCGGCCGAGGTAGCGGTTGGCCAGCGCGAGGTCGCCGGCGGCGATCGCGCGGCGGATCAACGTCGACGAGACCGGTTGCCCGTCGACCTCGAACGGCGTGCCGGTGTGCACCTCGAAGCCGAGTTCGCCGCCGAGCTCGCGGAAGGCCTGCGGCGTGCCGGCGCGATCCTTGCCCAGCGCGGAGTCGTAGCCGAGCAGCAGGCCGCGCGCGCGCAGGCTCCGCACCAGCACGCGCTCGGCGAACTCGCGCGGCGTCATGTTCTGCAGCCGCGCCTCGAACGTCAGCAGCACCAGCCGTTCGACGCCGGCGCGGCGCAGCAGGCGCAGGCGATGTGGCACGCTGACCAGCAGCGGCGGCGCCTCGCCGTGCAGCAGCTGATCGGGGTGGTTGGCGAAGGTGACGACCGTCGGCACGGCCTGCAGCACCGACGACATCTCCAGCAGCTGCAGCAGCAGCCGCTGGTGGCCGAGGTGCACGCCGTCGAACACGCCGACCGCGACCGCCGATCGGCTCGGCAACGACTCGCCGTAGGTGGCGACGAGGTCGAGCGCCAGCAGGGCGTCGAGGCCCTCGATCAGCCGCATGTGGCGTTCCCGGCGGCGGCGACGGGCGGTCTCGGCCGCTGCGTGGCAACCGCGGTGCGGTTGCGGCCATGGCCGCGCCTGGTCATGCGCGCGCCCGATAGCGCTCTTCGAGTTCCAGCAGCTGCTGCTTCACGCGCAGCTTGTCGGCGGGCGTCAGGCGGTCGGTGAACAGGACCCCTTCGAGGTGGTCGAGTTCGTGCTGGACGATGCGCGCGAGCCACTCGTTCGCGGTCAGCACCTGCTCCTTGCCGTCGAGGTCGTGGTAGGTGACCGTGATGTCGACCCAGCGCTCGACCTCGGCCTGGATGCCCGGGAAGGACAGGCAGCCCTCCTCGCCGAATTCGCGCCCCTTCTTCCTGGTGATGCGCGGGTTGCACAGCACCAGCTCGCCGGCGCGGTCGCCGGCGTCCCCGGTCGGGTTCAACACCAGCAGCTTGCGCTCGATGCCGACCTGCGGGGCGGCGAGACCCACGCCACCCTCCGCGTACATGGCCTCGAGCATCTCGGCGGCCACCAGGCGCAGGTCCGCGTCGAAGGTCGTGACGGGCTGGCCGCCGCGGCGCAGGACGGGATCGGGATAGACGAGGACTTCCATTTCGGGGGGTTCAGGGCCGTTGCGGGGGCGACGGGCCGCAGGTAGATTCTTCGCCCCTTTCGCTGCCGTCAAGCGCCCAGTCGGGCCGCCGGTGGCACCCGCCCCGCATGGACCTGAGCAAGCACATCGAGAATGCCGCCGACGCCGTCAAGCGGCGCAACTTCTCGCTGGCCGTGAAGATCTACGGCCAGGTGCTGCAGATCCAGCCGGACTCCGGCGAAGCCCGCGCCGGGCTGCGCCGGGCGCTGTTCCAGAAGATCGCCCAGAAGCCCGCTGCCAAGCCGGTCGCGATCGCCGTCGGCGGCGCGCACTACCTGACCGGCGAGATCTGTCGCCTGCTCGGTCGCCACGCCGCCGCCGCGCGCGCCTTCGAACGCTACCTGGTGCACGACCCGATGGCGGAGGGTGCCAACCTGAAGCTCGGTCGCTCGCTGCAGCGCGCCGGCTTCGCGCGTTCGGCGCTGGCCGTGTACGAGGCCTACGCCCAGGCGCAACCGCGCTGTCTCGAGGCGTGCCGCGCGGCCGGCGCGCTGTTCTACGACGCCGGCAAGATGCCGCAGGCGCTGGCGATGTACGAGCAGGCGCTGAAGGTCGATCCGCGCGACCAGGAATCGCTGAAGGCGCGCAAGGACCTCGCCGCCGAAGGTGCGCTGCGCAGCACCGGCATCGAATCGGCGCAGAGTTCGCGCGAGCTGATCAAGGACAAGGAGCAGCAGCGCCAGCTCGAACGCCAGGATCGGCTGCAGATGTCGCCCGAGGAGATCGAACAGGAGCTCGAGCGCCTGGAACCGCAGCTGCAGGAGACGCCGGACGACGCCAAGTTGTTGCGTCGCGTCGCGCGTCTGCGCGAGATGGCCAAGGACATCGGCGGCGCGCTGGATCTGATCGAGCGGTTGCTGCAGAAGCAGAAGGACGACGCCGAACTGCAGGCGCTGGCCGGCGACCTTCGCATCCGGCTGCAGGAGCAGATGGTGCAGAAGGCCGAGCGGCGCGGCGACGCCGACACGGCGGCGCGGGCGCGCGCGGCGCTGCAGGAGCTGCGCGTCGGCGAGGCGCGGCGCAAGGTCGAGCGCAACCCGGCCGATTTCGGCGCGCGGTTCGATCTCGGCGCGGGACTGCTGCAGACGGGCGAGACCGACGCGGCCATCGCCGAGTTGCAGCAGGCCGTCAAGGACCCGCGCAAGAAGACCGAGGCGCTGTTCCTGCTCGGCAAGGCCTTCCAGCAGAAGGGCCTGCCGGAGCTCGCGCTCGGCCAGTTCGACAAGGCGATGCAGGCGGCCGGTTCCGGCACCCTCGCCAAGGAGGCCCTCTACGAGATGGGCCAGATCTGCGGTGAACTCGGCAAGCGCGACGACGCGCTGCGCCACTTCACCCGCATCCTCGAGCAGGACATCGGCTTCCGCGACGTCGCCCGTCGCGTCGAGGAGATGAAGGCCTGACGCCACCGCCAGTTTCCCCCCGGCGCGCCAGATGGCCGCGCCCGCACCGAACTTCTTCCGAGAGACCACCGAGAACCGACCATGGCCCACAGCAAGCAAGCCCTGAAGCGCGCTCGACAGAGTGAGCGCAGCCGCATCGCCAACAAGGCGAAATTGAGCCGTCTGAAGACGGCGATGAAGAGCCTGATGGCGCTCGTCGCCGCCGGCGACAAGACCAAGGCCAGCGCGATGCTGCCCGCGATCTGCCGCTCGATCGACAAGGCCGCGAAGGCCGGCGTGATCCACAAGAACACCGCGTCGCGCCGCAAGAGCAGCGTGACGCGCGCGATCGCGGCCCTGAAGTAGACCGCGTCCGGCGCCGGCGCGAGCGTTAGCCCTGCAGCAGCTGCAATGCTGCCTGCGGCTGCGTGTTCGCCTGCGCCAGGATCGAGATCGCGGCCTGCTGCAGGATCGAATTGCGCGTCAGCGCGGAGGTCTCGACGGCCACGTCGACGTCGCGGATGCGCGACTCGGCGGCGCTGAGGTTCTCGGTCTGGATCTGCAGGTTGGCGATCGTGGTCGTCAGGCGGTTCTGCGCTGCGCCGAACTGGCCGCGCACCCGGCTGACCGCGTTGATCGCGTCGTCGAGCGCCGCGATCGCCAGCGACGGCACGCCGGCCGAGCCGATGTCGAGCGACGACAGGCCGAGCGTCGACGCCAGCGTGTTCGAGGTGCTGAGCTGGATCGTGTCGATGCCGGCGGTCGTGCCGGTGCCGACCTGGAAGGTCATCTGCGAGCCGGTGCCGTCGAGCAGCCGCACGCCGTTGAACGTCGTCGACTGCGCGATGCGGTCGATCTCGTTGATGAGGTCGGTGAACTCCTGGTTCAGCGTCGTGCGGTCGGCGGAGCTGACGGTGCCGTTCGCGGCCTGGATCGAGAGTTCGCGCATGCGGATCAGGATCGAGCTGACCTCGTTGAGCGCGCCTTCGCCGGTCTGCGTCAACGAGATGCCGTCCTGCGCGTTGCGGATCGCCTGGTTGGTGCTCCGCACCTGCGCCCGGAAGCGCTCGGAGATCGCCAGGCCCGCCGCGTCGTCGGCCGCAGTGGAGATACGCAAGCCCGTGGACAGTCGGCGATAGTTCGCCTGCAAGCGATCGGTCGTCTGCGACAACGAGCGCTGCGCGTTCAGGGATGCGATGTTCGAATTGACCCGAAGGCCCATCTGTCCTCCTCGATTCCTTTGCCGTGTGGGTGCCGGATCGGGATCCGCCACCTTGCTGCGAGCCTGATCGACCATCGCTTGAGTCCCACTTCAGGAAATCTCGCGATCGCACACCGGCGCAGGTCCGGACGAGCCACCCGCCGATGGCACCGGAACCCGCCAGAACAGGGCCTGCGGGGCCGGTCCAGGGTCGGGAACCGGCTGTCGGGAATGACCCCGGACGTCGCCCCGAAGCGAGAACCGGAGCGGTCGATCAGCGCCCGGCGAGGCGGCCGTAGCGGTAGTGGGCCTGCAGGGTCAGCGCCAGGATCGCGGTGCTGTAGACGCGGCCGCCGTCCTCGCCCCAGGCGTCGATGCTGTCCCACGAGCCGTGCTCGTTGCCACCCTCGCGCTGCGTCTTGACGACGGCCGGGACCAGCGCCTTCGACCACTCGGTCCACGCCGGCCCGCCGAGCTGGAACAGCGCGTAGGTGCCGTAGTACCAGTAGTAGAAGTCGATCGTGCCCGCGGCGACGTCCCAGCGCGGCAGGCTGCGCCGCAGGCGCTGGCCGGCGGCGAGCATCGACGGGTGCTCCTTGGGGTCCTGGCCGAGGAACACGCGGCAGAACAGGCCGACCGCGGTCAGCGCGTCGGTGCGCTGCGGCGGGAAGCGCTGCGCGTGGTCACCGATCTTGCGCGCGCTCGGCTGGCCGGCGCGCTGGTAGCCGACGTGGCCGTCGGCGGACGTGCACGACTCGAGGAACGTGGTCGCGACTTGCAGCGCGTTGCCATCGACCGTGAGGCCGAAGTGGCGGCCGCTGCAGAGCGCCAGGATGCACCAGCCGGTGATCGACGTGTCGTTGTCGCCGTCGCGCGGCTGGTAGCGCCAGGCGCCGTAGGGGTTGCGGTGCTGCTGCAGGTAGTCGATCCCGCGCTGGGCGACCGGCCGCAGCAGTTCGTAGGCGGACAGGCCGTAGGCCTCGCACATCGCGTAGGCGGCGATCGCGTGGTCGTAGACGAAGTCGCTGGCGGCGGCGGGCCCGAAGCAGCCGTTCGCCTGCTGCTGCGCGCGCAGCCACATCGTCGCGGCGCGCACCTGGTCGCGGTAGCGCCCGGAGCGCAGCGTGTTGCCGTCGCCGAGCAGCGCCAGCAGCGCGAGGCCGGTCACGCCGACGTCGTGCACCGCGTTGCCGGCGCCGTCGCACGGCGCACCGGTGGTGTCGTGCTTCATGAAGCCGTCGCAGTCCCACTTGCCGTCGGGGTCCTGGTGCCGCACGAGCCAGGTCAGCGCCCGGTCGATCTGCGGCTGTGGCCCGCCGCGCCGGCCGATGCCGTTGCCGCGGCCGCCGGGCAGCCCGGGCACGCCGACCGGGCCGGTGCGGCTCACCGGCAGCAGGCCGACGATGTTGGCGCCGGCGTCGGGCGCCGGCGCGTCCGCGGCATCGTTCGCCGGCGCGGCCGCGTCGTCGCTGGCGACCGGCGCCTCGTCCGGGGTCACGGTGGGCTGCACCTCGTCCGGCTGCACGCGCGGCGGCTCGGGCGGCGGTGGCGGCAGCGGCGCCGCCTCGATCGTGGTCGGTGCGACGGCGACGGCCGCGGTCTCGGTGGCCGCGCGTTCGATCGGCATCAGCAGCCACAGCAGCAGCAGCAGCACGAGATGCCCGACCGCGGACACGAACAGCCACGGCGCGTGCTGCAGCTGTTCGGCCATCGTGTCGTGGAACGAAGGCACGGCGATGTCGTGGGTACGGAGCGGTAGCGCCGAGTGGTTCATGTTCTCCTCGCGGTTGGGGCGCCCGGAGGCTCGTGGCGCCGAGGACGAACCGGAGAACGCGCGCGACGCAGCGGCGGATCAGTGCACGGCGACGAAACCGGAACGTGCGATGCGTCGGCCGTACGCGAAGCGGCCCGCGCCATCCGGTGATGGCGCGGGCCGCGTTCGTCGCAGGGCTCGGCGAGGCAGCGCCTCGCGCGGCTCAGCGGACCAGCTTGCTGTAGCGGTAGTAGGCCTCGAGCGTCAGCACCAGGATCGCGGTGCTGTAGACGCGGCCACCGTCCTCGCCCCAGACGCCGATCGGGTCCCAGGAGCCGTAGAGGTTCTTCTTGGTCTTGTCGCGGTGCTGGTTCTTCACCACCGCCGTCTCGAGCTTCTTCTGCCAGTCGGTCCACTGCTTGCCACCCATCTGGAACAGCGCATAGGTCGCGTAGTACCAGTAGTAGTGGTCGATCGTGCCGGCCTTCTCGTCCCAGATCGGCGGCTTCTGGCTGATCAGGTTCGCGGCCGCGTTCATGATCGGCTTCTCCTTCGGGTCCTGGCCCATGAAGAAGCGGCAGAACAGGCCGACGGCGGTCATCGCCTCGCCCTTCTCGACCGGGAACTTGGTCTTGTGCTCACCGGGCTTGCGCGAGCTGCGCTCGCCGGCCTTGGTGTAGCCGTGCAGGCCGGTGGGGTCGGAGACCTGGTCGAGCCAGATGCCGGCGTACTTCAGGGCCTCCTTGTTGATCTCGAGGCCGAAGAACTCGCCGGACTCGTAGGCCATGATGCACCAGCCGGTGACGGAGGTGTCGTTGTCGTTGTCGCGCGGCTGGTAGCGCCAGACCGAGTACGGGTTGCGGTGCGACTCGAGGTAGTTGACGCCCTTCTGCGCGGTGGGCTTCA
>JAEUHS010000084.1 GCA_016794035.1 Planctomycetota bacterium
GGCGCCGGCGACCGGCCGGGCGCCGGTGGCGCCGCCGGTGGCGAGGCTCCCGGCGGTGGCGGCAGCGGCACTGCGCCGCCGCCGCGCGAGCCCGAGCCGCCGACCCCGCGCGAGCCGCCGCCCGAGCCGCCGCCCAGCGCGCCGCCGCCACCACCGCCGGCGAACGCGCCGGCGCCGGTCGAGCCGGAGCCGCCCGCGCCGCTGCTGGACCTGCCCGAGCAGCAGCGCTTCGTCGTGCCGGAGTTCGTCGGCGACGGGCCGAGCCGCCGCGTGCGCATGCACGCGGCCGAACTCGAACAACGCGGCGGCGCGCCGCGCCCCGCCGCGCCGGACACCGGCGGCGGCCAGGGCGACGCGCCGGCGCCGCCGCCGCCGACCGCCGCCACCTTCGAACGCGCGGCCGAGGCGGCGCAGCGGGCGCGTCACGTGCCCGACGCTGAGCGGCCGATGGTGCGCCGGTTCTTCGAACTGCTGCGCGAGGCCGCGAAGTGACGCGCGTGCCGCCGCTGCCCGTCGTGCCGCCGCGCTATCCGGCGCCGTTCCGTACGCTGCTGCACGACCTGCTGGCGCGCGGCGGCCGCATGCGTTCGGGGCGCGTCGACCAGCAGCGCGCGCGGCGCGCGGTGCTGAGCCACAGCGGCACGTTCGTCGGCCACCGGCCCTACGTGCACGGCGACGACCCGCGCCGCATCGACTGGGCCGCCTGCGCCCGTACCGGCGAGCTGTTCGTCAAGCAGTTCGAGGAGGAACGGCGCCGCACCGCGACCCTGGTGCTCGATCTGTCGGCGAGCCTGCTGGTCGGCGCACCGCCGCGGCGGCTGGCGGCGTTGCGGCTGGCGGCGGTGGTCGGCGGCCTCGCGCTGCGGCACCTCGACGGCGTCACCGTGGTCGCGCCGGGCGCGGGCGCGGCGGCGCTGGCGACGTTCGCCGGCGCCGGCGATCTCGACGCGCTGCTGCACCATCTCGACGAACTGCCGGTCGTCGCCAGCGCGCCCGAGGCGGCGATCCCGCTGGTGCTGTCGCGCGGCATGTCGGGGCACCTGCACTGGATCTCGGACTTCGCCGACCCGGCGCGCTTCGAGCTGCCGCTGGCGGCGCTGCGGCGGCGCGGCGCTTCGATCACCGGCTGGCTGCCGGCGCTGCCCGAGGATCGCGACGTGCCGCGCCAGGGCTACGTGCGGGTGCAGGATCCCGAGACCGGTGCCGTGCTCGCGGTCGCGGTCGACGCCGCGCTGGCCGCGGCGATGCGGCGCCAGCTGGAACTGCTGCAGCGGCGCCAGGACCGCCTGTTCGCCCAGTTCGGGTGTCCGCTGGTGCGCTGGCAGGCGCCGGCCGCGGCCGAGTACGGCATCGTCGCCTGGCAGGAGATCGTCGCGTGGTGTGCGCGCTGACCTTCGCCGAACCGCAGCGGCTGTGGTGGCTGCTGCTGTTGCCGCTGCTGCTGTGGCTCGCGCTGCCGCCGCAGCCGCGGCGGCATGCGTTCACCGCGCACCTCGCGCAATGGCAGGCCGCGCACGCGGCGCTGCGGCGGCGGCCGCCGCGGCTGGCGGGGCTGCGCTTCCTGTTGCTCGCGCTGGCGGCGACCGCCGCGATCGGCGCGCACGCCGCGCCGCAGTGGCGCAGCGGCGACGGGCCGCGGCGGCTGGTCGTGCTGCTGGACGCGTCGGCCAGCATGGGCGCGCGGCGCGCGGACGGCACTTCGGCGTTCGCTGCGGCCAGCGCGCTGCTGCGCGAACGCCTCGCCGCGCTGCCGCCGCAGGTCGACGTCACGGTGCTGCGCTGCGGCGGGCCGCGCCTGCGCCGCCAAGGCGCCTCGGCGCGCATGCTGCAGGACCTCGGCCGCCCCGAAGGTGCGCTCGACGTCGACTTGCCCGCGCTCGCGGCGGCGGTGGCCGCGCCCGACACCGCGGTGTGGACGCTGACCGACGGCCAGGCCCAGGCCGCGCTGCCGGTGGTGGGGGCGCTGTCGTGCTTGCCGGCGACGGGGCCGAACGCGGCGCTGCTGGCGGTGCGCGTCGTCGACCGCTGGCCGCTGCCGCAGCTGTCGTTGTCGGCCGACCTGGTGCTGTTCGCCGCGGCGCCGCGAACGGGCGAACTGCGCGTCGCCGGCGCGGTCGCGGCCGCTGTCCCGACGCGCGTGGAGCTGACGCCCGGCGTGCCGCTGACGATCGACGTCGAGCTCGCGCGCACCGCGGCCGGCGGCGTGCTCGAGCTGTCGCTCGCGGTCACCGGCGACGTGCTGCCCGACGACGACGTCTGGCGCGCCGACCTGCCGGCGCTGCCGGCGCCGCGCATCGCGGTGCTCACCGATGCCGAGGCCGGCCCGTTCGCCGCGGTCGCCGCGCAGGCGCTCGCGGTCGAAGTCGGCGGTACCGTGACCGCCGCCAGCCCCGGCGCCGAAGTCGGCCTGCTGCTGGTCGACGGCGGCACGGCGGCGATCGTGCCGGGGCAGGTGCGCGCCTTGTGCTTCGGCTGCCGGCTCGATGCGGCGGTCGAGGTGGTGCCGTGGCTGCAGCCGCGCGTCGCCGACTGGGATCGTCAGTCGCCGCTGACCGCCGGCCTCGACCTGTCGGAGCTGCGTCTCGCGGCTGCGTTCCGCGGCGTGCTGCCGCCGGGCGAGGCCTTCTTGTGGGCCGACGACGATGGCGGGGTGCGCACGCCGCTGGCCGTGGTCGTCGACGGCGGCGACACCGCGTCGGTGCACTTCGCGTTCCGGCTGCAGGACGGCAATCTGCCGCTGCTGGCGGCGTTCCCGCAGCTGCTGCGGCGCGCGTTCGTGCGCTGCCACGGCACGGCCGCGGCGATCACCGTGATGACGCCGACGACCGCAACCGGCGAACAGGACCTGCAGTCCGCCGCCAGCGCCGAAGATCGGCCGCTGCCCGGGTTCCCGACGCCGGACCGGGAACTGGCGGCACCGTGCCTGCTGCTGGGGCTGCTGGCCCTGGCGCTGCGGGCGTTCGTGCGCTGACGTCAGCGGATGGCCTTGGTGTCGAGTTTGAAGGTCAGGCTCGTCGGCACGCCATCGATCTGGATCGTCGCCAGGTTGCTCATGTCGAAGGTCACGCCTGCCGCTGATCACGAGCCGGGGCGGGCTCGATCGTCACCCGAGAGCCTGGTCATGGGCAGGGAGGCTGTGGCACGGGGCGCTCGGCGGCAGCACATGGATGGGGCTGTCGGCGTCGCTGCGTGGGTGCCGGCCCTCCGTCGCCGCCACGATCCGGCCGGGCCGGCAGCGAACCTGGGCACACGACCCTTGCGCCGGGGCGACCGAATCCGTAGAAACTTCGCCCCTTCGTGCCGCGGACCCGGTGTCCGCGCGCGGCCATCCCGGGCCAGGTCCGGGTACTTCGGAGCCAGTCCCAATGACAGCCAGCGCGACCCTCGGCATCCTCGGCAAGAAGCTGGGGATGACCCAGATCTTCCAAGACGACGGCACCTGTGTGCCGGTCACCGTGGTGCAGGCCGGCCCGTGCCGCGTGCTGCAGGTCAAGATGGCGACGGCCGCCGAGCACCCGGAAGGTCACCGCACGGCCAGCGCCAACGGCGGCAAGAAGCGCGGCAAGCAGAGCCGCCCGCGCGCGGCCGACGGCTACTACGCGGTGCAGCTCGGCTTCGACGACAAGCCGGCGCGCCTGTGCAGCAAGCCCGAACTCGGCGCCACCAAGAAGGCCGGCCTCGAGCACGGCAAGCGCTTCGTGCGCGAGTTCCGGCTCGACCAGGCGCCGACCGAGAAGCCGGGCGAAGACATCACGGTCGCCGCGCTGACCGACGTGCAGCACGTCGACGTCACCGGCATCACCAAGGGCCGCGGCTGGGCCGGCACGATCAAGCGCTGGGGCTTCAGCCGCCAGCCCACGTCGCACGGCAACTCGGTCAACCACCGCACCGCCGGCGGCCTCGGCCGCAACATGTCGATCAGCAAGGGCGTGCCGAAGGGCAAGCGCATGGCTGGTCACTACGGCGTCGAGAAGGTCACCGTGCAGCGGCTGAAGGTCGTCAAGATCGACGCCGAGCGCAACCTGATCTACCTGCACGGCGCCGTGCCGGGCCACTACAACGGCTACCTGGTGCTGCGCAAGACGGTCAAGAACGAGCGTCTGGTCGCCGACAAGCCGGGCCTCGTGATCAAGAACGCCGCCGCCAAGGCGATGGCGACCAAGGGCAGGAAGTAACCAGCGCGCGCCGCCCGACGGCGCCGACAGCAAGGAATCCAGATGGCACGCTCACGACGCAAGAACGGCGGTCCGACACGCGGCCGCGTGCGCCTCAAGAAGCTCGGCAAGGGCTATTCCACCGTGCGCAAGGAGGCCTCGGGCAGCCGCCCGGTGCTGCGCATCACCGAGCCGGTCGCCGCGAGCGGCACGAAGCAGCCGAAGGCCAAGGCCAAGGGCTGAGAGCCCGCGTCGGGCGCCAGCGGCCGTGGCCAACGTCGACGTCGTCGTCGTCGGAGCGGGTGCCGCGGGCCTGCTGGCCGCACACACGGCGGCGCAGCGCGGCCGGCGCACGTTGCTGCTCGAGAAGAACCGCCGCCCCGGGCTGAAGATCCTGATCAGCGGCGGCGGCCGCTGCAACGTCACCACGACGCGCACCGGCAGCGACCTCGAGGCCCAGTACGGCACGCGCCGCGGCCGGTTCCTGCGCCACGCGCTGCGTTCGTTCCCGCCGGCCGCGCTGTGCGCGTTCCTCGAACAGGCCGGCGTCGCGCTGCGCGAGGAGGACCTCGAGAAGGTGTTCCCGGTCTCGCAGCAGGCGCGCTCGGTGCTCGACGCGCTGCTGCGCGGCTGCGCGGCCGTCGGCGTCGAACTGCAGACCGAGGCGCCGGTGCAGTCGCTGCAGCGCGATGGCGACGGGTTCGCGGTCGCGACGCCGGCCGGCAGCCACCGCGCGGCCAGCGTCGTCCTGGCGACCGGCGGGCTCAGCTACGCGAAGACCGGCGCCACCGGCGACGGCTACGGCTTCTGCCGCGCGTTCGGCCACACGATCACCGACACCTTCCCGGCGCTGGCGCCGCTGCGCGTCGATGCGGCGTGGGTGCGGTCGCTGCAGGGCATCGTCGTCACCGGCGCCGACCTGGCGGTGCTCGGCGCCGACGGTCGCGAACGGCTGCGGCGGCGCCGGCCGATCCTGTTCACGCACAAGGGGCTGTCGGGGCCGGCGCCGATGGACCTCGCCGGCGACGTCGAAGAACTGCGGGGGCGGGCGCAGGTGCGCTTCGACTTCCTGCCGGACGTCGCCGCGGACGAGCTGGAGCGCGCCTGGCTCGCGACCGCCGCCGCGCACGGCGGCCGCCGCGTCGAGTCGCTGCTGCCGCCGGCGCTGCCCGAACGGCTGCGCGCGGCGCTGGCCGACGCCGCCGGGGCCAGCGGTCCGCTCGCGAACCTGTCGCGCGATGCGCGGCGCCGGCTGCTCGCCGCCGTCAAGGACCTGCGCCTGGCGGCGCCGGCGAGCCTCGGCTTCGAGCACGCCGAGGTCACGCGCGGCGGCGTCGAGCTCGCCGAGGTCGACCCGCGCACGATGCAGAGCCGCAGGCAGCCGGGCCTGTTCGTCTGCGGCGAACTGCTCGACGTCGACGGCCCGATCGGCGGCTTCAACTTCCAGGCGGCGTTCGCCACCGGCCGGCTCGCGGGCCTGTCGGCCTGACGCGCGGCATACTGCGGCGATGCTCGGCGACACCATCGTGGCCCAGGCCTCCGCCGCCGGCGCGTCGGCGCGCGCGGTGCTGCGGCTGTCGGGGCCGGCCGCGATCGCCGCGGCGCAGCTGGTGTTCGCGGCGCCGTTGCCGCGCGTGCGCGCGCAGGTCGACGGCCCGCTGCGGTTCGGCGACGGCGTGCTGCGGGTCCTGGCGCTGGTGATGGTCGCGCCGGCGTCGTTCACCGGCGAGGACACGGTCGAACTGCATCTGCCCGGCAGCCCGATGCTGGTGCGGCGCCTGCTCGACACGTTGCTGGCCGAAGGTCGTTCGCTCGGCGTGCGCGAGGCGCTGCCCGGCGAGTTCACGGCGCGCGCCTGCCGGAACGGACGCCTGAGCCTCGCCGAGGCCGAAGGCGTGCTGCTGCTGCTGCACGCGGCCGACACCCGGGCCGCCGGCCATGCCGCGCAGTGGCTGCGCGGCGGCTATGCCCAGGCGGCGAGCGACCTGCGCGGGCGGCTGCAGGACGTGCTGGCGCTGGTGGAGACCGGTCTCGACTTCGACGACGGCGAGGCCGGCGCGGTCGCGGTCGCCGACTGGCTGGTGCCGCTCGCGGCCGCGGCCGAACAGCTGCGGCTGCTGCGCGCGTCGCTGCCCAGCGCGGCGCCCGGCGGCGAGGTCCTGCTGCTCGGCCGCGCCAACGCCGGCAAGTCGTCGCTGGTCAACGCCCTGCTCGGCCGCGACGAAGCGCTGGTCGACGGCACGCCGGGCACGACGCGCGACCTGCTGCGCGCGGAACTCGCGCCCGGCGTGGCGCTGTGGGACGCGCCCGGCGACCTCGACGAGCCGACCGTCGCCGACGCCGCGGCGCTGGCGCTGCGCGAACGCCTCGCCGGCCGCGCCGCCGCGCTGCTGTGCGTGCTCGATGCCACCGCCCCGCAGGTGCCGCCGGCGGTGCTGCAGTCGCCGCTGCCGTGGCTGGCGATCGTCTGGACCAAGTGCGACCTGGTCGCCGAACCGCCGCTGCCATCGGCGCTGGCCGAGCGGGCGGGCGACGCCGTGCCGGTGTTCCGCACCAGCGCCGCGCGCCGGCGCGGGCTCGAACCGCTGCGCGATCTGCTGCTGCGTTCGGGCGCGGCGGGCGTCGTCGATGCCGGCGGGCCGCTGCGCAGCGCGTTGTCGGCGGCCGTGCTGGCGATCGAGCGCGCGCGCGTTGCCGCGCCGCTCGGCGCCGAGCTGGTCGCCCTGGAACTGCAGGCCGCGCTGGCGGCGCTCGACGGCATCGGCGGCAGCCATTCGCCCGAGCACCTGCTCGATCGCATCTACGGTCGCTTCTGTCTCGGCAAGTGACGGCGCGACGGGCCGCGACCGCATCTGCCACGAAGGCAGCCGCGGGCTTGCGGCACAAGGGGTTGGGGCGGTAAGGTCCCGCCGTCTGCAAGGTCTGGTGCCGGGGTCAGCCGGTGCCATCCGCCGAGTCCGCACGACGGGGCGCGCTGGGAGCGTCGTTCTGCCGTGCTGCGAACTGCCATGCGCTGTCCGTACTGCAAGGCCGACAACGATCGGGTCATCGATTCGCGCGCCAGCGCCGACGGGTTTGCCATCCGTCGACGCCGCGTCTGCGCCGACTGTGGTCGGCGCTACACGACGTACGAGCGAGCCGAGACCGCACCGTTGCGCGTCGTCAAGAAGAACGGAGAGCGGGTCGCGTTCGATCGCCAGAAGCTGCTCGGTGGTCTGTTGCGGGCGTGCGAGAAGCGGCCGGTGTCACACGAGCAGCTCGACGTGATCGCCGACCGCATCGAACGCCAGTGCATGGAGGCCTTCGACAAGGAGGTGCCGAGCAAGGTGATCGGCAACCTCATCATGCAGGAGCTGCGGCAGCTCGATCAGGTGGCGTACGTCCGGTTCGCGTCGGTCTATCGCGAGTTCAAGGACGTCACGCAGTTC
>JAEUHS010000096.1 GCA_016794035.1 Planctomycetota bacterium
GGTGCCCTTGGCGACCGGCTTGGCGTCCGCGTCGTCGCCGAACGTGACCGTGTAGGTGCCGTCGATGGCGAGCGTGGCGGTCGGTGCCACGCTGGCCGGCAGGCGCTTCGTGTCGATCTTCGTCAGCAGGTCGCGCGCGTCTTCGCTGGCGGGCTCCTGGGCCGGGGCGTGCGAGCAGAGCAGATTGGAGAGCAGGGCCGCCGCGAGGGCGACGGGCAGCAGCGAATCCGGGGCGAACGTCATGGGATCGGGGGGTTGGAGACCGGGGGAACGGTACGGCGCGAGGTCGGGCCACGCAGCCGTCCGATCGGCAGTACGGATTCTGTGGGCGGACTCGTCGATCGGGTTGCAGAAAAAGCGGGCGGCAGCTCAGTCGACGCGGATCAGGCGTTCCACGTCCTCGCCGAGCACCACGATGCGCTCGGTGCGTAGCGCCGCATCCGGGGCCGCGATCGAGATTGTGTAGTCGCCCGGAGGAACGGGCGAAGACCAGTTGCCGGCCGCGGCGGCCTCGTCCGACCGCGGCGCGACGATGCCGAAGGGCCCGGTCACGCTGAGTGTGACCCAGATTGCATCGCCGAGATCACTGGTCGCACGCACCCCGAGCATCGGCCTCGGTCTGGCGACGAGCCGTACGTCGGTGCGTTCGCCGGCACGGACCTCGATCACCTGTGCAGCGATCGGCTCACACGGCGCGAACTCCACGCGGCCCGTCGCGTCGCGGCGGTCGTCGCCGTGCAGTTCGTGCCGGCCCGGTGGCACGTGCAGGAAGGTGAGCACGAGCAGTTCCATCTGCTTGCCGACCTGCGTCTCACCCTGGAGCGCCGTGCCGTTGGCGAGCTGCAAGCGCAGCCGCGATGGATCGAGATGGCTCAGGCGATTGCCGTCACGATCGTCGATTCGCACCTGGACCTGGCCGGCGGGCTGCAAGGCGACGCGCAGTTCGCCGACAAGCTCGTTCGCCCGCACCTCGATCTCCTGTCCCTCGACCGGCATGTGCCAGTCGGAGGTCACCGACACGTGCCAGCCACCGACTTCCAGTTCGTCGAATTCGGCGACGCCCTGCGGGTCCGTGACCCTCCGACGCGGTTGCTCCCGGACCGTCGGCCGCTGCAACTGCACGATGGCCTGGTGCACCGGCGAGCCGTCGGTGGCAGCCACGGTGAGCACGCGCAGCCCCGGGGCCGACAACTCGATGTCACGGCGCACGCGCGCCTGTTGGCCCGTCAGCGTCACTTCGTCGACGACACGCCGCGGGCCCGGCGCATCGACGACCAGGTCGGTGCCATGCAAGCGCAGAAGCTCCGCGGTGCGCGGGCGTGAAGTCCACAGACTGTAGGATCCTGGTCGCAGCAGGTGCCGGAACACGCCGCGTTCGTCGGTGATGTCCTTGTGCTCCACGTCGCCGAGGCGGTCCACGCCCCGCACGAACACGTCGCGTCCCGCCACCACCTCGCCGCCGCGTCGCACGATGCCGGTCAGCAGCACACACGGTTCATCGACGCGCAGCTCGACGAAGCGCCGCTCGCCGGCCGCGAGCGTGACGTCGCGCGAAACCGGCAGGGCGTTCCAGATCGACACCGTGAACGCGCCGCGCGCGTCGTCGAACGCGAATCGCCCGGCGCCGTCGGCGATGGCGAGGCGACGCTCGTGTTCGGGTGCGCCGATGCGCAGCAGGCGCACCTGGATGCCGGCGAGCGGCTGTCCCGCGTGGTCGAGCACGATGCCGAAGATGCCGCCGGCGCCGACCTCGTCGCGCTGCGGCGGCGGTGCCGTCGCCGTGTCGCGCGCCGTCTCACCATTCGTGGTCGCCGGGGCGCCTGCCGCGGTGACGGCGGCACCCATCGGATCGCCGCTGCGCGCGGCGTCCGTCGCGGGCGCGAGCGCCGGCCGCGGCGATTCCCCGCGGCGCGGCCACAGCGCGCCGAGCGCGAGCAGCAGCACCAGCACCACCAGGAGCACGCGACTCGGCCGCATCTGCTCTATCATGCCCGACCGCGCCCCGCCTGCCCGCCCCGCATGCCCGAGCCCCGCCACAGCTTCCCGTCGACGCGCTGGTCGCGCATCCTCGCGCCCGGCGGCGCGCGCGACCTCGATGCGATCGCGCGGCTCTACTGGCGGCCGATCCAGGCCTGGTTCGCGGCGCGACTGCGCTGCGGCGACGACGCCGCCGACGACCTCGCGCAGGAGAGCTTCGCCTGGATGCTCGCAACCGGCCTGCTCGACAAGGCCGACCCGGCGCGCGGGCGCTTCCGCGGCTTCCTGAAGCGCGCGTTGCAGAACTTCGCGGTCGAGCAGGCGCGCCGGGCGAACGCGCACAAGCGCGGCGGCGGCGTTTCGCATGCGGCGCTCGACGACGCGACCGAACCGGCCGGCGGGCCGACACCGGACCAGGCGCTCGACGAGGCGTGGCGCCGCGAACTGCTCGAACGTGCGCACGACGCGCTGCGCGACGAACTCGAGGCCGGCCACCGCGCGACCTACTACCGGCTGTTCCGCGACTACTACTTCGTCGGCGGCGACGAACCCGACCACGCCACGCTCGCGGCCCGTCACGGCATCACCAGGACCGACGTCGCCAACTGGCTCGACTACGGCAAGCGCCGCTACCGTGCGATCCTGCGCGGACTCGTCGCCGAGACGGTGACGGGTGAGGACGAACTTCAGGAAGAGCTGGCATGGCTGTTCGGCGCAGCTGCGGCGGGGCGCCCGTGACCGAACCCCTGTCCGAGCGCGCGCGGCAGCGGCTGCTGGCGATGGCCGCCGACGATGCCGAAGGCGCGGCGGCGCCGGTGCCGGCGCGCTACGAGATCGTGCGCGAGATCGGCCGCGGCGGCATGGGCATCGTCTACGAGGCGATCGACCACCAGCTCGGGCGGCGCGTTGCGCTGAAGACCTTCGTGGCCGGCAGCGGCGCCACCGACGAACTGCGGCGGCGGCTCGGCCGCGAGGCGCTGGCGGCGGCGCGCCTGCGCCATCCGCACATCGCCGCGGTCTACGACGCGACGCCCGACCACATCAGCATGCAGCTGATCGCCGGCGGTGCGATCGACGCGGTGCACCGCGGCGAACGGCGGCTGCTGGTCGAGCTGGTGCGCGATGCGGCGCGCGCGCTGCAGCACGCGCACGAGCAGGGCGTCGTGCACCGCGACGTGAAGCCGTCGAACCTGCTGGTCGAAGCCCGCCACGTCTACGTGGTCGACTTCGGGCTCGCCAAGGAGATCGCCGCCGACAGCTCGCTGTCGCTGCCGGGCGGCGTCGTCGGCACGCCGTCGTTCATGCCGCCCGAGCAGGCGCGCGGCCAGACCGCCGCGATCGACGCGCGCAGCGACGTCTACGGCCTCGGCGCGACGCTGTTCGCGTGCCTGCGCGGGCAGCCGCCGTTCGCGGCGGTCGACCTGCCGGCGCTGTTGCAGCAGGTGGTCGACGCCGAGCCGCCGCGGCTCGCGATCGATCGCGACCTGGACCTCGTGGTGGCGAAGTGCCTCGCGAAGGAGCCGGCGCAGCGCTACCAGACCGCCGCCGAACTGGCCGGTGACCTGGATCGCTGGCTGCAGCAGCAGCCGGTGCTCGCGCGCCGGCCGTCCCTCGGCTACCGGCTGAAGAAGCGGCTGCAGCGGCAGCGTTCGCTGTGGCGCGCCGCCGGGGTGGCGGCGCTGGGCACGGCGGGGCTGGCCCTGCTCGTCGTCGTGCCGTGGGTGTTGCGCGAGAGCGCGGCGCGAACGGCAGCCACGGAGGCGGTCGAGGTCGCCGACCACGCGGCCACGGTGCTGCGTGACGCGGTGGTGTTCTTCCGGCTCGGCGACAACGATTCGGCGCACCAGGTGCTCGACGACGGCATCCGCAGCACGCGCGAGTTCCTGTCGCGCCACGAGGTGCCACGCGCACGCTACCTGCTGAGCCGGCTGCTGCGCGCGCGCGGCAAGACCGACGCGGCGCTGGCCGAACTCGACCGTGCGGTCGCCGGCGATCCGCAGCTGCTCGACGCGCGCTTCGAACGTGGCCTGCTGCTCGCGGCGGCTGCGCCGAACGACGCGACCCGCGCGCAGGCGATCGCGGACCTCTCGGTCGACGTCGGCGAACGCTCGGTGCTGACCGCGGTCGACCGGCTGTTCGGCCGCGGCCAGAGGCTGCGTCTCGCCGGCGAGCCGGAGGCGGCGATGGCCGTGCTGCGCGAGGTGCTCGACTACGACCCTACGCACGTGCCGGCGCGTGTGGCGATGTCGCTGGCCGCGAATGCCGCCGGGCAGCAGGGCTTGGGGCGCTACTACTCGGCCAGCGCGGTCGACTTCTACAGCGGCCTCGGCCCGGTCTACCTGGCGCGCGAACACCAGACGATGCCGACGACGATGCTCGGGCTCGACGGGGCGCTGGTCGACTTCGCGCCGCAGCTGCTGCGCGATCGCGAGGACAACGCGCTGGCGCTGGTCCAGCGCGGTCTGCTGCAACTGCGCCGCGCGCTGCGCTTCGCCGCCGACGGCGATCTCGGTGCGGCGCGCGCGGCGATCGGGTCGGCGATCGGCGACCACGACATGGCGACGACGCGCCACGACATGCTGCGCGGTCGCAGCGACACCCTGCCCGGCGCGCTGAACAACCGTGCGGTGTGCCGGCTGGTCGCCGCGCGCCTGCACGCGCAGGCCGGCGACGCCGTCGCCGCGGCGACCGAACGTGCGGCTGCGGCGGCCGACCTGCAGCGGGCGCTGGCGGCCGACGGCGCGCTGCCCGAGGTGGCGTTCAATCTCGGACTCTGCGACCTGGACCTCGCCGAGGTGCAGCGCGCGATGGGCCAGGCCGCGGCCGCCGCGCGCGGGGACGCCGCGCAGCGCTGGTTCGAACGCGCGCTGCGGCAGGCGCCGGACGGCTGGACGTTCGCGGCGGCGTGCCGCGAGCGCCTCGGTGCCGCCGCGGCGCTGGTCGCTACTGCCCGTCGGTAGCGGCCGGCTTGGCCTTCGCGGGCTTCTCGATCGCGACGCCGCTGGCGACGAAGTGGAACAGCTTGCGGCCCTCGGTGACCTTCGCGGCCTCTTCGGTCTTGCCCTCGTCCTCGAGGTAGTGCTTCGTCTGTTCGACCGTCTCCCGCTTCATCGTCATGGTGCCTTCGACGATCGCGGTGCGGCCGCTGGCGTCCTTGGGCACGAAGAAGGCGTAGTCCTTGAACTTCACCATCACCGGCGGCGTCTGGCTGCCGAGGTGCATCCAGCAGCCCTTGGTCTGGCAGACGGCGGTGATCGGGCCGCTGAGGCGCACGGTCTTGCCGGTGAACTGGTCGGGGTTCTTCAGCGCGGTCGCGAG
>JAEUHS010000013.1 GCA_016794035.1 Planctomycetota bacterium
AGATGCTTGTTTGCCTGCTCGTGCTCGCCACCACGTCAAGCGCAGCGGCCGCGCAGTGCGGCGGCAGGACCTTTGTGGGCGGCTCTGTCCACTACAGCCAGCCCTACCGCGCGCATGGCCATGTGCGCGCGCCGCAGCACGGTCACTACTACCACAGGTCGCGCCACTCCGCGTTTCGCCATTCGGGCGTCCGCCATCATCGGTAGCGAAGAGATCGAACGATTCCAACGAGACGAGCTGGCCTGTCCGCGCGCCCTATCGGGGCGCTCCCGGCTGCTCACTTTCATCTCATGAGCGACAACACCCAATCCGCGCCTGCCTTGGTGCCGGCACTGCGACATCGCGGCCTGACGTGGCTCTACGACTTCGTGATCGGTCCGACGACTCGGGAGCGAACGGTCAAGGCGGCGATCGTCACGCACGCTCGCGTGGAGCCGGGGGCGCAGGTGCTCGACGTGGGAGCGGGCACCGGGTCGCTGGGGATCATGCTGAAACGATCCCAGCCGGCCGCGACCGTGGTCGGTGTAGACGGGGATCCGCAGATCCTCGCGATTGCGCGACGCAAGGGTTCGGCAGCGGCCGCCGACGTCACATGGGTGGAGGGCATGGCGCAGCGCCTGCCCTTCGAACGCAACCAGTTCGATCGCGTCGTCACGAGCCTTCTGCTCCACCACCTGGATGACGCTGCGAAGGCCGAGGCGCTCGTCGAGATGCGGCGCGTTCTACGACCCGGTGGCACGCTGGTGGTCGCCGACTGGGATCGGCCGGGCGGGCCACTGATGCGCGCCGCATTCCTCCTGGTCCGCCTTCTGGACGGCTGGGCCAACACTCGCGCGCATGCGGCCGGACAGCTTGCACCCGCGATCGCCAGGGCTGGCTTCGCGAATGTCGCGGCCGTCGCGCACTTCAGTACGTGCTGTGGAACCCTGACCGTGTTCACCGCGACCAATCCGGTCGCGGGAGACGGTCCAAACTCGAACGGAGAACTACGATGAGAACGATCTTGACTCGACTTGCTGTGCTGCGCACCGGCGCGCTGCTGTCTGCCTTCTTGATTGCCTTGTGTGCTGCGTGCCACGGCACCGGGTCCGGCTGCCACTAGAGGCCCCACGTCGCCTGCCCCCGGGCGGGCCACCGATCAACCATGAACGCTACCTCGACGATTGCTCGGTCTGCTGCGTGCATGCTGCTGGCTCTCGGGAGTTGCGTCGGCACCCCGGCAGAGGGCGAGCAGCGAGCACGCGAAGACCTGGCGCGGGTTCGCTCTGGCTATCGGCTAGGTGATGCCGCGCCCAGCGTGCCCGCACTCACGACGGCGTCACCGCTCAGTGACTACTTGCGCTTTGCGGTGTTCAAGCATCCGAGCATCGAGGCGGCGTACTACGGTTGGGCAGCAGCAGTCGAGCGGATCACGGTGACCCGCTCCCTGCCGGATCCGAGGCTCACGTTCGAGGCAGACGTGACGCGCATGATCGAGGCGCTGATGCCGGGCCTGATGGTGGACCTTCCTGGCCCAGGCAAGCTGGCCGCTGCAGGGGCGGCCGCGGCACAGGAAAGCCGGGCAAGCTACTTCAGCTTCGAAAAGGCGATCCTGCGCGTCGCGGTTGCGGTCAAGACCGCGTACTACCGGATCCACTTCCTCGATGAGAATCTGCGAGTGCAACGGGCCACGCTTGCACTGCTTGGCGACTTGGAGCTACTTGCCCGTAGCCAGAACGCAGCCGGCCGAGTGACTCTTCAGGACGTCCTGCGTGCCCAGATCGAGCAGGAGCAGGTCCGGACGCAGATCGAAAACCTGGAGGATTCGCGAGTGCCGTTGCTCGCCGAGCTGAAGGCCGCTCTCGGCCTTGGCCCAGGGGACGCCGATCCGCCGATTCCTGCCACGTTCGAGTCGTCGCCCGAGGCGGAGTCCGCGGACGTGCTGCTGCAGACAGCCCTAGCCCGCAACCCCGCACTTCGTCAGATGGAGGCCGACGTTCGCGCCGCCGAAGCCATGTTGCGGCTCGCGGAGAAGTCGGGCGTACCGGACTTCTCGCTCGGGCTCGAAGCCGACGTGAAGGCAAGTCCCGTGATGCTGCGGCCATCCGCGAGTGCCACGTTGCCGATCTGGCGCGACAAGATCGCGGCGGAGATCGCGGGGGCGCAGGCGCAGAAGCTCGCTGCGGCCGCGCGTCTCTCGGCCGAACAGGTCACCGTTGCGGCAGAACTGGCAGTGATGCTGTTCATGTATCGCGAGAGCCGCAGGGAGATCGAACTGCTGGCCCAGCGTCTGATCCCCAAAGCTCGACAGTCCCTGGAGGCGGCGCGACCCGCCTACTCGACCGGTCGCGCCGGGTTTCTCGATGTAATCGATGCGCAGCGCCAGCTGCTGATGTTCGAGCTGTCGCTCGTCGACGCACGCACGCGGCGCGAGCTTGCCCTGGCCTCGGTTTCGTTGGCGATCGTGGGACTTCCCCCGGAGGGAGCCCCCGTGCTCGACCCCAAGGAGACGGAACGATGAAGCGTTCACTACAAGTCGTGTTGGCTGCTGCTCTGATCGCGCTCGGCGTGGCAATCGGCTACTCGTTGCATGGCAGGTCCCCGAAATCTGCCGCCGAAAGCCGTAATGGGCCGGCCGCAACGTCGCAGCAGGTGTGGACGTGCTCGATGCACCCGCAGGTGCGGTTGGATCGGCCCGGCAAGTGCCCGATCTGTGCGATGCCCCTGATCCCGGCCGGCGGCGAGCAGGGAGCGGCGGGCGGCGCGCCACTCCTGCAACTGTCGGAACACGCCGTGGCCATGGCGAGCGTCGACACCGCGCCGGTCGAACGGCGTGAGCTGTCGCGCGAACTGCGCACCGTAGGCAAGGTGGAGTTCAACGAGTCTTCGCTCGCGACCATCACGCCGCGCGTGGACGGCTACGCAGAACGTCTGTTCGTGAACTTCACTGGCGTGGCCATCAACAAGGGCGACCACCTCGCCGAGGTCTACAGTCCCGAACTGCTTGTTGCGCAGCAGGAGTTGTTGATCGCATCGCAGGACGAGCGAAGCGGTCCGCTGGTGGAGACCGCGAAGACGAAGCTGAGGTTGCTCGGCCTCACGGAAGCGCAGGTGGCCAATCTGGTCGAGAAGCGCCAGATCACCGAGCGCATCACGCTGTATTCACCCATCGATGGCACGGTGATCGAGAAGCTCGTCGTCGACAAGGCTGCGTTCAAGGCTGGCGAACCGCTGTTCCGTATTGCCAACCTGGAGTCGGTCTGGGTCTACGTCGACGTCTACGAGTACGACCTACCGTGGATCCGCTTCGGCCAGAAGGTGTCGATCATTGCCGAAGCAGTTCCTGGGGCGACGTTCGAAGGCATGGTGACCTTCGTGCAGCCGATCGTGAACGATCTCACGCGTACGATCCGCGTGCCCGTGCACGTCGTGAACTCGGACCAGAAACTGAAGCCGGGGATGTTCGTGTCGGTAGTGGTGCACGCCGCCCTCGGCCCCGCCGGCGAAGCCAGGCCGACCGGGCTCGAAGGCAAGTACTCGTGCCCGATGCACCCTCAGGTCGTTCGCGACGCAAGAGGGCCATGCCCGATCTGCGAGATGCCCCTCGAAACTGTTCCGGGCGCGCCGTCGGGCGCGACACCTGCTGCTCCCGGCCTCGCGATTCCCGTGACAGCAGTCCTCGACAGCGGCACCCGCAAGCTCGTCTACGTCGAGAAGGCGGCGGGGTTGTTCGAGCCGCGCGAAATCGTGATCGGACCTCGCTCAGGGACCTACTGCTCGGTCAGCAAGGGGCTCGACGAGGGAGAGCGCGTCGTCGTGCGCGGCAACTTCTTCATCGACAGCCAGTTTCAACTGCAGGGACAGCCGAGCCTGCTCTATCCCGGCGGCCTGCACGCGAGCATGGGCCACCAGCATGGTGGGGACCGGCCGACCAACCCGCCAAAGCAGCCCGCACCTGCAACGCAGGACGAGCACTCTGGTCACAAACGCTGAGCCAGGGAGCGAGACATGGTCAACGCCGTCATTCGCTGGTGCCTAGCCAACGCCTTCCTGATGGTCCTGGCGATGGCCGGGCTCGTCGCGGCCGGCCTGTGGGCGATCCGCAACACGCCGGTCGATGCGATCCCGGACATCGGCGAGAAGCAGGTGATCGTCTACGCCGACTGGGCCGGCCGCAGCCCCCAGGACGTCGACGATCAGGTCACCTATCCGCTGACGACGAGCCTGACCGGCACGCCCGGCGTGAAGGCGATCCGTTCGATGTCCGGGTTCGGCTTCGCGATGGTCTTCGTCATCTTCAAGGACGAGGTCGACTACTACTGGGCTCGTTCGCGCGTGCTCGAACGCATGAACGTGGCACAGCAGCGGCTGCCGATGGGGGTCGTGCCCGTGCTCGGCCCCGACGCGACCGCGCTCGGCCAGGTCTACTGGTACACGATCGAAGGCGAAGGGTTCGATCTCGCCGAGCTGCGCTCGGTCCAGGACTGGTTCGTGCGCTACCAGCTGCAGGCGGTCGAGGGCGTCAGTGAGGTCGCGAGCATCGGCGGCTTCGTCAAGCAGTACCAGATCGACCTGCATCCTGATCGGATGCGTGCCCATCGCGTCACGCTGATGGATGTCTACGAGGCCGTCCGGAAGAGCAACATCGACGTCGGTGCCAAGGTCGTAGAGAACGCCGGCATCGAGTTCTTCATCCGCGGTATCGGCTTCGTCAAGACGGTCGAGGATCTCGAACGAGTCGTGATTCGCGAGGAAGGCGGCACGCCGGTGCTGTTGCGTAGCGTCGCGACGGTGCAACTCGGCCCGGACTTCCGCCGAGGATCACTCGACAAGGCCGGCGTCGAGACGGTTGGTGGCGTCGTTCTGATGCGTTACGGCGAAAACCCACGCGAGGTCTTGGCTCGAGTCAAGGCGAAGCTGGCCCAGCTCGTGGCGGGCCTGCCGACCAAGAAGCTGGCCGATGGCCGTGAGTCGAAGATCTCCATCATTCCGTTCTATGACCGTACGACGATCGTCGACGAGACAATCGACACGCTGAAGGAGGCGCTGTTCGAGGAGCTGTTGCTGGCGAGTCTGGTGATCCTCTTCTTCCTGATGCACCTACGAACGACGGTGACGGTCTTGCCGACCCTGCCGTTGGCCATCGCTTCGTCGTTCCTGCTCATGTACGCGTTCGGGATCGACAGCAACATCATGTCGCTCGCCGGACTCGCGATCGCGATCGGCGACGTCGCCGACATGGGCATCATCATGGCCGAGAACATCTACCGTCGGATGGCCGCGGCCACGGCGGAGGAGAAGGCGACCAAGGGTCACCTCGGCTTGGTGTACGAAGGCGCGACGGAAGTCGCAGGGGCCATCGTCACCGCCGTTACGAACACGATCGTCTCGTTCATCCCCGTGTTCTTCCTGACCGATCAGGAAGGCAAGCTCTTCCGCCCGCTCGCGTTTACGAAGACGTTCGCGATCGGAGCTTCGGTCGTGCTGGCGATCACGGTCGTGCCGTTCGTCTGCTATCTGCTCTTCCGGCCGGTGCAGTGGGGGCGGCGCATCACCCTCGGCGTTGCCGCCGCCATCGGCTTGCTCGCCATGGTCGCGACGCACATGGCGTTCCAGTGGGGACTCGATGTGGGGCACGGCAGCGGCTGGCTCATCGCCAGCGCGGTGGGCCTTGGCATGGCACTCTGCGTCGTGCGCATGACCCGCGAACGCTTCCTGCCGCTTGAAGCGAATCCGGTGTCGCGCGCTGTCGCGAGGGTCTACGCGCCGACGCTGCATTGGGTGTTGGGGCACAAGAAGCTGTTCCTGGCTGCGCCCGCGCTCGTGCTGTTTGCCGGCTTCTCGGTGTGGCTGGGGATCGGCCAGACGCTCTACCCGGTCGAGGTGATCGCGAACGTGTTCGCGAGCAAGCCGGCATCGCCGGAATTGAAGCGCCTGATGCATCTGCCGGAAGATGTCGCTGCAACTCGTCCGCTGCTCGAACTGGACCAACTCCGGTGGCAGCGCGTTCGGGACCGCGACGGCAGCGAATCCTCGCGCCTCTTGTGGCGGCGTCAGGATCCCACGGACCGCGACGCCGAGACCGCCGCCGGTCTCAGCGTGGTCCAGGAGACGCGGATCCTGCCGGGACTCGGTCGTGAGTTCATCCCATCGCTCGACGAGGGATCGTTCCTCTACATGCCCTCGCTGCTACCGCAGGGCTCGCTCTCGCGTGCGGTCGAGGTGAACAGCAAGCAAGACTTGGCCATCGCCACCGTGCCGGAGGTCGAGTCCGTCGTCGGCAAGATCGGGCGCGCCGAGTCGGCGCTCGATCCCGCGCCGATCGGGATGATGGAGTCGATCGTCGTGCTGAAGCCGGAAGAGCAGTGGCGGATGCTCCCGGTCGAACGGTTCTTCCGTGGTTGGCCGGACTGGCTGAAGGCTCCGCTCGCGTGGGCGTGGCCCGAGCAACGCCGCATCACCAAGGGCGAGATCCTGACGGAGTTGCAGGAGCGGACCGCCATCCCCGGAGTGCTGCCGACTTGGCTGCAGCCGATCCAGACTCGGCTCGTCATGCTGCAAACGGGCTTCCGCGCCATGATGGGAGTCAAGGTCTTCGGCTCCGACCTGAAGGAGATCGAGCGCATCGGGTTGCAGATCGAGCGGCTGCTACGCGAAGTGCCGGGCGCTACTGACGTCGTCGCCGATCGCATCGTCGGTAAGCCCTACATCCAGATCGCGATCGACCGCGACCGCATCGCCCGTTACGGCGTCAACATCCGCGACGTCCAGGACACCGTCGAGATGTCACTCGGTGGTATGAATCTGATGGAGTCGGTGGAAGGGCGCGAGCGGTATCCGATCCGAGTGCGACTGGCGCGCGACTTCCGCGAGGACATCAGTGCCATCGAGCGCGTGAACGTGCCCGCTGCGAACGGAGCACAGGTGCCGTTGGCTCAGCTGGCCACCATCGAGACCGTGCTCGGCCCGCAGGAGATCAAGGGTGAGCGCGGGTTGCTCGTCGGCTACGTGACGATGAACACGCGCGATCGCGACGAGGTCAGCGTCGTGCAGGACGCGGAGGTGCTGCTACAGCAAGCCGTGAAGGACGGTCGGCTGCAGTTGCCCGCGGGCTACTACTGGGAATGGTCCGGCCAGTTCGAGAACCAGGTCCGTGCCACGGCGCGCATGCGGATCCTCGTGCCGATCACGCTCGGGATCATGTTCGTCATGCTCTACCTCGGATTCCGTCGCTGGTGGATCGCCCCGGTGATCTTCTTCGGCGTGCTGGTGTCGGCGAGCGGCGGGTTCCTGATGCTCGGACTGTGGGGGGTGAACCTCTCGGTCGCCGTTTGGGTCGGGTTCCTCGTGCTTTTCGGGGTCGTCGACGACGACGGCGTCGTGATTGCCACCTACCTCGAAGACGTGTTCCAGGAGAAGCGGTTCACATCGGTCCAGCAGATCCGCGATGCCGTGTTGGAGGCCGGGCTCAAGCGCATTCGGCCATGTTTGATGACCACCGCGACCACGGTGTTCGGCCTCATGCCCATCTTCTGGTCGACGGGGCGCGGCAGTGACGTGATGCAGCCGATGGCGATTCCCATCATGGGCGGGATGGCCGTGAGCCTCATCACCTTGTTCATCGTGCCCTGTTTCTTCTGCGCGATCGAGGAATGGAAATGGCGACGTACCCAGGTCTCAGCGAGAGCAGTGTGACCAACACGCTTCGCGACGGAGCGGACGGCACTCCGGCGTGGCATGCCATGCCGGTCGCCGAGGCCGTGAACCGCATCGGGACCTCGTCGGACGGGCTCAGCGCCGAGGAGGCATCTCGTCGGCTCACAGAGTTCGGTCCCAACGAGCTGCGCCATGCGGCGCAGGCTGGGTTCGTTCAGGTGCTGCTCGGCCAGTTCAAGAGCTTCATCGTGTGGCTGCTCGTGGGCGCAGCCGCGGTATCGGGCGCACTCGGGGAGTGGGTCGATTCCGTCGTGATCACGGCGATCGTCGTCCTCAACGCCGTGATCGGAGCGTGGCAGGAGTTCAGCGCGGAGCGGTCCATTGCGGCGCTCAAGCGCCTCACCGCTCCGCAAGCCAAAGTGCGGCGCGGCGGTCGCACCCTCGTGGTTGCTTCGGCGGATCTCGTTCCGGGGGACCTCCTGTTGCTGGAGTCCGGCGACCTCGTGGCGGCGGATGCGCGGCTGATCGAGTCGGCGTCACTTGGCTGCGTCGAGAAGTCCCTCACCGGCGAGTCCGAACCGGCCGCCAAGTCGGCGACCGTCGCCGTCGAGCCCACCGCGATGCTCGCGGACCGCGTGACCATGGTCTACATGGGCACCGCGGTCTCCACCGGCACGGCGCGAGCCGTCGTGGTTGCCACGGGGATGCGATCCGAGGTCGGTTGCATCGCGGGTCTCATCGAGTCCGCAGGTGCAGGGGAGGATACACCCCTCCAAGTACGCTTGCGTCGAGTTGGCAAGATCCTCGTCGTCGCGTCGCTGTCGATCGTCGCGGGACTCTTCGCACTCGGTCTGCTCCGCGGCGAGCCCATTTTGCCTCTGCTGCTGGTTGCCGTGAGCCTCGCAGTTGCCGCGGTACCTGAGGGTTTGCCTGCCATCGTCACCGTCGCGCTCGCCGTTGGCGTACGGCGCATGGCGCAGCGCAAGGCGCTGATCCGTCGGCTCCCCGCGGTCGAGACCCTGGGTAGCACGAACGTCATTTGCACGGACAAGACCGGCACGCTCACCGTGGGCCAGATGACCGCCCGCGTCGCGCTCGTCGCCGGGCTCGAGGTGGACTTCTTCGGCGAGGGCTACGCACCCGAGGGGGGCGTTGCACTGCACGGAAAGCCTGTTCCGACGGAGGTTCACTTCATGCTGCAGCAGCTGGCTCGGAACCTCGTCGGCTGCACGAATGCCGAAGTCGTCGTCCGCGACGGGGTGCACGAAGCCGTGGGCGATCCCACCGAGGCGGCGATGGTCGTCGCTGCGGCGAAGATCGGCGGCGACCGCGCCACGTTGGATCGGGAGGCTCCGAAGGTCGGCGAGATCCCGTTCGACTCCGATCGCAAGCGAGCGTGTGTCGTGCGGCGGCTGTCCGGCGGATCGTTCGAGGTGCTGGTCAACGGCTCCCCGGAGAGCGTTCTCGCGCGTTGTACCCGCAGACTGACGGCCGACGGCACCTCCCCCATGTCGGAGGCGGACCGGAGCGCGGCTCTGGAAGCGAACGCTGCGCTCGCGGCGCGTGCACTTCGCGTGCTCGGATGTGCAAGGCGGGAGCTGAGTGGTTCCGCCGCGACGGCTTGCCTGCAGGCACCTCTGACCGTCGAGTCGTTGGAGCAGGACCTCACGTTCGTCGGTTTCGTCGGCATGTACGATCCCCCACGTCAGGAGGCCAAGGTGGCCGTGCAACACTGTCGCGCCGCCGGCATCCGTGTCGTGATGATCACGGGGGACCAGCCGAAGACGGCGGCTGCGATCGCGCGGGAACTGGGACTTGCGGATGCGACCTCCGCGGTCGTGGGCGGAGCGGAACTGCAGCGGATGAGCGACGAGGCGCTTGCGGCGTGCATCGCGAGCGTCGCCGTGTTCGCTCGCGTGACCGCCGCGGACAAGCTGCGCATCGTTCGCGCGTGGCAGTCGCAAGGCGCGGTCGTGGCGATGACGGGCGACGGGGTGAACGACGCCCCGGCGTTGCGCGGATCCGACGTCGGCGTGGCCATGGGGCGATCCGGGACCGAGGTCGCCAAGCAGGCTTCCGACATGGTGGTCACCGACGACAACTTCGCGTCCATCGCCGCTGCGGTGGAGGAGGGACGTGGCGTCTACGACAACATTCGCAAGACCCTGTTGTTCTTGCTCGGCGGCAATACGGCGGAACTGCTATTGATGACCGCGTGCGTGGTTGCGGGGCTGCCATTGCCGCTCCTGCCCATCCAGATCCTGTGGATCAATCTGGTCACCGATGGGTTGCCCGCATTGTTCCTGGCGGCAGACCCCGTCGCACCGGACGTGATGCAACGCCGGCCGCGTCTGCGAACCGCGCAGATCACGGACCGGGGCTTTCTGTTGACGATGGGATTCACGGCCCTCATGACGGCCGGTGCTGCATTCGCGGTCTACCTCTACGGCCTGTCGGTCGAGGACGAGCGCACGGCACGCACGCATGCGTTCGCCACGTTGGTGTTCGCCGAGTTGCTGCGCTCGTTCGGTTGCCGCAGCGAGACGGTCCCGCTCTGGCGGCTCGCGTGGCGAACGAACCTGATGCTCGCCGTTGTCGTCGCGGCCTCCTGTCTGCTGCAGATCTGGTCGCATCACAACGAAACGCTCGCGGGCCTGATGGGTACGGTCACGCTCGGCTGGACCGAGTGCGCGACCATGTTCCTGATCGCATGCGTTCCGGTCGGTGTCCTGGAGTTCACGAAGTGGTTGCGAATCCGGCGCTCCGCGCCGGAAGGGGTCATCTGATGCGCGGCATGCAAACGCTCCCTTCCCTGCAGTTCCTCGGTGCTGCCGGAACCGTGACGGGTTCGAAGCACCTGCTGACCACGCCTCGCGCGAGGGTGCTCCTCGACTGCGGCCTCTTCCAGGGCCCGAAGGACCTGCGGCTACGCAACTGGGCAATGCCGACCTTCGACATGCGAGGGCTCGACGCCGTCATCCTGAGCCATGCTCATCTCGACCACTCCGGAGGACTCCCGCTGCTCGTGCGGGCCGGCTTCAGGGGGCGCATCCACTGCACCGCGGGCACGCGCGACCTGTTGCGCATCTTGCTGGCGGACGCTGCGCGCCTGCAGGAGGAGGAGGCCACATATGCGAATCGACATGGCTACAGCAGGCACCACCCGGCGCAGCCGCTGTTCACCGCGGACGATGTGGCACCAGTCCTGGACGCGGTGCAGGTTCATGGCTACGGCACCGAGTTCGACGTCGCGGCAGGCGTGCGGGCGACCTTGCGCCGCGCGGGCCACATTCTCGGATCCGCAACTTCCGACCTCGGCATCGACGGCTCGGTTCCCCTTCGGTTGGTCTACTCCGGCGATCTGGGACGCTGGGACCAGCCCATCCTGCGCGATCCCGAGCCCGTTCCGGCTGCGGACGTGCTGCTGATCGAGTCCACCTACGGGGACAAGGAGCATGTGGGCGATCCGGTCGAGGCACTTGCTGCGATCGTGCGCGAAACGGCTGCGCAGGAGCGCGTCCTGCTCATTCCGGCGTTCGCGGTTGGCCGCACCCAGACCCTGATCTGGGTGCTTCGTCAACTCGAAGAGGCTGGCAGGACACCGCGGATTCCGGTGGTCATCGACAGCCCGATGGCGAACCGGGTCTCGGAGGTCTACTGCCACCATCTGGAGGATCTGGACCATGAGATGCGGCAGGCGATGGACCACAAGCAGTGCCCGCTCTGCTGCCAGCAGTACGAGCTTTGCGCGACGCGCGACGAGTCGAAGGCTCTCAATGAGCGGCGCGGCCCCATGATCGTCATCGCGGGAAGCGGCATGGCCACTGGCGGCCGCATCCTCCATCACTTCGCCAGACGCTTGCCGATGCCGCGCACGACTGTGCTGCTCGTCGGCTACCAGGCGCAAGGGACGCGAGGCAGGTTGTTGCAGGACGGCGCACGGGAGCTTCGCATCCATGGCAGATCGATCCCCGTGGCAGCTGAGGTCCGCACGATCCACGGCTTGTCCGCGCACGCCGACGGAAAGGAGATGCTGCGGTGGCTCGGCTCCCTGAAGACGCCGCCCACCATGACGTACCTCGTGCACGGCGAGCCACGACCAGCCCAAGCGATGGCGACGCTGATCCAGGAACGCCTGGGCTGGCCTACGCACGTTGCCCGCGACGGCGAGTCCGTTCGCCTTGGCGAATTGAGTGAGGGCTGATCCCATGTCATCACACGCAGTCTCAGTCCTGCCAGTCGGATCGAGTCCATGTCGTTGCCAGCTGACGCAGCGCGAGGTCAAGCTCGTGGTCGTTACGGGTGGGCCCGGCGCGGGGAAGACGGCCGTGCTGGAGATGGCCCGAAGGTCGTTCTGCAAGCACATCGCGATCTTGCCTGAGGCCGCCGGGATCGTGTTCGGCGGCGGCTTTCCGCGCCTTGGGTCAGAAGCGGCGCGGTGCGCCTCGCAGCGGGCGATCTACTACGTACAGCGCGAGTTGGAGGCCCTGGCTTTCGGCCATGCGAACGAGATCGTTGTGGCGCTTTGCGACCGCGGGACCGTCGATGGTGCGGCCTACTGGCCACAGGCCCAAGCGACCTACTGGGACTCCCTCGGCACCCAAGCGGAGGCGGAGCTACGTCGGTATTCGGCGGTCGTGCACCTGCGGACGCCGGCGCTGGCGCAAGGGTTCGACCACAGCAACCCCTTGCGCGTCGAGTCCGCCGAACAGGCCGCGGCGCTGGACGCGAAGATCGCCGCGGCGTGGGGTGGCCATGCACGGCGCGTCGAAGTCCCGAGCACAACCGACTTCCTGGAGAAGGCCCGACTCGTCTTGGAGATCGTGCGAGACGAGCTGCCGGCATGCTGTCGCGGGCACGACATCGATGTGACGCGATGATCCTGGCGTGACGGACTCGTCGTGTGGTGCGAAGGGTGTCCAGCTGCCAGACGACGCGGAAACCACTCGAATCCGTGTAAGGCAGGGGGGGAGCACGGCGTCGGCGAGGCACTCCTTGCCATTCTTCTGTTCACGTTCCCGCGTACGACGATGAGACCCTCACGAACCGACTCTTCCTCCGATCCCCAGACCGCAGTTCTCGCCATTTCCGGCATGACCTGCGGCTCCTGCGTCCGGCATGTTCACCAAGCCCTTGCGAGCCTCGAAGGCGTGCATTCGGCGCAGGTCGACCGCGCCCGCGATCTAGCTCGAGTCGCCTACGATCCGGCCCAAGTCGATCCCGAGCAGCTCGTCGCCGCCGTGATCGACGCCGGCTACGACGCGAGAGTGACGGCGTCGTGACGCCCCTGCCTACCCGCGCTCTCGAACAGGCAGGGTGCCAGTCCCACCGAGCCAGAACTGCGTAAGGGGGTTGGACCTTCAGCGTCCGCAAGGCATGGAAACCCGAACCACTACTCCTGCCCCAGCCGAGGCCACTGTTCTCGACATTACCGGCATGACCTGTGCTGCCTGCGCCCGCCGGATCGAACGCGCGCTGACCAATGTCGATGGCGTGGCGGACGCCCGGGTCAATCTCGTGACGCAGCAAGCTCGCGTTGCGATCGATTCGAGCCGGACGAACCGAGCTGCCCTGGAAGCGGCCGTCGTCGCCGCGGGCTACGGCGTGTTGCCGCCTGCCCCCTCGGTGGGGCCGGCTGGAGTTGGCCGGAGCGAGTCCGAGGAACGAGACCGCCGCGGTCTTCTGCGCGACCTTGCCGTCGCAGCAGCTCTCACCGTACCGCTGCTCGTGCTCGGCATGTCGCACGGGGCGATCTCGTTTGCCGACACCGGAGCTGGCCGCAGCATGCAGTTCGCGCTCGGCACGGCGGTCCTGTTCGGACCCGGCCGTCGATTCCTGCGCGCCGGTGTCGCCGCGGCCCGCCACCGCAGTCCCGACATGAACACGCTGGTGTCGCTCGGGGCGCTCTCGGCCTGGGGTTGGTCGACGGCTGCGACGTTCGCTGCGCAATGGCTTGCGCACGGCGAGCATGCCGGGCCGCACGTCTACTTCGAGGCTGCGGCGGCGATCATCACCTTCGTGCTGTTCGGCAAGTTCTTGGAGACACGCGCGCGCTGGCGGTTGGGCGACGCGCTGCGCGCCCTACACGCCTTGGTTCCGGCGATGGCACATCGCGTCGAAGGAGATGCAGCGTCGCCCGAGCGGGATGTCCAGGTGGCTGACCTGCGGCCGGGCGATCGCGTGCGGGTGCGGCCGGGTGAACGTGTTCCGAGCGACGGCGTCGTGGTGCACGGAAGTTCAGCCGTCGATGAGTCGCTGCTCAGCGGCGAGAGCGTGCCGGCGGAGAAGAGCCTGGGTGACCGCGTTGTCGGTGGCAGCTTGAACACGACCGGCGCGCTGTTGGTACGCATCGAGCGTACCGGTGCGGAAACCGCGCTGTCGCGGATCACCGCCGCGGTCGAACTGGCCCAGGGATCGCGGGCACCGATCGCTCGGTTCGCCGATCAGGCAAGTGCCGTGTTCGTGCCGATCGTGTTGGCGCTGGCGTTGGTGACGTTTGGTGTCTGGTGGGCAGTAGATCCGACCTGGGACGGGCTGCCGGTTGCGATCGAGTACATGGTTGCGGTGCTCGTGATCGCCTGCCCGTGCGCGCTTGGTCTCGCGACCCCAGCGGCCGTTGCGGTCGGAGCTGGACGTGCCGCGGAACTCGGGGTCATGTTCCGAACCGGCGCGGCGATCGAGCAGGCAAGCCACGTCGACACCGTTCTGTTCGACAAGACCGGCACGCTGACGAGTGGTCGGTCTGAGGTGGTGGCCGTTGAGCCGCGACCCGGAGTCGGCAACGAGGAGCTACTTCGCGTTGCTGCAGCGGCCGAGTTGCCGAGTGAACATCCGTTCGCGCGGGCAGTGGTTGGTGCGGCTCGGTCGCGAGGGCTCGTGCTCGATGAAGCGACGCAGTTCGTCGCGCTTCCGGCGATGGGTGTGACGGCCCGGCTGGGCGACCTCACCGTACGAGTCGGCAAGCCCGAGTGGCTTGCGCAGCACGGCATCGACGTCTCGGTGGTGACGCCGCGCGTCGACGCGCTGGCGGCGAGCGGGGTCACGCCGCTGCTCGTTGCCCGAGCCAGCGAACTGCTGGGCGTGATCGGCCTCGCCGATACCTTGCGTCCCGAGGCGCGAGCGGCCGTGATGCAGTTGCGCGCGATGGGGATGCGCCTCGGCATGTTGTCGGGTGACAAGCACGGCGTCGTCGCTGCTATCGCGCAGCAACTCGCCATTGACGAGGTGGCGGCGGAACTTCTGCCTGCGGACAAGACCCGGCGCATTGCCGAAGCGAAGGCCATGGGACTGTGCGTCGCGATGGTCGGTGATGGTGTCAACGACGCGCCCGCGCTGGCGACCGCCGACCTGGGGATTGCGGTCGGCACCGGCACCGACGTTGCCGCGGCAGCAGCAGACGTCACCCTGCTGCGGGGCGGGATCGCAGGCGTGCCTGTGGCCCTTGCCTTGGCCCAGGCGACGATGCGGACGATCCGGCGCAACCTGGTTTGGGCGTCGATCTACAACCTGCTCGGCATCCCGATCGCGGCCGGGGCGTTGGCGGGTGTGGGCATCGTCCTGTCCCCAGTGTACGCCAGTGCCGCCATGTCCTTGTCCAGCGTGTCCGTGCTGCTGAGTTCCCTGCTGCTGCGGCGGTTCCGCGGCACCATTGCAACGGAGGTGCCGCGATGAGTTGCCACGACAGCCAACATGGGGGCGAAGCCACGGGCCTGCCCGACTACGTGATGCAGGAACTCGTCGCCAGTCACCGCGAGTTCGTCGCGTTCGTGGAGCGTCGCGTCGGCGACCGCGCCATGGCCGAGGACGTCGTGCAGGACGCCTTCGTCAAGGGTCTTGAACGCGGCGGCAAGCTGCGCGCCGACGAGTCGTCACGGGCGTGGTTCTACCGCGTGCTGCGAAACGCGATCGTCGACCGGCATCGGCGGGCTACGACGGCCAACGCTCGACTTCAGGCCCTTGCCGACGAGCTGCGGCGCGCCGAGTCGCAGCCCGAAGCCGAGGCCGACCGCGAGTTGTGTCGTTGCATTCGCCGTCTGATCGACATGCTGCCGCCCGATCAGGCGACGGCCCTGCGTCGCATCGAACTGGACGGTGTCGCCGTCAAGGACTTCGCGGTCGAGTCGGGGCTCGGAGAGAGCAACGCGGGAGTGCGGGTGTTCAGGGCGCGCAAGGCCCTGCGCGAGCGAGTCACGAAGGCTTGCGGAACGTGTGCCGAACACGGTTGCTTCGATTGCTCGTGCGGTGGGTCTGCTGGGAACAGCAGACCTCTCCCAGGCTAGGGAGCCCGAGATCACGCATCGCCTCACGACCGCGCGGCTCATTATTGTCTTCAAGCCGCACCTCGAATCGATCGAAGGCGACGCGCCCCCTCGCTGCGGTCGTTGAACCCGGGCCGCGTCTTGCGCGTGACCTCGTGTCAACGTCGTGGCACCGAGCCCCTTCGCGCTTCTCGTTCACTTGGTAGGACTGCCAAGTTAAGGCGTCGACTACCACGAACCGGCGCAACGCCCCGCGATCCAGCGTGACGCCTTGCGACTCTCGCCGCCCGCTCGTAACCTGCGGCCTGTTCTCGGATTCGCGCACCAATCCGTTCTTTTCCCAGCCGCTCCGCAGGATGCGGGCGGGAGGGCCAGGAATGCATGGGGTGCAGGGGGTCGGAAGTTCAAATCTTCTCGCTCCGACCATTCTTCGTCGCCGCTGCGGTCGATTGCCGCGACCAGTGGCGCTGGCAGCAGGGCGCGCAGCAGCGGTGCTGCGTGCTCGGGCTGGGCAAAGGTGTTGCGGAACAGGCTGTCGTGCGGCGTCGCCACCGGAGCAGTGGCACGACGCCGTGTAGTTTCGCGCCGAATCCCACAAGGTCGCCTGGGACTCGCACGTCTGCCACACCTCCTCGATCGGCTTCCGCGCGGAGCGCGCCGCCTTGGCCCACTGGCCGGCGTGTTCGCGGTGGAACGGCTGTGGCACGCACTCTCGCGCCAGTCGCCGCCACGCACCGAGCCTGCAGCGACCAGGACCACGCGGAAGTGTGCAAGGGAGTCCACGGGGTTTCGCACGGTCGTCCTGCCGCCTTGCTACAAAGGGCCGTTCGGCCGGGACGCCCGCCGTTCGATGCCGATGACCTCCACCGCAGCGATGCACCACCTTCCCTGCGCCGGCCGGCTGCGCGCCAGCGTGATCCTGCTGCATGGCTACGCAGCCAGGGCGGAGACGCAACGTGGGGATGGCGCGGCGTTCGTCGATGAAGGCATCGAAGTCGTGCTGCCCGATGCGCCCGGCCACGGTGGCCGCGAGGACGGCCGGCTCGCGCGCATCGCCGCGCTGCCGGAGCCGCAGCGCATGGCGGCGATCCTCGCCATCGCGCGCGAATGGGTCGCCGAGTTGCCGGCGCTGGTGGCGCGATGCCGCGAGCGCGGTGCCGAGCGGGTCGGGCTCGTGGGCGTTTCCATGGGGGGCTTCGCGGCGCTGGGTGCCTTGACAGAGCCGGGTCTGTTCGACGCGGTCGCCGCGGTGCTCTCGGCGCCGGTGCTGGTCGACCCGGCGCGCATGCCGGACGTGTGTCCGCCGCTGCTGCTCGGGCTGGCGGGGCGGGATGCCGCAGTGCCGCCCGAACCAGGGCGCCGCTTTGCGCGCGCCTACGGCGCCGAGCTGCACGAGTACCCGGAGTCCGGCCACTTCATGCGCGGCGAAGACTGGTGCGATCTGTGGGGCCGCATCGGTGACTTCCTGCGGCGGCATCTCGCGCGCGGCTGACGCGCGCTGCCGCGGCTCGGCGCCGGAGTCGGTCCCGCGCACGAGCCGTGGATCGACCAGGGGCCGCCGGTTACGACGTGCATCGACGCGCCGGTGTCGGCCACTGCCTGCGAGGGCCGGGCACGCCCCGCGAGCATCGACAAGGAGCCAACCATGAAGGAACGTTTCGAACGGCATCGCCAAGCCTGGACCGACAGCGAGATCCAGAAGCTCCGCTTCCTGGTGGAGAAGGGCATGAGCCTGAAGGCGATCAGCAAGTCCCTGACGCGCAGCGAGGAGTCCATCCTGGTCCGGGCCAAGCTCGACAAGCTGGTGATCGCCAGGAAGCGCTGACAGTCGGGGCTGGCGCGGCAGCGCGCTGGTTCCCGGGGCCGGCGGCGCGAGCGCGCGCGCACTCAGCCGCCCGCGGCCAGCCGGATCAGTTCGCGCAACCGTTCGGGCGCCGTCGCCGTGGTCTTGCACACGAAGCCGCTCTGGTGGGCGAAGTGCACGTCGGGTTCGCCTTCGACGCGCGAGAAGTCGAGGCGCGGGTCGTCCTCGTAGCGGCTGATGCCGTAGCCGGGGCCGCGGCGGTCGGGATAGACCGTGGCGCCGATCTCGTGCTCGAGGCCGGTTGCGCGCACGAAGCGCGCGACCGAGCCCGATGGCTCGTCGGGCATCACGTCGCCGCGCGGCAGGAACACGGCCTCGATCACGTCGTCGCCGGCCGTCACCGACCAGCGCTCGCAGCGGTCGGCGATCTGATCGATGCTGGCCCGCACGTCGCGCAGGTGGTCGAGCAGGTCTTGGCCGACGAGGCGCATGTACTCGTAGAGCACTTCGCCCGGCGCGTGCTCCGGTTGCTGGGCGAAGCGCCGCAGCAGGGTGGCGTCGATCGGGGAGTTCAGTTGGGACACCGCGCGCCGCGGCACACCGAGCCATGCGGCGGTCGCCTTGGGACCGCGCGAGTCGAACCACTCCGCGGGTTCGAGCCAGTCGCAGAACGTGCGCGCGTCCTGGTAGACGCCGAGCGCATCGAGCACCAGGCTCAGCGAGCAGGTCGGCGCGTGTTCGCGCGGGAAGTGGTGGTGGTCGTAGTTGTGCAGCGCCGGGTCGTGCGAGCCGCCGATGTCGACGAGCGCGACCGAGGGATCGAGGCGTTCGGCCTCGGTCGGATCGCGCCGTACGACGGGGCAGCCGTGCCTGGCGATGAGCACGCAGCAGGCGAGCAGGTCGTCCTTGTGGGCGCCGCCGGGGTGGGTGACGATCTGCTGGATCTCGGGCATCGGCGGCGGGTCTGGGTGCGGGCGGCGGGGGGCGATCCGACAGCTGGTCGACGTTCCCTTCCTAGGGACGGACTTGGGTGGAGTCGCGCACGGAGCACATCCCGTGCACGCCGGCCCAGCGGGTGAGGATCCGATAGAAGCCAATACCATATAACGACTTCGAGCACGGCAGCTCCATTCAAGTCATCGGTTCCCGACCCGCAGAGTCGGCGCGGGCAGTAACCCAAACTTGACTGAGTCTAGAATCAGAGTTAGTCTCATCGCCTGATGGACCCAGCCGCCCGCCTCCGTGCCCATGGCCTCCAGGTCACCGCCCAGCGCCTGGCGGTGCTGCGGTCGGTCGCGCGCTGGCCCCACTGCACGGCCGACCGGGTCGCCGACGACGTGCGCGCCGAGATCGGCGCGATCTCGCGGCAGGCGGTCTACGACGCCCTGCGTGTGCTGACCGAGAAGGGTCTGATCCGGCGCATCCAGCCCGCGGGGTCCCCGGGCCTCTACGACCCGCGCGTCGGTGACAACCACCACCACGTGATCTGCCGCACCTGCGGCAAGACCACCGACGTCGACTGCATCACCGGCGAGGCGCCGTGCGCGACCGCCGTCGCCTCCGATCATCGGATCGACGCGGCAGAGATCCTCTTCTGGGGCACCTGCCCCGCGTGTCTCGCTGCGGCGTCCGGTTCACGAACCTAGCAACCGGACCCGCCGGGACTTCGAAAGCCCACCCGTCCAAATCAGGCAACCACGAGGAGAACACATGTCAGAGAACACCATCACGCAGAGGAGCCCCGCGATGTGCGCGCAGGCTCGAGGCAGCACGACGCGGCGCGTCGGCGGCACCGGTTCCGTCGGATTGATCGCCGTGACCCTCGGCTGGTCGGCGCTGGGCAGCAGCTGCTCGACGTCGACCCAGGCCCGGGTCGAGGAGCCGACCGTCGCCGAGGCCTCGGCGACCAGCAGCCAGACCACCGGCGGCATCGACGCATGTCCGTTCATGGGTGCGTCGCAGGCCACCACCCCACAGGCGGATCGAAACATGCAGGAACCGATGACGAACAAGGCGTACACGAATGCCGACTGGTGGCCGAACCAGTTGAACCTCGACGTCCTCAATGCGAACCCGCCGTCGGGCAATCCGATGGGCAAGGACTTCGACTACGCGAAGGAGTTCGCGCAGCTCGACCTGCCGGCGCTGAAGCAGGACATCGCCAAGACGCTGACCACGTCGCAGGACTGGTGGCCCGCGGACTACGGCAACTACGGCGGGCTGATGATCCGGCTGGCCTGGCACAGCGCCGGCACCTACCGCATCGCCGACGGTCGCGGCGGCTCGGGCTCGGGCATCATCCGCTTCGCGCCGCTCAACAGCTGGCCGGACAACGGCAACCTCGACAAGGCGCGCCGGCTGCTGTGGCCGATCAAGCAGAAGTACGGCGACAAGATCTCGTGGGCCGACCTGATGGTGCTGACCGGCAACGTCGCGCTCGAGACCATGGGGTTCCAGACGCTCGGTTTCGCCGGCGGTCGCGTCGACGTCTGGGAGCCGCAGGACATCAACTGGGGGCCCGAGACCAAGTGGCTCGGCGACCAGCGCTTCACGGACGACCGCAAGCTCGCGAACCCGCTCGCCGCGTCGCAGATGGGCCTGATCTACGTCAACCCGGAGGGGCCCAACGGCAACCCGGACCCGCTGCTCGCGGCGCACGACATCCGCACCACGTTCGCGCGCATGGCGATGAACGACGAGGAGACGGTGGCCCTGATCGCGGGCGGCCACACGCTGGGCAAGACCCATGGCGCCGCCGACCCCAACAAGTACGTCGGCCGTGAGCCGGAGGCCGCTCCGCTCGAGGAGCAGGGACTCGGCTGGAAGAACGCGTTCGGCACCGGCAAGGGCGCCGACACGATCACCAGCGGCCTCGAAGGTGCCTGGACCTACACGCCGGTGCAGTGGTCGCACGACTACTTCGAGAACCTGCTCGACTACGAGTGGGAGCTGACCAAGAGCCCGGCCGGCGCGCAGCAGTGGATCCCGAAGGCGGGCCAGACCAAGCGCACGACGCCGGATGCGCACGATCCGTCCAAGGGCCACCCGGTCGTCATGCTGACGACGGACCTGTCGCTGAAGATGGACCCGATCTACGCGCCGATCTCGAAGCGCTTCCGCGACAACCCGAAGGAGTTCGAGGCCGCGTTCGCCAAGGCCTGGTACAAGCTGACGCACCGCGACATGGGGCCCTACTCGCGCCTGCTCGGCCCCGAGGTCCCGCCGCCGCAGCTGTGGCAGGATCCGGTGCCGGCGGTCGACCATCCGCTGGTCGGCGACCAGGACGTCGCCGAACTGAAGCGCAAGATCCTGGCCTCCGGGCTCTCGACGTCGCAGCTGGTCTCGACCGCCTGGGCGTCGGCGTCGACGTTCCGCGGCACGGACAAGCGCGGCGGTGCCAACGGCGCCCGCATCCGCCTCGCCCCGCAGAAGGACTGGGCGGTCAACCAGCCGGCCGAACTGGCCAAGGTCCTCGGCAAGCTCGAGAGCATCCAGCAGGAGTTCAACAAGGCGCAGTCCGGCGGCAAGAAGATCTCGCTCGCCGACCTGATCGTGCTGGGCGGTTGTGCCGCCGTCGAGGACGCGGCGAAGAAGGGCGGGCACGAGGTGAAGGTCCCCTTCACGCCCGGTCGCACCGATGCGTCGCAGGAGATGACCGACGTGGAGGCGATGGCGGTGCTCGAGCCTTTGTCGGACGGGTTCCGCGACTACCTCGGCAAGGGCGAGAGCGCGCCGGCGCCGGTGTTGCTCGTGGACCGCGCGCAGAAGCTGACGCTGACCGCGCCGGAGATGACGGTGCTGATCGGCGGGCTGCGAGTGCTGAATGCGAACGTCGGCAAGGCCCAGCACGGCGTCTTCACCAAGCGGCCCGAGACGCTGACGAACGACTTCTTCGTCAACCTGCTCGACATGGGCACGGAGTGGAAGAAGTCGGCGGCCGGTGGCGACGTCTACGAAGGCCACGACCGCAAGTCCGGCAAGGTCGTGTGGACGGGCACGTCGGTCGACCTCGTGTTCGGCTCGAACTCGCAGCTGCGCGCCATCGCCGAGGTCTATGCGTGTGACGACGCGCAGCAGAAGTTCGTCACCGACTTCGTGGCGGCCTGGAACAAGGTCATGAACCTCGACCGCTTCGACGTGCGGAGCTGATCGGCGCGGCCGAGCCTCGCCCGCGGGGCTCCTGCGTGGAACGACACGACACGCTGGTGCCAGCCAGCGGGTCGTGTCGTCTCCGGCGCACCCGCCCGCGCATCCGCCGCGCTCAGACCGGCTGCGGATACATGTGCACGTCGCGCTGCGGGAACGGGATCGAGATCCCCTCCCGGTCGAAGCGCTGCTTGACGGCCTTGTGGAACTCCCAGTGCAGCGCCCAGTAGTCGCTCGTCTTGACCCACGGCCGCGCGACGAAGTTCACCGACGAGTCGGCCAGTTCGTGCACCTCGATGACCGGCGCGGGGTCCTTCAGCACCTTCGGGTGCGACGTGAAGATCTCGGTCAGCACGGCCTTGACCTTGTCGAGGTCGTCGCCGTAGCTGACGCCGAACTTCAGGTCGAGGCGCCGCGTCGGGTTGGCGGTGACGTTGGTGATGACGCCGCCCCAGATCGAACCGTTCGGCACGACGATCAGCTGGTTGTCGGGGGTCTTGATCGACGTCGACACCAGGTTCATCGACGCGACGGTGCCGGAGACACCGGCCGCGGTGACGTAGTCGCCGATGTCGTACGGGCGGTAGATCAGCACCATGATGCCGGCAGCGAAGTTCTGCAGCGTGCCCTGCAGCGCGAAACCGACGATGAAGCCGGCGGCGCCGATCGCGGCGACCAGCGGCGCGATGTTGACGCCGATGTAGGACAGCGCGATGACGATGCCGACGAACGACACCAGCTTGCGCGTCGCGTTGACCACGAAGTCACGCAGCAGATCGGAGGTCTTCTTGAGCCGGCGCACGGCACGATCCAGCAGCCCGGCGAGGATCGCCGCGAGGATGCGGAACGCGATCAGCACGCCGAGGAACTGGCCGATGCTGAGCAGCAGACGCAGACCGCCATCGACGGAGAACATCCAGGCGCGGGCCTCGGACCACGCCGACTGCAGGCCCGTCACCTCGAGCTGGACGCCGCCGCTGATCGAGTCGACGTACTGCGTGGCCTCTGCGGGATCGACGCCCTTGTCCTTCGCGGCTTCGATCACCGCCCGGACCCGCTCGACGATCGCGTCACGCTCGGCGCGCAGCCTGACGAGCTGCTGGCTCAGCCGCTCGACCTCGGCGTTGTTCGTGGCGGTCTCCGCGGCGCGTCGTCCGATCTCGGTGTCGGCGAGTTCCCTGGCCTTCGCCTGCAGGACGCCGAGCCATGCCTCGAGCTGCTGTTCGATCTCCGCCCTGCGCATCGGACGCAGCGCCGACCTCAGGTTCGCCGGGTCGATCTTGGGATCCTGGCCGGCGGGCAGCGCGGTGGTCGGCAGCGCGGCGGGCAGCGCGGCGGCCGGGGCGTCGGCCGGCGGCGACGCGGGAGCCTGCCCGAGCGCGGGCAGGGCGAAACAGGCCAGGGCGAACGCCGTGGCGACGGCGATGCTCACGCGGTGGCAGCGGGACATGGAGCCTCCTCTGGGTCGATCGGGATCTCTGGCGCGCATGGCGCGTCGGCGTTCGACGCGATGCGGGGCCGGACATCCTCGGTTCGAGCGCGGCGAGGGCAAGGCCCAAATCGGTGCGGAGCCGCGCTGCCGAGCGCGGCGCGACCCGGTCGACGCTGGGCCGGCTATCTGCCGGCGAGGAAGCCGAAGCGCTGGAACACGCACTCCGGCAAGACACGCACGATCGCCATCACGACGCGCCACGAGCGCGGCAGGTAGATCGTGTGCCAGCGTCGCTCCATCGCCCGCACGATGCCGCGCGCCACGGCTCGCTTCTCGCCCCAGAGGAAGTTCTTCGGGTGGCCCGCGGACATCGGCGTCTCGACCGGGCCGAGCTTGAAGTCGTGCACGCGCACGCCGGTCGCGTACAGCCGGCTGCGCAGGCCCTCGAGGTAGCAGCTCAGCGCGCGCTTGGACGCGCCATAGGTGTAGTTGCGCGGCCGGCCGCGTTCGCCGGCCACCGACGTGATCGCCGCGAGGTGGCCACGGCCCTGCGCTTCGAAGTGGTTGGCGAGCGGCAGCAGCAGCGAGACGGCGCTGACGAAGTTGGTGTCGATGATCGCGCGCGCGTGGTCGAAGTCGTGTTCGCTGCGCGCCTGGTCGCCGAGGTCGCCGTGCGCGATCAGGGCGCGATCGAGGCCGCCGAGCGCATCGATCGCCCGCTGCACGCGCGCGGCGGCCGCCGCGAAGGCGTTCAGGTCGGCGGTCTCGTGCCCCACGACCGCGCCGCCGAGGGACGCGACCAGATCCTGCAGCTTGCGGGCATCACGCCCGATCAGGTACAGCCGGTCGCCCCTGGCGGCGCAGAGCGCGGCGACCTCCGCGGCGATCGCGGAGGTCGCGCCCAGGATCAGGGTTCGTCGTGGCATCGGTGGCATCCGGGGTCGAGCGGCGCCGGCAGGCGCGGCGTGCCGCCGGGCGCATGGTCTACCGAAGTGTGTGCGGATGCGCCATCTGCGTCGCCCGGACCCGACCGGGCAACGGCAAAGCGTGGCGACCGTGGCAGGTCGATGCCGGATCCTGCGCCTTGGTGGGTGACTCCCACGAGACCACCATGAACACGACCATCCAAGCTCCGTCCTCCATGCCCGACTTCGCCGCCATCAAGACCAGGCAGCGCGCCGCCTGGTCTTCGGGCGACTACGCCAGGATCGGCTCGACCCTGCAGATCGTCGGCGAACAGCTCGCCGAACGGCTCGCCATGCGACCCGACGCGCGCGTGCTCGATGTCGCGGCCGGCAACGGCAACATCACGTTGGCGATGGCGCGGCGCTGGTGCCGGGTGACCTCGACCGACTACTGCGAAGGGCTGCTGGAACGCGGTCGCCAACGGGCGCAGGCGGAGGGACTCGAGGTCGAGTTCCAGGTGGCCGACGCCGAGCAGTTGCCGTTCGCCGACGGCACGTTCGACGCCGTCGTGTCGACGTTCGGCGTGATGTTCGCGCCCGACCAGGCCGCCGCCGCCCGGGAGCTGCTGCGGGTCTGTCGCAGTGGCGGTCGCATCGGCCTGGCCAACTGGACGCCCGGCAGTTTCATCGGCGACCTGTTCCGGACCATCGGCAGGCACGTCGCGCCGCCGGCGGGCCTGCAGTCGCCGGCGCGGTGGGGCGATCGCGACTGGCTCGCGACACAGTTCGGCGCGCAGGCTGCCGAGATCTCGATCGCGACGCAGACCTTCGACTTCCGGTACCGATCGCCGCAGCACTTCGTCGACTTCTTCCGCGCGTTCTACGGGCCGGTCGAGAAGGCCTTCCTGGCGCTGGATGCGAACGGCCAGGCCGCGCTCGAGGCGGACCTGCTGGCCCTGATCGCGCGGTTCGACGTCGCGGTCGACGGCACGATGCGCGTGCCCGGCGAGTACGTCGAAGTGGTGATCACCCGGCGCTGATCGGCGCGCCGACGAGTCCTCGCGCCGCGCGGGGATTCGCCGACGGCCGGGCGTTCTCACGCAGAGCCGGCGCCGGCCGCCGACCGCCACTCGTGGCGCATCGCGAGGCGCTTGGCGAGGAAGAAGATCACCGGGTAGATCAGCAGCTCCATCACGAAGCTGGTGGTCAGTCCGCCGATCATCGGTGCGGCCAGGCGGCGCATCGTGTCGGCGCCGGCGCCGGTCGCCCACAACAGCGGCACCAGGCCGATGAACGTCGTCATCACCGTCATCGTCTTCGGTCGGATGCGTTTGACGGCGCCGTCGTGCACCGCGAACCAGAGGTCGTCGGCGTTGCGCATGCGGCCCTCGGCGCGGAACCGCTCGAAGCTGTTGTCGAGGTACAGCAGCATCACGAGGCCGGTCTCGGCGTCGAGCCCCGCCAGCGCGACGACGCCGACCCATACCGCGAGCGACAGGTTGTAGTCGAGCAACCACAGCAGCCAGACTGCGCCGACCAGGCTGAACGGCACCGCGAGCAGCACGATGCCGACGCGCAGCCACGAGTGCGTCGCCAGGTAGAGCAGCAGCACGATCAGGATCGCTGCGATCGGCAGCACCAGGCTCAGCCGCGCGTTGGCCTCCTGCATGTACTCGTACTGCCCGGACCACACGATCGAATAGCCGGTGGGCAGGCGCACGCCGTCGGCGACCGCGGTCTGCGCGTTCCGGACGTAGCTGCCGACGTCGATGCCGGCGATGTCGACGTAGACCCAGCTGGTGAGCCGCGCGTTCTCGCTCTTCACCATCGGCGGCCCCTTGTGCAGGTGGAACGTCGCCAGCTGGCCGAGCGGCACCTGCGCACCCGACGGTGTCGCCACCAGCGTCTGTCGCAACGCCGGCAGGTTGTCGCGCAGTTCGTGGGGGTAGCGCACGTTGATCGGATAGCGCTCGAGCCCCTCGACCGTCGAGCTGACGTTCATGCCGCCCATCGCGCTCATCACCACGTCCTGCACGTCGGCGACCAGCAGGCCGTAGCGCGCGATCTCGTCGCGGTCGATGCGCACGTCGAGGTAGTTGCCGCCGACCGACTTCTCGGGGAAGGCGCTGACCGTGTAGGCGCCGGTGCCGGACGCGGTCTTGACCACCTGGGTGACCTGTTCGGCGAGGCCGGCCAGCGTCTCGAGGTCCGGGCCCATGATCTTGATGCCGACCGGCGTCTTGATGCCGGTCGACAACATGTCGATGCGCGTCTTGATCGGCATCGTCCACGCGTTCGTCAGCCCCGGGATCTGCAGCGCCTCGTTGAGGCCCGGCACGTGCGTGCCGTCCGGCCACTCGTAGCCGTAGACGAGGTCCTGCACGGTGATCGGCGCGGTCGACGGCCACACCGACTGCAGCGGCTCCCGCAGCCAGTCGGGCCAGTCCGAGAAGAAGCGAACGACCGGCTTCCGGCGCCAGACGCTCTGGTCGCGGCGCAGCGTGATCGTCGTCTCGAGCATGCTCGGCGGCGCCGGATCGGTGGCCGTGTCGGCGCGACCGATCTTGCCGAAGACGCTCTCGACCTCGGGGAAACGCATGATCAGCGCATCGGTCTGCTGCAGCAGTTCGCGCGCCTTGGCGACGCTGATCCCGGGGTCGGTCGTCGGCATGTACAGCAGGTCGCCTTCCTCCAGCGGCGGCATGAACTCGGAGCCGAGCCTGCTGAGCGGCCACGCGGTGAGCGCGACGACGGCGACGGCGGCGGTCAGCACCAGCCACCGGAACTGCATGACGAACACGAACAGCGGGTCGTACAGCCGTTCCAGCAGGCGGCTGATCGGATTCGTCGCCTCGGCCGGGATGCGCTGGGGCAGCACGACGAGCGCGCTGAGCACGATCCAGCCGGCGACCAGCCAGGTGCGCCACGCCGCCAGGTTCGCCAGCGGCAGCAGCGCGAGCAGCACGGCGGGCACGCCGATCACGGCCGCGTAGGTGGTGAGCCGCAGCCAGCGCGGCAGCTGCTGCGGCACCACGCGTTCGCGGACGAAGTAGACCATCAGCACCGGGATGATCGTCACGGCGAGCACGGCCGCCGCCGCCATCGCGAACGTCTTGGTGTAGGCCAGCGGCTTGAACAGCCGGCCGGACTGGTCGCCGAGGGCGAAGACCGGCAGGAAGCTGACGGTGATGATCAGCAGGCTGAAGAACAGGCTCGGCCCGACCTCGGTCGCGGCGTCGCCGATCAGGCGCGGGCGCGGCGTCGGTCGCGCGCCGTCACGCACCCGCTGCCGGTCGCGTTCGAAGTGCTTGTGCGCGTTCTCGACCATGATGATCGAGCTGTCCACCATCACGCCGATCGCGATCGCGATGCCGCCGAGGCTCATGATGTTGGCGTTCATGCCGAGCAGGTACATCGCGGCAAGGCTCGCCAGCACGCCGGTCGGCAGCACGAACACCGCGACCAACGCGCTGCGGGCGTGCAGCAGGAACAGCATGCAGATCAGCGACACGACCAGGATCTCCTCGAGCAGCGTGCCGGTCAGCGTGTGCACCGAACGGTCGATCAGGTCGCTGCGGTCGTAGGCGGTCTCGATCGCGACGCCGGGCGGCAGGCCGCGTTCGAGCTCGCGCAGCCGCGTGCGCACGCGGTCGATGGTCGTGCGCGCGTTCTCGCCGTAGCGCATGACCACGATGCCGCCGACGGTCTCGCCCGCGCCGTTCCACTCGGCGACGCCGCGCCGGATGTCCGGCCCGAGCCGTACCTCGGCGACGTCGCGCAGGTGGACCGGGGCACCGTCGGTGCCGGCGGCCAGCGCGATCTTGCCGAGCTCCGCGAGGGCGCGCGCGCCGCGCAGGTCGTCGAGCGAGGCGCCGTCGCGCCGCGCCGCGGCGATCTCCGCGTCCGTCAGGCTGCCCAGGTAGCCGATGCCGCGGACCATGAACTCGGTCTCGCTGATCTCGATCAGGCGGCCGCCGACGTCGACGTTGGAGCGCTGCACGGCCAGCTTGACGCGGCTCAGCGGGATGCCGAACGCGAGCAGTTTCATCGGGTCGACCACGACCTGGTACTGCTTGACGAAGCCGCCGATCGCCGCGATCTCGCTGACGCCCGGCAGCGCCGTCAGCTCGTAGCGCAGGTACCAGTCCTGCAGGCTGCGCAGCTGCGAGAGGTCGACGTCCGCCGCGTGCAGCGGCTGGCCGTCGAGCGGGCAGCGGTCGTGGCCGCGCACCAGCTCGATCTGCTCGAGCCGGCCGCGCACGGAAGGCGGTGCCTGCGCGAGCACGTCGTAGCGGCGGTTCTCGACCTTGTCGTGGTAGACGACCTTGCGCGCCGCGAACACGCGATGGTGCACGAGCCGGTCGTGTTCGTCACCGGTCAGGGCGGCGGCCTGCTGCTCGTCGTACCAGCGAGCCGTCGCGGGGTCGTGGAAGGCGCCGTGCGGGTGGTCGGGGCAGTACGCACCGGTGACCAGCGCGTACTCGTAGACCCAGCCGACGCCGGTGGCGTCCGGCCCGAGCTGCGGGCTCGTGCCGGCGGGCAGCTTGCCGGCCACGAAGCTGAGCTGCTCCAGCACGCGGCTGCGTGCCCAGTAGAGATCGGTGCCGTCCTCGAAGATGACGTAGACGAAGCTGCTGCCGAACATCGAGTAGCCGCGCACCACCTTGGCGAACGGCACCGCCAGCATCGTCGTCGTCAGCGGGTAGGTGACCTGGTCCTCGACGATCTGCGGCGCCTGTCCCGGGTATTCGGTACGCACGATGACCTGCACGTCGGACAGGTCCGGGATCGCATCGACCTTGATGTTGCGCACCGCGAAGACGCCGCCGAGCACGACGAACGCGGTCAGCAGCAGCACCATCACGCGATTCCGGATGCACAACCCGATCAGCCGCGCGATCATCGGCCACGTCCTCCGGCCGGCGGCAGCGAGACGCGGCGGTCGAAGCAGCCGAGCATCTGGCTGCCGAAGTACGGGTTGCGCACGGCGCCGGCGCGTTGCAGCCAGACCGCGCCGCCCTGGTGCTCGAGGAACATCGGGCAGTGCAGCTCTTCGACCGGCGCGTCGTGCGGGGGCGGCACGCCGGTCGCGCGCAGCAGTTTGGCCAGCGCGATGCTGAGGTCGTAGAACGCCAGCCGCACGGTCGCCAGATCGGACGACGTCGCGATCGCCAGCGCCTTGCCGCGCACGACCGCGGCCTCGTCGTGCCGGTGCCAGAAGTGCTCGTGGCCCGGCACCGGGATCGCGAGCATCGCATCGACCGCGGCCGCGATCCGGCGGGCCGGTTCGGCGGTGCCGTCGGCCGAGTCGCTGGCGAGCCGGTTGCCGACGGCGAGGTAGCCGTCGAGGGTGGCGGCGAGGTGGGTCGCGAGTCCGGCCGGCAGCTGGTCGAGCTCGGGCCCGGCGACCGCCGCGGCTTCGTTGCCGACCACGTTGCCGCGCAGCATGCGCAGCAGCCCTTCGCGGATCTTGCTCTCGCTGTCGAGCAGGAACTGCGCGCTGGTGACCACCGACTCGCCGGGTTTGAGTCCATCGACGACCTCGACCATGCCCTGGTCGTTCTCGATGCCCAGCCGGAGATCGCGCGGTTCGAAACGCCCGTTGCCGAGGCTGACGAACGCGACCTGACGTTCGCCGGTGTCGATGACCGCCGAACGGCTGACCAGCGTGCGCTCGGCGGCGAGCGTGCGGCGCAGCAGCACGTTGACGAACATGCCGGGCTTCAGCAAGCCGTTCGCATTGTCGAACTCGAGCCGGACGTTGACCTGGCGCGTCTTCTCGTCGGTCCACGGATAGACGTAGGTGACGCGACCCTCGAACTGCTGGCCGGGCACGTACGGCAGCGTCATCGTCGCCTCCTGGCCCAGCTCGACGAACGGCAGCTGGTACTCGTAGGCGGTGACGGTGACCCAGACCCGGCCGAGATCGGCGATGCGGAACACCTGCATGCCGGGCTCCACGCGCATGCCGTCGACGGCCATCTTGCGGATCACGGTGCCAGCGGCCGGACTGCGCAGCGTCACCGTCCTGCGCGGCTGCTCGGTGCGGTCGAGTTCGGCGATCTGCTGCTCGTCGATGCCGAAGAACGTGAGGCGCGCGCGCGCGGCCTGCAGCGCCGAGGTAGCGTCCGCAGCGACGCGCGGCACCTGCGGCACGCCGGGCAGGGCGCCGTGCCGCAGGGCCAGCAGGTACTCCTGCTGCGCCGAGAACAGCTCCGGCGAGTGGAGCTCGAACAGCGGCTGGCCGGCCTCGACGTGGGCGCCGAGGAAGTCGACGTACAGCGTCTCGATCCAGCCCGCGACCTTGAGGTTGACGTCGAACAGCCGCGTCTCGTCGTAGTCGATCTTGCCGACGGTGCGCACCGTGCCGACCAGCGGCCCGGACTCGACCAGGGCCGTGCGCACGCCGATGTTCTGTGCCAGCACGGGGTCGATCGCGATCTCGCCGGTGAACTTGGCCGGATCGAGCGGCGTCAGGTCCATGTGGCAGATCGGGCACAGCCCGGGTTCCGGCAGCAGCACCCACGGGTGCATGCCGCAGGTGAAGAACGTGCCGGCCGCGTGCGCGTGGGCCGGCGTCGAGCCCCGGCCCGTGACGTCGTTCCAGATCTGCCCGCCGGTCGCGGCGATGCGGTCGCCGTAGCGATGGCCGACGAACAGCATCACCGCGCCGACCAGCGAGAGCAGCACGAGCCGGCGGAACGTGCGCCAGGCGGTGGGCGGATGCGGGCTCGCGGTGGCCTGCGGGTCGTCGACGGGGCTCATGGTTGCTCCTTGGGTTCGGTGCGCGGCAGGTCGCCGCCGGCGAGGAACTCGACCTCGCCGAGGTTGCGTTCGAGGTTGGCCAGCGACCGGGCGTAGTCGAGCCGCAGCTCGTAGAGGCGCTGCCAGCCGGCGAGCAGGGTCGCGAAGTCGACGCGGCCGACCTCGTAGCCGCTCTGCGCCACCTGCACGGCCTGCTGCGCGCGCGGCAGGATGCCGTCGCGCAGCAGCACGGCCTTGCGGTAGTCGGTGTCGACGCGCACCAGCAGGTTCTGCAGCGCGAACAGCACGTCGTTGCGGCCGCTGCGGTAGCGCAGCACGCTGGCCAGTGCCTCGGCGTTGCGCTGCAGCACGCCGCTGCGCAGCTTGTCGAACCAGATCGGCAGCGTCACGCCGAGGCTGAGGCTCCAGACGTCGTCGCCGTTCGCGACCGGGCTGCGGCCGCCGTTCCTGATGAAGGTGAACAGGCCGCCGAGGCTGAGGTCCGGGTAGTACTGCAGCCGCGCCAGCTCGACGTCGATCAGGTCGCGCGCGACGGTTTCGCGCAGCGCGGCCAGCTGCGGGCTGACCTCGTCGGCGCGCTGCAGCAGCGTCAGCAGGCGCCACTGCAGCGGTTCGGGTTCGACCGCGGCCGGCGTCGGCAGGGCCGCGTCGACGGCGCGGTCCATCAGGATGTTCAGTCGCGCCGTCGCGGTGCGGAACTGCTGTTCGTGGTCGATGCGCGCGTTGCTCAGCGAGTAGAGCTCGACCTCGGCGCGCAGCAGGTCCTGCTGGCCGGCCGACCCGGTGGCGAAGCGGGCCTCGGCGCTGTCCCGCACGCGCTGCAACAGCGCCTCGACCTCGCGGCTGACGTCGATCGAGACCTGCGCCTGGTAGAGGTCCGCGTGCGCCTGCTTGACGTCGGCGACGACGCGTTGCCGTTCGGTGGCGAGGTTCGACAGTGCGATGCGCACGACCTGCTCCGCGGCGCGCCCCATCGCCGACAGCTTGCCGGGCCACGGCAGGCCCTGGCTGAGGCCGATCGCGCCGCCCATCTCGCCGCCGGCCGTCTGCACCATGTCGCCGACGGGCGGCACCAGCGACAGCATCGGGTCGTTCAGCGACGACACCTGCGGCACGCGCAGACCGAGCGCCTCGAGATCGCGGATGCGCGCCTGGATGCGCGGGTTGCGCTGCACGGCGAGGGCGACGTAGTCGGCGAGCGTCGCATCGCGCCGGAGCTCGATCGCCTCGGGCAGCGGCAGTTCACGCCGCAGCGCCGCGTCGGCGTTCGCCTGCACGGCATCGTCGTCGGTGATCTTCGGGCGCAGGCCCTCGCGCTCGCGGTCGATGCGGTGCTGGAGGTCGGGCGACAGCGTGTGGAACGCGGCGCAGCTGCTGACGAAGAGCAGCAGGAGCGCGGCGGGGCCGCGGGAGCTGCGGATGGCCATGGTCGGACTCGGGGAAAGCGGACTCGGTGCGGCGGGCCGCCGCGGCGCCTGGCCGGACGGTCACACCCGATTCGGTGGGTACGGAGTGTCCCTACCGAGGTCCGCTAACAGCTCCAGACCGACAGTGCCTTCTGTCGCGAGACGTGCGGCAACAGTCCGATCGGCAGACCGGCGGCGGCGCGCAGCCGCGGTGCCGAGGCCGGCGCGGGCACGGCGAACGCCGGCAGCGCGAGCGGTTCCGGCGTCGTCGCCGGTTCCTGGTGCGGCGCCGGCGCCGCGGGTTCGGGCGCCGGTGCGCGCTGGTCGCCGCAGTCGCACGCGGCCGCCGCGTCGACGGCGTGGCCGCAGTGGCAGTCGACGAGGCAGCACGACGGGGTAGCCGGCGCGGTCGCGGTCGCGTTCGCCGCCGCGTTGCCGTCGCCGCCGCACGTCGCCTGGCCGCGCACCGGCAGCCCGAGCACGAGCGTCAGCGCGCAGCAGAGCCAGACCAGGAACGGGGAACGCGTCATCGCACGACGGGAGGCCGGCAGACCGCCCGGGGAAGCATCGAGAACGATACGCGATGGCCTTGACGGCGCGCGGATTTTCGGCGCCGAGGCTCCCAGGGCGGCGCTCTCGAGCCCGGCGTCCGCGCCCCGGGCCATCGCGGTGCCGACGTCCGTCTACGCCAGCGCGGCGCTCGGCCCGCGGTCGCCGGCAGGGTGCGGCGCGGTTCAGCCGGGTTCGTCGACGGACTGGTCCGCCGCGTCCAGCGGTTGCTCCGCCCCGCGGGCAAGCATGATCGGGTGCTCCTGGTTGAGCGTCGGCACGCCGTGGAACTCGAGCCGGCAGCCGCACGCGTAGGTGATGCACCAGCCGGTGCGGCGCCAGAGCCAGACGCCCGCCTCGTTCACGATCCGGCTGGTGTCTTCGTGCGACACGGCGCCGTGGCCCGCGTGGTCGGGGCAGAACGGTGCGGTGGCTCGGAGATCGCGACCGGGCGTGCGAACGTCCTCCATACCTCCAGTATGCCGGCTGCTTAAGAGACCGTGCCCCGCGCGCACCGGGCGAGGCGATGCAGCACTCGCGCTGCCAGGTGGATACGCTCGGCAGTTGCCTCCCCGAGCCTGCCGCATGACCACCGCCGGCCCCTGTCCCTGCTCCCCGTCCTGCTGCTGCACATCCCGCGCGGCTTCGACGCGAAGGCGGCGAAACCCGCGCCACTGGTCGTGATGCTGCACGGCCGCACCAGCAACGGCAAGGCGGCCGCGAGCAGCTACTACGGCTGGACCGAGCTCGCCGCCCAGAAGGGCTTCGTCGCCGCGTTCCCGACCGCGCTCGGCACGCCGACCAGCTGGCAGATCGCGCTGGGCGGGTCGTCGCCCAGCCGCTCGAGATCGGCAGCGACGTCTGGATCGGCCACCATGCCGTGCTGCTGCCGAGGGCGCGATCGTGGCGCGCGACGTGCCGCCCTACGCGATCGTCATGGGCAACCCGGCGCGTGTGATCGGCTACCGCTTCGGCCCGGAGCGCATCGCCGAACTGCTGGCGTCGCGCTGGTGGGAGCGTTCGCTGGACGAACTGCTGCCCGAGATCGACGCCATCCTGCACCCGGTCGAGGACGCGCGCGGCGACGCGGTCGGCGCCGCACCGGTCAGCGGGTGATCTTGCCGTTCGCGTTCTTGGGCAGGTCGGTGACGAACTCGACCCGCCGGGGCAGCTTGAAGTCCTCGAGGCGGCTCTTGCAGTGCAGCAGGATCTGCTTGTCGAGCAACGTGTCGTCGCGACGCACGACCTGCGCCACGATGGCCTGACCGAGCACCGGGTCGTCCACGCCGATGACGCGCACCTCGACCACGCCGTCGAGCTCGCTGATCACCTGTTCGATCTCCGCGGGCGCGACCTTCTCGCCGCGCGACTTCAGCACGTCGTCGGTGCGCGCCACGAAGTAGTGGTAGCCGTCGGCGTCGCGCCGGAACAGGTCGCCGCTGTGGCACACGGTCTCGCCGGGCAGCCACCCCGGCCGGAACCGCGCCGCCGTCGCCTCGGCATTGCCCCAGTAGCCGCGCATCACGTGGCCGCCGCGCACGACCAGTTCGCCGACCTGATCCGGACCGAGACGATTGCCGAGCGCGTCTTCGAGCCAGACCTCGGTGCCGGGGATGGCGACGCCGACCGAGCCGGGCTTGCGGTCGAGGTCCTCGGGCGGCAGGTAGAGCGTGCGCTTGGTCTCGGTCAGTCCGTACATCGAGAACACCAGCGCCTGCGGCACGATCTCGCGCAATCGCTCGATGTGGCGCGGCGGCAGCGCCGCACCGGTGTTGGTCAGGTAGCGCAGCGAGCCGAGGTCGAAGGCCGCGAGATCCAGGTTCAGCAGCATGGCGAACATCGTCGGCACGCCCGGCAGACCGGTGGCGCGCTCCGCGGCCAGCCGATGCAGGAACTCGGCCGGATACGCGAACGAGCGCTCGAGCACCAGCGTGCCGCCGAACAGGCCGACCATCAGCCACTGGTAGAGGCCGTAGTCGAACGACAGCGGCAGCGCCGAGATGACGACGTCGTCGGCGGTGTTGCGCAGGTAGCTGGTGATCGAGCGGGCGGCGAAGACGACGTTGTGGTGCCCCGACATCACGCCCTTGGGCTTGCCGGTGCTGCCCGAGGTGTAGATCAGGCAGGCGAGGTCGCGATCGATGCCGACGCGGGGCGGCCGCGAGGCGTCGCCGTCGCGGTGGACCGCGTCGAGGTCGATCCAGTCCGGTCGCCCGGGGTCGTTCGCCGTCGCGCCGGACGTCACCAAGATCCGCAGCGAGCGGCACGCCTGCGCGACCTCCAGCGCGGCCTTGCTCCGGTTGGCCGCGCACAGCAGCGCCACGCCGCCGCAGTCGGCGACGATGCCGGCGACCTGCATCGGCTTGGAGCTGTCGGGCAGCACCACGAACACGCCGTCGGCCTTCAGCACCGCGAAGATCGCGACCGCCAGTTCGGGTCCGTTCGCGGCCCACAGCACCGCGCGCTCGCCGCGGCGGAAGCCGCGCGATCGCAGTTCGTTGGCGAGCTGGTTGGCGCGGCGATCGACGTCGGCCCAGGTCAGGCGCAGATCGCCGCACACCAGCGCGGTCTTGGTCGGCGCGCGCGCGGCCGACTGCTCGACGAAGTCCTGGACGAGGAACATGCGCGAAGCCCGGTCAGGCGGTGCGTTTGAGCTGCTTGCGGGCGACGAACGCCACCAGGTCATGCACGGAATCGAGGCTCTGCGGCACCGCCTCGGCATCCTCGATCCGGATGTGGAACGTCGTCTCGACGAACTCGACCAGCTCGAGCACCCCGGTCGAATCGACGATGCCGTTCTCGCGCAGCGACTCGCCGTCCGCGAGCGGGAATTCCCGGTCGCTCAGCAGGAAGTTGCGCGCCAGGAACTTCCGCAGCTGGGTGCGGCTGTCTGCTTGGTCGTCCACGTCAAGTGACCCTCGTCGGCCGAGGGCTCCGGGAAGAGGCGGGCTGATCGCGGCGGCCGCGACGAATCTCGGCGATGCATCCCTCCCGGTCTGCATCGGTCGCTGCGGCGCGGCGCCTGCATTCGTCGTCGCGGAACGCGAACGGCGCGGCGCGACGATCGCCGGCGCCGGCGGCGCTGCGCGTGGCAGGGTTGGTGTCATGGTCGCGTCAACCATGTCGGTCCGCGGTGCCATCCGTGAGGTAGCCATCCTGCGTATGCCCGGGCAGGGCCTGGCGAACCGGTAGATCCCGTCACGGATGAAGAGGGGCTGGCGCCGGATGTCGTCGACGCCGAAGCGCTCGCGCCAGGCGGTCTTCAGCCAGGTGCCGTCGTGACCGGAGTCGACCAGCGTCGGCAGGATGCCGGTCGGCGACCCAGCTTCTCGCCGCTGAGCTGCGGCGCGCAGCGCCGTCAGCTCCAGCATGGGCGGCCGTAGCCGCTACCCCGCACGTCCCCTAGTAGCTGAGGGCCGGCGGCAGCAGCTTGGCCTGATCGATCCATTCGCCGACCATCTTCTCCGCCGGCACGGTCTTGCACAGCTTCTTCGCCGCGTTGACCTCGGCCATCTTGGCGGCGAGGTTGTCCGCGCGACGCATCTTCAGTTCCTTGACGGTGTCGACGCCGGCGGCTTCGAGCAGCTCCGAGTACTGCTTGCCGACGCCCGCGATGCGCATCAGGTCGACCATGTTGGCCCACTTCAGGATCTGGGCTTCGCCGATGCCGGCCTTCGCCGCGGTCTCCTTGCGGCCCTTGGGCGTGCCGCAGGCCTCGAGGAACTTGACGGTGTTCGGGATGCCGGCGTCGACCAGCTTCTTGCCGTTGACCGGACCGATGCCTTCGACTTCCGTGATGGGCTTGCTCATGCGATTGCTCCTTGTGCGAGAGGAAACGGGAAGCCGCGCATGCAACCGCATCGGCGGCGACCGGACCATCCGGGAATGGACGTAGCCTCGCTCGGGGATCGTCTGCAGTCGCGGGACCTGCCCGCGGGTGCACGCTCGGGGTTCGACGAGAGACCTCGAGACGAGGGCCTGACGCATGGCCGCGCCGGGCAGGCTCGCCGCCCCGGTCAACCGCCGGCGCTGCCGTGCGCCAGCGACTTGCGCTGCGCGCTGCGCGACCGCTCGATCACGGCGTCGGCGGCCTTCGGGTCCTGCTTGCACTCGAGCAGCGCCGACAGCATCAGCGGCACGACGATCGTCGCGTCCGACTCGATGACGAACATCGGCGTCTTCTCGGTCAGCTTGTCCCAGGTGATCTTCTCGTTCGGGGTGGCGCCCGAGTAGGAGCCGTAGGACGTGGTCGAATCGGAGATCTGGCAGAAGTAGGCCCACGGTCGCGCCGGCTGCTCGAGGTCGTACTTCAGCGACGGGACGACGCAGATCGGGAAGTCGCCGGCGATGCCGCCGCCGATCTGGAAGAAGCCGACGCCGGCGCCGGTCGACAGCACGGCGTAGTCGTCGTAGAGCTGCGCCATGTATTCGATGCCGGACTTGACGCTGCTGGCGCTGCATTCGCCGAGCTTCACGTGCGACGCGAAGATGTTGCCGAACGTGGAGTCCTCGTGGCCCGGCACGACCAGCGGCAGGTTGGCCTTGGCGGCGGCGAGCAGCCAGCACTCGTCGGGGTTGCCCTCGAACTGGTGTTCGGCGAGCTTGATCACCAGCTCGTAGAAGTACTCGTGCCAGAAGCGGCGTTCGCCGTTCGCGGTCGCCCTGGTCCACATCGGCACCAGGATCTTCTCGACGGCGCGGAACGCCTCGTCCTCGGGGATGCTGGTGTCGGTGACGCGCCGCATGCGCTGCTCGAGGATGCGCGTGTCGTCCTGTTTGGTGAAGTAGCGGTACTCGGGGAAGTCCTTGTAGCTGTCGTGCGCGACCAGGCGGAACAACGACTCCTCGAGGTTGGCGCCGGTCACCGACAGCCCGTGCACGAGCCCGGCGCGGATCGCCGGCGCCAGCGTGATGCCGAGCTGCGCCGACGACATCGCGCCGGCCATCGCCCAGTACATGCGGCCGCCTGCGCGCATGTGGTCCCAGTAGGCGAACAGCGCGTCGCGGGTCGAGCGCGCGTTGAAGTTCTGGTAGTTGCGGGCGACGAACTCGAGGATCGGGAGGCCGGTTGCCATGGCGCGGATTCGTCTACCACAAGGGGCCCCGCGATACAGGTGCCGAGGCGGTCCTTTGTCGCGGGGGCCGTCGCGGCCGGGTCGCGGCAGCCGGTAGGCGGGGTCGCGCGTTGGCGCGACGGGGTGGCGGCAGCGAGCGCGCCCCGTGCATCGTGCGCCGGCTGGCGGTGCCCCGGAGCCGGCATCGCAGCGGCCGGCTGCGCCCGGGCTCAGACGTCCTGCCGCTCGCTCACCACCGGCACGCGCTTGCGGATCGGCAGCTGCACCTCGAAGTAGCGCCGGTCGGCGCCGACCGACGGGCTGTTGTATGCCATGGTGCGCATGCTGCCGGCGAGTTCCCAGTCGGTCGACGTGCGCAGCCACTGCACCAGTCGGTCGTGCAGTTCGCTGACGCGGGCGGGCCGCTCGTAGCCGCGCGAGCCGATCGTCAGCACGGTCATCGCCGGCACGTCGACGACCTCGACCCGACCTGCCTTGCCGAGCGGGCCGAGTTCAGGCGAGCCGTAGAGGAACGCCATCGAGCTGGCGCGCTGGTTGTCGGCCGCGTAGTCGACCTGCACCGGCGTTGTCATCGCGATCTCGCGCTCCTGGATGTGCTGGAACAGCGGCCAGAAGGCGCCCATGCCGCCGCCGCGCATGTCGGTCCGGACCATCCGGTAGGCGGGGTAGGACCGGATCTCGAGTTCGTCGAGCGCCTGGTATCCCGGCACGCCGGCCGGCAGTTCGGCCTCGGCCACCGGGCGGAAGGTCAGGTCGGCCACCAGGTCGGCGAGCTGCAGCCGCAACGCGTCGGGCTCGATGGCGGCGGTGCCCAGGGCGTCGGCGCGGACGCGGGCCGCCGAGCCGGCAGGCAGACGCTCGGTCGCGCGGCGCAGCGCGCTGCGCAGTGTCGCTTCGGTCGCTGCGGTCGCTGCGTCCTGCGCGGCCGGCGCCAGCGCCTCGGCGAGCATCGCCGCGGCCTGTTCGCGCGCCGCCGGATCGGCGGGCTGCAGCACACGGACCGGTGGCATGGCGGCATCTTGCGCCGCCAGGGGGAGGGACAAGACGAACAGGCTCACGAACCGGTGCATGTCGCGGGGTTCGTCGCCCGCCGCCCCGTGGATGCGGTCGCACCGGGCGCCGTCCGGCGCGGGTCAGCCGGCCGCCGGTGCCCGGCCCGCCTTGGTGGTGCCGGCCGGCGCCGCCTTGGCGTTCGCGGTCGTCGCGGGTGCCGGCACCGCGGGCACCCCAGCCCGTCGGCGGCAGACGCCGGCGAGCGCGCGGAACGCCTCGCGGCCGATGCGTGCATCCTGTTCGCCGGCCACCGCGAGGTCGTTCAGCGACAGCAGGCCGGCGAGCTTGCCCTCGCCGTCGACGATCGGCAGGCGGTGTACCTGGTGCTGCACCATGCGGCCGGCCGCGACCGCGACGTCGTCGTCCGGGGCACAGGCGAACAGCCGCTTCGACATCGAATCGGCGACGCGCAGCTCCTCGAGTCGCGCGCCGCGCGTCCATGCGGCCATGCAGATGTCGCGATCGGTGATGGTGGCACCGACGCGGCCTTCGCGATCGACGACCGGCAGGATGCCGATGTCGTGATCCCACATCAGGCGGGCTGCATGCGCGAGCGAGTCCTGGGCCTTGCACGTGTGTGCGGGGAACGTCATCAACTCACGGACCTTCATGGCGTGCTCCTTTTCGTTGAGGACCAGCCAGTGGAACTGGTTTCGGCCGGCGGCGCCATACGCACAGGACCGGGATCGGCGCGTGCGCCGTCGGAACGAGCGGCCGGTGTCGCCGGTCAGCCGAACCGGTGGTTCACGACTCGACCGTGCACTGTGCGACCCAGCCGTCCGCGTCGCGTGCGACCGTCGGGTCGAGCACGGTCGTGCGCCGCGGTTCGACCGTCGCGCCGCGCGGGGCCGAACGCTGCTCACCCAGTCCCGTGGCCCGCAGGGAGTCGCCGCGCAGCCGCACCTCGAACGACGCGAACACCAGGTCCTGGCGCGCCATGGCCCAGACCACCTCGTCGAGCCAGCGCGCGAGCAGTTGCGGGCCCTTGGCCGCCGAACACGCGAACTCCACGCGCCGCTGCCGCTGCACCTGCGCCGGATCGGCCACCAGCGACGCCAGCGCCAACGCGAGCTCGGCGAACGCCTGCGCCTCGGTCGCGGCGAACGCGCGCAGGCCGATGCCCCGCGGCGTCACGAAGCGTTCGTGCCGTGCTTCGATCGTGCGCACGAACGGTACGAAGCGCACGCCGAGCACGTCCCTGGTGTGCACGACGCCGGCATCGTCCTGGGTGATGTCCACGAGCCGCTGGGCGTCGCGCGGACCGAGGGGCATCACCAGGTGCCCATGCGGCGCCAGTTGCGCGAGCAGGGACGGCGGCACCGACTCACTGCCACACGCGACCAGGATGCCGTCGTAGGGGGCGTGCTCGGGCCAGCCGCGGGCGCCATCGCCAGTCTGCACGTGCACGTTGTCGTAGCCCAGCGCGCGCAACTGCGCGGTCGCCGCGGCCGCGAGCTCGGGCACCAGTTCGACGGTGCGCACCTCGTGCACGAGTTCGCCGAGCACCGCTGCCTGATAGCCGCTGCCGGTGCCGATCTCGAGCACGCGGTGCTCGGGCCGGGTCTGCAGCAGCGACGTCATCAGCGCGACGATGAACGGCTGCGAGATCGTCTGGCCGCAGGCGAGCGACAGCGCCGCATCGTCGTAGGCGCGATCGGCCGAGGCCGCGGGCACGAAGCGTTCGCGCGGGATGCGCGCCATCGCCTCCAGCACGCCGGGCCCCGGTGTGGCCAGGCCCGTTCGCCGCGCGGTGCGGGCGAACTGCTCGGTGACGGTGGCGAGCATGCGTTTGGGCTCGGGCGGGTTCATGGACTCGGGTGGGCGCAACGAGCCCGGTCCTGGGGCACGAAACCCCGGACCGCAATACGCAACCTGGAGCGAGGCCGTGCGGCCCGACCGGTCGGGCGGCGGCAACGCACGGGGTCCGGGCCGTCGCCGGTCCGTCGGCCCGTTCGCATCGGGGCGGGCGCGCGCCCGCGTCGGTCCGGCGACCTACGATGCCGCGATGCGAGACGACCTGTTTTCCTCGATGAGGGTCGAATACGGCGATACACCGCTGACCCGCGCCGACATGCCGGCCGAGCCGATGTCGTTGTTCCGCAGCTGGCTCGCGGCGGCGACCGCGGCGAACGTCGACGAGCCGAACGCGATGGCGTTCGCGACCTGCGACGCGGAGCGTCAGCCGCATTGCCGCATCGTGCTGCTCAAGCAGCTCGACGAGCGCGGTTTGACGTTCTTCAGCAACCGGGACAGCGACAAGGGCACGCAGTTGGCGGCCAACGCGCGCGCCGCGGCGACGTTCTGGTGGCAGCGGCCACGCAATCGCCAGGTGCGGCTCACCGGCAGCGTCGAGCCGGCCAGCGAGGCGGTCTCGGACGCGTATTTCGCCGCGCGGCCGCGGCGCGCCCAGATCTGCAGCGCGGCGTCGCCGCAGAGCCGTCGCATCGACAGCCGCGCCGAACTGGAACGGCGCGTCGAGGCGCTGGCCGCCGCGACCGGCGACGCCCCGATCGCACGCCCGCCGCACTGGGGTGGCTACGTGCTGGTGCCGGACACCGTCGAGTTCTGGCAGGGGCGCGACGGCCGCTTGCACGACCGCTTCCGCTACCGGCGCGGGGTCCACGGCTGGGACCTCGAACGGCTGGCGCCGTGACGCGTGCCGCCGTAGCGTCGGCGTCGCCATGAAGCCGCGCCTGCTGCCGTTCGCGTTCCTCGCCGCCGCCTGTGCGACCACGTCGCCGGCCACCGAGGTGTCGTTGTGGAACGGCACCGATCTGCGCGGTTGGCACGCGGACGTGCCGGCGGCCGACGGCGGCAGGGACGTGCCGGCGTCGTTCGTCGTGCGCGACGGCAGGCTCGTCAGCCTCGGCACGCCGGCGGGCCACCTGATCACCGATGCGTCCTACCGCGACTACCGGCTGACCGTGGAATGGCGCTGGCCAGGCGAGCCGGGCAACTGCGGCGTGCTGGTGCACACCTCGACGCCGCGGCGACTGGCCGGCATGTACCCGCAGTCGATCGAGGTGCAGATGCACGCCGGCAACGCCGGTGACTTCTGGTGCATCGGCGAAGACCTCGTCGTGCCCGACATGGAGGCGCGGCGCGGGCCGAAGGCGAACTGGGGGGTCGACGGCAGCCGTGCGCGGCGCATCGAGAACCTGACCGACGGCAGCGAGAAGCCCGCCGGCGACTGGAACCAGATGGTGATCCAGTGCCTCGGCCGCGAGATCACGGTGTGGGTCAACGGCGATCTGGTCAACCACGCCACCGACTGCACGACCGACCACGGCCAGATCACGCTGCAGGCGGAGGGCGCCGTCTGCGAGTTCCGGCGCCTCGACCTCGAGGCGCTGCCGGCGGTCCGGTGATCAGTCCGCCCGGCGCCGTCGCGCCGGCGCCACCTGCCGGGTGATCGCCGCCTCGGCGGTTGCCAGTTCGCGCACGCGGTTGCACATCAGTTCGCACAGACCGAACGTGCGTTCGTCGGCGATTGCGTAGACGACGTTGAGTCCGTCCTTGCGCCGCGTGACCCAGCCGATCTGGTGCAGGATGCCGAGGTGCTTGCTGACGTTCGCCAGCGACAGGCCCGAAGCCGCCACCAGTTCACCGACGTTCCGCTCGCCGTCGAACAGCAGGTTCATCAGGTGGAGGCGCGACGGTTCGCCGAGCGCGCGGAACTGCTCCGCCACGCGCTCGAGCATCGCCGCGGTCATGGTCGGGTGACGGGCCACGGCTATCGGTCTCCGGTCGCGGCCGGCAGTTCGGCCCGCGCAGCCCACTCGGTCCACGAACCGTTGTACCAGCGGGCCTTCTCGTAGCCGAGCAGGTGCCGCAGCACGAAGTACGCCTCCGAGGCGGTGTGGCCGGTGCGGCAGCTGACGACGACCGGCTGGTCTGCGGCGAGGCCGAGCGCCGCGTACTCCTGCGCCAGTTCGGCGCGCGGCCGCAGCCATTGCCCGTCGTCGGTGCGCTGCAGGTCCTTCGAGTAGAGGCGGTTCCGGGCGCCGGGGATGTGGCCGGGGCGCGCCTCGGTCGACTTCTCGCCGCGGAAGAACTCCGGCGGCCGCACGTCCAGCACCGCCGTGCCGCCGGCCTGCACCTGCGCCGCCAGCTCGTCGATCTGGATCGCGAAGTCGGCGGCGCCCGGCAGTGGCTCGTAGGTCGCCGGCTGGGGTGCCGTGACCGCCGCGGTCAGCGGCCGCCGTTCGGTGGCCCAGCGCAGGATGCCGCCTTCGAGGATCGCCAGCGATCGGTGGCCGAGCCGCAGCAGCGCGACGGCTGCCAGGGTGGCGTCCTGGAACTTCGCGTCGGCGTAGATGACGACCGGCGTCGAGCGCGTGAGTCCGAGGCGGCCGAAGTGCGCCGCGAGTTCGGCGTCGGGCACGAAGAACAGGTCGCGATCGCCCTGCTTGACGCGGATGTCGCCGAGCGACAGCGATTGTGCGCCCGGCACGTGCAGCGCGGCGAACTCGTCACCCTTGCGCACGTCGAGGATGGCGACCTTGCCGAGGTGTTCGTGCAGCCAGCGCGGCGACACCATCGTCGGTTGCTGCAGCTGCGCCGGGTCGGTGGCCCAGGTCGCGAGGGCGTTCGGCGCGGGGTCGCCGAGGAAGAACGCCTTCACCAGCGCGAACTCGGGCTGCTCCGCCTTGCTGCTCGCCTCGGCGGCGCCCGCGCGCAGCGACGGCGGCGTCAGCACCTGCGCCTTGAAGTCCTCGAGGCCACCGGCCAGCACCTTGACGTTGCTGTGGCCCTGGCGCCGCAGCTCGACCCAGGCCTGGCCCGGGTGGGCAGGGCCGTTGCTGTAGAGCACGACGAGCCGCGGCTGCCTGCCGAACACGGCGGCGCCGGCGTCGCCGCACACCTCGGGCACCGTCAGGTTCACCGCGCCCGGCAGATGCCAGGCCGCGAACTCGGCGGCGGGGCGCAGATCGACCAGCGCGAGATCGGTCGGCGCTGCCAGCAGTTCGCGCGCCAGTTCCTGCGGCGAGATGTGGTCCTGTCCGGTCTCGACGTCCTGCAGCCAGGCAGCGTCGACCGGGTTGATCGCGGCGCGGCCGGCCTTCGGCGCCAGGCCGCCGATCGTCAGCGCGGCCGAGAGTGCGAGCACCATCACGCCGATGGCGACGGCTTGGGTGGCGTGTTCCGTGGCGGGGTTGTTCATGCTGGGTTCCTCTTCGACATGATGCGTTCGACCTTGGTGGCACCGACGAACGCCGCCAGCGCCACGACCAGGAGAGCGAGGGCGCCGACCGGCCCCGAGACGCCGAGTCGTTCCGGCAACGAGCCGATCGCGCAGGTGCCCGCATGCAGGAAGTCGCCGAGGTGCGGCTGCATGCCGGCGAAAGCCAGGCTGCCGATGCCGGCGCCGAGCAGGAAGATCAGCGCGTCGAGCTTGCCGCTGGCGAGGCCGACGGCTGCCGTGCCCGGGCACCAGCCGCCGGCGACGAAGCCGAGGCCGAAGACCAGGCCGCCGACCAGCTGCGGCCACAGGATCGACTCGGGCACGTAGAGCGACGCGAGGTCGACGTAGCCCAGGGCGCCGAGCGCCTGCAGGCCGAGCGCCGCGGTGACCATCGCCGCGAACATCACCTTCAGCACCGCGAAGTCGCGCAGGTAGAAGATCGCCGTCAGCTTGCGACTGCTGCCGAAGCCGGCGCGTTCGAGCCAGAAGCCGAAGCCGGTGCCGACCAGCAGCGACAGCAGCAGGCCGATCGGCGAACCGAGCAGGTCGTTGGCGTAGAGGTTCATCGCCACTCCTGCCGCACCAGCGGGGCCAGCGCGAACGCGGCGGCGAAGCAGGCGCCGGTGAACACGAAGCTGCCGGTCTGCAGCATCGCGCCGCCGGACAGTGCCTGGCCGGACGTGCAGCCGAGCGCGAAGCGCGCGCCGATCCCGGCGAGCGCGCCGCCGAGCAGCGCCAGCACCAGGCGCAGCCCGGGTGCCGCCGTCGGTCCACGTTCGATCTGCAGGCCGGTGCGTCCGGCCGCGAACGCGGACAGGAAGCCGCCGAGCAGGGTGCCGGCGAACATCGTCACCAGGTAGTAGGCGAGCGGGTTGCCGTCGGCGAAGTAGCCGCCGAGGTAGGCGTTGTGCTCGACGGCGGCCGGCGCGATCGCGTGCGCCGCCGAGGTCGCGATGCGCGTGATGCCGCCCGATGCGCCGAGGCCGGTGCCGAGCACGACGTAGGAGACGAGCAGGGTCAGACCGAGACCTGCGCCGGCCACGTAGGGATTCCAGTAGGGCTTCTGCATGCGGTCTCCTCAGCAGCCGGCGCTGCGCTTCTTGATCGGGGCCGGGGTCGGGGTGGTGGTGGTGGTGGTGGGCGGCGTCGGCGACGAGGTCTCCGTCGCTGGTGCCGCGGTCATCGGTGCCGTGCCGCTGCCGAACACGATCTCGCGGTGGTAGGCCTGCAGGCCGCCGTGCAGCACGCGCAGGACGCGGTCGCTGCGGCCGTTCATCAGCGCGCCGGCGACGGCGAACGCCAGCGAGCCGTCGCGATCGACCAGCACCACGCGCGCATCGGCCGGCAGCGACTGCATCTGAGCGACGACGTCGTCGAGGGCGACGTTCCTGGCGCCGGCGATGCTCCACTCGGCGAACTGCCAGGCGGGGCGCAGGTCGAGCACCACGTAGCTGCCGGGCTGCTCGAGCAGCACCTTCGCCAGCATGGTCGCGTCGATCGGCTCGGGCAGCCGCAGCCCGGCGCCGCCGGCGGCGGCCACGGGCGCGGGTGTCGCCGTCTGGTCCGCCATGCGACCGACGGTCGGCAGCCCGGCGGAGATCCACGCGTCGAGACCGCCCGCGAGCGAACGCACGTCGGCGAAGCCGAGCCGTTCGGCGAGGCCGACGGCCATGCTCGAACGATAGGCCGAGTTGCAGACCATCACGACCGGCACGTCCTTGGCGAGCACCTTCGCGAAGCGTTCGCTCTCGGTGACCGGGATGTTGCCGACGTCGCCGAGGCGCAGGTCGGCGTATTCCTCGGCGGAACGCACGTCGACGATCAGCGGCTCGGTGCCCGCCTGCATCGCCGCGAACAACGCCTGCGGCGTCACGATCCGGCTCTGGCGCACGGTGAGTCCGTCGCGGCGCCAGGCCGCGGGATCCACCGGCAGTCGGCCGGCGACGTGGTCGTAGCCGATGCGGCGCAGGCGGAAGGCGCCCTCGCGCACCTCGTCGTCGGTGCCGACCAGCAGCAGCGGCGCACCGACCGGCACGACGATGCCGGTCCAGGTGTCGAGCCGGCCGCGCAGCGCCACGTTGACGGCGCCTTCGAGATGGGCCTGCGCGTAGTGCTCCTGGTCGCGCAGGTCGACGATCCAGCCACCCTCGCCGAGCAGCCGACGCACGTCGTCGCCGGTCAGCACGGCCGGCAGGGTGTCGCTGCGCTCGACCAGCGGCGGGCCCTTGCGGTTCAGCTCGACGTTGAAGGCGAAGTACTGCGGCGCGACCGGCTGGTGGCTGATCACGTTGGCGACGAACGTCGCCTCGCTGGCGATCTTCAGATACGGGTTGGTCCGCTTCTCGCGGCCGATCGTCGACGTCGTCTCCGGGCTGAGGTGCGCGCCGCACAGGGAGCCGGCGCCGTGCGCCGGCAGCACCACCGTGCCGTCCGGCAGGGTCTTCAGCCGCTGCACGGACTGCCACGACTTCGCCGCCAGCTCCGCCGGCGGCACGTCGAGCAGGTCAGGTCGACCGATGCTGCCGACGAACAGCGTGTCGCCGGTCAGCGCGAACGCGGGGTCGGCGGTCTCGCCGGGCACGCGCAGCAGGAAGGTCATCGTGTTGGGCGTGTGACCGGGCGTCGCCCAGGCCTCGAACGACACGCCACCGAACGCGATGCGGTCGCCGTCGTGCAGCGCACGGTGGGGGAACCCGGCGTTCGCCAGGGCACTGACCGCGATCTCCGCGCCGGTGCGGTGGGCGAGTTCCGTGTGACCGGCGACGAAGTCCGCGTGCGGGTGCGTCAGCAGCACATGGCGGATCGTCGCGCCGAGCGCCGCGGCGTCGCGCAGGTAGTGTTCGACGTCGCGTTGCGGATCGATGACGGCCGCGCTGCCGCCGGCGACGACCAGGTAGCTGAGGTGCGACAGGCAGCCGAGCTGATACTGGCGCAGCGTCCAGCCGTCGCCCTTCGTCTCGAAGGCGATCTGCGGCGACGAGGCCTCGTCGCCGTGGGTGGCCTTCTCGGCATCCTGGGCGCCGACCGGAAGGGCCAGCAGGAGGGGGAGGCACCACGCGGTGTGTGATCTCATATGCTCAACTATGCAGTTGAGCATGCGAAATTGCAACCGCCGCCCTTCGGCGTAGTGGGGCTCGGGATCAGGCCCGGGCGCGCCGGCGCTGGCAGGCCGGGCCCGGGGGCAGCGCGCGGCCGCGATGGTCGGCGAGCTCTTCGCCGGTGCCCGAGATCGCCATGCGCACGTGCACGAGTTCGGTGGCGAGCAGGTCGCACTCGGCCTGCAGCTCGGTGCAGCGGCGCAGGGCACGATCGCCGTCGCTCGGCGACAGCGGACGCAGGAAGTTGGCCTCGCGGTGCCAGTGTTCGAGCTCGGCCTGCAGCTCGTGCAGCACCTCGGTCATCGACAGCTCCTGGGCACGGAAGTGCTGCAGCAGATCGCCGAGGCGCGAGGCGTGCGGGTCGGGTTCAAGCACTTTGAGCATGGCTCTCTCCGCGGGTCGCGGGCATGCCGGCGAGCACCTGCTGCAGCAGCTCGACGTGCTGCCGGCACTCGGTGCGCTGTCGGCGCACGGAGAACGGGATCGGGCGGTGGGAGGTGATCGCCTGCGCCGATGCGGCCCGGAAGCGCGACTCGGCGGCGTGCAGGCGTGCGGTCGCCTGCGTCAACTCGGCATCGAGACGCGCCGCCAGGTCCGAGGCGGCGCAGACTGCCGATTCCAATGCCTCGTGGTTCATGCTCCCAGCATCGGCCGGGGCCGTGAACCTGTTGCAAAGCCGGCGAGAATCTGCCCGGCGCCGACCTGCTCAGTCGATCCACTCGGCGACGAAGATGTTGGTCTCACCGGGCTTGCCGCCGTGGCGGTTGCTGGCGAACGCCAGGAAGCGCCCGTCCGGTGAGAACATCGGGAACGAGTCGAACTCCGGGTAGTGCGTGACCTGCTCCAGGCCGGTGCCGTCCTCGTTGATCAGGAACAGGTCGAAGTTGCGCGCGGCGGCGTGGTTGCCGGTCTTCTGCATCTCCTCGATGCCGCGCATGTTGCTCGCGAACAGGATGCGCTTGTCGTCCGGCAGCCAGAACGGCGCGAAGTTGGCGGCGCCGTTGTCGGTGACCTGGCGGAAGTCGCTGCCGTCCCGTTTGCAGACGGTGATCTCCATGTGTGACGGGCGCACGATCTGCTGACCGAGCAGCTGCGCGTCCTCGGCCGCCTCCGCGGCATCCTTGGGGAACGCCGAGCGCAGCACGAACTTGCTGCCGTCGTGCGAGAAGAACGCGCCGCCGTCGTAGCCGGGCCGGTTGGTCACGCGCTTCACGTTCGAACCGTCGGGTTCCATCGTGTAGAGCTCCAGGTCGCCGTCGCGCACCGACGTGAAGACGATCGCGCCGGTGACCGGACAGACCGTTGCTTCGGCGTCGTAGCCCTTCGCATCCGTGATCGGACGCAGATCGCTGCCGTCGAGCTTGGCGGTGAAGACGTCGTACTCCTGGTAGACGACCCACTGGTAGCCGCGCCCGGTCAGCTTGACGACCGGCGGTGCGTCGCCGTGGTGGTGGGTCGAGCCGAACAGGATCCGCTGGTCGCCCTTGAGGAAGTAGCTGCAGGTCGTGCGCCCCTTGCCGGTGCTGACGAGGTGGCGATCGCCGGTGGCGAGATCGAGGATGTAGATCTGGTCGGCCTGGCTCGGGTCGTCGCGGCGCTGGAAGATCAGCTTGGTGCCGTCGTTGGACCAGTAGGCCTCGGCGTTCTCGCCGCCGAACGTCAGCTGGCGCAGGTTGCGCAGGTGGGTCTCCTCGGCGATGCCCTCGACCGGCTTGCCGGCGGTGATCGCGAAGGGCTTCGGCGGCACCAGCGGCTGCTGGGCCTCGGGCGCGGCGGCGCAGGCGGCGACGAACAGGAGGGGGAGAAGCTGCGGACGCAACACGGTCATCCGCGCATCCTCGCGTTCGCGCATCGTCCGGGCAATGATCCTGCGCCGCCGCGCGTCATGCCGACGTCACGCGCTGTCGGCGGCGCCGCGCGGCGCGTGGCGCATCAGTTCTCGGCGATCTGACCCATTGCGCCCGACGCCTGTTCGTGCAGGCCGAGGAAGCGTCGCTCCTCGGCGGTCAGGTCGGGACACGCGAGCAGGAACGCGGCGCGGTGGTTCTGCACGAATGCGCGCACGTGCTGCAGCAGGTGCGTGGGATCGTCGATCTGCAGGAAGCCGGCGCGAGCCAGCGCGTCGACGATGCGACTCTTGTCGGCGCGGTCGACTTCGTCGGGCGCGAGGCGGTGGTCGTCGAGCCAGAACTCCGCGCGCAGCTGGAAGAACGTCACCAGGTTGCGAAGATGCGGCAGCGTGATCGCCGAGCGCCCCTTGCAGATGTCCGTCGCCGTCTGTGGTGAAACCCCCAGTGCCCGCGCCAGATCCCTCTTCTTGAGCCGCCGCTGCTCCAGCAGAGCAGAGATCTTCTCGTGGATGAGCACCATGGGTTGCCTAGGATAACGACCGCGTGCGAGCCGCTCACCAACGATCCATGCAAAGCTGGGCAGTGCCGGCGGCCGTGTTGCTGCTGCTGCACGCCGCCGGTTGCACCGGCAACGCGCTGCCCGACTCGATCTGGCCGCCAGTGGACTTCGAGCTGACCGTCGAGGAGGTCCACGTCGAGAACGGCACCGCGAACGTGGTGCGGCGGTTTCGCGCGCGTGCGGACGGTGTCGTCTCCTATGCCACGTCGTCGCGCGCCGTCGTCGACGCGGCCACCGGCACGGCCCTGCCGGTGTTCGAGCGGCTGTCGGTGTACGAGCTGGTACCGACCAGCATCCGGGCGCTGGCGCGGCGCATCGATCGCTGCGGCATCCTCGAACTCGACCGCGTGCAGGGCGAGCGCGGCGTCGTCGACGGCCCGAGTCTGGTGCTGGGCTGGCAGGCGTTCGATCGGCGCCAGGTGATCACGGCGCGCGGCCGCGTGCACGGCGCGATGGCGCAGGTGCTGGCGATCGTGGCCGAGCACCTGCCCGTCGGGGAGGCCTTCGGGCTGCCGGAGCTGAACGATCGGCCGGTGGTGCCGGTGCTGCGTGGCGTGCCGGAGCCGGTCGCCGACGCCGCGGGGGCGCTGACCGCGCACCGGCAACTGCTGGCGCGGCGCCCGGAGGATCGCACCCTGCTGCTGGACGCCTTCGCCCTCGCCTGCGACCTTGGTCGGCGCTCGACGGCGGAGGAGTTCCTGGCGCAGTGGCTGACGCTGACCGCGACCGAGCGCCGCCAGCAGGACATGTTCCCCGAGCAGGAGCCGCGCTTGACGGCGGCCCTGCTGGAACGGCTGCTGCCGCCGGCGCGGTAGCCGGCGGCGCGCGCGACGCGGCCTACTTGGCGGCGTTCGGCTTCAGGTCGAGCATGCCCGAGTGCTTGCCGAAGGCGACGTAGACGCCGGCACCCTCTTCTTCGCCGGCGTAGAGACACAGCATCAGGCGCTTGCTCTCGTGCTCGGACTCGGTCAGCGGCAGCTTCATGGTGTGCGTCTTCTCCTTGCCCATGAAGTTGATCTGCCAGGCGAGGTCGTCGGTGATGGTGAAGAAGACCTTGTACTCGCCGGCCGGGATCACCAGTTCGCCGCACATCAGGTCGACCGAGGTCGTCAGCGAGCCGAGCGGCGAGTCGCTGGCGCTGCCGTTGATGCGCTCGCGCATGCGGCCGCCCTTCTCCTTGTCCATGATCGCGGTCATGGTGCGGCCCGAGGCCCAGGTGATCGACGTGTAGTCGAGTGAGATCTTGGCGTCGCCCGCCATGACCGTCTGCTTGACGGTCGGGGCGTCGCTGTTGGAGGAGCCCATCTTCTGGGCGAAAGCCGGCGCGCAGAGCGCGGCGGCGAGAGCGAACGAGAGAATCTTGGTCATCATGGTCGGAAGGTCCTTTGCGTGCGGATGCAGGGCATCCGAAGGGGCGAGGAGTCTACGCACCAGTGCGGGTTTTGGTTCGGCGACTCGCGGATTCCTGCTCCTGCGCGCGCAGGAACAACTCGTACGCGAGCAGCAGATACAGGCCGTGGCCGAGGTTGCCGCGACCGGACCGATGGCGGTCGACGGCGGCGGCGATGCCGCCCGGGCGCAGGTGCGGGCGCTGGCGCGTACGGACCTCGGCCAGCAGGTCGAGCCACGGCAGTTCGCCACGGAACCAGCGATCGAGCGGCAGCGCGAAGCCCCGCTTCGGTTGCCGGAACACCGCGGGCGGCAGGTCGTCCGCGAACGCTTCGCGCAGCGGGCGCTTGCCGAGGTCGCGCGCGCCGGCGGCGATCGGCAGCGTGTCGTCGAGGAACGGACAGCGCGCCTCGACCGCGGCGGCCATCGTCGCGACGTCGACCTTCGGCAGCAGGTCGCAGCGCAGATACCCGGCCAGGTCGCCGTCGCGTGCGAGCAGCACCGGGTCGGCGGCGAGGTCGCGTTTCGTCCCGTTCGAGTCGTCGCGCCAGCAGCGGCGTGCGGCGAACCCGGGGGCGAGCACCTCGGTGCCGAACGCCGGCGGCGTCACCGCGAGCAGGGCGAGCGCAGGGTCCGTTGCGGTCGCGGCGCGCAGCCAGCGGGACGGGTAGCGCATCGACCACCGCGGTGCCAGCCAGCGCAGCCACGGCAGGCGCGGCAGGTGGGCGAGCGCACGGTAGCGGCGGTAGCCGAGGAACCGTTCGTCGGCGCCCTCCCCGGACAGCAGCACCCGCACGCCGTCCTGCGCCGCGGTCCGCGCCGTCGCGTGCATCGCCAGGACCGAGGGGTCGCCGAGCGGGAATCCCGCCAGCCCGGTCAGTCGCGGCAGCGCGTCGAGCACCTCCGGACCGCCGTCGACGAGGTGCAGGTCGAGGCCGCAATGGGCCGCGACCTGTCGCGCCACGTCACGTTCGGCGTCGGCGGACCCCGCGGCGCGGAACTGGTAGGCGGGCAGCCGGTGGCCGTTCGCCCGCAGCGCGGCTGCGAGGCAGCTGCTGTCGATGCCGCCCGACAGCGCGAGTCCCGCGGCGACGCCGGTGTCGAGGCACCGGGCGACGCTCGCCGTCAGCGCGCGGCGCAGGTCGGGTTCCGGGGCGGATCGTCGAGGCGGCGTCGGTGGTGCCGCAGGGTTCCAGGTCCGGCACCACTGGCCGTCGTCGCCGCATCGCGCCTCGAGTGCGTCGCGGTCGATCGTCGTCAGCTTGCGACGGCTCGAGAAACGGTGCTCGTGTTCCGTGGACCAGCCGAGGCGGAACCACTCGGCGACCCGGCGCGGTGACATCGCGACGGGAACACCGAGCTGCTGCAGCGCGGGCCGCGTCGATGCGAACGCGACCGGGGACCGGATGCCGTGCCGGTGTTCGACCACGCAGACCAGCGGCTTCTCGCCGTAGCGGTCGCGACCGAGGATCAGCATCCCGGTGTGCGTGTCGACCACCGCGTAGGCGCGGTGGCCGCGCATCGCGGTCAGCGCGGCGCGGTCCTGCCGCTCGATCGCGAGCAGCGGCAGCCACGCGTCGTTCGGCAGCGCCGTGCGGCGCTCGACGCCGGGCAGCAGCCGCGCCCACAGCTCACGCGCGTTGGTGATCGCGCCGTTCAGCACGCCGACGAAGCGGCCGCCGCGGCGCACCACCGGCTGGGTGCTGTGCGCCGGTCCGATCGCGAGCCGCGCGCAGCCGAGCCACCAGTCGCCGGCGCGCACGACGCGCTGGCCGTCGGGTCCGCGCCAGGCGAGCGCCGCGACCGCGTCCCGCATCGCCGCGGCCGGCTCGAGGCCCTGCTGCAGGAGCCACTCGTGCCGCGCGCCGACGATGCCGCACATGGCAACGACGCGTCAGCGCGCCTTGTCGCCACGGACGCGATCGAGGTACTCGACCAGCATGTGCCACTGCGCGTGCAGGTCGTGCTCCTTGCCGTCGATCGGCTGCTTGAAGAAGCAGGCCAGGTGGGGCATCGGCCCCGACTCGCCGCGCCGTGCGGCCAGGTCGGCGAGCCGGACCATGTCGAGCACCAGCGGGGCGGCGAGGATCGAGTCGCAGCCCTGCCAGGTGAACTGCAGCGCCATCCTGAAGCCGAGGAAGCCCTCGAAGTGCACGAAGTCCCACGCGGTCTTCAGGTCGTGCAGCGACGGCACGTAGTCGATGCCGACGTGCGTGTGCAGCGGGTAGCCGAGGATCGACGGCAGCAGGCCGTCCTTGCTGGCCACCTTCGCCTGCTTGTTGCGCGTGTCGGCCAGCACCCGGCCGTCGCGGTCGCCGAGGATGTTGTAGCCCTGCCAGGTCAGCACGCGCAGGTCGCGATACTTGAACATCGGTGCCAGCGCCGACTTCACCAGCGTCTCACCGGTCTTGCCGTCGCAGCCCATGTACGGGGCGCCGGTCTCGGCGAACAGTTCGCGGATCGCGGGCAGCAGCGCGCTGTTGCTCGGCGTGAAGTGGATCAGCGGCAGACCGAGACTCGCGGCGGCGTAGGCGTAGATCGCCGAGGGCCGCACGGCACGCACGTCGTTGCGATCGATCGCGCGATCGAACGCGGCCAACGTCTCGTGGGCGGCCTGCGCGCGCAGCGGCGGCTCGGTCGACGTCAGATTGACGCAGACGATGCGATCGAGGCGGTGCCGCTTCGCGAACGCCTGCAGATCGGTCTGCACCTGTTCGACCTGCGCGCGCAGCCGCGGCGCCGGCCTGGACCGCCGGTCCTGCAGGTCGCTGATCGCCTTGCCGGCGTTGGGCAGCACGCCGGCGGTGACGTTCCGGCTGGCTGCCACCAGATCCTTCTGCAGCGCCTTCAGCAGCGGGAACGGCAGCGTGCCGGTGCGCTGTTGGATCTCCGCGGCCTGCGACGGATAGTCGCCGGCCCGGATCTCGTGGCCGCCGAACACCATGTCCGCCAGCGGTTGCAGCGCGATGCCGCGCACCGCGCCGGTCTCGGTCATCATGCCGCGGGGCGGCTGCAGCCCGCGCGCGATCGCGCGGGCGCCGACGACCAGCGTCGTCGCGAGGCCGCCGTAGGCGCCGAAGATCCACACGCCGAGGCGCGTGGCTTTGGGTTTGGGTCTGGGCTTGGCCAAAGGGAGGGGCGAGGAAGATACCGCAACGTGCCGGCGCCGCCGACGGTTCGACCGAGGTTCCCGATCGCGGCTGCGGATCGTGGACAGGCCCGTTGCCACGGGTGATAACCGCGCGCGTGCGACCCCCGCGCATCTGGATGCTGCCGCTGCTGCTGGCCGTCATGGTCGTCGGCAGCTGGTGGTTCAGCTACCGGGCCCGCAACGACGACCGCGAACTGCCGGTCTACGTGACCGGCGGCGAACGTCTGGCCGCCGGCGCCGAGATCTACCGACGCGGTGCGGACGCCAAGCCGTTCACCTACCCGCCGTTCGCGGCGGTGCCGTTCGTGCCGTTCGCGAAGCTGCCGGCGACCTGGCAGGCGCCGGCGTGGTTCTGCGTCAACTTCACGATCCTGCTGCTGATCGTGCGCTGGCTGCACGCGTTCGGCCGCCGCCAGGTGGCGGGCGCCAGCCCGCCGCGGCTGGTGTGGTTCTGGACGCTGACGCTGGTGCTCGGCGTGCACCACGTGTTCTCGGTGTTCACCAACCAGAGCCACGACCTGCTGATCCTCGGCGCCATCGTGCTGGTCGCCGCCGCCTGGTGCCGGGGCCGGGCGACGGCCGGCGTCTGGGCGGCGCTCGGCGCCGCGATGAAGGCGACGCCGCTGCTGTTCCTCGTCCTGTTCGCGCTGCGGACCCGATGGCTGGCGGCGGCGCTGTTGCTGCTGGCGACGGTGTCACTGACCCTGCTGCCGGACTGGTGGTTCCCGCGCGCCGACGGCCGGTGGTGGGTCGAGGCGTGGTACGACGTGAACCTGAGGGTGCTGCAGGTCGGCGGCACGGCGAGCGCCGACGGCGCCTGGAACGCGCACAGCTGGCTGAACCAGAGCCTGTCCGGCACGCTGACGCGACTGCTCACGGCGGCGAAGATCCCGGGCGCGTTCGTCGACGAACACGCGGCGCTGCTGCACCTGTCCGACGGTGCCTGCAAGGTGGTGACGATGCTGGCGCAGTCGGCCGTGCTGGCGGCGATCGCGCTCGGGTTGCGCCGTGCCGCCCGCGTGGTTCGCACCGCTGCCGATCCGCCGGCGATGCAGCGCACCGTCGGTCTCGGCGAAGTCGCGTTGATCGCGTGCGGCATGGTGCTGCTGTCCCCGCAGAGCAGCAAGTCGCACTTCAGCGTCTGGCTGCTGCCGGCGGCGTTCCTCGCCGACCGTCTGCTGCGCGGCCGCCGCGACGTCTGGCTGTGGGTGCTGGTGGTCGGTGTGCTGCTGCTCGGTCCGCTGGCCGGCAAGGACCTGGTCGGCCGTTCCGTCGCGAACCAGCTGAACGCCTGGGGCAACGTGACCTGGTGCACCGTGCTGCTGCTGGCGGCGACCGCGCGTGGCATCTGGACCGCCGATCGGGACCGGGCGCCGGCGGCGCCTCAGGTGGCGCCGGGGACCACGCGCAGCAGCACGAAGACGAGTCCGGCGTAGCCGAGGCCCGAGACGACCAGCGGCAGGTCGCGGAACAGCAGCAACGCCGGGTCGCCGCCTTCCTTGCGGCGGTAGACCAGGAACAGGTAGCGGAACACGCCGTAGGTGACGATCGGCACCGTGAACATCAGCCGGTCGGAGCCGTGCGTCGCGATCGTCTCGGGGCTGACCGTGTAGAGCGAGTAGCTGAGGATGCTCAGCGCCGCCAGCGGTCCGATCATCATGCTGAGGAACGTCGGCGTGTAGTCCGCCATCGTCTTGCGCGTCTGGCCGCTCGCCTCCGCCTGGCGGCTCAGCTCCTCGTAGCGCTTGCAGAAGGCGAGGAACAACGAGAAGAAGAACGTGCACAACAGCAGCCAGTGTGACGCGTGCACGTCGATCGCGGCCGCGCCGGCCTGCACGCGCAGCTGGAAGCCCAGCGCGATGCACATGCAGTCGATCACGACCAGGCGCTTGAGCCAGAACGAGTAGGCGAGGTTCAGTACGAGATAGGAGGCGGGCCACAGCACGAACGGCACCCCGGCCGCGGTCGCCGGCAGCAGCATGCCGAAGCCGAACGCGCCGCAGAGCATGCCGAGCAGTTGCAGGCGGGCGACGCCGACCGGCAGCCGCCCGGAGGCGATCGCACGATGGCGCTTCTTGGGGTGCCGCGCGTCCTCGTCGCGATCGACGATGTCGTTCAGCAGGTAGATCGACGAGGCCGCACAGCAGAAGGAGGTGAACGCGAGCGCGACCATCAGCCACGACGCGGCCTCGTAGACGAGCCCCTGCGGCGTGAACAGCAGTGGCGCCACCACCAGCAGGTTCTTGACCCACTGGTGCGGACGCAGGGCTTGTACGAACGGCGGCATCATCGGCGCGACATCATTGACCGGCTGGCAGCGGAGGCAAGCGCGGCACGAACGTTCCGCTGTCGCGTGTCCGCCGCTACTCTCCGCCCGCACATGACGACGGTTCGCACTCGAGGCTTGGATGGCATCTTCCGACCGCGTTCGGTCGCCGTGGTCGGGGCGAGTCGCCGCGAAGGCTCCATCGGCAGACAGGTGGTGGCGAACTTGATCGCCGGCGGCTTCCAGGGACCGGTCTATCCGGTGAACACCCGCGCCGAGGTCGTGCTGTCGGTGCCGGCGTTTTCGCAGGTGAGCAGGATCCCCGGCCCGGTCGACCTCGCGGTGCTGGTGGTGCCCCCGGACGCCGTGCTCAAGGTCGCCGAGCAGTGCGGCAAGAAGGGTGTCAAGGGGCTGGTCGTCATCACGGCCGGGTTCCGCGAGATCGGCGGCGTCGGCATCCAGCGCGAGGAGAAGTTGCGTCGGATCGCCGAGCGCCACGGCATGCGGGTGATCGGGCCCAACTGCATGGGCATCGTCAACACCGAGCCCGAGTTCGCCTGCAACGCGAGCTTCTCGGCGACACCGCCGCCGGTCGGCAGCGTGGCGATGGTGTCGCAGTCCGGCGCGCTCGGCGAAGCGATCCTGGCCGACGCCGCGCAGGCGGGCATCGGCGTGGCGATGTTCGCGTCGGTCGGCAACCGTGTCGACGTCACCGCCGCCGACCTCGTCGCGTACTGGGGAGACGACGACAAGGTCAAGGTGATCCTGCTCTACCTCGAGACCGTCGGCGAGCCGCAGGAGTTCCTGCAGGTCGTGCGCGCGGTGGCGCGCAAGAAGCCGGTGATCGCCGTCAAGTCCGGGCGCAGCGACGCCGGGGCCCAGGCCGCCAGTTCGCACACCGGCTCGATCGCCGGTGCCGACGTCGCCGCCGACACGCTGCTGCAGCAGTGCGGCGTGCTGCGGGTCGACAACTTCCGCGACATGTTCTCGCTGGCGCAGGCCCTGCTGAACCAGCCGCCGCCGCGCGGGCGGCGCATGGCGGTCGTCACCAACGCCGGTGGCCCCGGCATCCTCGCCACCGACGCGCTCGTCGCGCTCGGCATGCAGATGGCGGCGATCGCACCGGCGACGGCCAGGGCGCTGCGCAAGGTGTTGCCGCCCGAGGCCAGCGTGCACAACCCGATCGACCTGATCGCGTCCGCCGACGCCGCGCGCTATCGCGCCGCGCTGCGCATCGTCACCAGGGATCCGGAGGTCGATGGGCTGGTGGTGCTGTTCGTGTCGCCGATCATGATCGACGCGGCGGCGGTCGCGCAGGCGATCGTCGACGAGACGCGCGAGCTGCAGAAGCCCGTGCTCGCGTGCGTGATGGGTCGCCAGCGCGGTGACGAGGCCCATGCGATCCTGCAGCGCGCCGGCATCCCGGTGTTCCGCTATCCCGAGGACGCCGCGGTGACGCTGCGGTTGATGGCGCGCCGATGGCGCTGGCTGCAGCGGCGGCCGGCGAAGACACCGAAATTCCGCGTCGACAAGGCCGCGGCCGCGCGCCTCTTTCGCACCCATCGTGGCCGTGGGTGGCTGCCCGGTGCCGCCGCCGAAGCGGTGCTGCAGGCCTATGGCGTGCCGTTCGCGCCCAGCCGTCGTGTGCAAGAGCCCGGGGACGCGGTCGCCGCCGCGCACAAGGTGGGCTTCCCGGTCGTGCTCAAGGCCGAGGCCGCGGACCTCCTGCACAAGAGCGAACACCGCGCGGTGCGCACCGGGCTGCGGTCCGGGGACGAGGTGTTCGCCGCCGCGCAGGAACTGCTGACGCGCCTGAAGCCGCGGTTCGGCGATGTGTCCCTGCAGGTGCAGCGACACGCCGACGGGCACCGCGAGGTGCTGCTCGGCATGACGCGCGACGTGCGCTACGGACCGCTCTACGCCGCTGGTCTCGGCGGCGTGCAGGTGGAACTGTTGCGCGACGTGGTCGTGCGCATCGGTCCGCTCGACGGCCAGGACCCGCACGAGATGTTCGCCGGCCTCAAGGGTGCGGCGCTGCTCGGCGCGTTCCGCGGCAGCCCGCCGGCCGACCTCGACGTCGGCGTCGAGGTGTTGCTGCGCATCCAGCAGCTCGTGCAGGACTTCCCGCAGATCCAGGAGGTCGAGGTGAATCCGTTCATCCTCGCCGGCAAGGACCGCCGCAGCGTCGCCGTCGATGCGCGGTTGCGGGTGGAGACAAGATGAACGCGAACGAAACCAGGCTGCGCTTCTCGCTCGTCGTCCCGATCTACAACGAGGAGGAGAACGTCGCGACGCTGCTCGCCGAGGTCGGCGAGGTGCTGGGGCCGCACGGGCCGTTCGAGGTCGTCGCGGTCGACGACGGCAGCAAGGACCGAAGCCTCGAGCGCATGCGCAGCTGGAAGCACGAGAAGAACGCCACCTGGCTGCGCATCGTCGCGCTCGAACGCAACGCCGGCCAGAGTGCCGCGGTGATGGCCGGCGCGGAGCAGGCGCGGGCGGAGGTCGTCGCGACGATCGACGGCGACATGCAGAACGACCCGCGCGACATCCCGGCGATGCTGGCACGCGTCGAAGCCGGGGAATGTGACGCCGTGGTCGGCGTGCGGCGCAAGCGCCAGGACACGTGGACGCGGCGGGTGTCGTCACGCATCGGCAACGCGGTGCGCAACTGGCTGACCGGCGACCGCGTCACCGACGCCGCCTGCGGCATCAAGGTGATCCGCCGGCGCTACTTCGTGCGCGCGCCGCAGTTCGTCGGCATGCACCGATTCATGGCGACGCTCGTGCGCTATCTCGGCGGCAGGGTCGTCGAGGTCGACGTGAACCACCGGCCGCGTGCCGCCGGCACCGCCAAGTACGGCATCGGCAACCGCATCTGGCGTGGCCTGCGTGACTGCATGGCCATGCGCTGGTTGCGCACGCGCGTGCTGACCCACCAGGTGAAGGAGGAGTTCTGATGTTGGCGACCGTGATCGAGGGTGTCGAGCAGAGCACGCCGTGGGGTTGGTTGCTGGTCGGGTACGGCGGACAACTCGTCTTCGGCAGCCGGTTCTACGTGCAGTGGGTCGCCAGCGAGAAGCAGCGGCGCAGCGTCATGCCGGTGATCTTCTGGTGGCTGAGCCTGCTCGGCGCGCTGATGACGCTGACCTACGCGATCTACCGCATGGATGGGCCGTTCATCATGGCCAACCTCGGCGGCCCGCCGATCTATGCCCGCAATCTGTGGTTGATCCGCAAGGCGAGGCATGCGCTGCCGCCGCCACCCCCGGCGCCGCCTGCGGTCTGATCGGGCTTTCCATCGCGGGAACGGGGGCTAACCTTCCGGCCGTGCTGCCGCGAGGACTGCTGCTGTTGTGCATCACCATCGTCGGCGCGCTGCCGGCATGGTTCCGGCCGGGGTGGCAGGGCACGGAGGGACGTCGCGTGCAGATCGCGATGGAGATGCTGCGCAGCGGCGAGTGGATGGTGCCGACGCTCGGTGGCGAGCCGACCTGGGCCAAGCCGCCGCTGCACTACTGGATGCTGGGCACGATGGTCGAGTGGTTCGGCCTGCACCCTTGGGCGACGCGCGTGCCGGCGGTGCTGCTGACGTTCGCAGCGGCCTTCGTGGCCAGTGAACTGCTGCGGCCGTGGTTCGGTCGGGCAGCGGGCTGGACGGCGGCGCTCGGCGTCACGCTGTCGCCGTTGGTGCTGATCGAGTTCCCGAGCGCCGAGATCGATCCCGCGTTCGCCTGCCTGACCGCGATGTCGCTGTGGACGCTGGCGACCGGTGTGGCCCGCGAACGACGCGGGCTGGTCGTGGTCTCGGGTCTGCTGGCCGGGCTCGCGCTGTTGCAGAAGGGGCCACCCTACTTCCTGTTCGCCATCGGCGCCTACCTGGTCTGGTGGCGGCGGCGGGGCATGCGCGGCGCCGTCGCGCATTTCGTGCCGATGCTCGCGGTCGTCGCAGCCTACTTCGCGCCGCTGTGGCTGCTGTTCGTCGCGCCGAGCGAGATGCTGGCCGTCGCCGGCGAAGAGTCCGTCGGACGCATCGCCTTCTTCGAGTGGGGGCACGTCGTCGCCATCCCGGACTTCTGGCTGCGCGCGATCGCGGTGCAGGTGCCGTTCGTGTTCTGGTGCTTCTGGGAGTGGCGCGGCGCTCGTGACGCACGCATGGACGCGAGCGACCTCACCCTGCGCATGTGCAGCGGCGCGGCGGTCACGGCGGTCGTGCTGCTGACCTTCTTCCCCGGACGGCCGACGCGCTACCTGTTGCCCAACGTGCTGCTGTTCACGTTCGCGGTGGCGCCGGCGGTCGCCCACTACGCGCGGCAACCCGGCGGCCTCGGCCCGACGGCGCGAAGATTGCTGTGGGTCACCAGCCTCGGTGGCGCCGCGGCCATGGTGGTGCTGCCGTTCGTCGAGTTCGAACGCACCGCGCCGATCGCGCTCGCCCTGTGCATCGCGTTCGCGTGGTTCTGGGTGCGCTCCCCGCGCCAGGTCGTCGCCTATTGCCTGCTCCTGCCGCTGGTCGGCGCTTGGACCGTCGGCCTGCAACGCTCCTGGTCGTGGCCGGACCATCGTCGGGCACAGGAGCCGGCGGGGCGGGTGCTGCGCCAGGTCCTCGACGAACTCGGCGCGACATCGAAACTGGAGACGTACGGCCACATCGAGGGGCCGCTGTTGCTGGGCGCCGGGCTGCTGCCGGCGGGCGACGAATCGCGACGATCCGAACCGAGCGCCGGCTGGATCATGGTCGAAACGCGCGATGGACGCGCGCAGCTGCCGGCGAGCTACGTGGAGCGCCTTCGCCTGTGTCTGTCGACCAAGACGTTCGTGGTCGCCGAACGCACGCCGTCGCCACGGTGAACTCGATCCTGTTCGTGCGGCTGTCGGCGATGGGCGACCTGGTGCAGAGCCTCGGCGCGGTCGGCGCGTTCGTCGTGGCGCGGCCGAACGCTCGCGTGACGATGGTCACGCAGGAGCCGTTGACGCCGTTGCTGCAAGGGTTCCCGGGGGTGCAACGCGTGGTCGCCTTCCGGCGCCATGGCGGTCTGCGCGCAGTGCGACAGGTCCGTGGTGCGTTGCGTGAGGACCGCTACGACTTCGCGGTGGATCTGCAGGGGAACTGGAAGAGCGCGATGATCACGTGTCTCAGCGGCGCCCGCGTGCGGCTCGGCGCGCGCGGACCCGGCCGCCGTGAGCCCTGGAGCCGGCTGCTGCTCGATCGGGCCGTGCCGATCGTGGGTGTCCCGCACCCGGCTCGGGTGGCGCTGCAGCTGGTGCGCGCGATCGAGCCGGAGGCCGTGTTCCAGACGCCGCGCCTCACGGCCACCGGGGCCGAGATCGCGGCGGAGCGGCAGGCCATCGCGGCGACGGGTGTCGATCCGTCCCGGCCGTTCCAGGTGGTCGTCGTCACCGACCCGGGTGATCCGCGGGCACTGCGCCCCGGGGTCGTGGCGGCGGCGATGCGCGGCACCGACGTGCCGTCCCTGCAGTTGCGTGGGCCGGAGGAGGCGCACCTGCCGCGCGTTCCCGGCGGCGCCGAATTGCAGCATGGTCGCAACGAAGTGCGGCGCTTGATCGCGCTGGGGGCGGTGGTGGCCGCGGCGGGCGGCAGCGTGCTGGGGCCGGACCAGGGTGCGGTGCACGTGTTGGCGGCGGCCGGGGCGGCGTGCACCGTGATGTTCGGCGCGCAGGATCCCCGCCGGACCGCGCCGCCGGCGGCCCGCGCGGTGGTGCACCCGCAGCCGCCGTCCTGCAGCCCGTGCGGTCGCCGGCGTTGCACGCACCCCGACGGGCCCGTCTGCATGCAGTTCGATCCCGGCGCCGGGGTCGAAGTGGGAGCGGGCACTCTGCAGTGACCCTCGCTGGCCGATTCCGGCGGTGCTTGCCCCGCGCCGGCCTTCGTGGTTCTGTGCCGCCGATGCCGCCGCAGCAGCCCAAGCCTCGTGATGCCTCGGTCCTCGAGACGTTCCCCAACCCGAACCCGGGCCGCGCCTACGAGATCGAGTTCGAATGTCCCGAGTTCACCTGCGTCTGCCCGCGCACCGGCCAGCCGGACTTCGCGACGATCCGGATCCAGTACGTGCCGGCGGCGGCATGCGTCGAACTCAAGAGCCTCAAGCTCTACCTGTGGAGCTTCCGCGACGTCGGCGCCTTCCACGAGCGCGTGACCAACGAGATCTGTGACGACCTCGTCGCACTGCTGGCGCCGCAGCGGCTGCTCGTGATCGGCGAGTTCCGCGTGCGCGGCGGCATCGCCACCCGCGTCGTCTGCCGCCACGAGACGTAGACGGAGAATCGTCGGCCGGGGCGTTGCGTGGCTTGGCGGCGGCGCGGCCCTTGCCTACAACAGCGCCGTGAACGTCAAGTGGCTGCGTCGATCGCTGTGGCTGGCCGGATTCGCCTGCCTGTGGCTGAACATCCTCGACGACCCGCCGCTGCAGACCGGCGCCTACCTGCAGGACGTGACGGCCGACAGCGCGGTCGTCGCGATGATCACCGCCGAACCGACGCAGTTGACCTGCATCGTGCGTGATCCTGCCGGGCAGGTCGTCGGCACCGTACCGGATCCACTGCATCGCCGTCGCCATGCAATGCGGATCGCCGGCCTGCGCCCGGGGCTGGAGTACAGCTATGCGCTGGTCCAGGCGTCCGGGGACGAGGTCGATCGCGGCAGTTTTCGGACGGCGCCGGTCGACGACCGGGCCGAGGTGCGATTCGCGTTCCTCGGTGACTCCGGCGGGCTGCCGTGGTGGGTCTGGCTGCAGCAGACGCCGATCCTGCACCTGCCAGCCAGATGGCACTGGTTGCCGGACAGCGGCACGGTCACCAGGATCGGCGCGGCCGTCGCCGAGTTCGATCCCGAGTTCGTGCTGCACCTGGGCGACGTCGTCTACCCGCGCGGCCTGAACGCGCACTACGCGAGCGCCTTCTTCCGGCCGTTCGCGGCGACGTTGAGGCACGCACCCATGTACGCGGTGCTCGGCAACCACGACGCGATGGACAGCGACGGCCTGCAGTTGCTGGACAACTTCCGGATGCCTCGGTCGGAACTCACCGGCGACGGTCGCTGCTTCTCGTTCGCGTGGGGGCCGGTGCGCGTGATCGGGCTCGACTGCAACTCCGACCGGCTCGGCGGGGTCTACCCGAGCGACCACCCGGCGACCGAGTACCTGTCGCGGGAGCTGAAGGCCAGCACCGAGCCCTGGGTCGTCGTGGCGAGCCACTTCCCGCTGCGCAGCCAGTCGCGCTCGTTCAACCGTGGCGACTTGCTGCTGCGCCTGCTGCCGGTCCTGCGCGAGAGCCAGGTCAGTCTCTACCTGAGCGGGCACGACCACTGCTACCAGCGGTTCGGTGGCAGCGACGATCCGACCGGCGACGGCGTGCCGTTGGTCGTCAGCGGCGGTGGGGGCAAGAGTCTCTACGAGATCCGGCCGGATTCTCGCTACGTGCTGGAGTCGAGCTACCACTGGTGCAGCGCCGAGGTGGGGGCGGGGGTGCTCACAGTGCGTTCGCACCGTCTCGATGGAACCCTGATCGATACGTTCGGACTGCCCCTGCCGGAGGGGGCTGCCCTGGAGCGGCTGCGGGCCGTCAACCCGGCGCGGGCGTCCCGCATCGACGCCCTTCGCTAGCGCTGGCGCGCCCACCGGGCGGCTCGCCGGGCAGCATCCTAAGTCACTTGTCAGGAACAGCTTGCGTTGTAGCGCCAAAATCCTGTGCAGACTTCTTGCAGCTTCGAGGAACGCTCGCTACTGTCTCCCGCCCCTCGCACGGCGCGGCTGCGTGAAGCAGCGCCCGCCCGGGGTGATCTTTGACATTCTGGGTGGCCTCGAAAGAAAGCGTGTGAGTCGAGGCTGTTGCCTGGATTCGGGCTGTGCGGGCGA
>JAEUHS010000014.1 GCA_016794035.1 Planctomycetota bacterium
GTGCCGACCCGGCGCGTGTTCCTGCTGGCCGGCATCACCTTCGCCGTCGGCACGGCGGCCGGCGGTTGGTCCGGCTATGCGATCGGCGCCGCGGCGGGCGACGGCGAACTCGAACCGACCGGCGACGCGGACCTCGACGAACTGCGGCGGCTGGCGGTGAAGGCGCCGATCGAAGAGCTGTTGGCGAAACGTCTCGTGTTCCTGAACTGTCTGTTCGAGGACTACCCGCGGGACCGAATTCTCTGGAGTGGCGCACGGCGCATTGCCGAGGCGCTCGTTGCGGGACGGGAGATCCCGGATCGCCGCCTCTATGCCCGATTCCTGGCCCAGGTCATCGAGTCGAACGATCCGGAGTTCACGGCACCGTTGCTGCCGCTCGCCCCCGCGCTGCGCAAGGTCAAGTGACTCCGGCCCGACCCCGGGTCCTTGCTTCCCGCGCATGGCCCGCGAGCATGGCTCCATGAAGCCCGTCGACCTGCAGGAGTTCGAGAACCACATCGTCGTGCGTCCGCTGACCATGGCCGACTACGACGCCCTGGTCGCGATGCAGACGAAGTGCTTCCCGGGCATGCCGACCTGGACGCCCGAGCACGTCAAGAGCCAGATCGAGCACTTCCCCGAGGGCCAGATCTGCATCACCTACAACGGCGAACTGTGCGCGTCGTCGTGCAGCCTGATCGTCGACTACGACCTGTGCTCGGACTGGCACGACTGGAAGGAGGTCGCGGACCGCGGCTACATCCGCAACCACAACCCGAAGGGCGACGTGCTGTACGGCATCGAGATCATGGTCGATCCCGAGTACCGCGGCATGCGCCTCGCGCGGCGGCTCTATGCCGAACGCAAGCGGCTCGCGCGCGAGCTCAACCTCAAGGCGATCGTCATCGGTGGCCGCATCCCCGGCTACCTCAAGTACAAGGACCAGATGTCGGCGCACGAGTACGTGCAGAAGGTCTCCGACAAGACGCTCTACGACCCGGTGCTGACGACGCAGCTCGCGAACGGCTTCGTGCTGAAGCAGCTGATCCCCGACTACATGCCGACCGACGAGGACAGCTCCGGCTGGGCTTCGCACATGGAGTGGGTCAACGTCGACTACCGCCCGTTCCAGAAGCGCGAGATCCGGCCGGTGCAGATCATCCGCATGGCGACGGTGCAGTACCAGATGCGGCGCATCGAGACGTGGGAGGAGTTCGAGCGCCAGGTCGAGTACTTCGTCGACACCGCCGGCGACTACCGCTGCGACTTCGTGGTGTTCCCCGAGCTGATGACGACGCAGCTGCTGTCGATCATCGACGCCAACCGGCCCGGCGTCGCGGCGCGCAAGCTCGCCGAGTTCACGCCGAAGTACATCGAGATGCTGCAGGAGCTCTCGGTCAACTACCACGTCAACATCGTCGGCGGCAGCAACTTCGCGGTCGAGAACGACAAGCTCTACAACGTCTCCTACCTGTTCCGCCGCGACGGCTCGATCGGCAAGCAGTACAAGATCCACGTGACGCCCGCGGAGTGGCGCTGGTGGGGCGTCACCGGCGGCGACAAGGTCGAGGTGTTCGACACCGACTGCGGCCGCGTCGCGATCCTGATCTGCTACGACATCGAGTTCCCCGAGCTGGCGCGCGTCGCCGCCAAGAAGGGCGCGCAGGTGATCTTCGTGCCGTTCAACACCGACGAACGCTATTCGTACCTGCGCGTGCGCAACTGCGCGCTCGCCCGCTGCGTCGAGAACCACGTCTACACGGTGCTGTCGGGCTGCACCGGCAACCTGCCGCAGGTGCCGAACGCCGACATCCACTACGCGCAGTCGGGCATCTACACGCCCGCCGACATCCACTTCAGCCCCGACGCGATCGCGGCGGAGTGCACGCCGAACATCGAGACCATCGTCATGAAGGACCTCGACATCGAGCTGCTGCGGCGGCACCGCTACCTCGGCACGACGCAGAACTGGCGCGACCGCCGGCGCGACCTCTACCGCGTGCGCTACAAGGAAGACGGCGAGGAACGCGAGGTCTGATGGACGTCCTGCACGTCATCCACCAGTTCCCGCCGGAGAGCCGCGGTGGGTCGGAGTCGTACCTGTTCGATCTGGCGCAGCGGCAGCGCGCGCGCGGACTCGACGTGCAGGTGTTGACCGGCAGCAAGGTGTGGCGCGAGCAGGTGACGCTGGCGAGCGGCAGCGTCGACGGGCTGCCGGTGCACCGGCTGCACCGCGACGACCTCTTCTTCGACCACCACGCCAAGATGTGGCACCCGGGCGTGGAGCAACGCTTCCGCGAACTGCTGCGCCAATGGCGCCCGGCGCTGGTGCACGTGCACCACTGGGTGCGGCTGACCTGCAACCTGGTCGACGTCTGCTGGCAGGAACAGGTGCCGGCGGTGGTGACGCTGCACGACTACTACACGAGCTGTCCGCGCGCGTTCCGCCGCCGCGCCGACGCCGACGCCTGCCGCCGCGTGCTGTCGGCCGCGAGCTGCGGCAGCTGCGTGCCGCGGCACGGCTACGAGCAGCCGGGCGAGATCGACGCCGGCATCGAGCTGTTCCGCGACCACTACCGCGCCGAGCTGTCGCTGGCGCGCGCGGTGATCGTCGCCGTCGGCAGCACCGCGGCGCTGCTGGCGGACACGACCGGCGTGCCGCGCGACCGCTACGAGGTGCTGCCGCTGGGCTACAAGCCGCGCTTCCACGGCATGCCGCCGCCGCCGGCGCCGGTGGCCGGCGAGCCGGTGCGCTTCGCGTTCTGGGGCGGCGTCGGTCGACACAAGGGCGTCGACGTGCTGCTGCGCGCGTTCGGTCGGTTGCACGGCGCCCGGCCCGGGCGCGCCGAGCTGCACGTGCTCGGCGCCGTCGAGAGCGAGCCGTTCGACCGCGAACTGCGCGCGCTGGCGAACGGGCTGCCGGTCACGTTCCACGGCGCCTTCGATCCCCGCCAGTTGCACGCCGCGCGGCCGCACGTCGGCGTGTTCCCGAGCACCTGCATCGAGACCTTCGGCCTCGTGCTCGACGAGTGCTTCGAACTCGGTCTGCCGTGCGTCACCAGCGACCTCGGCGCGCTGCCCGAACGCGCCGGCGGCGCCGGTCTGCGCACGCGCGCCGGCGACGAACAGGACCTCGCGCTGGCCCTGCAGCGCTTCGTCGACGAACCGGCGCTGTGGGGCCAGCTGCGCGCGCAGCGCCCGGCGACGTCGCCGGACCTCGACACGCACGCGGACGCGCTGGTGGCGATCTACGACCGCGCGCGCTCGATGCCGCCGCGCGACTGGTTCGCCGGCCCGGTGCCGCCCGAGCGCCGGGTCTGGTTCCTGCTGAAGCAGCGCGAGTCGGCGATGAGCCGGCTGGTGCGGCCGGAAGGGCCGCAATAGCCGCTCCCGGGCGCGGGCATCGGCCCGATGCCACCGGCGGCTCGGATTCCTGACGCCGCGGCGCGCACGCGCTACACTCGTTGCCCACCACCCGGCGAAGGCCAGCGGAGACCATGGCGAAGATCAGCATGCAGCAGGGCGGGCTCGACGTGCCCGCGAACCCGACCATCCCGTTCATCGAAGGCGACGGCATCGGCCCCGACATCTGGCGCGCGGCGGTGCGCGTGATGGACGCCGCGGTCGCCAAGGCCTACGGCGGCAAGCGCAAGATCGAATGGCTGCCGGTGCTGGCCGGCGAAGCCGCGTTCGAGAAGACCAAGAACTGGCTGCCCGACGAGACGGTCGCCGCGTTCCGCGACTACCTGGTCGGCATCAAGGGTCCGCTGACGACACCGGTCGGCGGCGGCATCCGCAGCATCAACGTCGCGCTGCGGCAGCTGCTCGACCTCTACACCTGCGTGCGACCCGTGCGCTGGTTCAAGGGCGTGCCGTCGCCGGTCAAGGAGCCGCACAAGACCGACATGGTGATCTTCCGCGAGAACACGGAGGACATCTACGCGGGCATCGAGTTCCAGGAGGGCAGCGAGGACTGCAGGAAGTTCCGCGCGCTGCTGCACGAGCACTTCCCGAAGCACTTCGCGAAGGTGCGCTTCCCGGAGACGACGGCGTTCGGCATCAAGCCGGTGTCGCGCGAGGGCACCGAGCGGCTGGTGCGCGCGGCGATCGAGTTCGCGCTGACCAGCGGCCGCGACTCGGTGACGCTGGTGCACAAGGGCAACATCATGAAGTTCACCGAGGGCGCGTTCCGCGATTGGGGTTACGCGCTCGCCAAGCAGGAGTTCGGCGCCAGGGACCTCGACGGCGGCCCGTGGCAGGTGATCGAGAAGGGCGGCAGGAAGGTGGTCGTCAAGGACGTGATCGCCGATGCGTTCCTGCAGCAGATCCTGCTGCGGCCGGCCGAGTACTCGGTGATCGCGACGCTGAACCTCAACGGCGACTACATCAGCGATGCGCTGGCGGCGCAGGTCGGCGGCATCGGCATCGCGCCGGGCGGCAACGTCAACTACGTCACCGGCCACGCGGTGTTCGAGGCGACGCACGGCACGGCGCCGAAGTACGCCGGCCAGGACAAGGTCAACCCGGGCTCGGTGATCCTCAGCGGCGAGATGATGTTCCGCTACCTGGGCTGGAACGAGGCCGCCGACCTGATCGTCAAGGGCATGGACGGCGCGATCGGCAAGAAGCAGGTCACCTACGACTTCGCGCGGCTGATGGACGGCGTCAAGGAGATCAGGTGCTCCGCGTTCGGCGATGCGGTGATCGCGGCGATGTGACGTGGCTGCCGCGTCGCGACGTCGCACGGCGCTGGTGACCGGCGCCAACCGCGGCATCGGCCGCGCGGTGGTGGCGGCACTGCACGAGCGCGGGCTCGAAGTCGTCGTCACCGCGCGACGACTCGGCGACGCGCAGTCGGCCGCGCGGGAGATCGGCGCGGCGAAGGCGGCCGAGCTCGATCTCGCCAGCGAGCCATCGGTCGCCGCCTGTGCCGCCGCGCTCGCGCGCGACGGCGCCACGATCGACGTGCTGATCAACAACGGCGCCGTGCTCGCGGAAGGGGACGTGCTGACGGCCACCTCGGCAGACCTCCGTCGCTCGCTCGACGTCAACCTGCTCGGCGCCCTGTGGTGCTGCCGCGCGTTCGTGCCCGGCATGCTGCAGCGCGGCTACGGGCGCATCGTCAACGTGTCGTCGGGGTGGGGCAGCTTCGCCGAGGGCATGGAGGGACCGGCCGCCTACGCGATCAGCAAGGCGGCGCTGAACGCGTCGACGAGGTCGCTCGCGCGTTCGCTGCGAGGCGACGTCAAGGTCAACGCCTGCTGTCCCGGTTGGGTGCGGACCCGCATGGGTGGCACCGACGCCGACTTGACACCCCAGCAAGCCGCCGACGGCATCGTCTGGCTCGCGACCTTGGCGGCCGATGGGCCCAGCGGCGGGCTGTTCCGGGCCCGGCAACCGATCGCCTGGTGAGAGGCGGGCCCGTCGTGGGGACCCTCGCGCGGATTCGGGCGCGGCACGGACCTAGAATGGCCCACGCGTCTCACCTCGGGACGACGATCGTGTCGATCAACGCCACGGCATCGGACCGAGACCGCCGCGGACCTTGCTGTCCCCATCGGTCGCCCGCTGCGAATGCCACACTGCGCACCGGACTCCCGTTCTGGTGACGTGCTCTCCGCATCCATCTGGAGGACTGCCATGCTCCGAACCCTGCTGACCCGCTGTCTTGCTGTCTCGTTGGCCCTGACCCTCGCCGGCTGCGGCAGCGGCGGTGGCGGTGGCGGCGGCGGCGGCGCGATGACCGACGTCAGCCTGGTGCTGACCGACGCGGCCAGCGACGAACTGTCGGTGTTCGAGGTCGACGTGCAGAACGTCGTCTTCACCAAGCTGAACGGCAACACGGTGTCGGTGCTGCCGCGCACGACGCGCGTCGACTTCCTCGAACTCGAATCGCTCGGCGAACTGATCACGGGCGTCAGCCTCGAGGCCGGCACCTACAAGCAGGTGACGCTGGAGCTGGACTTCGCGGCGGCGCGCGTCGTGATCGCCGGCCACACGACGACGGCGACCGTGCGCGACGCGCGCGGCAATGCGATCACCGGCGTGGTGCCGGTGACGATCGACTTCCCGGCCGGTCGGCGGCCGATCGTGCGGGTCGGGCGCAACAACCTGTTCGTGTTCGACCTGGCGCTCGACCAGAGCGTCGTCGTCGACGAACCGGGTAACGTCGTCACGTTCACGCCCGTCTGGACCGTCGAGATCGATCCCGCCAGTCCCAAGCCGATCGCGACCACCGGCGTGCTGCAGCGGGTCGACGTCAACAACCTCGCGTTCGTCGTCGAGCGGCGCGCGACCGACGATGCGCTGATCGCCGAGTTCACGGTCGAGACCGGCGGTTCGACGGTGTTCCAGCTCGGTGGCGACGTGCAGGTCGGCGCGCCCGGGCTCGGCGCGCTGGTCGCCCACATCGGCGAACGCGTGTTCGTGCAGGGAACGCTCGACGCGACCCGACGCGTGCTGCGGGCGGTCGCCGTCGAGTCGGGCGCCGGCGTGCCCGGCAACGGTCAGGACTGGGTGCTCGGCCACGTCGTCGCCCGCACCGGCGGCGCCGGCGTCGACGCGACGCTGCAGGTGCTCGGCCGTTCGCTCGACGTGTCGGCCGGCACCCGCCGCTTCAACACGGTGCACACCGTCAACGTCTCGCACGCCGACACCAAGGTGCTGCGCCGGGGTGCCGGCAACCGCCTCGACAGCGACGCGATCAACATCGGCCAGCTGGTCTGGGTGTTCGGCGATCTGAGCACCACAACCCTCGATGCGACCGCGGCGACCGGCGTCGTGCGCCTGCTGCGCACGTCGATCTTCGGCATCGCCAACGGCGCCCCGGCCGGCGACACGCTGACCGTCGACGTCACGCGCTTCGACCTGCGCGACGTGTCGGCGTTCGACTTCGACGTCAGCGGCAGCGTGCAGGCGGATCCGGACGCCTACACCATCGACGTCACCGGCGTCTCGACCACGGGCATCACCACCGGTTCGAAGCTGCGCGTGTTCGGCTGGATCGCCGGCGTCGATGCCTCCGGCGCCGACGCGACCGCGTCGTCGATCGTCGACCGCACGACGACGGCCAGCGTGATGCTGGTGCAGTGGTCGACGCCGCGCCTCGGCGTGCTCGATGCGCTGGCCGCGTCGCTGTCGGTCGACGTCAGTGCGGCCTCGGTGCGGTTCGTCGGCGATGGCTTCGGCTCGACCTTCCTGACCGCGTCGCCGACGCCGACGGTGCTGCCGCTGACGACGGTCGGCCTCTACAGCATCGTCGAGAACGGCAGCATCGAGACGAACACCTCGTTCCCGACGTTCCGCCAGTCGGTGCTGAGCCGCGCGGCGACCGTGCCGGTGTTCCGCGTCGCGGCCTTCGGCACCTTCGACGCCGGCACGCAGGCCTTCTCCGCGCTCACGGTGACGGTGGTGCTCGACTGACGTCGGGCGGGGCGCTGAGCCGCCACAGCGTGCGCCAGACGACGATGCTGGCGCACGCGACCATGGTCGCGAACAGGCGCAGCAGGAAGCCGTAGCGGATGTCGCCGTCGCGCAGCATCGGCGCGAACCACAGGAGCATGCCCAGCGTCAGCGCCGGCCATCGGCCGCGGCCGAGCCACCATTCGCACGGCAGCACCAGCGGCACGCCGGCGCAGGCGAACACGAACGCGCGCTCGGCCGGCCACTGCAGCCCGGTCCACGCCGGCGGGCCGAACAGGCCGGTGTAGAGCATCATCGCGCCGGCGAGCCAGAACGCGACGCGCAGCACCGTCAGGCCCGCGCGCGCGAGGCGGCGCAGCAGTTCGATCTCCGGTTCGGGCGGGGGCAGGGGAGCGCGAGCGCGGTCGTCGACGGGCACGGGGCAGAGCCTACCGAGGGACGGCTCCCGCCCGAGAGAATCTGCGCCGCGCTGACGGCGGCCGGCCGCGGATCTCGTGATCCCGGGGGAACCATCGATCCCCGGAGACTCCATGCACCTGCGCCTCGCCCTGCTCGCCTGCCTCGCCGCACCGCCCCTCGTCGCCCAGAGCCTGGTCTCGAACCTCGTGACCGCGACCTCGGGGCAGTTCTGGGGCAACGCGCAGAAGTTCGTGCCACTGGGCGGTCTGGCCGTGTTCGGCGCCAACAGCCCGTTCGGCCTCGAACCGTGGGTCACCGACGGCACGCCGATCGGCACGCGCATGCTGGCCGACCTGATGCCGGTCGGCAACAGCAGCCCGTCCGACCTCGTCGTGCTCGGCAGCAAGGTGCTGTTCGCCGCCACGGTGCCGGGCTACGGCCGCGAACTGTGGCAGACCGACGGCACCCACGCCGGCACCTCCCTGGTCAAGGACGTCTATCCCGGGGACGCCAGCGGCAATCCGGCCGGGCTGGTGGTGTTCGCGGGTCACGTCTGGTTCGCCGCCAACGACGGCAGCAACGGCACCGAGCTGTGGCGCAGCGACGGCACCCCGGCCGGCACCACGCTGTTCGCGAACCTGCAGGCGGCGGCCGGCAGTTCGTCGCCGGCGCGGCTCACCGTGGTCGGCAGCTCGCTGTTCTTCACCGCCAACGACGGCGCGCACGGCGTCGAGCTGTGGCGCACCGACGGCACGCCGGCGAACACCACGCTGGTCGCCGACCTGACCGCGGGCGGTTCGACGCAGTTCTCGACGCTGGCCGCGTTCGGCAGCCAGCTGCTGTTCGGCGCCAGCGCGGGGGCCGGCTTCGAGCCCTACGTCAGCGACGGCACCCTCGCCGGCACGATGCTGCTCGCGGATCTGCAGCCCGGCACGGGTTCGTCGGCGCCGGAGGGCTTCACGACCGTCGGTGCGCGGGCGGTGTTCGCGGCCACGGGCGCCGGGGTCGGCAGCGAGCTCTACGTCACCGATGGCACGCCGGCGGGCACATCGCTGCTGGCCGATCTGGTGATCGGGACGACGGGCAGCAACCCGCTCGGGTTCACGGCCCACAACGGCGCCGTGGTCTTCGCGGCGACGACGACCGCGACCGGCCGCGAGCCGTGGCGCACCGACGGCACGCCGGCCGGCACCTGGCAGCTGGCGGATCTGCTGCCCGGCACCGGCAGCTCGGACCCGAAGGGCTTCGCGCCGGTCGGCGGCGAGCTGTGGTTCAGCGCCGTGGAATCGGGCCTCGGCGACGAACTGCACCGCACCGACGGTACGCCGGTGGGAACGACCCTGATCGCCGACCTGGTGCCGGGCACCGCCAGCACGCAGCCGACCGCGATCACCGCGTTCGGCACCGGGGCGCTGATGAGCGCGTTCTTCGGCGGCGCCGGCCTCGAGCCGGTCTTCAGCGACGGCACGCCCGGCAACACCGTGTTGCTCGCCGATGCCTCGCCGCCGGCGACCAGCTCCAATCCCGCGCAGTGGGCCGAACTCGGCGGCGACGTGTTCTTCACCGCGGCGACCAACACGGTGGGCAACGAGCCGCACCGGACCGATGGCACCTACGCCGGCACGTCGCTGATCGCCGACGTGCTGCCGGGGTCGTTCGGCTCGAACTCGGTGTTCGCGGCCTCGGTCGGCAACCGGGTCTTCTTCCAGGCCGACCTGTTCACGAACGGCACGCAGCTGATGGTCACCGATGGCACCCTGTCCGCCACGGTCCAGCTGACCTCCGGGACGTCGGTGATCCCGCGCGGCATGGTGGCGTTCGGCGCCGGCGTCGTGTTCTCCGGCGACTCGGCCGCCACCGGCCGCGAGCTGTGGGTCAGCGACGGCACCGTCGCCGGCACCTACGAGCTGTTCGACGTCAACCCGGGCGCCGCCGACGGCTTCTCGCTGTTCACCGAGAACTTCACCGTCGTCGGCACCCAGGTGTTCTTCGCCGCCAACGACGGCACGCACGGTCAGGAGCTGTGGGTCAGCGATGGCACGCCGGGCGGCACCCATATGGTCGCCGACCTCAACGCCGGCACGTTCAGCAGCTCGCCGACGTCGATGGTGGCGTTCGACGGCTGGCTCTACTTCCTCGCCTCGGGCAGCGGCTTCGGCACCGAGCTCTGGCGCACCGACGGCACCCTCGCCAACACCCAGGTCGTCGCCGACGTCGTGCCGGGCCCCGTCAGCTCGTTCCCCCAGAACCTCGTCGTCGCCGGCGATCGGCTGTTCTTCACCGCGAGCCTCGGTGGCCAGCGCGAGGTCTACGCCAGCGACGGCACGCCAGGCAGCTTCCTGGCGGTGACCAGCACCGCGTTCTCGCGGCCCGCGCCGTATGCCGACCTGCGCGGCACGCAGGCCGGCGCCTTCTTCCTGCACGACGACCTCGGCGGCTTCGGCCGCGAGCTGTGGTGCAGCGACGGCACGGTCGCCGGCACGCGGCGCGTGCTGGACATCGCACCCGGGCAGGGCAGCGGGCCGGTGGCCAACACGCTGACGGTCGCGTTCGGCGGCACGCAGGTGCTGTTCGCTGCGGCCACGTTCGACGCCGGCATGCAGCTGTGGCTGTCGGATGGCACGGCCGTCGGCACGCGGCAGGTGTCGGCGTTCGGCACCCCCGGCGACGGCGTCGGCGCCGCGGGCCTGCGCACGTTCTTCGCGACCGGCGCGCGCGTGTTCTTCTCGTGCGACGACGGCATCAACGGCTTCGAGCCGTGGGTCTACGATCCGGCGGGTGGCACCACCTCGTTCGTGCTGCCCTACGGACAGGGCTGCACGGGTTCCGCCGGCGTGCCGTCGATCGGCGCCAACGGTCTCGCGCAGCTCGGCAACGCCGGGTGGGCGGTGACCCTGTCGCATGCACAGCCGAACGCGGTCACGGTGTTCGCCGCGTCGCTGGGTTCGACGAACGTGCTGTTCGACGGCTGCCATCTGCTGATCGACATCCCGATCGTGATCTGGGGCAATCCCGTGACCGACGCGACCGGTTTCGCCGCGAACGTCCTGCCGATCCCGAACGATCCGTCGTGGCTCGGCGACAACCTGTTCTTCCAGTGCGGCGTGGTCGACCCGGTCGGCACCGTGCTCGGACTGCTGGTGCTCAGCAACGGTCTGCAGGTCCAGGTCGGCATGTAGAAGTCGCCGCGCGGCGGCTATGGTTCGGGCCGTTCCATGGCCCTGAATCCACCCTTCCGCCGCGTGCTGATCGCCAACCGCGGCGAGATCGCGGTCCGCATCTCGCGCGGCCTGCGCGAACTCGGCATCGAGTCGGTCGCCGTGCACAGCGACGTCGACGAACGCTGCGCGCACGTGCTGCACGCCGACCATGCGATCCCGCTCGGCGGCGACAGCGCGGCCGAGACCTACCTCGACTTCGACAAGATCCTCGCCGCGTGCAAGCGCAGCGGCGCCGAGGCGATCCACCCCGGCTACGGCTTCCTCAGCGAGAACTCGGCGTTCGCGCGCGCGGTGCGCGACGCGGGGCTCACGTTCATCGGGCCCAGTCCCGAGGCGATGGACCGGCTCGGCAGCAAGAAGGCCGCGCGCGAGGAGGCGCTGGCCGCCGGCGTGCCGACGACGCCCGGCACCGAACAGGACGTCGGCGACCAGGGCCTGATCGCGGTCGCGAAGCAGATCGGCATGCCGGTGATGGTCAAGGCCAGCGCCGGCGGCGGCGGCCGCGGCATGCGCCTGGTCGAGCGCGAACAGGACCTCGCCGAGGCGCTCGCGGCCGGCCGGCGCGAGGCGAAGGCGTCGTTCGGCGACGATCGCATGATCGTCGAGCGCGCGGTGTTCCCGGCGCGGCACATCGAGATCCAGCTGATCGGCGACCGGCACGGCCACGTCGTCTCGCTGCACGAGCGCGAGTGTTCGGTGCAGCGCCGGCACCAGAAGGTGCTCGAGGAGGCGCCGTCGGCGGTCGTCGACGAGGCGCTGCGCCAGCGCATGGGCGAGTGCGCGGTCGCGCTGGCCAAACGCGTCGGCTACGACAACGCCGGCACCGCCGAGTTCCTGCTCGACGACCAGGGCCGCTTCTACTTCCTCGAGGTGAACACGCGCCTGCAGGTCGAGCACCCGGTGACCGAACTGGTGACCGGCGTCGACCTCGTGCACCTGCAGGTGCACGTCGCCGCCGGCGGCCGGCTCGAGCAGCTGCTCGCCGGCAAGGACCTGCGGCCGCGCGGGCACGCGATCGAAGCGCGCATCTGCGCCGAGTCGCCGGAGCAGGGCTACATCCCGGCGTCGGGGCTGCTGCGGTTGGTGCGCGAACCCGAAGGCCCGGGCCTGCGCGTCGACAGCGGCGTCTACACCGGCTGGGACGTGCCGCCGTTCTACGACTCGATGCTGGCGAAGCTGATCGTCTGGGCGCCCGACCGCGCGACCGCGTGCGCGCGGCTCAGCCAGGCGCTGCGCGACACGGCGTACCTCGGCATTCCCACGAACGTCGACTTCCTGCGCCGCATCGTCGACGACACCGCGTTCCGCAGTTCGCGGCTGCGCACCGACATGCTGAAGCTGCGGCCGGAGCTGGCGGCGGGGCCGCAGGAGCCGCCGGAGGATCTGGCATTGGCTGCGGCGGTGCTGTGCCAGGCCGTGGCGCCGCGCGGCGCGGGCGGCGGCGGCGGCGGCAGCGGTGGTGGTGGCGCGGGCGGCGCGAGCCAGGGTTCGACCGCGGTCTGGAGCGACCTCGCCGGCTTCCGCCTGTTCGAGGGCTCCCGATGAAGCTGCGCAAGGAATACCTGCGCGACGGCAGGACCGTCGCCGTGACCGCCGAACCGCTCGACGGCGACCGCTGGCGCGTGCGCGTCGGCGAGGCGGTCTACGAGTTCCACGCCCAGGCGCTCGGTGACGGCGGCGTCAAGCTGGCGCCGGTCGGCCAGGAGTTCGAGCGTTCGTTCGTGGCCTACGGCGCGGCGGCGGGCAAGGACTACATGGTGCGCGTCAACGGCCGCACGCACCGACTGGCGGCGCCGGCGGCGCGGCAGTCGGGTGGCGGCGGCGGCGACGGCACGATCCTCGCGCCGATGACCGGCACCGTGCTCGAGGTCAACTGCAAGCCGGGCGACACCGTTGCCGCCGATCAGGTGCTGGTCGTGCTGTCGGCGATGAAGATGGAGCACAAGCTGATCGCGGGCGTCGTCGGCGTCGTGCAGTCGGTGGCGGCGAAGGCCGGCGGCACCGTCGACCAGGGCGCGGTGCTCGCCGTCGTCGAGGCCGTCGCGGTGACGGACGAGTCATGACGGACCCGCGCCACCCGATCGGCAAGGTGAAACTGACGGGCAAGCTGACGCCCGCCGCGCGCGCGACCGCGATTGCGACCCTGGCCGGCATTCCCAACCAGCTCTACGACGCCGTGCGTGGCCTCGACCAGGCCCAGCTCGACACGCCGTATCGCCCGGGTGGCTGGACGCTGAGCCAGGTCGTGCACCACATCGGCGACAGTCATGGCAACGCCTACCTGCGCTGCAAGCTGGTGATCACCGAGCGCGAGCCGCCGATCAAGGCCTACGACGAGAACGCGTGGGCCGCCCTCGCCGACGCCAACGGCCCCATCGGCAGCTCGCTGCTGCTGGTGCAGGCGATCCACGACCGGCTCGTGCACTGCCTGCGTTCCCTGCCGCAGACGGCGTTCGCGCGCGCAGGCATGCACAGTGACAACGGCCACATGACGCTCGACGACTTCGTCGCGCTCTACGCGTGGCACGGCGCGCACCACGTCGCGCACATCACGACGCTGCGGCAGGCGAAGGGCTGGTAGCCCGTCACGCGCGCGCGCCGAGCCGGCCGTCGATCGACCAGCGGCCGCCGCCGGTCCAGGCCAGCGTCAGACCGATGCCGATCACCAGCAGGTGGTACTCGAAGCCTTCACCGGACTGGTTGCCACCCCAGTTCATGAAGAAGCCGAACGGCGCGTGTACGGTCGCGATCGCGCCGAGCATGATGCCGACGAAGCCGAGTGCGATCGCGCGCGTGCCCACCCCGGCCAGCAGCAGCAGCGGGCCGAGGAACTCGAGCAGGATCACCAGGGCCGCCGCGAAGCCCGGCATGCCGATGTGCTCGGTCAGGAAGCCCATCGTGCCGCTCCAGCCGTAGCCGCCGAACCAGCCCAGGGCCTTCTGGGCGCCGTGCGGGAACATCACGATGGCCAGCGTCGTGCGCAGGACGGTGGGGGCGAACGTCGCGTCGGTCGCCAGGAGGCGCAGCAGCAGCGTCGATCGGGTGGCGGTGGCAGCAAGCGTCGATGATTGACTGGTCACGTATCTGTCCTCGGTCGGATGCAGGGAAGGGAAGTCGGGAATGGGCACCGGGCGCCGCGTGGCCGCGACGTCAGTCGGTGCGCGTGTTGTGGCGGCGGACCTTGTCCAGCAGCTGGATCAGTTCGGCGACCTCTGCGTCGGTCAGGCAGCCGAGCACGGCGTCGTCGAGCGCGTCGACGGGCCGATCGAGTTTCCGCAGCAGGCTGCCGCCGAACTCGGTGATGCGGCACATCACCTGGCGCCGGTCGTCGCGCGACCGTTCGCGCACGACGAGGCCCTTCTGCTCCATGCGGTCGATCAGCCGCGTGACACCGGGCGTGCGCTCGATCATGCGCGCCCCGATCTCGAGCGTCGGCAGGCCCTTGCTGCCGGCGCCGCGCAGGATGCGCAGCACGTTGTACTGCTGCAGCGTCAGTTCTTCGTGGCCGGACAGCAGGTCCTGCAGCGGCCACCGCACCGCCTCGGTGGTCAGCATCAGTCCGACCATGGCCTCCTGACGGCGGCTGCGGAACGGGCGCGTCTGCTTGATCGCGGCCTGGATGCTGTCGCTCGGAGCGGCCGGGGCGCGACGGTCTGGATCGGTCGGGCTGGTGAGCACACGACCACTATCGGCGCGAAAGGTTGACTAGTCAAGTAGCGGCGTGAGAAAGTCCGTGCCGGTGCCGCGGCGGCGATGCGACGGCAGGCAGCATGCCGGCCGCCGCCCGCTAGCATGCGTCGCGCCCGATCGTCGCGCTGCGCCATGGCCAACCCGAACGCCCCCTTCCATCCGATCGTCTACGTGCGCGGCTACGCGATGAGTCGCGCCGAGATCGATGCGACGACGGCGGACCCGTTCTGCGGCTTCAACCTCGGCTCGACCGTCTATCGCGCGGTGCCAGAGCGCGGCCGGCCGCCGCGCAAGTTCGTGTTCGAGTCGCCGGTGATCCGGCTCGCCTCGGACTTCGGCTACCAGGACGTCTACGAGGACGGCTACGACCTGCTCGATCCCGAGTGGAGCGACAACGACGAGAACGTGCTCGGCAGCCGGTCGATCGTCGTCTACCGCTACTACGACGAGGCGTCGTCGCTGCTCGGCAGCAGCAAGACGCCGCCGATCGAGACGTTCGCGCAGAAGCTCGGCGAGCTGGTGCTGAAGGTGCGCGAGCTGGTCTGCAGCAACCCCAAGAACGGCGTCACCCCCGACGACTTCCGCTGCTATCTGGTCGCGCACTCGATGGGCGGGCTCGTCTGCCGCGCGTTCCTGCAGAACCCGGCGCTCGACCCGGACGGCGCCGCGCGCTTCGTCGACAAGCTGTTCACCTACGCGACGCCGCACAACGGCATCGACGTCGCCGGCGTCAACGTGCCGTCGTGGCTCGGCGTCAGCGACCTGTCGAACTTCAACCGCGCGCGCATGGCGGAGTACCTGGCGCTGGGCGCGGCGTTCCAGCGCACCGAACGCGTCGACTGGCTGCCGGCGCAACGGTTCCCGGCGTCGCGCGCGTTCTGCATGGTCGGCACCAACCGGCTCGACTACGAGGCCGCGATGGGGCTGTCGCGCACGTTCGTCGGCCACGGCAGCGACGGCCTGGTGCGCATCGAGAACGCGACGCTGCACGCGATCGCGGCCGACGGCACGCCGGGCGAGCCCTGCGCGAAGGCGTTCACCTACCGGTCGCATTCCGGCGTGTTCGGCATCGTCAACAGCGAGGAGGCCTACCAGAACCTGACCCGCTTCCTGTTCGGCGACGTGCGCGTCGACGTGCACCTGGACCTCGACGAGATCCGGGTGCCGAAGGAGCTCGAGGACGCCGACGCGAAGGGCAAGCTCGGCGCGCTGTACCAGATCGAGCTGCTGGCGGCGCCGCGCGGCAAGCTGTGGTACCTGACCCGGCGCACCGCCGAGGAGGACTCGGTCGGCTGCGTCTCGCACGCCGCGTTCCGCCGCGACCCGCAGCAGGAGCGCACGCACTACCTGTCGACCGTGTTCCTCGCCAACCGTGCCCGCGTCGACAAGCGCCGCCGCTCGCTGGCCTGTGCGGTCACGCTCGGGCTGCGCACGCCGGACTACGAGGTCGAGCGCGCGCTGTGGTTCGACAAGCACTACGAGGGCGGCTACCTGTTCCGCAACGCGCTGGTGATCGAGCTGACACCGCCGGCGCGGGACGGCGCGTGGACCGTCAAGTACGCCTGGCAGGGCGCGGCGGTGCAGGTGGCCAACAGGAAGGTCGCCGCCAAGGAGCTGGTCGACGGCCGCGTCGAGGTCGTGATCCCGTTCGACTCCAAGAAGGCGCCGGGCGTGCGCGGTGCGCTGCGCTTCGTGGTGTCGGCGTGGAACGAAGGCGGAATCGACGCATGAACGCGCCGTCGCCGTCGGTCGTGTGTTCGGGCCTGTCCGGTCTGCAGCGGATGCTGCCCGCGGGCAAGGCGCTGCTGGCGCGGCGCATCGTCGCCGCGGGCGGTATCCCGGACGAGGCGCAGTTCGACCGGCAGGGGTTGCGGCTGACGGCCGGCGAGGCGCAGGCGCTGCGCGACTGGCTCGCGGTCGGGCTCGCGACCACCGTCGTCGAACAGGTGCGCGCCGCGGACGGCACCGTCAAGCTGTTGCTCGGGCTCTTCGACGGCAAGCGGGTCGAGACCGTGGCGATGCCGGTGGGTGCCTGCTGCGTGTCGACGCAGGTCGGCTGCGCGGTCGGCTGCCGGTTCTGCGCGTCGGGCCTGTTCGGCGTCGAGCGGCACCTGTCGAGCGACGAGATCGTCGAGCAGGTCGTGCACGCGCGGCGCGTGATGCGCATCGACCGCGTCGTGTTCATGGGCATGGGCGAGCCCTCGCACAACCTCGACAACGTGATGGCGGCGGTCGCGCGCATCAGGGACGAGGTGCTGATCTCGCCGCGGCGGCAGACGTTCTCGACCGTCGGTGGCGTCAGGGCGCTCGAACGCATGCGCGGCTTCGCGGTGCGGCCGTGCCTGGCGCTGTCGCTGCACGTCGCCGACGACGCGCGCCGCCGCGAACTGCTGCCGAACGCGCACAAGGACCCGCTGCGCGACATCGTCGCCGCCGCCGACGCCTACAGCCGCGACGTCGGCACCCCGGTGCAGTTCGAGTGGACCTTGCTGGCCGGCGTCAACGACGGCGAGGCCGACGTCGAGCAGCTGTGCGAACTGCTGCAGGGCGTGCGCGGCTTCGTGAACTTCATCGTCTACAACCCCGTCGAGGGGCTGCCGTTCGCGGCGCCACCGCGCGAGCGCATCGTGGCGATGGTGCGCGCCGTCAAGGCGCGCGGCATCCTGGCGACGATCCGCGACTCGTCGGGGCCGGACGCGCAGGCGGCGTGCGGTCAGCTGCGGCTGCGCGACCGCGTCTGAGTCACTTCGGGTCGGCGGCGCCCTGCGCCGGCGCGCGCAGCGCCGCGAGCTTCGCCGGCAGCTTCGCCTCGCGGCCGCGGAACTGTTCGAAGCGCCGCGCCAGCTCCTGGTCCGGCAGTCCGTCCTCGATCGCCTCGCCGCGCTCGCGCAGGGTCTTCAGCAGCAGATCGTGGTAGAGGCCCTCGCTGGCCTTGCGGATCCGCAGTTCGTCGGCGCCCGCGACGCCGATGCCGATGCGCGTCAGCTCCGGCTCGCGTACGAACGACACCTCGTTGTCCCACACGAAGCGGTAGCTCGGCGACCGCTTCAGGTCCTCGCGTAGCTGGTCGCCCTGGATCTGCACGGCGGCCTCGGCCACCGTCGTGTCGGTGACCTCGCCGCCGGCCGCGCGCCGCGCCGCGATGCCGCTGCGCCGCGCCACCTCGCGCGGCATGTTGTTGAGCAGGTGCTCCTCGATCTGCGCCTTGAACCAACGATGGTCGCGCTCGGAGCACGGCAGCCGCACTTCGACGCGACCCGGCTCCAGCACCAGCAGCTTCTCGCCGCTGCGCAGGAACTCGCGCACGAAGTCACGGGTGTCGTCGTCGGCCTGGTGGTCCGGGCCGTACATGTCGAACCTGGTGACGAGGCCGGCCTGCAGCGCGACCTCGAACAGCGTGTTGACCTTCTGCAGGAACGACTTCGCGTCGCGGATCCGGACGAACTGGTAGGCGCACAGGATGCCCTGCGGGTCGGTGAACAGCGCGCCGTTCTCGACGTCGACGTGCTGCATCAGCGCCTTGATCGGCGCCGCCGGTCGCTCGGCGGTGAGGTCGACGCTCAGCGGCCAGTTGTTCCAGAACGTGAACTCGCCGGACGCGCGCGCCTCGGCCAGGTCCTGCAGCGCCTTCTCGATCGGCTTGTCGCTCGAGCCGCCGCCCTCGGCGAACAGGCCGCGATAGACGATCAGCGCGTCGATGCGATCGGCCGCGGCGTCGTAGCGGACCGTGACCTCCTGCGCGTCGAACTCGAGACAGCCACCGAGCGACAGCAGCAGGGCGAGACAACCGACGAACAAGCACTTCTGCATGCGGGACTCCTCAGGGCGCCATGCAAGCGCACCCCGAGCAGTCCCGCAAGTGAGCCCCTGCCCGGAGCTAGAAGGGCCGGTCGCCGAGCACGTAGCTGGCGTCGTTGGAGAGCGACACCCCGAAGCTGTTGAGCGTCGGGTCGTAGCATGCGGCCTGCTGGAAGATCTTCAGGCCGAAGTCGCCGAGCGCGAACGGGAAGTTGATGCTGTACTCCCCGTAGCCCGAGGCATCGGTGGCCACGCCGACGAAGGCGAGCGGATCGACGCGCACGTCGCAGGTCGTGGGATTCATCTGCGAGTCGAGGCCGCCGAAGTCCAGGAACGCCGGCAGCGGCACGCTGCCGAACGCGATGGTGTTCGAGAAGCCGAGGAACACGCCGACGGGGGCCGAGGGCAACGCGCGTTCGACGCGCGTGATGAACGTCGAGCCGAACGCCGGCGTCTCGCCGCTCAGGTAGCCCAGCAGCGGGCGCAGGCCGTTCGTGCCGATGCACGCGTTGGTCGACGCGGGCTCGGCCCGCGTGGTGGCGCTGACGTAGAGCGGGCTGCAGCCACCGGTGTGCAGGCGGTAGTAGCCGCTGGTGGCGGCGAACGCGCCGGAGACTTCGAGGTAGTAGACCCCAGCACGCTCGATCGTGTAGATCAGGCGGCCATGCGTCGTGGCGTTGCCGGATGCGGTCGCCAAAGTGGTGGTCCCGGTCGAGTTCCAGATGCGCACGGTCGACCCGGGCAACGGCGTGCCAGGGGTGGAGTCGCCCTCCGCCATGGCCCCGACCGTCGTCGGGCCACCGACGACGAACACGTACCAGTCCGGACCATCGCCGCCGTTGCCGGTGGTGAAGCCGGTGGCGCTGTCACCGAGGTTGATCGCGCCCGCTGGTGCTGCCGGCGTGTTGTTGGGCTCGGGCCCCTCGACCACCGTGTTCGTGCCGGGCATGTCGATCAGGCAGGTGCGCAGGCTGTACTTGCCGGTCTTCACCAGATCCCACGGCGCGGTGCCGATGGCAGTCGTACCGGCCTGGACCTCGATCGCGTAGGTGCCGGCATTGAGCACGCCGGTGTGGCTGAGGTTCGTGACGCGATGGCTCGCCGCGTTGGTCACGGCCGAACCCATCGCTGACCACAGGCCCGGCGTGACCTCCTGGTAGAAGCGCAGCGACACGTTGTCGAGCTGTGGGATGCCGCCGTCGTCGTAGGAGGCGGCCTGGACGATGCCTCGGCCCGTCAGCGTGAACCTCCAGTAGTCGACGTCCGTGTTGACGAACAGGTCGCCCTCGATCGTGTCGCCGAGGGTGAAGGTCGTCGCCGTGGCGGGCGTGTCGTTAGGCTCTGCGGCCTCGACGGTGTCGATGGGGTTCACGGGCAGCACGTAGAAGTCGAGACCGTAGTCGTTGCCGGCGACGCCGCCGGACTTGAGGTTCACGACCGCGGTGTAGGCGCCGGCGGGCAGCGTGACGCCGCAATCGGCCATCGACCCTACGGCGCCGTCGTTCCAGGCCAGCCGCTGGGTGCCGGTGGAGTCGTAGATCGCGATGCGGTTGTCGCGCGAGAGGCCGAGCGACAGCGTGCCGCCGGCGCTCGCGTGCAGATGCACCTGGCCCGGCGCCGTCAACACGAACGAGAACCAGTCGTCGTCGGTCGGCGCGGCGGTGGTGTACGTGCAGGCGACGTGCATCCCGGCCGTGATCGGCTGGGCCTGCAGCGGCGTGTCGTTGGGTTCGACCTCGTTGACCTTCTGGGCGACGAGGCAGGGGGTGAGCAGCAGGGCTGTGGTGAGGAGATGCCTACGGGTGGACATGTGGGATCGTCTCGATCGGGTTGGAGCAGTCAGTTGGAACGGTTGTCGGTCGATGCGTCGGTCGCCTTGGCCTTGCCGGCGGGCGTGCGCTGGGTCGCCTCGGCGGCGCGCGCCGGCGCGCCCTGGTCGCGGCGCGGTGGGGCGGCGAGATGCAGCGGCGTGCAGCTGCCGGTGTGCAGCACGTAGTTGCCGGTGTCGGAGAACAGGCGTCCCCTGACCTCGAGGAAGTAGACGCCGGGCTCGGCGAGGGTGGTCACGAGCCTGCCGTGCGCCCTCGACGTGGCGGTTCCCGACGCGAGCGCGCGGCCGTCCTGGTCGCAGAGTCGCAGCGACGTGACCGCGACGGGGTCGGGCGCCAGCCCCGCGGCGGTGGCGCCGATCGTCGTCGGCACGAGGATCTCGAGCCGGTACCAGTCCGCGTCACCGTGGTCGTCGATGCAGCCGATCGCGTCGTCGCCCAACGCCAGGGGCGTCGCGGTCGCCGCGGCGTCGTTCGGTTCCGGCCGTTCGCGCGTCGGGCCATCGCCGGGCAGATCGATCAGGGCCGTACGCAGCGCGTACTTGCCGGCCCGGCGGTATTCCCACGGCGCGGTGCCCGTCGGCGTCGCCTGGTTGGCGTCGACCTGGATCGCATAGCGCCCCGCCGCCAGCGCGTTCGCCGCGGGCAGGTTCGTCGTGTGCATCAGTCCGAACACGCGATGGCTGTTGCGCGTGAAGCTGGGCGTCGACAGCGCCGACCACAGACCGGGCGAAGTCTCGCGCCACAGTTGCAGCCGGGTGTTGTCGAGCTGCGGCACGCCACCGTCGTCGAGGCACACCGCCTGCACGATGCCGGGCCGCGTCAGCTCGAACACGTACCAGTCGGCGTCGCCGGCCGGCTCGACCTCGCCGGCGATGGTGTCGCCGAGTCGGAACGGGGTCGGTGTGCCGCCGAGGGTGGGATTGTCGTTCGGCTCGGGCCCCTCCTGGACCTGGACCGGGCGCGGTGGCTGCGTGACGAACTCGAGCACGTAGTCGCCCGGCGAGCCCGTCGGCTGCAGCGCGACCAGGCACGTGTAGTCGCCGGCCGGCAAGGTCACGCCGCAGTCGCTGTGCGTGCCCGCGCTGCGTTCGTTCCAGGCCAGCCGATGGGAGCCGGCACGGTCGTAGATCGCGACCAGAGTGTTGCGCGGGGCCCACGGCAGCGCCGTGTTGGCGGCGATCGCGCGCAGGTTCACCTGCTGCGGGACCGCGAGCGTGAAGGCGAACCAATCGGTGTCCGCCGTCGTCGACAGGCAGGCATCGAGACTCTGCCCGGGCACGATGCGCTGCGCCTGACCGGCCGCGTCGTTCGGCTCGACCTCGGTCGCGTTCTGCGCGGACGCCATGGACGCAAGTCCAATGGCGGCAGCAACTTTAAGTGCACGTGTGAGCATCGCTGAGACCCCCGCGGCGCCGGCGGTCAGGCGGCTCTCGGGACAGTCTCTTGGGCGCCGTTTCGGCGCTCGGCGGCCAATGGAATCCGCAAGTTCGTCAGGCCGCGCCGACAGCTCCGTCGAGCATCGCGCTGGCGAGCACGGCGACACCGACGATGTCGTCCGCGGTGCAGCCGCGGGACAGATCGAGCCACGGTCTGCCGAATCCCTGCAGCAGCGGGCCGAACGCACGGAAGCCGCCCAGGCGCTCGGTGATCTTGTAGGCGAGGTTGCCGGCGTCGAGATCGGGAAACACGAACACGTTGGCGCGGCCGTGCAGCGCGCTGTCCGGACACTTGCGGGCCGCGACCGCCGGCACGTAGGCGGCGTCGAACTGCAGCTCGCCGTCGCTGGCGATCGTCGGGTGGGCGGCGCGGAACCGTTCGGCGGCGCTGCGCATCTTGCGGACCTTGGCGTGGTCGGCGCTGCCGCGCGTGCTGAACGAGAGGAATGCCACGCGCGGCGGCTGGCCCGTGAAGCACCGATGGTTGTGCGCCGTCGCCGCCGCGATGTGCACGAGCTGGTCGGGATCGGGATCGGGCACGACGCCGCAGTCCGCGAACGACAGCACCTCGTCGCCGCGAGTCAGCAGGAACATCGACGACACCAGCGGGATGCCCGGTGCCGTGCCGACGCAGAACAGTCCGGCGCGGATCACCTCGGCGGTGGCGTGCGTCGCGCCCGAGACGCCGGCGTCGGCGTGGCCGAGCGCGACCAGCCCGGCGCCGAACGCCACCGGCTGCGCGGCGAGTTCCAGCGCCTGCACCTCGTCGAGGCCCCTGTGCTTGCGGCGGTGGTAGATGTGCGCGGCGACGTCGGCGAGGCGCGGATCCTGCCGCGGATCCTCGACCCAGACGACCTCGCACAGTCGATCCCGCTGCAGCTGGTCGCGGGCGGCGATCGTGCGCGGGTCCAAGACCTCGGGCAGCACGATGCGCGCCTGGCGCCGATGCGCACGTTCGCGCAGGTGGTCGAGCACGGCGATCATGACCCGTCGCCCGGTACTAAGGGAAGCGTCCGGCCCACGCCAGTCGAGCCCGCTCGATTCCGCGGCTCGGTGTCTGCCAACCTCGATTCGGGTCGCGGCTCGGGTCGTGCACTGGCGGGTCGGCTGTCCGAGCAGCTGAACCGCAACACCTACGTGCTGTCGGTGGTCGCCGGGGTGTTCCTGCCGCTGGGCCTGCTGATCGGGCTGCTCGGCAGCGACGTCGGCGGCATCCCCGGCACCGAGAACCCGTGGGCGTTCACGGTCGTCTGTGTGCTGCTGGTCGTGCTGGCCGCGCTGATGGCGTGGTTCCTGCGCCGCTATCGCATGCTGCAGCGGCTGCGCGCTACCGCTCGACTTCCATCTCGAGCAGCGCCAGTCCGTGCGACTTGCCCTGCGCGTCGGTCTTCAGGCTCTCGCTGCCGCCGCCGCCGAGCGAGTCGCGCAGCAGGAAGTTCAGCGCCAGCATGTTCGGCGCCTCGTAGCGCGTGACCTCGCCCTTGCAGATGGCGTGGAAGTGCCGCTTGACGCGCGCGACCGTCACCTGCTCACGGATCAGCGCGTAGTCCTTCGCGTTCGTCACGAACACGCCGACGTTGCTGCCGTCGCCCTTGTCGCCGCTGCGCGCGAACGCGAACTCCTTGAGCTTGACCTTCGCCATCACGACACCTCCACGCGGACCTTGGTCTGCACCTGCGTCTTGTCGAGCAGCGCCGGCCAGTAGCCGACGATGTCGGTCGCCTTCGGCCGGCCGCCGGCATAGCCGGTGACGCCGGGCGGCCCGCTGGTCACCAGCGGCACCATCTCCATGCCGAAGCGGTCGACCTTCTTCTGGTCCTGGCACTTCACGCCGAGCCGCAGCACCACCTCGGGCGGATCCTCGGCCTCGACGATGCCGGCGTAGCAGACGCCGGCGCCGACCAGTTCGACCAGCTTCTCGTGTTCGGCGAACGTGCAGCCGTCGAGCGCCAGCCGGCCCCAGACGATGTCGGCGCACAGCTTCGCCTTCGCCACCGCGTCCGGGCCGCTGATGGTCAGCTGGCCGGTCGCCTTGTAGCCGTTCTGGTAGCTCAGCGAGACCTTGTAGGTCGGCGTCGGTGCGGCGCCCCTGATGCCGGACAGCCTGACGCGGTCCTTGCCGACCTCCTCGATCACGGCGCTGGTGAAGTCGGCGGTGCAGTCGGGGCCGAGGTAGCGCTTCGGGTCGCCCATCTCGTAGAGCAGCTGCGAGATCACCGTGTTGCGCGTCACCAGGCCGCCGGTGCCGTCGTGCTTGGTGACCACGAACGTGCCGTCGGGCGACGCCTCGATCACCGGGTAGCCGATGCGCACGAAGTCCGGCACGGCGCGCCAGTCGGTGTAGTTGCCGCCGGTGCACTGCGCGCCGCACTCGGCGATGTGGCCGGCCATCGTGCTGGCGGCGAGCTTGTCGTACTCGCTGGGCTGCCAGCCGAACTCGTGGATCATCGGGCCGCCGACCAGCGCCGGGTCGGTGATGCGGCCGCCGATCACGATCTGCGCGCCGGCGGCGAGGCACTGCGCGACCGCGAACGCGCCGATGTAGACGTTGGCGCTCAGCAGCCGGTCCTGCACGTCCGCCAGCGGGCGGCCGTCGTCCATGTTGACCAGCGCGTGACCGTTCTGCTGCAGCTCCGGCAGGCGCGCGAGGATGTCGTCGCCCTCGATGATGCCGACCTTCAGCCCCTTGATGCCCTGCTTGCGCGCCAGCTCGAGCACCGCCTCGAGGCAGGCGTGCGGGTTCACGCCGCCGGCGTTGGCGATCACCTTGATGCCCTTGCGATGGACGTCGGGCAGCGTGCGTTCGAGCATGCGCACGAAGTCGGTCGCGTAGCCGGCCTTCGGGTTCCGGCTCTTCTGCTTCTGCATGATGCTCATCGTCACCTCGGCGAGGTAGTCGAGAGCCAGGTAGTCGAGCGGCCCTTCGCGCACCAGCCGCACGGGGCCGAGGATCGAGTCGCCCCAGAAGCCCTGGCCGTAACCGATGAGAACCTTGTCGCGCATGCTGGATGTGGGGTCGGAGGGGCGAACAGGATAGCCGGAACGGCGCGCGTGCGGCACCGCCGGTTCGCGAAGCCGTGCTTGCGCCGGCTACCGGGCTTGATCGCTGCGTGGCCGTGCCCGACCATGTTCGACCCGCATGCGTCCGACGACCCTCGCCATCCTGTTCGCCCTCGCCGCCTGTTCCACCGAGCCCGCGCCGACGACTTCGCCCGCAGCGGTCACCGATGCCTCGTCGCCCGTGCCCGCGACCCCGACCGGTGACGACGACTGCAACCTGGACACGCCGCTGGTGCCCGGCATCCCCGGCAGCCCCGGCCACCTGATCGTGTCGCCGCGCAATCCGAACGGCGACAGCGAGCTGGCGGTGCTGATGCGGCAGTTCGTCGACGACCTGCGCGAAGTGCGTGTGCTCGCCGAGGCCGAACAGGCCGTGAAGCCGCTGTACCCCGTGCACCGCAAGATGCGCTGCGCGTGGCCGACCAAGGTCGAGGAGCGCGACGCCGGCTTCGACGCGCGGGCGCAGGCCTACCTCGCCAACGTGCGCGTGTTCGACGCGGCGCCGGGCCAGGGCACCTACAACGCGATGATCGCCGGCTGCATCGCGTGCCACGCGCAGTCGTGCGGCGGGCCGCTCGACTTCATCGAAACGATGCTCTGGCGGTGAGCCGCGCTCACTTCGGCGACATCGCCTCCTTGCGCATCGCCGCGGCCAGCTCCGGTCCGAGCCAGCGTTCGATGATCGCGTGCGCCAGGTAGATCGCCGGCGTGCTGACGATCGCGACCCCGAACTTGTAGACGTAGGCGGTCAGCGCCAGCGCCGTCGCCTCGGCCATCGGCATGCCGCGGAACAGCGCGAACGCGACCCACGTCACCGCCAGGCTGTCGACGAGCTGGCTGATCAGCGTGCTGCCGGTCGCGCGCAGCCAGATGCGGCGTTCGCCGGTCATGCGCTTGAACCAGCGGAACGTCACCGCGTCGGCGAGCTGGCTGATCAGGAACGCGCACAGCGAGCCGACGATGATGTTCATGCCCTGGCCGAAGATGGCGGTGAACGCGGCCTGCATGTCCGGCACGCCGGCCTCGGCGCTGTAGCCGATCCACCACGCGCGGTCGGGCGGCGCCGCGATCGCGAGCCACAGGATCGGGAACATCAACGCGATCAGCGCGACCGTGACCAGCGTCAGGAACCGCACGCCGCGCACGCCGAAGTAGTCGTTGACGACGTCGGTGACCAGGAACACCAGCGGCCACGACAGCACGCCGATGCTGAGGCGGAACGACAGGTGGTCGGTGCCGAACAGCGAGAAGTCGGCCTTGTCGAGGTCGAACACGTGCTCGAGCTGGAACAGCTTGACGCCGATCAGTTCGGCGATGATCGCGTTCGACAGCAGGAACGCCCCGAGCACGAAGAAGAGCACGGCGCGCTTGTCGCGCAGGATGGATTCGTTCATGCGTCCGGCGTCGGTGTACCGCTTCGTGTCCGGCGCCGTCCACCGCGCCTTGGCAAGGATCCGTGTCGGCCCACCAAAGGCTGCGTGGATTGCGGGCGACCGGTTGCGGCGCGGCGCGTTGCCGCGGCGCCGTGTGATATGTTCGCCGCGGGCCGCCCCGTGACATCCAAGACGCTCCAGCTCGCGCAGCGCGCCGCCCAAGGCGACAGCCAGGCGCTCGACGAACTGCTCGCGCAGAGCCTGCCGACCGTGCGCGCGTTCGTGCGCGCGCACATGGGCGCGAGGCTGCGCGCCCGCGAGTCGGCGTCCGACGTCGTGCAGTCGGTCTGTCGCGAACTGCTGAGCCACCAGGACCGCTTCCAGCACCCGAGCGAGCAGGCGTTCCAGGCCTGGCTGCTGACGACCGCACGCCGCAAGGTGCAGAACCGCGCACGCGACCTCGATCGCATGAAGCGCGCGACCGACCGCGAGGCCGGCGTGCTCGACGAGAGCGCGCTCGGCGAACTCGGCGCCGCCTACGCGCGCGTGACCAGCCCCGGCGACCGGGCGCTGCGCGCCGAAGAGGTCGCCAGGCTCGAAGCGGCGATCGACCGGCTGCCCGAGGAGCAGCGCGAGGTGATCACGCTGGCGCACCTCGCCGGTCTGTCGCGCGGCGAGATCGCCGTGCAGATGGGCAAGACCGAGGAGGCCGTGCGGGCGATGCTGCACCGCGCCAAGGCGCGGCTGGCCGTGTTGCTCGACGCGCCGACGTAGGACCCGGCGCCGGCGTCACTCGCCGATCGTGAACCGCTGCGATTCGCGGAAAGCTGCGAAGCGGTGGGCCGGGCCCGGCCACCAGCCGCGATGCCAGCGGCGGTTGCGCGGCCGGCTAACGGTCGCGCGCGTCGGCGGCCGCGGCGGCGTTGGCGGCGAACGCCGCGACCAGCGCGGCGAAGCCCGGCAGCTCGCGCAGCGCCGCGAACACCTCGCCGGTGCGCAGGTAGTCGGCGTCGGCGCAGCCCAGGCGCGCGGCCGCGCGCAGGTGGTCCATCGCCGCGTCTTCGTAGTCCCCGCGCCGCGCCGCGCGGTCCGCGGTCGACAGGGTCGCATCGCTGTCCACGGATCCGGCTGCCGTCGCCAGCAGACCGGCCACGATGCGCTGCGTGCGTGCGTCGTCGGGCCGCAGCTGACCCAGCCGCGTCGCCGCCGCCGCCGCCGCGGCATGTTCGCCGAGGGCGCCGTGCACCTGCGCGCGGTACCAGATCGCGTTGTAGTGGAACGTCTGGAAGTCGGAACGCGACGGCACCGCGGCGCAGGCCGCCGCCGCCAGCGCCTCGGCCTCGACGAACAGCGGCAGCGCCGCGCGCGGGTCGTCGGCGTCGAGTCGCAGGGCGCCGACGTTGCACAGGCTCGCCGCCAGGTTGGCGCGCACTTCGACCGAGCCCGGGTCGAGTTCGAGCAGCCGGCGCAGCTGCGCGATCGCGCGATCCAACAGCGCGGCGGCTTCCGGTTGGCGGCCGCTCTGCTGCGCCAGCTCGAGGCCG
>JAEUHS010000068.1 GCA_016794035.1 Planctomycetota bacterium
GCCGGTCGCCGCGCCGGTCGCCGCCGCGCCGCAGCGCGTCGCGGCGACGGTCGACGACCAGCAGATCGCGGCCGCGGTCGAGGCCTACCTGCAGAAGCGCGGCGGTGCCGCCCGCGCCGGGGACGCGAAGGCGGCGGCGTCGTTCGACCTCGACACCGACTTCGACTCGCTGTCGGGCACGAACTTCTGGTCGCACGGCGAGCTGTGGAAGAGGGCCTTCGCCGCCGGGAAGATGGACGACGTGATCGCGCAGTTCGAGGCGCTGGCGAAGGCCAACCCGCAGGACGTCGCGGCGCAGATGGACCTGGCGCGCGCCTACATGGCCTACCTGCAGATGGATCAGAGCAAGTGGCAGCTGTCGATGAAGGCCGACAAGGTGTTCGACGACGTGCTCGCGCTCGACCACAACCACTGGGAGGCGCGCTTCACGAAGGCCGTCAGCTACACCTTCTATCCGGACTTCCTCGGCAAGAAGAAGGACGCGATCGCCAACTTCGAGACGCTGGTCCAGCAGCAGGAACTGCAGCCCGTGCAGCCGAACCAGGCGCAGACGTATCTCTACCTCGGCAACCTGCTGGAGCAGAGCGATCCGAAGCGCGCGCAGGAGATCTGGGCGAAGGGGGCCAAGCGCCACCCGGACAACCAGGAGCTGCGGCAGAAGCTCGGCCAGTAGCGGCCCGCGCCCGGCGTCAGCTGCTCTTGTTCGGCTTGCGCTTCGCCGCGGGCTTCTTCGCCGCCTTGGCCGGCGCCTTGGCCGCCGGCTTCGAGGCCACCGGCTTCGCCTTCGCCGCCGCTGCCGTCTTCGCCGGCTTCGCGGCCTTCTTCGCCGCGACCTTCACCTTGCGGCCGTGTTTCGCCGCCAGCTCGCGCACCGCATCGGTGTGCACGGCCGCCGCGGCTGCCAGCAACTCGTCGATCGCGCGCTGCAGCGTCGCGTCGGCGGTGGCGAACAGCGGCGTCGACAGCTCCTCGAAGCGCTCGAACGAGCCGCTGTCGTGCAGCAGCGGCAGCCGGCACGCGCGCACGGCGGCGCGCTGCAGCGCCTCGTTCGACGCGCTGGCGAAGCGGCGCAGGTCGCGCCACAGCTTCTTGTTCTTGACCACCAGCGCGCCGAGCACGTCGCCGGCCAGGCGGGACGCCAGCTCGTCGGCGTCGCCGTCCTTCAGCAGCTTCTCGAGGAACTCGAGGTCGGCGGGTTCGAGCAGCTCCGACCGCGCGGCCAGCAGTTCGATGCCGACGGCGCGCAGCTCGTGGATGCGGCTCTGCCACAGCGTGCGCACGAACGCGGTCATCTGCGCGCGTCCCATCTGCGGGTAGGTCGCGGCCAGGTCCGCGGCGGCGGCGCGGATCGCATCGCCGTCGGCGCCGAGGAACGTCGTGTCGCCGCCGATCTCCTGTGCCAGCCGGGTGGCGAGCGCCGGCGAGCCGGCAGCTTGCAGGCGCTGCCGCAGCAGCGACTTCTCGCGGGCGAAGTTCATGCTCATACGCTGGGCTTCCGGGTCAGGTGTTCGATCATGTCGAGCTTGGTGACGATGCCGACCACCCTGCGCGCGTCGTCGACGACCAGCGCCACCTCACCGCGCTCGAAGATGCGCGGCAGCTCGCTTGCAGGGGCGTGCGGGGCGATCGTCGACACCTTGCGCACCATCACCTCGACGACCTTGGTGTGGCCCGACGCGTTGCCGTCGACCAGCACGCGCAGCGCGTCGGCCTCGGTCAGGATGCCGGCGAGCTTGCCGTGGTCGGTCACCGGCACCTGCGAGAAGCCGCGCTCCTTGAACAGCGCCACCGCCTTGCTCAGCGGGTCGGCGACGTCGACGGTGACGACCTCGCGGCGCGGCATCGCGCGCAGCAGCTCCTCGATCGTGCCGACCGCCCAATCCTCCTCGAGGAAGCCGTTCTCGCGCATCCAGCGGTCCTCGACGAACTTCGTCATGTAGTTGCGGATGCCGTCGGTCAGGATCGTCAGGATGCGCGCCCCCTTCGGGAAGTCCTTCGCGACCTGCATCGCCGCCCACACGGCCGAACCGCACGAGCCGCCGCAGAGCAGGCCCTCCTGGCGGATCAACTGGCGCGCCGTGCGGAAGCTGTCCTTGTCGTTCGACTTGACCCAGCGGTCGACCAGCGAGCGATCGAGCACGTCGGGGATGAAGTCGTAGCCGATGCCTTCGACCTTGTAGCTCTTGATCGGTCCGGGCCCGGCGAGGATCGAGCCCTCGGGGTCGACGCCGATGATCTGGCAACCGGGGATGCGCTGCTTCACCGTGCGGGCGACGCCGGTGATGGTGCCGCCGGTACCGGCGGTCATGACGACCGCGTCGCACTTGTCCTCGAGCTGATCGCAGATCTCCCTGCCGGTGCCCTCCTCGTGTGCGAGCGGGTTCGACGGATTGCCGTACTGATCGAGGATGTGCGAGTTCGGGATCACCTCGTGCAGTCGTCTGGCGACGCCGATGTGGCTCTCGGGCGCGTCCCACGCGGCCTCGGTGGGGGTGCGGATGATCTCGGCGCCGAGCGCCTCGAGCACGACCTGCTTCTCGCGCGACATCTTCTCCGGCATCGTGATGATCACCCGGTAGCCGCGCACGGCCGCCGCCAGGGCCAGGCCGATGCCGGTGTTGCCGGAGGTCGGTTCGATCAGCGTGTCGCCGGGCTTGATGCGGCCCTGCTTCTCGGCGTCGAGCAGCATGCGCACGCCGATGCGGTCCTTGACCGAGCCGCCCGGATTCAGGAACTCGCACTTGGCCAGCAGTTCCTGCGGCAGGTGGCGGCCGATGCGGGCCAGGCGGACGATGGGCGTCCCGCCGACGGCGGACAGGATGGAGTCGTGGATGCGGGGCATGAGACAAGGATCTAAGCAGGCTCGGGCGGGGAAGGGAAATGCGCGGGCCGGCCTTGTTCGCACAGGCTGTTCCGAGCATCGTTGTCCGGCCCGTGAACGAACCCGATCCGACGAGCGTCCCCGTGCCCGAGACCGCGCCGCCCGTTGGCTCGCCAGGGGCTGCCGCGCAGCCGCCTCGAGCAGCGGGCGAAGTCGCGCCGCCCGCGGCGCCGCGCGCTGACAACCCTGATGCCGGCGGCCCTGACGGCGGCGGCGGCGGCGCGGGGGACGGCGCCGGCCCGGAGCGTGGCGCGGACGGCGAGCGCAAGCGTCGCCGCCGGCGGCGCCGCCGCGGCAAGGGAGCCGGCGGGCCCGAGGATGCCGCCGGCGGCGAGGCCGCCGGTGCCGCCGTGCCCGGCACGCCGCGGCCCGAGCGCGCACCGCGGCCCGAACGAGGGCCCCGGCCGGAGCGCGGGCCGCGCCACGGCCATGGGCAGGGTCGCGAGCACGGTCGCGGCCGCGCTGACGCCGGGCGCGGCGACTCGTCACACCATGCGATGCAGGCGGTGCGCGCGCTGGCCGACATGGCGCACGCGCTGCTGCGGGTCGAAGGTGTCGACGCGTTCGCGATGCCGCGCTACCTCGAGCTCAATCTGCGCGTGCCGCTCGACGGCGGCAACGACGTGCGCCACGCGGCCGGCACCGCGGTCGAGCAGATCCTGCGCCGCGTGCGCGAGGTGCGTGAACACGAGAACGCGCTGCGCCCCGGCGCCGTCTACAGCTACTTCGCCGACAGCTCGCACGCGGAGGGCTGCCGCCCGAGCGAGCCGCGCCTCGTGTTCGACGGCTACAGCTCGACCGGCAAGCCGCAGTTCGCGGACTTCGTGACGATGTCGATCGAACGCAAGGACCCGAACATCGATCGCCTGCTCGCCGGCGAGGACATCGTGCTGACGCGCGTGACGATGGGGCGCGTGCTGCGCACGCAGCAGCTCGCCGAGTTCGGCAACCAGTCGCCGGTGTTCAAGATCCTCGGCCAGGTCGACGCCGGTCTGTTCAAGGTGCTCGGCGCCGCAGGCAAGTGTGCGTTCAGCTTCCAGCTGCTGCGCGGCACGACGCTCGAGGGCCGCGTGCGGCTGCGGTTGCATCCGGTTTCGGCCGTCGATCCGATGGAACTCGCCGATCCGGCGCTGATGCAGATCCTCAGCCGGTTCCAGCGGCGGCTCGACGACGAGGCGCTGCGCCTGCAGGGGCAGGTGCAGAACGGCGCGGTCGACGAGGAGGCCTTCGTGCTGCCGCTGCTCAACGACCTGGCGCGGCAGCTGCAGAACCGGACCCGCAACGCGGGCCGGCGCACCCAGCACGGGCTCGAGCGCAGCGAGACCGGCCAGCGGCCGACCTCACGCGCCTACCCCGACGCCGGCGAGGCCAGCGACGACGACATCCTCTGGGACCTCGACCAGAACACCGTCGTGGTGCTGGGGCCGAAGGGCCGCGTGCACGTGTTCACGCCCGCCGGCAGGCACGTGACCTCGGTCGTGATGCAGGGTGCGGCGGTCGAACGGCGCCGGCACATGGGCCGGTGGCGGCTCGCCGAGCCCGAGGAGCGCGGCGAGTTCCGGATCCAGATCAAGCGACTCGTCGCCGCGGGGCAGGACACGCCGCAGGACGACGCCGTGCCGGTGGTGCCGCCGGGCCCCGCCGCGCGGCAGCCGGGTGGTGCGAAGCCGGTGCCGGCCGAGCCGCCCTCGACCCAGCCGCCCTCCAGCCCGCCGCCGGCGGGCGAAGCACCGGCGGCCGAACCAGCCGCGGGCCAGTCGCCGCCGGGCGCGCCGCCCACGGACGACCCCGCACCGCCGGCGAGCAGTTGACCGGCGGAGGTCTCCGTGCGCCCGAAGATCGGCATCGTCACCGTCAGCGATCGCGCCAGCCAGGGCGTCTACGCGGATGCGTCGGGGCCCGCGATCGAAGCCGCGCTGCGCGACTACCTCGCGACCGAATGCGACTTCGACCGCCGCCTGTGCGCCGACGAACGCGACCGCATCGCCGCCGTGCTGCGCGATCTGGCGGCAGCTGGCTGCTGCCTGGTGTGCACGACGGGCGGCACCGGTCCGGCGCCGCGCGACGTGACGCCGGAGGCGATCGCCGACTGCTGCCACAAGGAACTGCCGGGCTTCGGCGAGCAGATGCGCGCGGCGTCGCTGCGCGCCGGCGTGCCCACGGCGATCCTGTCGCGGCAGACGGCGGCGGTGCTGGACCGCACGCTGGTGGTCACGCTGCCCGGCAAGCCGGCATCGATCCGCGTCTGCCTCGACGCCGTGTTCCCGGCCATTCCCTACTGCATCGACCTGATCGGCGGGCCGCGCCTCGAGGGCAATCCGGCGGTCGTGCAGGTGTTCCGCCCCAACCAGTAGTGCCATGACCGAGACCATGACCAAGGATCAGTTCGTCGAGCTGCTGCGGCCGATCGCCGCGGCACTGCAGCCGGTCGACGTCGACGCCGCGGACGCGGCGACCGCTGCCGAACGCGCGGCGCCGTTCGCGGGCCCGCTGGTGGCCGCCGTGCGCACGGCGGCGATCGCCAGCATCGGCTCCGACTGGTTGCTGCCGAGGGCGCAGGGCGGCATCCGCTTCGGTCGCGTCGCCAAGGACCTGCACGGCTTCAGCGTCGACGCCGTGTTGATGGACGTGCCGGGGCCGAGGCACCGCCATCCGAACGGCGAACTCGACCTGTGCTTCGCCACCCGCGGCGAGCCGAAGTTCGACGGCCATGTGCCCGGATGGGTCGTCTACGGCCGCGAGTCGGTGCACGTGCCGACCGTGCGCGGCGGCGAGATGTTGATCCTCTACTTCCTGCCGGGCGGCGCGATCGACTTCTCGGTCTGAAGACGACGCGCGCGCCGCTCTCGTCGCCGGCGCCGCTACTTCGTGTCTTCGCGCTGCGGCCTGGCCGCGGTCGCCGTGGCGCCGATCTGGCCGAGCAGGAACTGGCAGTGCTTGGCGACCGTGTCGGTGGTGGCGTTCTGCAGGGCCTGTTCGAGGAACGGCCGCGCCGCGGCGCCCTGGATCTGCTGCAGCGAGGTCAGGCAGTGCATCTGGAACAGCGGGTTCTCGACGCGATTCGGTGGCTCGCGATAGGCCTTCTCGATCGCCGGCACCGCGCGTTCACAGCGCCGTTCGCCGAGCACCTTGACGCACTCCTGCACCGTGACCAGGTCGTGTTCGGCGCGGCCCATCACCATCAGCAGCGTGTCCTCGAGCGCCGGGTCCTCGCTGAGCACGTAGAGGCCGATGAAGTTGTGGAAGCCGGTCGCGGACATCGCCGCGAGGTCGGGGACCGCCATGCCCTGGGCGCCGGCGCGGTCGGGGTTGACGCCGCGCGACGACTCGGTCGAGACGATGTGGCGCAGCATCTGCTGCGCCAGCGGCCGGTCGGCCTCGATCAGCATGCGCGCCGCATCCCAGCGCATCTTCGGCGACGGCAGCCGGGTGCCGGCGAGCACCTCCTTGGCGAGGCCCTTGCCGGCGGCCGGATCGATGCGCATCGCGGCCCGCACGAGGTAACGGGCCTCGTCGTAGTCCTTGTCCCCGTCGAGCTGCGCCAGCCGCTCGACGACCGGTTTCCAGGCATCCTCGCCGATCGCCTCGAACGCGCGCAGGATGGCGTCGATCTCGCGCTTCGCCGCCAGGAAGTCGGGTTCGGGCGTGCGCGCGCTGGTCACCAGCGGGGCGTAGACACGCAGCTTGGCCAGCAGTCCGGCCGGGCCGAGCGCGTCGGCGCGCTGTTCGAGCCGGATCCGGGTCACCTCGCCGTAGACCTCGCCCAGCAGGGAGTCGTTGGCGGCGCTGCGGGTCTCGAGGGCCGCCAGCCGAGCCTGCAGCCGCCAGGCCGCGACGCCGGTCCCGCCGAGGGCCGACAGGGTGACCAGCAGCAACAGCAGGGGCAGCAGGGGGCGCGGGGTCGGTGGGGGTTGCATCGGCGCAAGGTAGTGGCCTCCCGCGCCGGCGTCACGGTGCGTTCGAAGTCGAACAGAGGCCCGCCGCCGGCGTGCTGCATCGCACGCCCGGTCGGCGGGGTCCGGCTGGCGCCGGGCCGGTCTGCGCGCCGCCGGCGCACGTCAACTCCCGATGCCAACATCGATTCGGCCGTTCGACCGCCGGTCGCGGCGCCGCGCGGCGGCACGGGCACGGAAGTTGTCCCGGCGGCGCGCTGCGGCTCCCCCCGCCGTTCCACGTTGGCCTCCCGGCCAGCCTTGCAGCTTCTGCTGCGGTATGGTTTCCTTGCGTCGTCCGCCTCCAGCCCACCCCGCGTCCGCGCCTGCTCGGGGCCGCGCCGTCAGGTTTTGCCCTCCCGTCTTCGATACGAGGCCCACATGTACGTTCGTCTGCCGATCGTCGCACTAGTCGTTGTACTGTCAGGCCTTGCAGGTTGTGGCACCAAGGGGGCCGAGGTCGGCCAGGCCTCCTTCTCCTGCGTCGGCAGCGACGCCAAGGCCTTGTGTCTGCAGAACTGCAACCTCGGCTGCAGCTCGACCGGCTGCCAGCGCACCAACATCGCGCAGAACGAGATCATCGTGCTGCAATTCAGCGACAAGATCGATCCGGCGACGGTGTCGCCGTCGTCGATCCGCTTCCGCACGGCCGCCGGCGACCAGCCGGTCGGTGAGTTGTTCGTGCGGGAGAACCAGGTCGAGTTCGTGCCGACGCTGAGCATCTCGGGCGGGCAGACGTTCTTCGGTTTCGCCGCCGGCGAGACCTACACGATGACGATCCCGGGCGGCGAGGGCCAGCTCGGTGTGCTGCGCAGCACCTCGGGCAAGCCGTTCGAGAAGACGCTGACGTGCACGCTGCAATCGACCCTGGGCATCGTCGATCTCAACGGCGTGCCGCCGAGCGCCAAGCTGATCTCGCCTGGGCTGGCCCAGCTCGCTTCGTCGCCGCGCGACATCGACATCGTGCTCGAGTTCAACGAGCTGATCGACGCGACGCCGTTCCTGGGTGGCACCACCAGTCCGATCTCCTATGCCGTGCGGCGCACGCGCGACACGATCGACCCGAACGACGGCGACGCGCGCGAGTGTGACCCGGCCTCGCAGCCGGTGACGCTGACCGGCAGCCAGCGGCTCGACTTCGACCCCTCGCGCAACGTCTCCATCGTGACGTTCCGGCCGGCGGGAACCCTGCCCGGCAACGTCTGCGTGCAGATCACCGTCACCGGTGGCGTGCAGGATCTGTCGGGTCGGGCGGCCCAGCCACAGTCGTTCCAGTTCCTGACCGAGGTCGTGCCGCAGACGCAGGGTCAGAAGGCGGAGGAGTTCGACGACGACGCCAACCTCGACGTCGATGCCTCGTCCGGCACCTGGAGCGGCGGCGTGGCGTCGTTCGCGCGCATCGGCGGCGATGGCCGGCACGGCCCGTTCGACGTCTCGCTCGGCGTCGACAACGGGATGATCAACGGCAAGCGCACGTTCACGATCAACACCAACAACACCGTGATCCCGGCCGCGAACACCACGACCGGTGCCGCGGTCGCGGTGACCGACGGACGGTTCTTCTTCACCCAGATGGTGGTGCCCAGCGACGTGCGGCTGCGCTTCACCGGCACCTCGCCGCCGGTGATCACCGTCGCGGGGCGGCTGGACATCCTCGGGGAGATCGACATCGCCGGTCAGTCCGTGGCGTCGTCACCCAGCACGATCGCCGGCCAGCCGGGCGGCGCCGGCGGCATCTTCGGCGGCGCCGGCGGCAAGGGCGGCGACCGGTCCACGGGCTTCGGCGTGCCGTCGCCGACCTGCAATGGCGAGGACGGTCAGCCGGCACGGGTCGTCGCCGGCCACGGCTATGCCGGTACGACGGCTGCGAGCGGCGGCCGCGGCTCGAGCCTGTTTCCCGCCTCCGGCCTCAGCGCCGACCTGGTCTATCCGGTGCCGCTGCCGGCGCTCGCCTACACCCCGTCCGCGGCGGCCGGTGGCGGTGGTGGTGGCTCCTGGCAGGCCGGCAGCCAGGGTCGCGTGGTCTCCAACAACCACCCCGATCCGGTGCTGCTGGTACCGCCGCGCCTCGACGCGATGGGGCCGCCGGCGCCCGGTGGCAGCGCCGTGCAACTGTTTCCGTTCCCGCCGCCGACCGGCAACCAGCGCAGCTCGGAGCACTTCCTGGTCGGCGGTGGCGGCGGTGGTGGTGCCGGCAGCCACGCCTGCCAGGCGCTGCACCTGGTGCGGACCTGGTCGAACGGCGGTGGCGGCGGCGGTGGCGGCGGCGCGATCGCGCTGCGCGCCGGCAACTCGCTGCGCCTCGCGCCGTCGTCGACCGTGCTCGCCAACGGTGGCAGCACGGCGGCGCTGAGCGGTCTGGCCAGCAACTCGCAGCCGGCGCCCGGCGGTGCCGGTGCCGGCGGCTCGGTGGTGTTGCAGTCGGGCAACCTGGTCGAGGTCGCCGGCGTCGTCGACGTGCGCGGCGGCACCGGCGGCACCTACAACCGGTTCGCGAACGGCAGCCCGAACGTGGTGCCGAACAGCGCCACGGTCGTGATCCAGGGCGGCAACGGCGCGCCCGGCTTCGTGCGGCTCGAGGTCCCGGGCACGCCGACCACGGCGCTGCTCGCCAGCATGCTGCCGCCGCCGGTGGCGCAGAACGTCGCCCCGCTGGTCGAGCGCGACGACATCGTCAGCTGTCGCTCGAAGTTCTACTCCACCGGCCTGCTGTTCGGCCCCGACTTCCAGCGCTACGAGATCTACGCGACGGTCGACGGCGTCCCGACGGTGTTCAGCGACGATCCGGCGGTCTCGAATCAACCGGCCCAGCAAGGCGCCGCGGTGCGGGCCCTGTTCCAGGCGGCCACGGTCGACCCGGTGACCGGTGAGGCGACCGAGACCCGCGAGTGGCGCACCTCGGTGCGCACGTCGGGCAACCAGGTCGGCATCGCCTCCGACGGGCTGACCTCGTTCCGCTTCATCCTGGTGATGGACCAGGTCCTGGCTCAGACGGTCACGATCGACCGGCTCGTCGTCTACTATCTGTCCTCGACGTGATGCAATCCCGTTCTCGCACGCCTCGACTCGTGGCACTCCCGATGCGCAACCAACCTCTCTCCCAGATTCCGGCGGGCAAGCTCTCGTTCGGCCGGCTGCTGTCCGGCCTGCTGCTGCTCGGCGCGGCCGCCTGTTCCACCGGCACGACGGACGACACGGCCGACGTGCGCGTCCGGTGCATCAACGGCGACGCGTTCTGCGTGATCAGCTGTGATCTCGGCTGCGGTCAGACCGGCTGTTCGGTCACCGAGATCGCCGAGAACCAGAAGCTGCGCTGGGTGTTCTCGGACCGCATCGATCCGGCGTCGGTCAATGGCGCCAGCGTCTCCATCCGCACCACGACCGGCGTCGTTCCGGACGGCGACCTGCTGGTGAAGGACCGCGAGCTGACGTTCGCGCCGCGCGTGCGCACGGTGAACGGCGTCAGCACGTTCGGCTTCCTGCGCAACGAGAGCTACGTCATCACCCTCGGCGACGCTGCGTCGGGCCAGGGAGTGCGCAGCATCTCCGGCGCGGGGCTGAAGCGACAGGTGTCGTGCACGGTGCTGGTGTCGCGCGGCATCCAGGACGAGGATCAGCTGCCGCCGACCGTCGAACTGGTGGCGCCGGCCAACACCGTCGGCGTGCCGCTGCAGCCGACCGTCGTGCTGCGGTTCTCCGAGTTGATCGACACCACGGCGCTGCAGGGTGCCCTCAGCGCGTCGTCGCCGGTGCAGTTCCTGCTGAAGGGCACGACCTCGGTCGGCGGTTCGCTCGTCTGTGACTCGCTGCAGGCCGGCACCGCGCTCCAGGGCATCCCGGTGCTGTCGACCGAGCGGGTCGGCGACCGCGACGTGACGGTGCTGTCGTTCACGGTGCCGCTGGAACTGCCGGGCAACGCGTGCCTGACCGTCAACGTGACCGCCGACGTGCGCGACCTCTCCGGTCGCCAGGGCGTGCCCGCCTCGTTCGAGCTGCTGACGACCAGCGGCACCTCGCAGCCGATCACCGTCACCGAGACGTTCGGCAACAGCAACAACCAGGACCTCAGTGTCTCCAGTTCGGCCTGGAACGCCGGCGCGCGGCCGGGGCTGATCGGCAACGACGGCCGCCACGGCTCGTTCGACGTCGCCCTCGGCGTGCCGAAGGGCGGCGGGACCTACGAGTGGAACACGGACAGCTTCGTGATCCCGGCGGCGCGCAGCCTGACGGGCCTCGAGTACCTGGTCACCGACGGCAAGTTCTACTTCAGCGACTTCGTGCTGCCCGAGAACACGACGCTGAAGTTCGTCGGCACCGTGCCGCCCCAGATCTGGGTGCGCGGCAGCGCCGACATCCGTGGCACCATCGACATCAGCGCGGCGGACATGCCGTTCTGGATCCCGACCAGCGGTCCGGCGGCGGGACAGCGGGTGCAGGACTTCAACGCGCTCGGTCCGTCGTACACCTACTCCGTCACGGTGCCGAACTTCGCCGACGGCCAGCCGGGCGGCGCCGGCGGCATCGGTGGTGGTCGCGGCGGCGCCGGCGCGCAGGAGTGCCGGCTCGACGGCGACGTCGTGCAGACGATCGGCCTCGAGGTCGTGCACATCTACTACGGGCGCCGCGGCGAGGACGTCAAGGTGCCCGCCGGCCACGCCTACACCGCCGCGACCGCCGACACCGGCGGCAAGGGCTCGCTGCTGCACCCGCTGGCCGGCAACACCCTGGCCGCCAGCACGCCGCTGCTGGGCTTCCTCTACCGCGGCAACTTCACGCCGGGTGGTGGCGGCGGCGGCTTCTCGGGACCGGGCGGCCTGGCGACCTTCACGCCGCTGACCGGTGCCTCCATCAGCACCGTGCAGCCGGGCGGCGGCGCCTTCGCGCTGCTGCCGCTGCCGACGCCGCTGCCGAGCGGTTTCTCGTCGCTGAACCACTTCGTCGTCGGCGGTTCCGGCGGCGGTGGTGGCGGCTCGCACGCGTTCGGCACCCAGAACAACGCCTCGATCGGCTACTACGTCGCCGGCAGCGGTGGTTCGGGCGGCGGCGGCGCGATGGCGATCCGCGCCGGTGGCGATGTGACCGTCGCGGCGACGGCCAATCTGCTGTCGAAGGGTGGCGAGGGCGTGCTGATCACCGGCGACACGCCGTCGACGCCGCTGCCCGACGCCTTCTGGGGCGTCTCGTCGCCGGGTGGTGGTGGTTCGGGCGGTTCGTTCCTGTTGCAGGCCGGCCGCACGCTGGTCTGCAACGGCAACATCAACGTCAGCGGCGGCGCGGGCAGCCGCACCGGCAGCATTTCGATCCTCAGCACCGGGACGCCGGCGGCGTTCAACATCGTCAGCCAGGCCGGTGCCGGTGCGCCGGGCTTCTACCGCCTCGAGTCGGGCATCGGCTTGCCGGTCTTCACCGGCACGGCCGTGCCGGCCTACAACGCCGCGAACAACGCCGGGCTGCTGATCGACCGCGACGCGCTCAGCGGCAGCATGTCGAAGTGGCGCTCGTCGGGGCGCTTCTTCCCGCCGCAGTGGCTGCGCTACGAGCTGGACGTCGACCTCGACGGCAACGGCTCGGTCGACACGACCTTCACCGATTCGGGTCTGCCCGGCACGATGAAGGCGAGCGACCCGAACGGGCCGGTGCGCATCCTGTTCCAGGGGGCGCGGCTCAACCAGGCGGGCGACGCCCCGCTGCCGGGGGTGCTGCCGATCTGGCGCGACGGCATCGGCAGCGGTTCGGGCCCGGGCATCAACCTCGACTCGGTGACCGGCTTCCGCTTCCAGCTGCTGTTCAACCGCACGATGTTCCCGGACACGGTGGTCCGCGGCCTGCGCGTCTACGCCCAGACGTGATCGTCGCCCCGTCGTGAACCTGCCCCGGGGGGACGCGGCGCCGGGGTCCGGTTCTCCGGTCCCTCGCGGCGGCGGCCGCCTCGCCGTGCGCTGCATCGTCGTCGATCCGCAGCACACGCTCGCGCCGGGTGAGGTCGTCTGGGACGCCGGCGGTCGCATCGTGCAGCTGCGGCGCGCCCGCCGCGCGCAGGCGGATCTGTGCCTGTTGCCGGGTCTCGTCGACGCCCACGTGCACCTGCAGCTCGAACCGCTGCGCGGTCGCACGCCGCCGCGCGCCTTCGTGCCCTGGGTGGAGGCGGTGATGGCGGCCCAGCGCGGGGCTCTGCCGCTGCAGTTGCGACAGCGCGCGCGGCGGGCGGCGTCGATGCTGCTGCGCGACGGTGCCGTCGCGTTCGGCGAGATCGACGGCAGCGGCCAGAGCCTCGCCGCGCTCCGCGCCACGCCGGCGAGCGGCCGCAGCTACCGCGAGCTCACCGGCTTCCACCTCGGCGCCGAGGCCAGCCGCGCACTGGTGCGCGAGCGACGCCTCGCCGCGGCGGGCGCGTTCGCGACCGGTCTGTCACCGCACGCGCCGTACTCGGTGTCGCCCGAGTTGTTCGCCGCAGCGCGCGCGGCCAGCCGGTACCTCACCGTGCACTGCGCCGAGACCGCCGAGGAGCAGGAGTTCCTGCGCCGCGGCCGCGGCCCGTTCCGCGACCTGCTGCAGCAGCTCGGCCGCCTGCCCGACGGTTTCCGCGCGCCGGGCATCGGCGCCGTGCGCTGGCTCGAACGGCTCGGCGTGCTGGCGCCGACGACCCTGCTGGTGCACTGCCAGGAGCTCGAGCGCGGCGACGTCGCCCGCATCGCCGGCGCCGGTGCGCCCGTCGTCGTGTGCCCGGGCACCATCGACTGGTTCGACCGCACGCCGCCGCCGGTGCCGCGCTGGCTACGCGCCGGGATCCCGGTCGCGCTGGGCACCGACTCGCGGGCCAGCAACGACGCGTGGTCGATGCGGCACGAACTGCGACGCGCGGCGGCGCTGTGGCCCGATCTGGCGCCCTCCGAACTGCTGGCGATGGCGACCACGGCGGGCGGCCGCGCGCTGCGCCTGCCCGGCCTCGGCCGTCTGCGCCGCGGCGGCCGCGCCGACTTCGTCGCGGTGCGCGGCAGCGAGCCCCGGCGCGTCGTCGAGGACTTCGTGCACGGTCGGGTGCGGCCCGCGTTCGTGGTCGCCGGTGGGGTGCGGGTGCCCGCGGCGAGGCTCCGTCGTTGAGCCACCGCCGGCAGGCCCCTACAGTCGTCGGCTGCACCTGCGTTCCCGTCCCTTGAAGACCGTTCCCGAACTCCTGCGCGCCACCGACCGGATCCTGCTGACCGGTCACGAGAACCCCGACGGGGACTGCCTCGGCGCCCAGGTCGCGTTGTTCCACCTGCTGCGGGCGCTCGGCAAGTCGCCGGTGATCGTCAACCCGGACCCGATCGGGCGCAGCTACGACTTCCTGTTGCGGCACACGCCGTTCTCGCACGCGCGCGGCGACGACCCGTTGCCGCCGTTCGACGCCGTGGTGCTGCTCGACTGCGCGCAGCTGTCGCGCGTCGGCGCGCTCGGCCAGCGGCTGCGGCTGAGCGGCGTGCCGATCGCCGTGATCGACCACCACGTCGGCAGCGAGAACGGCGACGGCAGCGTCAGCTTCGTCGATGCGAGCGCGGCGGCCACCGGCGCGCTGGTGCGCCGGCTGTTCCGCGAGTTCGGTGTGCCGCTCGACGCGGCCGCGGCCGAAGGCGTGTTCCTGTCGCTGGTGTCCGACACCGGCTGGTTCCGCTACAGCAACGCCGACGCCGAGGTGTTCGCGATCACCAGCGAACTGGTCGCCGCGGGCGTCGACGTCAGTCTCGTCTTCGACAGCCTCTACCGCCGCAACCACCCGGATTCGATCGAACTGCTCGCCGGGGCGCTGCAGCGCGCGCGCCTGCGGCTCGACGGCCAGCTCGCGCTGGTGTCGCTGGACCGCACGTGGATGGATCGCGCGGCCAACGCCGACTTCGACACCGATGCCGTGCTGGATCCGCTGCGCTCGATCGAGGGCGTCGAGGTCGTCGCGCTGCTGAAGGAGCGCTTCGACGGCAGCGTCAAGGCCTCGTTGCGCGCGCGCAACGACGTCGACGTGCAGGCCATCGTCGCGCAGTTCGGTGGCGGCGGGCACAAGAAGGCCGCGGGCGCGAACATGCGCATGGCGATCGGCGCCGCCGAGGCGGCGATCGAAGCCGCGGTGCAGCAGGCGCTCCAGGGGGCCGTCCCGAGGCAGCCTTGACCACGCTGGCGCTGATCTCGGACCTGCACAGCAACCTCGAGGCGCTCGACGTCGTGCTGCGGCGCATCGAGGCGCTCGGCGTCGACGAGATCGCCTGCCTCGGCGACGTGGTCGGCTACGGCACCGATCCGCTGCCGGTCACGCGGCTGGTGATGCAGCGCTGTCGTTGGACGATCAAGGGCAACCACGACTGGGGCCTGTTCCACGGCCTCGACGACTTCAATCCGCTGGCCCGTGAGGCGCTGGTCTACAACCGGCGGCTGCTGCAGCCGTCGTGGCTGCGGCCGCGACGGCGCGCGGCCTGGGAATTCCTGCGCGATCTGCCGGAACGCATGCAGGCGTACGGCTTCCTGTTCTGCCACGGCTCGCCGCGCGACCCGGTGATGGAGTACGTGCTGAAGAGCGACGGCTTCCTCGAGCCGGACAAGATGCAGCAGCTGTTCGGCCTGATCGACCGGCCGTGTTTCGTCGGCCACACGCACTGGCCGGGCGTGCACCGCGCCGACTTCCGCTTCGTGCAGGCGACCGACGAGCAGCGCGAGTTCAAGCTCGACGGGCCGTGCATCGTCAACGTCGGCAGCGTCGGCCAGCCGCGCGACGGCGACCCGCGCGCGTCGTTCGCGGTCGTCGACGGCGACCGCGTCGAGATCCACCGCGTCCCGTACGACTTCCGGCGCACGCAGGCGAAGATCCTGGCCGCCGGTCTGCACCCAGCGCTGGCGGAACGGCTGGCGCGCGGCAAGTGAACCCGCCGGTCGTCGTCGTCCTGTGCACCGCGCCCGCGGCGGGTGCCGACGGCAAGCTCGGCGCCGTCGATCTGGCCCGGCAGCTGGTCGAGGAGGGACTGTGCGCCTGCGTCAACGTGTTGCCCGGCGTGCGCTCGTTCTTCCGCTGGCAGGACGAGGTCGATCAGGCCGAGGAACTGCTGCTGATCGGCAAGACCACCGCGAGTGCCTCGCGCCGCCTGCGGGACCGCATCGTCGAACTGCATCCGTACCAGATCCCCGAGGTGCTCGAACTGCCGGTCGCCGACGGGTTGCCCGCGTACCTGCAGTGGCTGGTCGGCAGCGTGCACCCGGGGCGGATCTGACCGACCCGTGGCCGCTCGCACCGAAGCACTGCCGGCGGCCGCCTCGGAGGTGCGCGCGATGCGCATCGGGCTGGCGGTGCTGATCGGGCTCGCCTGCGCGTGGCTCGGCCGCAGCCTGCCGTTCGCCGCCGGCGCCGACGCTGGCCCGGCCTGCCGGCTGCTGTTCGTCACCGGCCTGACCACGGCGTGCTGGCTGCTGCACGCGATGCCGATCGCGGCGGCGTCGCTGCTGCCGCTGGCGTTGCTGCCGCTGCTGGGCGTCGCCTCGACCGAGGTGCTGACCGAGGGCTACGGCGACCCGATCCTGTGGTTGTTCGCCGGCGGCTTCGTGCTGGCGCTGGCGGTCGAACGGTCGCAGCTGCACCGCCGCTTCGCGCTGCGGGTGGTCGCGGCGCTCGGTCCGCGCCCGCGGCGCCTCGTCACCGGCTTCTTCCTGGCGGCGACCGGCGTTTCGATGTGGATCAACAACACCGCCGTCGCGCTGCTGCTGCTGCCGATCGGCAAGGTGCTGGTGCAGCGCGTCGCCGCGGTCGGCGAGCTCGGGCCGCGCGCGCAGGCGAACTTCGGCGCCGGCGTGATGTGCGCGATCGCGTTCGGCGCCTCGATCGGCGGCATCGGCTCGCCGATCGGCACCGCGCCGAACGCGCTGTTCTTCGCCGCGCAGGAGCCGCTGGTCGCCGCCGGCGCCGTGCCGGTGTCGTTCCTGGCCTGGGTGCTGGCGTTCGCGCCGTGTGCGCTGGTGCTGGCGTTGGCCGCGGCGTTCGTGCTGGTGCGCGTCGCGCTGCCGCTGCCGGGCACGCGGTTCCAGCGCGGCGACGAGCTGCTGCGCGAGGCGCACGAACTGCCGCGGTGGAGCCGGGCCGAACGCCGCACGGCGTGGCTGTTCGCCACCGCGGTGCTGCTGTGGACGACGCGCGGCGACCTGCAGCTCGGCGGCGGCGACGTGCTGCACGGCTGGGCCCACTACCTGGTGCCGACCGGCGAACGCGACCGCTACATCGCCGACGGCAGCGTGGCCGTGTTGGTGGCGATCCTGGCGTTCCTGATCCCGTCCGGCGCCGACGACCGCTCGCATCTGGTCGACTGGGAGACGGCGCGGCAGATGCCGTTCGATCTGCTGCTGCTGCTCGGCGGCGGCATCGCCATGGCCGCGGCGTTCGGGCCGACCGGCCTGTCGGCGGCGTTCGGCGAACTGCTGCGGCCGCTGGTCGGCGCCGTGCACCCGGCGGTGCTGCTGCTGGTGCTGGTCGTGTCGATCACGCTGCTGTCGGAGGTCGCGAGCAACACCGCGGTCGCGACCCTGCTGTTGCCGATCCTGCGCGACGGCGCCATCGCGGCGCGCATCGACCCGCTGGCGCTGATGGTGCCCGCGGTGATCGCCGCCTCGTGCGGCTTCATGCTGCCGATCGCGACGCCGCCGAACACGATCGTGTTCGCCTCGCGTCAGATCACGTTCGGTCAGATGGCGCGCGCCGGCTGCTGCGTCGATCTGCTCGCCGCGGCGGTGCTGGTGCCGATGCTGTGGTGGTGGGCGCTGCCGCTGCTCGGCGTCGATCCGGGCGCGCTGTCGGGAGCGGGCGGCCGATGAACGACCGTCGTCCGTGGCGCGTGTGGGTGCTGGCCTGGCTCGGCGTGTGGTTCGGCTTCGTCGCCGTCGCGCACGGCGACCTCGAGTCCGGTGACTCGGCGCTGACGATGCACGCCGCGCGCGTGCTGTGGCAACGCGGCGACAGCGGCCTGCTGCGCGCGGACCAGGGCGGCGAACTGCTCGGCGAGCGCAGGGCCGCCGAGCTGATCCCGGAACTCGAGACGCTGGGCAAGGTCGGCCGCAATGGCCGCGTCTACGTCTGGTTCCCGGTCGGCCACGTCTGGCTGCTGGCGCCGTTCGCGGCGCTCGGCGAACGGCTCGAGGCGGCGTTCCCGGCGGTCGAGCGGCGCTGGCGGGAGGTCGCCGCGCCCGGGGCCGACGCGGAACACCTGCAGTACTCGGTCACCTACATGTTCGGCCACCCGGTGCTGACCCAGGGCGTGATCGCGCTGCTGGTGCCGTCGCTGTTCGGCGCGACGTCGGTGCTGCTGCTGTTCCTGCTGGCGCGCACGCTCGGCGCCGGCCCGCGCGACGCGTTCCTCGGCACGTTCGCGATCGCGCTCGGCACCCAGCTGTTCGCGTTCGGGCGCGAGACCCTGTCCGACGGACCCGGCCTGTGCTGCCTCCTGGCGGTGCTGCTGGTCACCGTGCGCGCACACCTCGGCCGCGCGGCGACCGGGGTCCTGGTCGCCGGGGGTGCAGCGGCGGGCGCGGCGGTGCTGCTGCGCTACCAGAACGCGCTCGCGGTCGCGGTCTGCGCCGCGGTGATCGCCGTCGCCTGCCGGCGCACCGCGCGGTGGCGACCCCTGCTCGCGTTCGTAGCGGGCGGTCTGCCGTTCCTCGTGCTGCTGCTCGCGGTCGACTACGCGCGGTTCGGGGATCCCTTCGACACCGGCTATCCGAAGGTGGCGGACTGGTACACGGAGCCGATGTGGCTCGGCCTCGTGAAGCTGTTCTTCGCCGCCGGCCGCGGCGTGATGTGGCTGTCGCCGTTGCTGTGGCTGGCGATGCCGTTGGCCGTGCGGCGCGCGCGCGTGCCGGTGCTGCGGCCGGTGGCGTGGCTGCTGTTCGCGCTGCCGTTCCTCGCGTTCGCCGCCGCCAAGGGCTGGCAGGGCGGCGAGTGCTGGGGCGCGCGCTACGTGACGCCGGGCGTCGTCGTGCTGCTGGCGCTGGTGCTGCCGCAGGCCCGGCCGTGGCGGGACTGGCCGCGGCTGTGGACCGGCCTCCTGGTGGTCGGCGTGTTCGTGAATCTGACCGCGCTGGTCGCGCCCGTGCGCGGTCAGGTACAGCTCGCGTCGCAGGCCGCGCGGGCCGAAGCGGCGCACGCGGGCCGCGTGCTCGCGGATCCGGGCGACGAGGTGTCGTGGCGGCCGCGGTTCTCGCCGCTGCATTCGAACTGGAGCTACGCGGTGCGTTCCTGTGTCGGTGGCTTCGAGGACGCGAACGGCCAGCCGCGGCACGGCAGCGAGCACACGATCGAGCCGCTGTTCGGCATCGTCGCCGCGGAACCGTCGCAGGGTCAGGCACCCCTGCGCTGGGAGGATCGCTGCGGCCGGCACCTGTGGTGGCGGTTCTGGGCCGATCTGCTGGCGGTGCCCGGCTGGCTGCTGCTGGCACCGGTGCTGCTGCTCTGCGTGCTGTGCGGTGGCTACGGCTGGCGGCGCCTCGCCGCCGAGCCCGCGGTCGAGCCGCCGGCCGAGCCGGGGTCGGCCGGCTGAGGCCAGGGCCGGCGGCGGGGCTCGGTCGGGGGCGAAGGGGTCAAGCCGATGGCATGGGCGGTTCGATAGGGGCGGTGGAGATCGAACCGCATGAACGCCCTGCTGCTGCTGCTGTGTTGTTGTCAGGACCCGACGCCGCAGCCCCCGGTGCCCGCCGCCCAGGATGCCGTCCCGCGCGACGTCGTCGAGCTGAAGAACGGCGATCGGCTCGAAGGCCGCATCACGGCGCAGGTCGACGGCTACGTCGAGCTGCAGCTCGGGGCCGGCGCGGTGATCGGCGTCAGCATGGCGCAGGTGGTGGCGGTCCGTCGCGGCGCCGGCAGCGCGCCGGACGCCGTCGCCGCGGCGCTGGCGCCGGCCGACGACTGGTTCGTGCTGCACGATGCGCGCGGCGCCGCGGTCGGCTGGCTGCACGCCGCGGTCACCAACGCCACCGACGGCACGTTCACGATCAGCGAGGAATACGAGTTCCACGACGGCCAGCGGCGCTACCAGGTGACGTCGCTGTGCGTCGCCGACGCGGCGTGGTCGCCGCGCAGCTGCTACTTCCGCGAACGCAAGAGCGAACCCGTGCTCGGCATGGCCGCGGTGCTGCCGACCGGCCAGGCGGATCGCATCGGCGACGAGCGCATCGTCGAGGCGGTGTGCCACGGCGATCGTCTGCAGGTGACGCGGCTGGACCGGTCCGGTCGCCGCGAACGCGAGTTCGAACTGCAGGCCGGCATCAGCTTCCCGCTGCTGGCCCGGGCCCGGGCGCGCGCCACCGGCGAGGCGATGCCGGCGGCCCGGCTGTTCGATCCGGCGACCGAAGAACTGGTCGTGCGGAGCTTCGACGGCGCCCGCCTGCGCCGCGTGACCCTCGGCGGCGAAGCGATGCAGGTGACCGAACTGGTCGAGTGTTCGGCCGTGGGCCGCAACAGCGAGTGGTTGGACGCGTCGATGCACACCGTGCGCCGCGAACTGGCGGGTCCGGCGCTCGTCGCGATGCCGAGCAACCGCGACAGCGTGCAGTTCGCCGCCCAGGGCGCGACGATCCCGAGCGCGATCGTTGCCGAGGCCGGCGGCACGTTCGGCCTGTGGGTGCCCAACCCTGCCTGGCAGGTGCGCGACGGACTGCCGGCCGGGCAGGTCGCGCTCGTGTGCGAGGCGCACGCGGCCAGCGTCGGGCTGACGCGGCTCGATCACCTCGAGGCCGCGACGCCGCTCGACACGGCGGCCGACGCGGTCGCCAACTGGTTCCGGCTGCTGCACCCCGACCTGACGATCGACGGCCGCGACACCGCGACGCTGCGTGATCGCACGATCGTGCGGCTGCGCGCCAGCGGGCGCGCCGGTGCGACCAGGGTGCTGGCGACCGTCGACGTGATCCCGCAACACGGCCACTTCCTGGTGCTGGTCTGCCGTGCACCGGCGGCTGCCTGGGACGAACTGGCGGCCGACTTCGAGTTCCTGCAGCGCTCGGTCGAACTCGAGCCGCAGGCGCTCGCGCCGACGCTGCAGGGCCCGGTCGCGGAGCGCCAGGCGTCGCCGACGGCACCGCGCGCCGCGCCGCGCCGCGACGTGGTGGTGCGCATCCCCGACGGCGGCTGATCCGCACCGATGCGGCGTCACGGCGCCGCGCCGAAGGTCGCGTCGTGCTGCAGGCCGCGCAGCGCCGCCGCCTCGAACACGTCGTCGACGCACAGCGCCTCGCGGTCGTCGAGATCGGCCAGCGTGCGGCACAGCCGCAGCAGGCGCACGCGGCCGCGGCCACTCTGGTGGTGCCGGTGCAGCACCTCGTCGAGGGCGCGCAGCACGGGTTCGCCGGCGGCGCAGGCCTGCAGCAGGCAGCGATCCTGCAACCGCGCGTTGTCGACGACCTCGTCCTGCTGCCGCTGCCGATGCAGCTGCCGCGCGCGCGCCACCAGGACCCGTTCGCGCAGAGCGCCGGTGCTGCCGGCCGGCTCCTCGGCGGCGCGCAGTTCGTGCGGCGCCAGGCTCGGCACCTCGACGCGCAGGTCGATGCGGCCGAGCAGCGGCCCCGACAGGCGGCTGCGGTAGCGGGCGATCGCCGGCGGCGTGCAGGTGCACGGGCGCTGCCGGTGGCCGAGGTAGCCGCACGGGCACGGGTTCCGCGCCGCGGTCAGCAGGAACCGGGCCGGCATCGTGATCGTCTGCCGCGCGCGGCCGACGGTGACGACGCCGTCTTCGAGCGGCTGCCGCATCGCCTCGAGCGCGTCGCGGCGAAACTCCGGCAGTTCGTCGAGGAACAACACGCCGCAGTGCGCCAATGTCACCTCGCCGGGGCGCACGTCGGCGCCGCCGCCGAGCAGGCTGGCCGTCGAACTGGTGTGGTGCGGCGCGCGGAACGGGCGCTGCTCGGCGCCGGGCAGCGGCAGACCCGCGGCCGCGTGCACCTGCAGGATCGCCAGCCGTTCGGCCGGGGTCGGCGCCGGCAGCAGGCCGGGCAGGCGGCGCAGCAGCGCGCTCTTGCCGGTCCCGGGCGGTCCGGTGAACAGCAGGTTGTGGCCGCCGGCGGCGGCGACCGCGAGCGCGCGTTTGGGCGTCGCGTGGCCGCGCAGGTCGATCAGGTCCGGCGCCGGCACCGCCGGCGCGGGCGGCGGCGGCGCGGGCGGCGGCAGGTCACGGCGGCCGGCCAGCCAGAACACCGCGTCGGCCAGCGTCGCGGCGGCGTGCAGCGGCAGGTCGTCGACGACTCCGCAGGCGATCGCATCGTCGGGGCAGCACACCATCGCGCTGGCGCCCTGCCGGCGCGCCGTCAGGGCGACGCTGACGGCGCCGCGGGCCGGCAGGATCTGGCCGCGCAGGCCGATCTCGCCGAACGCGAACAGCCGCGCCGCGCGTTCGGGTGCGAACAGCCCGGCGGCGCCGGCGAGCGCCAGCGCCAACGGCAGGTCGAAGCCGCTGCCGTGCTTGCGCAGCGCCGCGGGCGCGAAGTTCACCGTCGTGACGCCGCGCGGCTGCGGCAGGCCGAGCGCGAAGAACGCCTGCAGCACGCGGTGGTAGGCCTCGCGCACGCAGGCGTCGACGAGGCCGAGCAACCGCGGCGTGCCGTCGCCGGCATGGCGCGCGGTCGCCTCGACCTGCACCGGTACCGCATCGACGCCTTGCACCAGGCCGCAACCGATCGTGATGGTGGGGGATCGCACGCTGCAGAGTGGTGCGATCCGGCTGGCGGTGGCAGGAATTCGCGCGGCGCGACGCCGGTCACCAGTCGGCGGCCGCGGCGACGGCGGCGTGTTCGGCGATCTCGAGCGCCAGTCGCTTCGCGTCGCCGAGCGTCAGGTCCGGCAGCCGCGTCGGCGAACCGCCGGCGACGTAGACGGTGAGGTCGGCGAGGCCGAGCAGCTGCGCGAACGGACTCTGGCGCACGACGACGGCCTGCACCTTCGCGGTCGGCACGTAGGCGAGGTAGCGGCCGACGATGCCGTGGCGCAACGCCAGGAACGGACCGCCGAGCGCGAAGCCGAGGTTCTGCCAGGCCAGCACGCCGAGCAGCGCCCACACCGGCACCAGCACGAGCGCGAGCAGCGCCCACGGACCCCACGCGGCCCAGAACGCCGGCACCGCCAGCGCCGCCAGCACGACACCCTGCAGCGCCGTGCGCAGGATCAGCCGCCGCGAACCGCGCTGCCAGCCGAAGGCCTGCTGCTCGATGCCGGGGATCAGCGCCGGCAGCAGCGCGTCGGCGGCCGCCAGCCGGGTCAGCGGCACGACCACGTCCCAGCCGCCGCTGGTGTCCTCGCCCTGCTGCCGGCTGCCGCCCGCCGAGTCGGCCTTGACGACGGCGAAGCCGAGCAGCCGCCGCAGCCACGGCTGTTCGACGGTGACGCGCTGGATGCGCGCGCGCGGCAGGGTCTTCTGCCGCGTCGTCAGCAGGCCGAAGCGCCGCTGCAGTACCTGGCCGCGCAGTGCCAGCGTGAAGCCGTGGAACTGCACCAGGTTGCCGATCGTCGCGGTGACGACGCCGAACGCGATCACGCTGAGCAGCAGCGAGGCGAGCAGCAACACCAGCACGACCGGCGACAGGCGGCCGAGCCACTGCTGGAAGTCGCCGGCGATGCCGAGCATCCTCGTGGCGATGCCGAGCTGGTCGGCGAGCTGCAGCGCCGCGAAGCCGGTGACGACGAACGCCGACAAGCGCAGGTCGGTGACGCCCCGCAGCAGCAGCTCGCCGCTGGTGCTGCGGTGCACGATCCACTCCGGTTCGGGCGGCGGCGGCGACGCGGCGGCCGCGTGCTCGCCGTCGGCCGCGCTGGCCGGCGCCGACGTGCGGTCGCGGCGCGCGGCCAGCAGCACCTCGCGCAGGTGGTCGGCGTCGGCGCGCGACAGCGCATCGAGCCGCGCCTCGACGCCGCGCCCGGACGCGGTCTCGACCATGACGACGACCAGCCCGAGCGCGCGGCGCAGGATCGTCGACTCGAAGCCGAGATCCTGGATGCGATCGAGCGGGATGCGGCGTTCCTGCCGTTCGAGGATGCCTTCGCGCACGCGCAGCTCGTCGGCGGTCAGCGTGTACTCGAGCGTCAGATAGCGCGCGACCGCGTAGCCGAGCTGCAGCAGGAACAGCACCGCCGCCAGCACCAGGAACCAGGGCTGGAACACCGCGCCGAGCAGCACCGGGAACGCCGCCTGGCGCAGCGCATCCAGCAGCCGCAGCAGCAGCACCGCCGGGTGCAGGTGGCCCTTGGCCAGCACCACGACTGCGCGGGGCGCCGTGACCGGTGCGGCCGTGCCGCTGGCAGGATCGGGCGCGCCGCCGGCGGGCGGCTCAGAGTCGTCCGTCACCACGCGCCTCGACGATGAAGTCGCGCAGCTCCTGCGCGCGGGAGGCCGCGAGGCCGGGCACGCGGAACGCGGAGCCCTCGTTGCCGGCCGTGAACACGACCAGCGTCGCCAGCCCGAACAGGCGCTCGATCGGCCCGCGCACCAGGTCGACGTGCTGCATGCGCCGCACCGGCACCGCGCGTTCTTCGACGAACAGGATGCCGTAGCGCATCAGCAGCAGGTCGCCGAGGAAGCCGAAGCGCCAGCGCGCGTAGGCCAGCGGCGGCGTCAGCACCGCCAGCGCGACGAGGCCGAGGCAGGCGCCGAGCAGCACGTTCTCCCAGGTCGGCGACCAGGCTTCCCAGTACTTGGCCAGCAGCGGCCGGCCGACGAACCAGGCCAGCGCGCTGACGACCAGCGAGCTGAGGCCGTCGGCCAGGAGCCAGTAGAGCACGACGCGGCGCTGCAGACGTTCGTGGGGGCGCGGGGTCGCAGCCGGTTGCATGTGGCGAGCGTGCCCGACGCGGGTGGTGCATGCAATGGCCGGCTGGGCGGGTGCGACGCAGGCGTCGCGGCGATGGTCTGCTAGTCTGCCGCCATGGTGCGAGGCATCTGGTCCGGGCGGCTGTCGGCCCTGTGGCTCCTGACGGTCCCGCTGGCGGCGCAACCGGCGCCAGCTCCGTCCGAGCCCGCCTGGGCGCCCGCCGCCACCGCCGCGATCGACGCCGAGATGCAGCGCGCCGGCATCCCGGGACTCTCGGCGGCGGTCGGCGTCGGTGGTCAGGTCGGGTTCGCGCGCGGCTTCGGCAAGGCAGACCTCGAGAACGACGTCGCCGCCACGCCCGCGACCGTCTACCGCCTGGCGTCGATCAGCAAGCCGATCACCGCGGTGCTGGCGATGCAGCTTGCCGAGCAGGGCAAGCTCGACCTCGACGCCGACGTGCACACGTTGGTCGCCGCCTGGCCGGCGAAGCAGTGGCCCGTGACGACCCGCCAGCTGCTCGCGCACCTCGGTGGCGTGCGGCACTACCACGGTGAGCACGAGCGCGTGCGTCACTACCGCACGCAGACCGAGGCGCTCGGCACGTTCGCCGACGACCCGCTGCGGCACGAGCCGGGCACGCGCTACCTCTACAGCACCTACGGCTTCAACCTCGTCGCCGCGGTGGTCGAGCAGGCGACGGGGCAACCGTTCGCCGATGTGGTCCGCGAACGCATCGCCGGGCCGTGCGCCGCCCCGACCCTGCGCGACGACGACGTGCGGGCGCTGATCCGCGGCCGCGCGCAGGGCTACGTCGAGGTCGACGGCGTGCTGCAGAACAGCGAGTTGATGGACGGCAGCTACAAGCTGGGCGGCGGCGGCCTGTGTGCGTCCGCCGAGGACCTGGTCCGGTTCGCGCAGGCTCTGCTGGCGGGCGAACTGGTTTCCGCCAGCACGCTGGCGCAGATGTGGACGCGACAGCGCACGCGCGACGGCTCGCCGATCGACTACGCGCTCGGCTTCCGCACCGGCCGCCGGAACGGCCACCGTTTCGCCGGTCACAGCGGCGCGCAGTCGCGCGTCAGCACGGTGCTGCTGATCCTGCCCGACGACGGCATCGTCGTCGTGCTGCTGTGCAATCTCGAAGGCGTCAAGCTGCAGCCGCTGGCCGAACGGCTCGCCGAACTCGTGCTCGCGGAGACGAAGTGATGCGTCGGCTCTGGTCGGTGCGCGGCAACTCGCAGAAGCTCGACGGCGGCGCGATGTTCGGCAACGCGCCGAAGGCCCTGTGGAGCCGCTGGGCCGCGGCCGACGAACAGAACCGCATCGACCTCGCCTGCCGCTGCCTGCTGGTGCGCGATGGCGCGCGCACCATCCTGTGCGAGGCCGGCATCGGCGCGTTCTTCGCGCCCGAGCTGCGCCGGCGCTACGGCGTGCAGGAGGAGCACCACGTGCTGCTCGCCAGCCTGGCCGCGATCGGGGTGGCCCCGGCCGAGGTCGACGTCGTCGTGCTGTCGCACCTGCACTTCGACCATGCCGGCGGCGTGCTGGCCGCGTATCGAGAGGGCGTGCCGCCGGCACTGGTGTTCCCGCACGCGCACTACGTGGTCGGCGAGCAGGCGTGGCAGCGCGCGCTGGTCCCGCACGCGCGCGATCGCGCCAGTTTCGTGCCCGAGCTGCCGCCGCTGCTCGCGGCCACGGGCCGCCTGGAGCGCGTCGCCGGCGCGCGCAGCGAGGTGCTCGGCGCGGGCTTCCGCTTCCACGTCAGCAACGGCCATACGCCCGGCATGCTGCTGTGCGAACTCGCCGGCGACCGTCCGGTGCTGTTCTGCGCCGACCTGATCCCCGGTCTGCCGTGGGTGCGCAAGGCGATCACGATGGGCTACGACCGCTTCCCCGAACTGTTGATCGACGAGAAGGCGGCGCTGCTCGCCGATCTGCAGACGCGCGGCGGCCGGCTGTTCTTCACCCACGATCCCGCGGTCGCGTTGTGCGCGCTCGGGCGCGACGAGGCCGGGCAGGTCGTGGCCCGCGACGCCGTGGCCGAGCTGGTGGGTGATCCGGCGTGAAGGCGGGGCGCGCCTTGCCAGGTGCCGGCATCCGTGCAACAGTCCGGCCCGCATGAGCCTGCCCGCCGTCAACCTGGTCAACATCGGCCTGATGCTCGCGTCGGCGGCCGTGGCGTTCGTGGTGCCGTTCGAGACGTTCCTGCTCGCCTATGCGGTGCTCGGGCCCCTGCACTACCTGACGCAGATCTCGTGGCTGCACGACCGGCAGTACTTCGCGCAGCAGCCGCGCGACTGGGTACCGCTGCTGGTCGTCAGCGTCGTCGTGACCGCGTTCTCGCTGCTGGCGGTGGGCTACCCGTCCTGGCAGCCGGCCGCGGCGTGGTCGCCGGACCTGATGTTGTGGTGCCTCTTGTGGGGGCTTCTGGTCGTGGTGACGAAGGACCGCGTGCTGCGCGTCGCCGGCAGCGTCGTCGCCGCCGCCGCAGTGCTGCTGCTGCACGGCCGATCGCCGTCGACGGTGTTCGCGATGCTGTGGCTGCCGACGCTGGTGCACGTGTTCCTGTTCACCGGTCTGTTCGTGCTCTACGGCACGCTGAAGAACCGCAGCGGCACCGGCTGGTTGTCGCTGCTGGTGTTCGTCGGCTGTGGTGCCCTGACGCTGCTGCTGCCGGTCGGCAACCTCGGCTACGAGGCCAGCACCTACGTGCAGGAGGCCTACCAGGGCACGATGGGGCAGATGCACGTGCGCCTGCTGAACACGTCGGGACTGGGCGCGGTCGCCGTGGCCGGCGCCGCCAGCGGCGGCACGTGGGCGCCGTTCCCGTCGCTGGCGGCGATGCTGCAGAACGACGTCAGCGTGCAGCTCGGACGCTTCATCGGCTTCGCCTACACCTACCACTACCTGAACTGGTTCTCGAAGACGTCGGTGATCCGCTGGCACCAGGTGCCGCGGCGACGGCTGGTGGCCGCGGTCGTGATCTGGCTCGCCTCGGTGACGCTCTACTTCGTCGACTACGAGCACGGGCTGCGGTGGCTGTTCCTGCTCAGCCTGCTGCACGTGGTGCTCGAGTTCCCGCTCGACTGGAAGACGCTGCTGGCGATCCCGCGCGAGCTGCAGCCGCGCGGCACCACGACCTGAGCGATCCGAGCGTGTGGGTTGGCGAGGTGGCGCCGAGCGACTATCCTCACGCGACTCGCTCCTTCGCGTGATCCTGCACGCCCGGGAGTCGCATCCGTCACGAACCCAGCCACCAGGACCGACATGCCCAAGAAGATCGCCGTCGCCAGCCGACCGTTCCGCGTCTACACGCGCCGTGACCTCGACCGTATCCCGCAGCTGCAGCGGTTCGGCAACGACGAACTGCTGGCCATGAAGGCGGTCGCCCACGTGCTGCCGTTCCGCGTCAACGACTACGTCTGCGACGAGCTGATCGACTGGGACCACGTACCCGCCGATCCGATCTTCCAGCTGACGTTCCCGCAGCCGGGCATGCTGGCGCCGACCGACATCGACCGGATGATCGATCTGCTGCGCCAGGATGCGCCCGACGCCGAGCTCCAGGCCGAGGCACGCCGCATCCAGTTGTCGCTGAATCCGCACCCGGCCGGCCAGGTCGAACTCAACGTGCCGCAGCTCGACGGCGAGCCGCTGCCAGGCATGCAGCACAAGTACCGCGAGACGGTGCTGTTCTTTCCCAGCAGCGGCCAGACCTGCCACACCTACTGCACCTACTGCTTCCGCTGGCCGCAGTTCGTCGGCCTCGACGAGCTGAAGTTCGCGGCGCGCGAGGCCGACTCGCTGGCGGCGTACCTGCAGCAGCATCCGGAGGTCAACAGCGTGCTGTTCACCGGCGGCGACCCGATGGTGATGAAGACGCGCGTGCTGCGGCGCTACATCGAGCCGCTGCTGCGGCGCGAACTCGACCACATCGTCAGCATCCGCATCGGCACCAAGGCGCCCGCCTACTGGCCGCAGCGCTTCGTGACCGACGACGACGCCGACGATCTGATGGCGTTGTTCGAGGAGGTGCACGCGGCCGGCCGCCACCTCGCCTTGATGGCCCACTACAGCCACCCGCGCGAGCTGTCGACGGCGGTTGCGCAGGCGGCGGTCGAACGGCTGCAGAACGCGGGTGCGACGGTGCGCTGCCAGGCGCCGCTGATCCGGCACGTCAACGACGACGCGCAGACCTGGAGCGACCTGTGGAAGAGCCAGATCGTGCTGGGTGCGGTGCCGTACTACATGTTCGTCGAGCGCGACACCGGGCCCCGGCACTACTTCGAGGTGCCGCTGGCGCGCGCCTTCGACATCTTCACCGAGGCCTATCGCCGTGTGTCGGGTCTCGGCCGCACCGTGCGCGGTCCGTCGATGTCGGCGACGCCCGGCAAGGTGCTGGTCGACGGCATCGCCGAGATCCGCGGCGAGAAGGTGTTCGTGTTGAAGTTCCTGCAGGCCCGCGACCAGAACTGGGTCAACCGGGTGTTCTTCGCCAGGTACGACGAGCAAGCGACCTGGATCGACCAGCTGCGGCCGGCCTTCGGCGAGCAGGAGTGGTGGTTCGAGTCGATGATCCGCGCGATGCAGCAGCAGGGTTGGCAACCGCCGTGGGGCGACCGCTCGCAGGTGCGCAAGCGCGTGACGCACTTCGGCCACGTCGAATGGGAGTGAGCGTCGCGCGGGCGTGAGCGCGCCGTGCCAGACGCCGGCCGCGGCCCCGATCAGGGCGCGAACACGACCGCGGGCGGGGTCAATCGGAACGTGTTCGCGATGCCGACCGTCGCGCCCTGCAGCCATGCGCCGAAGCCGGCGGGCGTCGGCGGCAACTGCAGCTGCCAGGTGCCGCGGCCCGCGAGGTCGAAGGCGATCAGGTCGGCGACGCCCGACTGGAAGGGATCGAGCCACAACGGTCCCCCGAACAGCGTGGCCGGCGTCGGCAGCGGCGCGCCGACCGCGAACACGCCGATGCCCAGCGGGTCGCCGTACATCGTCAGCTGGACCTGGTTCGTCAGGGTGATGCGACCGGCGAGCGCCGGGATCGACTGCTGCTGCAGCGTGACGCCGGTGACCGGACCGAGCAAGGCGCCGTTGCCGGCGGCGACGGTGCAGCCGGGCGCCAGCCCGCGGATGGCGGCGCCGCCGGCCATCGCCACGATCGAACTCGTCGGCCCCGCGATCTGCACCCTGGCGGCGTTGGTCATCGCGATGGCCACGCCGTCGATGCCGTTGCCCGAGCCGACGATGGTCGTGTCGGACAGCACCAGTCCCGCATTGTCGACCGACAGCGTCGGCATCTGGGTGCCCGGGAAGTTCTGCAGCACCGAGGCATGCAGGGTCACCTGCGGCGTGTCCTTGATCACCAGCGTGCCGTTCGCACCGACCATCTCCACCGAGCAGTACGACAGCGTGACGAGGTCACAGTTGGTGATGCGCCACAGGTTGGTGGCCGAGTTCGAGGTCGCCAGCGAGATCCGGTCGACGTTGTGGACGTGCACGGTGCCGTGGTTGGCACGGATCTCGAAGCTGCAGTTCAGTCCCGGGTTGGCGAGGGCGAACGGCGCGAGCTGGAAGTCGCGCACTTCGACGTGCTGGCCGGCGGGCAGGGTCTCGATCTGCAGGTTGCCCGTGAGTCCGGGCTGGCCGCCGGTGCCGATCAACGTCAGCGCGTGCGTGATCGTCGGTGCCGTGTATTGCGCGACGACCGGATCGACGTAGCGCACCAGCACCACGTCGCCGGGTGCCGACGCCTGGACCGCGGTCGGCAGATCCAGGTACTGCGTGCCGGGGCGGTTCAGCAGGTCGACGACCAAGGTCGCCTGCGCCGGCAGGCACGCCGCACCGAGGCACAGGGCACACAGGCTGGACGCGGCGAGCGAGGCGGGCATGGGGCGTGGCTGGGCGTCGAGGCGGGACGTGGGCTGGCGCCGCCCCGACGATAGCCCATGGTGGCGGCAGCGTCACGGGGGCAGCGCCGGCGGGTTCGCCGTCGGGCGCCGGCCGCAGTAGCATCGCGAGATGCCCGTTGCGCTCTGCCGACTCGTCTGGTTGCCGTGCTGGCTGCTCGCCTCGGCGCTGGCGGCGCAGCGGCCCGGGCCGGTCGACGACGCGCAGCTGGAGCAGCGCATCACCGCCGCCTGCGCCGCCCTGCGGGCCGCCGGCGAGCTGCACGCCTGCCCCGAACTCGTGGCCCAGGTGGCCCATGCGACGGTGACATCGGCGCCGGCCGTGCCCTTGCGGCGCGAGCCGCTCGGCGGCGCGGAGCTCTACGAGCGTATCGCCGCCAGCGTCGGCATCGTCGGCCACTACTACCTGTGCGACGAGTGTGAGCAGTGGCACTTCGCCGGCGCCAGCGGCTTCTGGGTCGCCACCGACGGGGCGGTCGCCACCTGCCACCATGTGCTGGCCGCCGACGACGGCATGCGCGAGGCGTTCCTGGTGGTCGCCGACCTGTCCGGGCAGGTGTGGCCGGTGCAGAAGGTGCTGGCCGCCGACGTGGCCGCCGACCTCTGCGTGCTGCAGACCCCGGCGCGCGAACGGGTGCCGCTGCCGCTGCGCGGCGACGTGCGTGTCGGGGAGCGGGTGGCCTGCCTGTCGCATCCCGACCACCAGTTCGGCTTCTACAGCGAAGGGGTCGTCGCACGTCACTACCTGCTGCGCGAGCCGCCCGAGGCCGCCGAGGCGCGGGCGTGGCTGCACGTGACCTGCGATTTCGCCCGCGGCAGCAGCGGGGCGCCGGTGGTCGACGCCTGCGGCAACGTGATCGGCATCGCCGACGCGACCACGACCGTGGTCTACGACGAGGACGCCGACGTGGCCGACACGCAGATGGTGTTCAAGACGGCCGCCTCGGCCCGGGCGCTGCAGGCCCTGCTGGCCGGGCCGGCGGCGGCCACCGATCGGGCGCAGCCGCGCTGACGGACGGCGCGCGAAGGCGCCGGGGCCCTGGCCAGAACGGTCGCCGATCCGTATCGTGCTCGCCCCCTTCCCGTGCCCCTGCCTCGCGTCACCATCGTCGGCCGACCCAACGTCGGCAAGTCGAGCCTGTTCAACCGGCTCGCGGGCCGCCGCATTTCGATCGTCGAGCCCACGGCCGGCGTGACCCGCGACCGTGTCGCGGTCAGCGTGCAGCACGGCGACCGCCGCTTCGAACTGGTCGACACCGGTGGCCTCGGCATGGTCGACGAGGCGCTGCTGAAGGAGCACATCGAGGCACAGATCCAGGTCGCGCTGGCGGCCTCCGACCTGATCCTGTTCGTGGTCGACGGCAAGGAGGGCCGCGTGCCCGGCGACGACCTGGTGGCGCGGCGCCTGCGCACCCTCGGCAAGCAGGTGATGCTGATCGCCAACAAGATCGAGTCGTTCCACGAGGAGGTCGGCGTCGCCGCCTGGCAGCGGCTCGGCTTCGGCGAGCCGGTGCCGGTCAGCGCCAAGGAGGGTTTCGGCATCGCCGACCTGTTCGCGCGCATGCTCGACGAGCTGCCGCCGAAGGACGAGGCCGAGACCGCCGAAGAGGGCGACCCGCTGCGCTTCGCGATCGTCGGCAAGCGCAACTCCGGCAAGTCGACGCTGATCAACCAGCTCGCCGGCGAGCAGCGCGTGATCGTCTCCGAGCTGCCCGGCACGACGCGCGATGCGGTCGACGTGGCGTTCGAGTTCGACGGCCGGAAGCTGCTGGCGATCGACACCGCGGGCGTGCGCAAGAAGAAGAGCCTCGAGCACGCGATCGAGCTGTTCGCGCACGCGCGCAGCAACGACAGCATCCGCCGGGCCCACGTCTGCGTGCACATGTTCGACGTGCGCGAGCCGATCAGCCAGGTCGACAAGGCGCTGGCCGCCTACTGCGTGCAGCACCACAAGCCGGTGATCCTGGTCGGCAACAAGATCGACCTCGCGCCGGAGCTCGACCTGAAGAAGTGGGACGCCTACATCAAGCAGCAGCTGGCCGGCCTCGACCATGCGCCGGTGTCGTTCCTGTCGGCCCGCGAGGGCACCAACGTGCTCGACACCATCGAGCTGCTGTGGGACCTGCGCGACCAGACGCGGGTGTCGATGCCGACGCCGAAGCTGAACACCGTGCTGCAGGCGGCCCGCGACCGCCTGATGCCGTCGAGCGGCGGCCACTACCCGAAGATGTTCTACGGCACCCAGCTCGGCACCGAACCGCTGTCGGTGCTGGTGTTCGTCAACGAACCGCGGCTGTTCCGCGGCCAGTACGAGCGCTACCTGACGCAGGTGCTGCGCGATGCCTTCGGCTGCCAGGAGGTGCCGATCCGCATGGTGTTCCGCCGCCGCGAGAAGATCGTGCTCGGCGGCCAGCAGTAGCACGGGCCGATCAGCGCCGCCAGAGGCTCGGCGCGAACAGCGCCAGCACGGTGAACAGCTCGAGCCGGCCGAGCACCATCTGCAGCACCAGCACCAGCTTGGTCCACGGCCGCAGTTCGCCGTAGCCGCCGAACGGACCGATGTTGGGCGTGGCGGCGAGCGTCGCCGCGGTGCCGCCGTTCTGCACCACGTCGATCGCCGTCGACGGCTCCACCAGCGTCAGCGCCGGACCGCACGAGCCCTGCATGCTGGCGCTGGTCGCCAGCGCGGAGACGAAGTTCATGCGGTCGTCGAGCGCGATCACGAGCGCGCCGAGCACGACGCAGACCAGCCAGAGCAGCACGATGGTCAGGATCGACGAGATCACGGCGGCCGGCAGCACCTCGTCGTCGAGCTTGAGGCGCTCGACGCTCTTCGGTCGCACGAAGTGGCGGATCGAGTAGGCGATCAGCTTCAGCGTCACCAGCAGCCGCACCTGCTTGATGCCGCCGGCGGTCGAGCCGGTGCAGCCGCCGACGAACATCGAACAGAACAGGATCAGCGTCGCCAGTGCCGGCCAGGCGTGGAAGTCCGCCGTCGCGTAGCCGGTCGAGGTCAGCACGCTGATGCCGTTGAACAGCGCCTGGCGCAGCGCGGTGCCGATCGGCAGGCCCGAGCGCAGCAGGGTGAACGTCAGCGCCGTGACGACCAGCAGCGACACCAGGCAGTACATGCGGAACTCGCCGCTGCGCACCAGGATCAGCGGGCACCGCCAGCCGGTGCGCCAGTTCGTCGCGACGACGGCGAAGCTGGCACCGGCGAGGAACATGAACAGCACCAGCACCAGCTCGCCGCCGAGGCTGTCGAACTCGGCGACCGAGGCGCGTGTCGAGTAGCCGCCCGTGGCCAGCGCCGTGAACGCATGGCAGGTGGCGTCGAACCAGTCGAAGCCGCCGAGGGTCACCAGCAGCACGATGCAGGCCGCCGTCAGACCCAGGTAGATCGTGGCGATCAGCCGGGCCTTCTCGATCGCCCGCGGCTGGAACTTGTCGGTGCCGACGCCGACCGACTCGGACGACAGCAGGTTCTTGCCGGTGACGCCCATCGCCGGCAGCAGCGCGACGAACACCAGCACGATGCCGATGCCGCCGATCCACTGCGTCAGCGCGCGCCACAGCAGCAGGCTGCGCGGCACGTCGCCGATCGCCATGTTGTCGCCGCTGCCGAGCACGGTGGCGCCGCAGGTCGTCAGTCCGCTCGCGGTCTCGAAGACCGCGTCGATCGGGCTGTGCAGCAGACCCGACCACTGGAACGGGATCGCGCCGAGCAGGCTGGCCAGGAACCACGACAGACCGGCGACCGCGATCGCTTCCTTGCGGTAGATCTCGCCGCGGTCGGTGCGCCCGGCCAGCCACAGCAGCGTCGCCACCGTGGCGCCGATCAGCATGCTGGCGGTGAACCCGGCCACCGGCGACAGGGGGGCGGGGGCGGTCTCCTGCAGCGCGAAGACGAGCGGCGGGACCTGCGCCAGCGTCAGCAGTCCGGCGAAGCCGGCCATCAGCCGCGCCACCTGAGCGAAGTTCATCTGGGCGCCGTTATCGCGAGCGGCCGGGCCCCAGACAACACGCCAGTGCCGTCAGTCGGCGATCGCGAGCGAGCGTTCGGCGGCCTGCTGGCCGATCACGGGTCCGAACTTGAAGCCGTGGCCGCTGCAGGCCGCGATCGTCACCACCCGCGGCCAGCGCGGGTGCGGTTCGACGCGCAGGTCCTGGTCGGCGGACATCGTGTAGAGGCAGCGCTCGGCGCGCTGCAGGCCGCGCACCGGCACGGCGAAGCGCTGCTGCGCGAGCGCCAGCAGCGGCGCCGGGTCGATGGGCGGCGCCGCGGCATCCGGGTCGTCGGCCGCGCCGGCCGTGCGATGGCGTGCCAGCTTCAGGCCGACGCCGCCGTGCTCGGGCAGGCCGTAGTCGAACTCCTCGGCGGTGCGGCCGATGCGGGCCCAGACCGGGAACGTGCCGGCGCGCGTCGCCGCCGCCGGCGCGTCGAGGTCGAAGTAGCCGATCGTCTGCCGCAGGACGAGCAGGCCGGGCAGGCCGGCACCGGCGAGCCGGTCGAGCCACGGCCCGGTCGCCAGCACCACGCGACGTGCCTGCAGGCTGCCGCCGGTGGTCTCGACCTGCATCGTCCGGCCGCCGTCGCGCAGCTGCGTCGCCGCGCTGTGCCAGCGCAGTTCGACGCCGTTCGCCTGCAGCCAGCTGCGCAGGCGCGACATGGTCTCGGCCGCCAGCACCATCGCCGCCGTGTGGTCGATCAGCACGCGGTCGTCGTCGGCCAGTCGCAGCAGCGGGAAGCGGTGCCGGGCCTGTGCGACGGCGATCTGCTCGACCGCGGCGCCGCTGCCGAGCGTGGCGGCGAGGTAGGCGTCGAACCGGCCGCCGCGCGGGCCGAAGAACAGACCCGGTGTCGGCACCCGCAGCGCACCGCCGAGCGCCGATTCGAGCGCGGACCATGCCCGGTGGGCCTCGATGGCCAGCCGCACGAAGCGTGGTTCGTGGTAGGACGAGCGGGTGATGCGCGTCAGGCCGTGCGAGCTGCCGCGATCGTGGCCCGGCCCATGCGCTTCGAGCACGGCGAGCCGCCGCAGCCCCGCGCGCCGCAGCGCGAACGCGGTGCACAGCCCGTGCACGCCGGCACCGATGACGATGGCGTCGAACAGGCGAGGCGTCCCGGTCAGCCGCCGATGGTGGGTGGTTCGCTGGCCGATCCGGCTTCGGCCTCGGGGTGCTCGCCGTCGTGCTCGCCGTCCAGCTTCTGGCTGTCGATCCAGGCGCGGAACTCCAGCTCGACGAAGTGGCGCTTGGCGCCGTCCCGGTCCGGGCGGAACAGGCGGCGGTAGACCTTGTTCAGGTCCTCCATGTGCTCGCCGAGCCGCCTGGCCCTCGCCTCGCCGACCTCGGACTGGAGCTCGCAGTTCCGCGTCTCGTGGGCGACCCAGCCGTCGGGGATCTTCGAACGGCCCCCAGGTCCCGGCTGGGGCCGCTGGGCGGGGAGGGTGACCGCGGCGAGGGCGACGACGAACGACAACAGGACTCGCTGCATGGCTTCCTTCGGGCGCGTGGAGGGGTGAGGCCGGTCGGCTCGGTGCGAGCGTTCGCCGCCCCGGGCGCCGGTACTCTGCCCCGGATCGAGACGGCGACGGTGGTCGACGTCGGCGAACCGGTCGGTGGTTTCGACGAAGACATCATTCCCGGCAATCCGCCCCATTCCAGGGCTAGATAAGGATGGTATAGTCCTTCGGCTCACCCGGGCCCATCACCGCGACGCATGAAGGTCACACTCATCCACCCGCCGGTCTACATCAACAAGAACGGCCTGACCGCCTTGCGACCGAGCCTGCCGCTCGGGCTGGCCTACATCGCGGCGGTGCTGCGCGACGACAAGCACACGATCGAGTTGGTCGACGCCCTGGGGCTGGCGCCCGAGCAGATGGTGCCGGACGGCGACATCTGGCGGCTGGGCCTGACGCCCGAGGAGATCATCCACCGGATCTCGCCGGACACCCAGGCGATCGGCATCACCAGCATGTGGAGCTACAGCTGGCCGATCGTGCGCGAGCTGATCCAGAAGGTGAAGGCCGCCCTGCCGAACGTGCCGATCGTCTGCGGCGGCGAGCACTTCACGGCCGTGCCCGATCTGTCGATGCAGCAGGCGCCGATCGATTTCCTGGTGCTCGGCGAAGGCGAGGAGACCGCGGTGGCGCTGTTCCGCGCGCTGGAACTCGGCCTCGACCACACGGTGATCCCGGGCATCGCGTTCCGCACGGCGGACGGCACCGTGCAGAAGAACCCGCGCCGCGACCGCATCAAGAACGTCGACGAGATCCCGTGGCCGGCGTGGGAGTACTTCGACATCGAGGCCTACTCGAGCAATCGCCTCGTCAGCGGCATCTACTACGGCAAGACGGTGCCGATCCTGGCGACGCGCGGCTGTCCCTACCAGTGCACCTACTGCAGTTCGCCGAACATGTGGACGACGCGCTGGTATGCGCGCGAGCCGAAGGACGTGCTCGACGAGATCGAGTCGTACGTGAAGCGCTACGGCGCGGCCAACTTCCCGTTCCAGGACCTGACGGCGATCCTGAAGCGTGACTGGGTGGTGGAGTTCTGCAGCGAGGTCGAACGGCGCAAGCTCGACATCACCTGGCAGCTGCCGGCGGGCACCCGCAGCGAGATCATCGACGAGGAGGTCGCCAGCCTGCTGGTGCGCAGCGGCTGCAAGTCGCTGAACTTCGCGCCGGAGTCCGGCAGCGAGCGCACGCGCAAGCACATGAAGAAGATGCTCACGGACGAGAAGCTGTTCCGTGCGGTGCATGCATCCGTGAAGGCCGGCCTCAACATCGGCGCGTTCTTCGTGCTGGCCTACCCGACCGACGAGAAGGAGGACATGCAGGCCACCGTGCGGCTCGCCGCCCGGCTCGGCCGCGCCGGCGTCGACGACGTGTCGGCCGGGTTCTTCTTCCCACTCCCGAGTACGGAGATCACGCGCCAGCTCGAGAAGGAGGGCAAGGTCCAGTACACCGACGCCTTCCTGAAGCTGCCGATCTACGTGCACAACAAGTTCCTGTCCGCGGACCGCAAGTTCTGCGACGCGTTCACCGCCAAGGAGCTGACGCGCTGGAAGTACAAGGTCGTCGCGGCCTTCTACCTGAACAAGTTCGCGCGCCGGCCGTGGCGCGTGTTCCGCATCCTGTGGAACTTCGTGCGCGGCAAGGAATCGTCGAAGATGGATTCGTTCCTGCAGGAGACGCTGCGCAAGTTCCGGCTGCGCAAGCGGCCGACCAGCAGCGTGCCCAGGCCGAAGGCGGCGGGGCACCGCGTCGAGCAGGTTCCGGTCGGCAAGAGCTGAGGGCGCCAGCGACGACGGGGCCCGGGAGCCGTGGGCCGCATCCGTTCGCGCCGCCGTCAGCGAGCCAGCGGAGCCGGCAGCAGGCGCGCGGCGCGCTGCACCTGCGTGGTGGCGACGACGTCGCCGGTCAGGTTGTCGCGTGCCCACTGGAACGCGGCGCGGCCGGCGGCCGCCGCCGCCGGCGGCGAACGCAACAACTCGATGGCGGCGTCGGCGAGCGCACGCGGCCCTTCGGCAATGGTGCGGGCCGGTGCTGGCGCGGTGCATCCGCGCGCACCGAGCCGGTTCGTGACGACCGGCAGGCCGTGCGCCAGCGCCGCCACGGACTTCATGCGGAAGCCGCCGCCGGAGAGCAGCGGCGCCAGCAGCAGCCGCACCTGGCCGAACAGACCATGCAGGTCGGGGACGAAGCCGAGCAGTCGCACGCCGGGCGCGTTCGCCAGCGACTGCACGTGCTCCGAGTGGGAGCCCGCGAGCCAGAGTTCGGCGGCGGGATCGGCGGCCCGTAGCAGCGGCAGCACGTCGCGCACCAGCATCGCGGCGGCCTCCGGGTTCGGGCGGTGGTTGTAGTCACCGAGGAACAGGGCGCGCGCCGGCGCCGTGCCCGGGGCGACGGGGACGCCGGGCACGTCGAAGGTGGGATGACGCACCTCGACCGCGCGCCCGACGAGGCCTTGCAGCGTCTCGGCGTCCTCGGCCGTGACCGTCTGCAGCAGCGACGCCTGCGGGTAGTAGCGCCGCGCGTAGTCCCGCCAGAGGCGGCAGTCGCGGCGATCGCCGATCGCGCCGAGACCGGTCTGCGTGTTGGCGGGGCAGCCGGCTTCGTGGTCGGTCAGCACCGTCGGGATCCCGCGCAGGTACGGCAGATATTGCGCCATCTGCGCCATCTCCACGAACACCACATCGGGCCGGAACTCGGCGCGCGCGCGGGCGAGCAGGGCCGGCATCTGCGGCTGCCAGTGCTTCGCGGCGACCAGCGGCAGGCGGCGCCAGTACCACAACATCCGCAAGCGGTGGGCCAGCCGGTCGCGCTGCTCGGGCACGTCGAGGTGTGGCAGCAGCTGCTGATACCGCCACGGCGTGTCGGCGCCGCGCAGCCTCGGTGCGTCGGTCGGTCGCGACAGTGCCACCAGGCCGATTTCCGCCTGCCTGGCCAGCGCGGCGGCGAGGGTCGCCAGGTAGATGCCACCGCCGTGGGCCGCCGTGCGATCTGGCACGAACGGGCTCAGCAGCAGGATCCGCAGCCGCGGCGGGCCGCAATGCCCGTCCGGCGGGTTGAGGCCGGCGTCCAGGGGCGTGGTCGGCCGTGTGTTCATGGCGTCGCTGGCATGGCGAGTTGGCTTCATAGGAGTCTATCTCGCAATGGGTTGCAAGGCGGGGATGAAGCTCCCGCAAGCCGTTCGCGCGCCGTCAGGCAGCTGCTTCGCCAGTAGCGAGCGCCGGCGAAGTCTGCCATAATGCCCGCGCTTTCCGCAGCCGGCTGGACCGGTTGTTGTGATAGCGGTATTGCGTAAACGCGCGCACGCAACGGCAATGAATGACACCCTGAAGGCCATCGTGCAGGTGCTCGAGTCCGGCAAGCCGGAGCTCCAAGTCGCCGCCGCACAGATCCTTGGCGAACTCCGCGCCCGCGATGCCGCGATCGTCGCGGCGCTCGACGGCGCGAAGGACCGATCGCCTCTGCTGGGCCGCTTCTGCCTCGATGCACTGGCCAAGATCGGCACCGTCGAAGCCGTGCAGGTGCTCGCCGGCACGCAGGTCGACAACGAGGCGCTCGCCGAACACGCGGCGCACCTGCTCGGCGAGATCGGCGCCCGAGCCCATGGGGTGCTGGCGAAGACCTACGGCCAGGCGATCGGAGACCAGCGCGAGCGCATCCTCGGCATCCTCGCGCGCTCGCTCGGCAAGGAGGCGCTGTCGGTGTTCGTGCACGCGCTGCTGACGCCGGAGACCGCCGCGACCGCGGGGCGCCTGCTGCTCGCCGCCGCCGACCAGTTCGATGGCGAGCTGAGGAAGCAGTTCCGCAACGGGCTGCTGCCGCACCTCGACGACTCGCTGCCCGAGCAGTGTCTGGCCGAGGTGGTGACCGTGCTCGCGGGCATCGACCCGAGCGGGTCGCGCGCGCTGTTGCTGCGGCTGTCCGCGGCCGGCAATCCGCCCCTGGTGCGGTCCGCGGCCTATCGCGCCTTGCGCGGTTCGAAACTGACCGCGGCGCAGGTGCGCGGTCTGATGGACCTGCTCGCCGATGCCGACGAGAAGGACGTGCACGATGCGGTGCGGGACCTGCTCGCCGATCTGGCCGAGGTGCCAGCCGGCATGGTGCCGGTGCTCAAGCGCCTGCTCGCCGCGCGCCAGCCCGAGCAACGGCTGTTCGCGCTGCGCATGTTGCGCACCGCGACCGGAGCCGAGATGGCGAAGGTGGCGCTGAAGCTGCTCGACCACGACGACGAGCGGTTCCGGCACGCGGCCGCCGACGCGCTGGCCCACAACCGGCAGGCCATCGAGCCGCTGATCCGGGTCGTGCAGACGAGTCGCGATCCGGGGCTGGTGCAGTCCGCGGCCGACGTGCTCGTACGGCTCGCTCCGGACATGCCGCCGAAGTCGGTGCGCACCGTCGTCGACAAGGCGATCCGGCTGCTGGCGACCAACGCCCGTACCAGCGATCTGCTGCTCGGCGTGGCGTTGGCCAGCAACGGCACCAAGGTCGCCGCCGAGCTGATCGAGCGCGCCGTGCGACTGCGGCGCACCCGGCGCTACGGCGACGCGCTGCACGTGTTGGCGCGTCTCACGGCGTCCCCGCACGGCAGCGACGAGGGCCGCTACCAGCTGGCGCTCGCCCGTCTGCTGCAGGACATGTCGCGTCCCGCCGCGGAACTCGATTCGCCGGGCAACCCGACGATGGGGTTCTTCTCGGCGCTCGTGCGCTCGGGTTTTCCGCTCGCCGAACGGCTGCGCAAGGAGTCGGCGGTGTCGCCGGAGGCGATGCTGCACGTCGCCTCGCACTTCGCGGAGGCGGTCGGTGTCGAGCGTCGCTTCGGCACCGAACTGCTGCAGTATCTGGCGTCGCGCAAGAAGGGCCGCGCCGGCGACGAGGCCCGGGTCGTGCTGCGCGCGGTCGGCGGCTGAGGCACGACCGCGCGGTCGCGATGCGACCTAGGCGCCTGCCGTGGCCGCCGCGCCCATGCGCACGACCTGTTCCGGCGGCAACTCGGCGAACGCCGGTCCGCCCGGGCCGACGATCGCGACCACCGTCGAGCCGAAGCCGAACTGCCCGACCTCGTCGCCGGCGCGCGCCTCGCCCGACGCCCGCGTCACCAGCGTGCCGCCGACGTTGTAGGCGCCGACCATCACGATCGCTGCGGCGACGCCCGACGGCAGGCGGCAGTGGAACACGTGGCGGCTGTTGCGCACGAACAGCCGGTCGATGCTGCGCACCGCCGGCGGGTTGACCGGGAACAGGGTGCCGCGCAGCGGCGTGACCCGCTCGATCGCGACCGTGAACGGCGCGTGCACGCGGTGGTAGTCGCCCGGCGCGAGGTAGATCGTCGCCTGCGAACCGCCGTCGAGTGCCGCCGCCAGCCCCGTGTCACCGAGCAGATCGGCCAGCGCGTAGTCGTTGCCCTTGACCTGCGCGATGCGGCCGTCACGCACCGGTCCGCAGGTGACGATGCGCCCGTCGCAGGGCCACACCAGCGGGACCGCGGCGATCGGCCTGGCGCCGCGGCGCAGCGATCGCCGGAAGAACTGCTGCAGGCTGCGGAACGACGCCAGTTCCCCGTCGATCTCCGCCAGCGAGGCGCCATAGCGGCGCGCGAACCAACCGTAGCAGCGCGGTCGCACCGCGCGCGGCAGCGGCAGCGACGCCAGCCAGCCGCAGGCACGCGACAGGGGCACCTTCGGCAACGCCGTCAACAAGACCCTGCGCAGAGTGCCCACGTGGCCGGGTTTTCCGCGATGCCGGGCGCCGGCGCAAGCCTGGCCGGGCGCCGGTGCACCGTTGCACGCCGGGCCGCCGCCGCGAACAATGCGCCGATGCGATGCCGGCTCCCGATCCCGTGGCTCCTCGCGCTGGCGTCGCTGGCGGCCTGTGGCCGGCCGGTCCCGGCGCCTCCCGGCGGCGACACCCTGGTGCTCGAACTCGGCGGCGCACAGGGGTCCCTGCGCCAGGCGCTGGTCGCCGCCGGCGTCGCAGCGCCCGCGGCGCCACCGGGAGCGCCGACCGTACCACCGCCGGCGGATCCGGCGCCGCGGCGAGATGGCGGACCGGAGGCAGTGCCGGCGGTCGCCCCGGCGCCGCCACCGGCGCAGCCGGACCACATCGTGGTCGAACTCGGGCGCGGTGAGACGTTGATCCATCTGGCCAAGAAGTACCTCGGCGACGGCAACCGCTTCCGCGAGATCCTCGCCGCCAACGGCTGGACCGAGCGCGACGCGCGGCGCCTGCCGGCCGGCCAGGCGGTCAAGGTCCCGCTCGATCCGGCGACCGCGCCGCGGTGACCGGATGGCGGACGAGCCAGCGCTGCCGCCGTTGCGTCCGATCGGCGTCGTGCGCACGCCGCAGCGCGTGCACCACGAGGCGCCGCGGCAGAGCGGACTCGGGCGCGGCGGCACCGGCACGATCGAACTGCGCCAGGGCCTGCAGAACGGGCTCGCCGACCTGGCCGGCTTCAGCCACGTGTGGGTGGTGTTCTGGTGCCACCTGGCCCGCGGGTTCCGTTCGCGCGTCGTGCCGCCGCGCGACACCGAGAAGCGCGGCGTGTTCGCGACGCGGGCGCCGCAGCGGCCGAACCCGATCGGGCTGTCGTGCGTGCGTCTGCTGCGCATCGACAAGCGGGTGCTGCACATCGCCGACCACGACATGCTCGACGGCACGCCGGTGCTCGACCTGAAACCGTACCTGAGTTACTGCGACAGCGTGCCCGACGCCAGCCTGGGCTACGTCGCCGACCTGCCCGCCGACGCCGCAGACCACCGGCCGTGGTGGCAGCAGAAAGGGCTGCCGCCGCCCGCCGTCTACGGCCGCGACGGCGACGATCGTGGTCAGGTCCGGTAGTCGGCGTTGATCTGCACGTAGGCCGCGGTGAGGTCGCAGGTCCAGACGTCGGCGTTGGCAGTGCCGATGGTGAGGTCGATGCCGAGCACGACTTCGCGTTCTTCGCTGAGATGGCGATGGGCCGCGGGTTCGTTGCCGGGCAGCGGCTTGCCGCCGGCGAACACGTCGGTGCTGCCGATCCAGACCCGGCAGGACTCGCTCGGGAACGCCACGCCGGCGCGGGCCGCGGCCGACAGGATGCGCCCCCAGTTCGGGTCGCGTCCGGCGATCGCGGTCTTGACCAGCGGGCTGGTCGCGATCGTGCGGCCGACGTGCACCGCCTGCTCCTCGGTCGTGGCGCCGCGCACCTGCACCGTGACCAGCCGCGTCGCGCCTTCGCCGTCCGCGGCGATCTGCCGCGCCAGGCGCGAGCCGATCCGGGTCAACGCCGTCTCGACCTCGCCGGCGTCGGCCGCGGTCCGGCCGCTGGCCAGCAGCAGCAGCGTGTCGTTCGGGGACGTGTCGCCGTCGATCGTCAGCCGGTGGAAGCTGCGGTCCGCGACCCGTCGCAGCAACGCCTCCATGGTGCCGGCCGCGCCGGTGCGCGCGTCGGTCAGCAGGAACGCGAGCATCGTCGCCATGTCGGGGTGGATCATGCCCGCACCCTTGGCGAACCCGGTGGCCTCCGCCTGCGCGAGGTGCCAGTGGGCGACCTTCGCATGGGTGTCCGTGGTCATGATCGCCCGCGCGAACTCGATGCCGCGGTCGGCCGATGCGCGCGCCAGCAGTGCATCGAGGTGCGACACGATGCGGTCCGTCGGCAGCGGCGCGCCGATCGGCCCGGTGCTCGCCATCAACACCTGTTCGGTCGGGCAGCGCAGGCGCGTCGCCAGCTCGCGACAGCAGGCGCGCGCATCCTCGACGCCCTGACGGCCGGTCGCGCAGTTGGCGTTGCGGGCATTGACCAGCACGGCGCGCACCATGCCGTTGCTGCGCGCCAGGTGATCGCGGCAGACCTCGATGTGGGCGCCGAGCAGTCGGCTCCGGGTGAACACCGCCGCCGCCTCGACGGGCTGGTCCGCGAGCAGGATGCCGAGATCCGGATCGCCGTTCTTCTTCAGTCCACAATGCACCCCGCCGGCCCGGAATCCCGGCGGCAAGGGCACCTGATCGGGCACCGGTGCTGCGAACGCGCTCATGCCTGCGCGACCTTACCGCGTCACCGCCGGCGCACGGCAACACGAGGCGGCAATCTCTCGCGGACCGGGCCAGCTGCCACCGGGCCAGCCGGCGGCCACAGGTCAGAAGCGGAACGGCAACCGCAGGAAGTGCAGCTCCGGCCGCGGCGAGGTCGGGCTGAGCGACGGGGCGGTGCTGTTGTTCTGGTAGGTGAGGTCGAACGTCACGTCGTACTGCACGTAGCGCGGGGCACCGTTGCCCGGGGCGGCGATCCAGTCGAGGAAACCCGGCTCGTTCAGGTCGTAGACGAACTTCTGGGCGTCGCTCGGATAGCGCTTGGTGGGGTCCGTGCTCTTCGGATCCTGGTGGAAGGCGAAGCCGATGCGGACGTTGGCGTTCGGGAACAGGGCGTTGTCGCTGAGCCGCCGGTAGGTCGGACCCAGCCCCTCGGCGCCGTTGGTCACGATCTGGAAGAACTTGGCGACGATGCGCAGCTGCTTGGCATCGGTCGGCAGCACGCCGACACCCGGATCGAGCAGCAGCTCGCCGGCGGTGTGGCTGACGATGCGGAAGCTGCCGACGACCGAGCCGCCGGTGTTCAGCAGCTCGGCTTCGTACTGCACGAAGCGGTTGGCCACGGGCAGCGCCGCGCCGGTCAGCGTGGCCCGGTAGGCCGGCACGCCGAGGTAGCTCGCGTCGGCGGCGACGCCGGCCAGGTTCACCGGCCCGAACACGACCGGATAGTCGATGGCGACGCTGGCGCCGACCTCGCGGTAGCTGACGTAGCCGGCGTTGGCGTCGGCCGCGCCCGTGCCCGGCACGATGCCGGCGAACTCATAGGTCGGGCCGGTGGGAGCGCCGACGATGCCGGCGGGCAGACCGTCGGGCGCGCCGATCTCGCGGCGCTTGCTGACGCCGGTGTCGATCCACTTCGAGCGCAGGCGCGACTTGGCGCTGAACGGCACCGGCAGCAGCACCGGCGACGGGCGGATGTCGCCCTCGTTGTCGGTGATGCCGGTCGGGTTGTTGAAGTCGTCGACGAACTGGCCGGCAGCATTCGGGAAGCCGCGCCACGCCAGCAGCGCCTGCTTCTCGGCCGGCGTCATCGCGACGACGGAGCCGTTCGCCAGGGTCTTCAGCAGCGTGATCTTGTCGTCGAGGCGCGTATTGGTGCCGTCGCTGTTGTCGCCGGGCGGCACCATCAGCTGCACCAGGCCCATGCCGCCGAATCCGCCGAGCGGATCGAGGTCGTAGGTGGTGCCGGACAGCATCGTCGAGCCGCTGGCCGGGTACTTGCTGGTGATCAGCACCGAGCCGAACGTGCCGGTCGTGGTCACGCCGCCGTCGGCGGACAGCGAGAAGTCGTAGTCGTTCTGGCCGACCGATGGCACGCCGGGCGTCGGGCCGTAGGCGTAGCGGTTCGCGGCCGCCGAGCCGTGCGCGTAGAGCACGATCTCGGTCGCCGACATCAGCACGATCATGCCGCCGGCACCGGCACCGCCACCGCCCGCTTCGCCGCAGGCGCCGGCCTGCTCGCCGCCGCCGCCGTAGCCGCCATCGGCGACGATCCTGCCGCTCGCGGTGACCGTGATCGTGCCGAGCGCCTTGACGATCAGCACACCGCCGCCGCCGCCGCCGCCGCCGCCGCTGTAGTCGTTCTTCGGGTCGGGCGAGGTCAGGCTGCAGCTGAAGTTCGGCGACGTGTCGCCGCCGCCGCCGCCGCCACCGCCGCCGAGCGGGATCGACAGCTCGCCGGTGATGCGCAGGCTGCCGGCCGAGCCGAAGCGGATGCCACTGCCCCAGAAGTTGTTGTCGACGCGGCTGTCGGTGAACACGAGGTCGCCGGGTTCACCGCCGGTCAGGAACGCGGTGCGCGAACCCGAGTCGCCGCTGCAGCCCGCACCGCCGTAGCCACGCACCTGCTGGAAGCGCGTGTTGGCCGTCGGTGGCACGTTCGGGTTGATGGTGCCAGGGGGGATGTTGCGGTAGCTGGGGTCGCCTTGCGTGGACAGGGTGCCGCCGCCACCACCGGAGCCGCCGCCGCTGCCGTCGTAGCCGCTGCCGGTGTAGCAGCCCGACGTGCAGGCGAGGTAGCCACCGCGGCCGCCCTTGCCGGGCACCTGCAGCGGCCCGCGACCGGTGCCGCCGCGCAGATCGCGCAGGGTGGCGCTCGGCGTGCCGTCGCCGCCGTTGCCGCCGCCGCAGACGCCGATACCACCCGCCTTGGCGAAGTTCGCCGCCTGCAGGGTATCGACGCGCGCGCCGTTGCCGCCGCGCACGCTCAGCGTGCCCTCGACGGTGAAGTCGCCGCTGCAGAGCCAGATCATCGGGTTGGGACCCGTGCCCTGGACGTTGACGCCGCTGGGGATCCTGACGTTCTTGAAGTTGAACACGCCGCCGGACACCGTGAACGGCAGGCCGGACTTCGGCGTGATTTGCGTGAAGGCGGTGTTGAGCACGACCTCGGACGCCGTCGGCTCGTACTCGAGGCTGGTCGGGTTGCCTTCGAAGGCGAAGCCGGCGCGCACGAAGCCGTCCTGGACGTCCGCCTGCGCCTCGGGGAACGCCGCGCCGAAGTCGATCGTGTCGGTGGTGGCGAAGTCCTCGGCGATGCCGTTCCACTGCGGCGCGTAGGACGCGTCGGTCTTGAAGGTGCCGAACACCTCGTTGTACGAGAAGCTGGCGACGTTCGACTCACCCGAGATGTCCTCGAGCGTGTTCTTGACGATGACGCGCACGGTGGCGTTGTTGGGCAGCACGCCGATCGGGCGCAGGGCCACGACGGAACCGTTGAGGTCGTTCTGTTCCAGCGCGACGTCGGCGGGGATCCAGGTGTAGACGCCGGCGCCGATCGCGGGGTTCTCGTACTCGAGGTAGATGCGGCCGCGCTTGCTCTCGTCGCGCACCAGCGGGTTGTTGTCCAGGTTGACCGGCACGTTGACGTCGCTCGGGTTCAACGCCTGGTCGAAGTGCAGTCGCACCTCGAGCGGCGGCGCGCCGAACAGGTTCAGCGGCACGTTGCCGAGGTCGGTCGCGGTGCTGACCTCGAGCGCCGTGCGGGTCGGGCCGCCGGACTTCGGGTTGCGGAACAGCTGCGCGGGCTGCGTGCCCTCGGTGGTGCCGAAGCGGAACGTGACCGGCTGGCGCAGGGCGCGGCCGTTGCGGTCGCGCAGCACGGTGCCGTTCTGCGCCTGGCCGCCGACGAGCTGTACCAGGTAGGTGCGCCCCGCGCGCAGGCCGCCGTTGGTGTAGTCGTTGTCGGTGGCATACCGCGGCACGAACTGCAGCCGGCGGCCGACCGCGGTGTCGCCGGGGCTGGTGGCGAGCTGGAAGCTGCCGCTGACGAGTTCGCTGTTCGGGATGCCCTGCTGGTCGAGCGCCTGGAAGCTGACCGTCGTCAGGTTCGCCGAGTCGAGGTCGACCGGCGTACTGAAGTCGATGCTGATCGCGTCGTTGAGGTAGATGCGACCGCCGTTGGTCGGCGTCGTGTTCAGCACGACGAAGTCGCCGCTGGTGTTCACCTCGCCGACGGGGCCGCCGCCGCCGCCGCTGCTGCCGGAACAGGCGGCGAGGGCCGCGAACGCCGCAAGAGCCAACAGGCCAGATGGTTCAACGTGCTTCATGGCGTACCGGAAGACTACAGTATCCCGGGCGGGGGCTCGGGGGAGACTCGGAGGAGGGGACGGCGGCATTAGTCCGCGCGCGACCGGGGCGTAACAGGCAAGGGGCGGGGGCGGGGCCCGGCGCGGAGCCGATGGCACCGATTGTGTAGCCCGGGCCGGCCCCGTCAAGGCAGTGCCGGGAGGATGCCGACCGGGTGCCCCGAACCGGGGCGCGAAGTCCGCCTTGCCACCGTGGGGCCGGGGGCGGTCAGGCCTGCCGCGTCGGCTTCAGACCGGCGGGGGCGACGAAGCCGGGGGTGCGCTGCGGCAGCGGCATCGCCCGCTGCGGCTTGCCGAACAGGCTGGCCGGCGACGCCTTCGGGTCGAGCACGCGCGTCATCGCGATCTCGTCGCAGGCGAGGAACTTCGGGCAGTGGCGGCAATCGTTGAACACCTTGTGGGGCAGCGCCTCGTGCTGGCACACCGAGAAGCCCATCTTGGCGAAGAAGCCCGGCACGTAGGTGAACGCGAACAGGCGCGGGATGCCGAGCCGGCGCGCATCGGCGACCAGCGCGTCGACCAGGATGCGGCCGATGCCGTGCTTCTGCATCGCCGGCTGTACCGCCAGCGACCGCACTTCGGCGATGTCGGTCCAGGTCACCGCCAGCGCGCCGCAGCCGGCGAACTGGCCGTCGACCTCGGCCAGGAAGAAGTCGCGGATGTTCTCGATCACCGATGCCGGGGAGCGCGGCAGCATCACCTGCTGCACCGCCAGCTCGTTGACCAGCGTCATGATCGCCTTGGCGTCCGCGACCCGCGCCGGGCGCACCACGGCCTTGCCCGTCGGTTCATTGCTCATCGTCGTCTCCGTTGGCGCCGTCGAGGTCGCCGTCGATCGCCGCGGTCCAGGCGTCCAGTTCGTCGCGCCAGTGAGCCGCCTCGCGGCGCACGCGCTCCGGCGCGGTGCCGCCGATGTTGTTGCGCCGGTCGAGGACCGCGCGCACCGCCAGCGCGGCCCGCAGGTCGACGTCGAGTTGGGGCAGCAGCCGCCGCTGCTCGTCGGGCGGCAGGTCCTGCAGCTCGACGCCGAGTTCGACCGCGCGGTTGACGGCCCGGCCGACGATCCCGTGCGCGTCGCGGAACGCCACGCCGGCCGCGACCAGCAGATCGGCGAGGTCGGTGGCGTTCTGGTAGCCGCGTCCGGCCTCGATCGCGCAACGCTCGAGGTCGAACGTCGCATGGCGCACGGCCAGGGCCGCGACCTGCAGGCAGCTGGCGGTCTCCTGCATCGCCGGCAGCAGCGTCGCCTTGTCGGTCTGCAGATCGCGGTTGTAGGCCATCGGCAGGCCCTTGACGGTGGCCAGCAGCGCCATCAGCGCGCCCTGCACGCGGCCGGCGTGGCCGCGCACCAGTTCCATCGCGTCGGGGTTGCGCTTCTGCGGCATCAGGCTGGAGCCGGTCGACACGGCGTCGCCGAACGTCACGAAGCCGGCCTCGTAGGAGGCGAAGAACACGTAGTCCTCGGCGAGCCGCGACACGTGCGTGCACGCCATCGCGCAGGCGAACGCCAGCTCGCAGAGGTGGTCGCGCGCGCTGGTCGCATCGAGGCTGTTGCGCGTCGGGCCGCCGGCGAAGTCGAGATCCTCGGCCAGCGCCTCGCGGTCGACCGGCACCGCCGTTCCGGCCAGGGCGCCGCTGCCGAGCGGGCACTGGTCGAGGCGCCGGAAGGCGTCGAGCAGGCGCTCGCGGTCGCGGCCCAGGGCCTCGGTGTGCGCCAGCGCATGGTGGCCGATCGTGATCGGCTGGGCGCGCTGCAGGTGCGTGTAGCCCGGCATCGGCGCGTCCCAATGGGCCTCGGCCTTCTCGACCAGGCTCGTGCACAGGTTGCGCAGGCCCTCGAGGCAGTCGTGGATGCACTCGCGCAGGTGCAGGCGCAGGTCGGTGGCGACCTGGTCGTTGCGCGAGCGGCCGGTGTGCAGGCGCTTGCCGAGTTCGCCGCAGCGGGCGACCAGTTCGCGCTCGACCAGGCTGTGCACGTCCTCGGCGTCGTCGTGCTCGGGCAGGCCGTGTTCGAGCCAGTGTTCGGCGAGGTCCTCGATCGCGTCCTGCACCAGCTCGAGCTCTTCGGCCGTGAACACACCCGCCGCCGCCAGCGCCGCGCTCCAGGCGCGGTTCGTCTCCAGATCGGCGAACGCCATCACGTGGTCGATCGGCAGGCTCTGCTGGAACTGGGCGAAGCCGGGGTCGAGCCGGCCCTGGAAACGCCCGCCCCACATCTGGCCGCCGTTGCCTTCAGCGGTCACGCGTCGGCCCCTTGCACGCGGGCGGCGACGGCGCCGGGCAGCCCGTAGAGCTTGACGAAGCCGTAGCTGTCGGCGTGGTCGAACGCCGCGCTCGGGCCGAACGTCGCCAGGTCCTCGGAGTAGAGGCTGTGCGGCGAGGTCGCGGCGACGGCGGTCGCGGTGCCCTTGCACAGCCGCACGCGCACGGTGCCGGTGACGGGCCGCGTCGCCGTGGCGAACAGCGCGTCGAGCGCGCGGCGCGCCGGATGGAACCAGCGACCGGTGTAGACGAGGTCGGCGTAGTCGGGCACCAGCCGTTCGCAGAGGCGCAGCGTGTCGCGTTCCAGCGTCAGCGCGCGCAGCGTGCGCGCGGCCTCGAGCACGATCGTGCCGCCGGGCGTCTCGTAGACGCCGCGCGACTTCATGCCGACCAGGCGGTTCTCGCAGATGTCGACGCGGCCGACGCCGTGCTGGCCGCCGAGGTCGTTGAGTCGCGCCAGCAGCGCTTCGGGCGCCAGCTGCCTGCCGTCCAGGCCGGTCGGCACGCCGTGCGCGAAGTCGAGCGACAGCTCCAGCGGTTCGTCGGGCGCGCGGCGCGGATCGGTGGTCAGCATCCAGACGTCGTCGGGCGGCGCGTTCGCCGGCGACTCGAGCGCGCCGCCCTCGTGGCTGATGTGCCACAGGTTGCGATCGCGCGAGTAGATCTTGGTGCGCGACGCGGTGACCTGGATGCCGTGCCGGTCGGCGTAGTCGAGCGCGTCCTCGCGGCTCTGGATGTCCCAGTCGCGCCACGGCGCGATCACTTCGAGGTCGGGCGCCAGCGCCTGGTAGGCCAGCTCGAACCGCACCTGGTCGTTGCCCTTGCCGGTGCAGCCGTGGGCCACCGCGGTGGCGCCGATCGCCTTCGCGTAGTCGACCTGGCCGCGGGCCAGGATCGGCCGCGCCATGCTGGTGCCGAGCAGGTAGCGGCCCTCGTAGATCGCCAGCGCGCGCACGCACGGCCAGACGTAGTCGAGCAGCCACTCGCGGCGCAGGTCGTCGACGCGGCACGACGCCGCGCCCGACGCGCGTGCCTTCTGTTCCAGGCCGCGCAACTCGTCGTCGCCCTGGCCGATGTCGCCGCAGTAGGCGTGCACCTCGCAGTCGTGGTGCTCCTTCAGCCACGGCACGATGATCGACGTGTCGAGGCCGCCGGAGTACGCGAGCACGATCTTCTTCTTGGCCATCTGGGTTCGTCCCGGTCAGCGGATCAGGTGGGTGAGCACGGCCTTCTGCACGTGCAGGCGGTTCTCGGCGATGTCGTAGACGATGCTCTGCGGGCCATCCATGACCTCCTGCGTCACCTCCCAGCCGCGGTGCGCCGGCAGGCAGTGCAGGAACAGCGCGTCCTTCTCGGCGTGCGCCATCAGGTCCTCGTCGACCTGGTAGGCGGCGAACACGCCGTTGCGCTCCTCGATCTCGTCCTCCTGGCCCATGCTGGCCCAGACGTCGGTGTAGATCGCGTGTGCGCCTTCGACGGCGGCGTCGGGATCGTTGAGGATCGTCACCTCGGCGCCGGTCGCCGCCGCGGCCCGCATCGCCTCGTTGACGACGCGCGCGTTCGGCTCGTAGCCCTCCGGCGAGCAGACCCGGATGTTGGTGCCGAGCTTCACCGCGGTGTGGATCAGCGCGTGGCAGGTGTTGTTGCCGTCGCCGACGAACGTCAGCGTGCGGCCGCGCACCGAGCCCCACTTCTCCGTCAGCGTGAAGAAGTCGGCCAGCGCCTGGCACGGGTGCACGAAGTCGGACAGGCCGTTGATCACCGGGATCTCGGCGTGCTGCGCGAGTTCCTCGAGCACCTTGTGCTTGAACGTGCGGGCGACGATCGCGTCGACCCAGCGTTCGAGGTTCTTGGCCACGTCCTTGACCGACTCGCGCGAGCCGAGCCGCGCGTCGCGGTGGTCCATGAACACCACCGAGCCGCCGAGGTCCTGCATGCCGATGTCGAACGTGAAGCGCGTGCGCAGCGAGTCCTTCTCGAAGATCATCGCCAATCGCTTGTGCTTCAGCGTCTCGTCGTGCGCGTCGCGCGCGGCCTTCAGGATGCGCGTGGTCGCGAACAGGCGTTCGATGTCGTCGGCCGTCAGCTGCGAGGTGCAGAGCAGATCGGGAGCCGACAGCGGCGCGCGGTCGAGCGTGGGGGACTTCTTCACCGGATCTCCTTGGGCTGGGTCTGCTGCGAGTCCGCCTCGGGGGCGGGGAACTGCGCCAACGTGGCCTGCAGGCACTGCAGGGCGTCCTGCACCTGTGCCGCGGTCAGTACGAACGGCGGCACGATGCGCAGCACGTCGCCGGCGGTGCAGTTCACCAGCAGGCCGGCGGCGTAGAGCGCCTTCTGCACACGGTCGGCGGAGTGGTGCAGACGCAGGCCGAGCATCAGCCCGCGGCCGCGCACCTCGCGTACGATCGGCAGTTCCTGCTGCAGCCGTTCGAGGCCGGCGCGCAGCTCGCGACCGCGCGCCTCGACGTCGTCGAGCAGGCCGCGCTCGATCTCGTCGAGGAACACCAGCGCCGCGCGGCAGACCAGCGGCCCGCCGGCGAACGTCGAGCCGTGTTCGCCCTTCTGCAGCGTGTCCGCGAGCGCGCTGGAGCACAGCGTCGCGCCCATCGGCAGGCCGGCCGCGATCGGCTTGGCCAGCGTGACGACGTCGGGCACCACACCGTGGTGCTGCGCGGCCAGGAAGCGGCCGGTGCGACCGCAGCCGCACTGGATCTCGTCGTGCACCAGCAGCGTGCCGGTCGCGGTGCAGAGTTCGCGCGCGCGGCGCAGGAACGCACCCGACAGTTCGCGGATGCCGCCCTCGCCCTGGATCGGTTCGAGCACCAGCGCCGCCGGGCGCTCGCGTTCGAGGGCGCGCGCCAGGCCGTCGCCGTCCTCGGGCGCGACCCAGGTCACCGGCTGCAACGGCGCGAAGGGTCGGCGGTACTTCTCGTTCCAGGTCAGCGACAGCGCGCCGAGCGTGCGGCCGTGGAAGCCGCCCTCGAGCGCGACGAACGACGTGCGCTCGGGCGTGCCGCGCACGTGCATCGCCTTGCGGGCCAGCTTCAGCGCGCACTCGACCGACTCGGCGCCCGAGTTGGTGAAGAACGCCGCCGCCATGTCGGTCAGCCGGCACAGGCGGGTGGCCACCTGCTCGGTGTACGGATGGCGGAACAGGTTGCTGAGGTGCACGATCTTGCCGACCTGGTCGCGCAGGGCCTCGCAGAGGCCGGGGTGCGCATGGCCGAGCGCGCTGACGGCGATGCCGGCGAGGAAGTCGAGGTACTCGCGGCCGTCCTGGTCGCGCAGCACGGCGCCGCGCCCGTCGACGAACACCTCGTCGGCGCGCGCGTAGGTCTGCATCAGGCCCTCATCCATGGTGGTTCTCGCGGGTGGTGGGGTTCGGTTCGAGGCGGAACGTGGTGCCGACGTCGTCGCGCAGCGCGTGGCGCACGGCGTCGGCGTGCCCGCCGGGCGCGATCTTGACCAGCGCCTGCGGGTTGTCGCGCAGCGCCAGCAGTGCCGCGTCGAGCTTGGGCAGCATGCCGCCCCTGGCGATGCCGTCGCGCACCAGCGCGTCGCACCGCGCCGGTGTCAGCGCCGGCAGCCGCTGGCCATCGGCGCCGAGCACGCCGGGCACGTCGGTCAGGAACAGCAGCGCGTCACAGCCGAACGCGCGGCACAGCGGGCCCGCCGCGTGGTCGGCGTTCAGGTTGTAGAACGGCTCGTCGCCATCGGCGCCCTCGCGCGGCGCGACCGTCGCCAGCACCGGCACGTGGCCGTGCTGCAGCAGCGTCTGCACGAGTCGTGTCTCGGTGCGTGCGACGGCGCCGACGAAGCCGAGGTCGACATCGGGGCGGGTCACCTGCACGGCCGAGAAGGTGCCGCCGTCGGCGCCGCAGAGGCCGACCGCGGCGACGCCAGCGCGCTGCAGTGCCGCGACCAGCGTGCGGTTGACGAGGCCGCCCAGCACCATCAGCACGACCTCGGCGGTGGCGGCATCGGTGAGCCGCAGGCCGTCGTGGTAGCGGTCGACGAGGCCCATCGCCTTGGTGACGCTGCGGATCTGGTTGCCGCCGCCGTGCACGACGACCACTTCGTGGCCGTCGCCGCGCGCTGCGGCGATCGCTGCGCACATCGCGTCGCGCGGGCCGGCCTGCTCGAGCTGCGCCCCGCCGATCTTGACCAGCAGCCTCATGCGAGCCCGTCCGTCTCGGGCAGGCCGAGCATCAGGTTCATGTTCTGCAGCGCCTGGCCCGACGCACCCTTCTGCAGGTTGTCGAGCGCGGCGACGACGACGACCAGCGGGCCGCTCGCGGCGACGGCGAGGTCGCAGCGGTTGCTCTGCTGCACCGCGCACAGCTCGGGCAGACCGCGGTCGTAGACGCGCACGAACGGTTCGCCGGCGTAGCGCTCGGCGAGGCAGCCGCGCATCGTTGCGGCGCTGACGCCGGCCGCCGGCTGCAGGTAGAGCGTCGTCAGGATGCCGCGGAACACCGGCAGCAGATGCGGCGTGAACACGATCCGGTCGGTGCCCGCCTGCTGCTGGATCTCCGGCAGGTGCCGGTGCGTGCCGATGCCGTAGGCGAGGAAGTTGTCGTGCACGTTGCCGAAGTGCGTGCGCGGGCCCGACGTCTTGCCGGCGCCCGACACGCCGCTCTTGCTGTCGGCGACGATGGGCGCCGCGGCGTCGACGAGGCCGGCGGCGAGCAACGGCAGCAGCGGCAGCAGGATCGAGGTCGGGTAGCAGCCGGGATTGGCGCAGAGGCGCGCGCCGGCGACGGCGTCGCGCGCGTGCTCGGTCAGGCCGTAGACCGCCTCCGGCAGCAGTTCGGGTGCCGGGTGGGCGACGCCGTAGGCGTGCGCGTAGACCGCCGGATCCCGCAGGCGGAAGTCGGCCGACAGGTCGACGACCTTCTGCCCCGACGCGAGCGCCGCGCGCGCGATCTCGCTGGCGGCGCCGTGCGGCGTGCACAGGAACACGCCGTCGACGGTCGCGAGCCGACCGAGATCGAGCACGTCGACGGGCCGCTCGTGCGGGAACGCCGGCGGCTCCGGCGCGGTGTCCGGCCGCGCGGTCATCACGACCTCGGCGCGCAGGCGTGGGTGGCGCGCCAGCAGCGTCAGCAGTTCGCGGCCGGTGTAGCCCGACGCGCCGACGATCGCCGCGCGCTTCATCGGCTGGCTCCCTGCCGCAGGCGGCGGATCAGCGCGCGTGCCTTGCGGGCGTCGGCGCAGATGGCGAGCACGGTGTCGTCGCCGGCGATGGTGCCGACGAGGCCGGGCAGCTGCGCGCGATCGAGCGCGACGCCGAGCGGCTGCGCGCCGCCGGCCGGCGTGCGCAGCACGACCAGGTTCTGCGCCGCGTCGGCGCCGACCAGCCAGGTGTGCACGGCGTGCCACAGGCTCTGGTGCGCGGTCTGCGGCGACAGCGGCGCGGTGGGCAGCTCGTAGCCGTCGGTGCCCTTGACGACGCCGAGCGCGCGCAGATCGCGCGACAGCGTCGCCTGGTTGACCTCGTGACCGGCGTCGGCGAGTTGCTGCTGCAGCTCGGCCTGGTTGCGCACGGGTCCGCGCTCCAGCAGCGCCAGGATGCGCTGGCGCCGGGCCTCGGGGCCGTCCCGGGTTGGTTGCATAGATATGCGAGACACGCGCATAATTATGCACCAGACCGTCGAGCCGCGCAAGCGCCGTCTGCGGGAACGCGCTCACAGCGGCGGCGGGACCCTGGCCGCCCCAGCGATGCGGAGGCGGCGCATCTGGGAACTCTTCTTCGCGTGGTGCTCCTGCATGCGCTCCAGCACGCCGGCGAGGAACTGCACCGTAGCGACGATGTGCGGGCCCTTGTTGAGCATCACGCACTCCGTGCGCACGCCCATCGCCGCATCGGTGACCTCGGCGCGCGACGGCAAGCCGGTGCGCGCCATCGAGTCGAGCACCTGGGTCGCCCAGACCACGGGTACGTGCGCTGCCTCGCACAGCCAGAGGATCTCCTCCTGCACCTCGGCGAGCCGCGCATAGCCGACCTCTGCGGCCAGGTCGCCGCGAGCCACCATGACGCCCAGCGGGGGGCTGCGCAGGCCAGCGAACAGCAGCTCCGGCAGCCGCTGGAAGGCGAGCGCGGTCTCGATCTTCAGCAGGATGCCCATGTCCGGCCGCCCGCGGCGGTCGAGTTCCGCTTCGAGCCGCAGCACGTCCTCGGGCCGCTGGACGAACGACATGCCGACGAGGTCCGCGTGCCGCGCCGCCCAGTCGAGTCGTTCGCGGTCTTCCTCGCCGAGCGCGGGCGCCGTGATCTCGGTGTCGGGCAGGTTGATGCCCTTGGCCGCCCGCAGCTTGGCGCCGCCCGGCGGCACCGCCGTGATGCGGACCCGCAACTCGTTGCCGGCGTGCTCCAGCACGATGCCGGCGATCTTGCCGTCGTCGAACAGGATGCGGTGGTCCGGTCGCACGTCGTCGAACACCTGCGGCAGCGTGCACGCCACGTGCGCCGGTTCGCGCCGACCATCGGGACCCTCGCGGGCCGGCCGCCCCGGCCGCTGATCGCGGGTGACGACGAGGATGTCGCCGGTCTGCAGATCGATCTGGGACGGCCGCGCCGGCAGGCGCCCGAGACGCGTCGTCGCCAACTTCGTGATGCCACGGCGCAGGACCACGCGGCAGTCGGTGCCGAGGTAGGTCGTGCGGTCGATGGCACCCAGGCAGGCGCCGCCGCCGACGCGCGTGATCGCAAAGCAGCGCTTGCGCCCGCGCGTGTCGGTGACGACCAACTCGTCGCCGACCTCGGCGGCGAACAGCAGCGCGTCGGCGAGCGGCGCCACCGGCGTGCCGGCGGGCAGGTCGCCGGGCGCGGCCTGCGGATCGCGGAACGCGACCAGCGCGGGCCGGATGGCGACGCCAAAGGCATCGCGCTCGGGCCGCACGCGCAGGACCTCTGGTCCGGGTTCGAGCGGACCGGTGCGCAGCTTCGGGCCGGGCAGGTCGACCAGCAGGCGGCAGGGGCGACCGACCTCGCGCTGGGCCGCGCGCAGGTGGTCGACCATCGCGTCCCATTCGGCGGGGCCTTCGTGGGCGAGGTTGACGCGGGCCACGTCCATGCCGGCGCGCAGCAGCGCCCGCAGCAGTTCGGGGTCGCTGGTCGCGTCTGCGGGCAGCGTCACCATGATGCGCGTCTGCCGGCCCGCCGGGCACGGTCCCAGCAGATCCGCCGCATGCTGCGCCAGCAGGCCGGCGGCACGTTCGCCGTCGAGCCGCTGCGGGTCGGCGGCCGCCGGATCCGGGGGCGGCAATTCGCCGAGCAGGGCGAGCAGCGCGAGGCGGACGCCCTGCACCGTGTCGTGCACATGGCCTTCGAGCCGGCCCAGCGACGACAGCGCCAGGTCGCTCAGATGGCGCTGCAGCGGCCGCAGGTCCTGGGTGCGCATGGCGAGGTACTGCGCGAGGTTGGTCGCGCTCACCCGGCGTTCCGCTGGCACCGCCTCGATCGCCGCATTGCGGGCGTCCTGCGCGGCGGCCATCTCACGCAACAGGTGCTCGACTGCGGCCAGCATCTGGCGCAATCGATCGGGTCGGAACCGGAGCGGCATCGCGAGACTTTCCGCGTGCGTGCGCAGGCTTGGCGAACGGAGTGTGAGGGAATCGTGAGGATCAGCCGGTCAGCCAGTAGTACAGCCGGCCGCCCAGTTCGTGCAGCGCCAGGCTGGTGTCGCGCAGGCCGCTCCAGCGCGGGATCAGGCTCGACCAGCCGTCGAACGCCGGGCCGCGGAAGCCGGTCGGCGCGGCCGTGACCTCGAGTCGTTCGCGGCGGAAGCACTCGGTCGCGCGCGGCATGTGCCAGGCGCTGGTGACCAGCAGGATGCGGCGCACGCCGTCCTGGCGCAGCAGCTCGGCCGAGAACGCCGCGTTCTCGCGCGTGTCGGCCGACCGTTCCTCGAGCCAGCGCACCGGCACCGCGAACTCCTGCACCGCGGCGCGCTGCATCAGCGCCGCCAGCGACGGCAGGTCGGTGCCCGGCGCGCCGCCGCTGAGCAGCAGCGGCAGGCCCGTGCGGCGCTGCAGGAACGCGCCGTAGCGCAGGCGCTGCAGCGTCATCGGCCCGACCACCGCGCCGCCGTACTCGTCGCCGTGCCGGTCCGCCTCGGCGCTGAGCACGACGATCGCATCGGCGGCCGGCAGGGCCCCGGTGGCCGGCAGCGCCGGGGCGGTCTGCAGCGTCTGCAGCAGCGCGCCGCCGACCAGCGGCGTCGAGGCGGCCCAGAGCCAGGCACCGGCGAAGACCTGCATCGTGCGGCCGAAGCGCGGCCACCGGCGGCGCAGCAGCGTGCCCAGCAGCAGCAGCCCGATCGCCGAGGCCGGCGGCAACAGCAACATCTCGACCACCTGTCGCAGCATCGGCGCAGCATACGGTGGTCGCTGCGGACGCGGATTCCGTTGCCGCGCGAACCGACGCGGCGGTATGCCACCCCGGTGATGCCATGGGTCCACCGATGGCGCGCGCTGCGGCGGGCGTTCGCCGATCTCGGTCCGCTGCGTCCGGCCGTCGTCTACGTCGCGGCAGCGTCGACGGTCGGCATGGTCGCGCTGGTGCTGGCGCTGCCGGCGCTGGCGGCGCGCACGCCGACGGCGCCGGCCATCGCGTTGCCGGTCGTCGTCGCCGCCATCGTGGTCGCGATCGGTGCCGCGGTGCTGCCGCCGGCGGCCGCGGCGCTCGGTGCGGGCTACTGCCTCGGGGCGTCGCCCGGCACCGCGGCAGCCGTGGCCGGCGTCGGCCTCGGCTGCCTGCTCGCGGGACAGCTGGCGCGGCGACTCGGCGCGGCCCTGCTGCCGGCGCTGCGCGAACGACCGCGCGCGGTCGCGGTGCGCACGTTCACGCGCGGCCCGGCCGCCGCGGCCACGCTGGCGGTGGCACGGCTGCGCTGGGCCGCGGTGTTCCCGTTCGCCGCCACCAACCTGCTGTTCGTGGTCGTCGGCGTGCCGGCCCGCAGCGTGCTGCTCGGCAGCTGGCTCGCGGTGGTGCCGACGGCGCTGCTCGGCGCGATCGCCGGTGACGCCCTGCGCACCTGGCGCGAACGGGGCGCGTGGCCGGAGCCGCAGGCATGCGTGGCCGCGGCGGCGGCGGTGCTGGCCGCCTGCACGCTGCGGCGCGCCGCCCGCCGGGTGTGGCGCGCCGCGACGTCGCCGGTCGCGTGATCCGGCCCGATCCCGCGCTGCCTACTTGGTCGGCGGGTGCATCATGACCGGCGCGGTCAGCGTGTGCTTGCCCCATGCGAGCGTGAACGAGCCCTTGCCGGGAGTCGTCTTGTCGGCGTCGAAGGTCATCGTCATCGCCTCGACGACCTCGGCGGCGGCGCCCTTGTTCAGCGTCAGCGGCACGCTGATCTCGGGCTTCCAGTTCTGCGGCCCGAACGGCAGCGCGCCGGCCTGCATGGCCTTGCTCGCGTCGATCAGCGCCAGCGAGAACTCGCCTTCCTTGCTGCAGGCGAGCGCGACGCAGTACGAGCCGGCAGGGATCTTGACGCCGCCGAACTCGAGATCGGTCGTGGTCTGCAGCGTGGTCCAGAAGTCCTTGCCGAGGCGGTTGAGCTTGCCCTTCAGCATGTCCATCTGGTTGTCGTACTCGGCCTTCCACTCGGGCTGGCCGTGCTGGATGACGGCCATGTAGCCGACGCTGAAGTCGTCGCTGAACATCGCCAGCGTGGTCGTGTGGCGTTCGCCGGCGAAGGCCATGCCCTTGAACTTCTGCGCCGATGCTTCCTTGAGCACGGGCTTCGGGGCGCTGCCCTCCTGGGCGAAGGCGGGGACGGTGAGGCAGAGCGCGGTGAGCGCGGTGGCGAGGATCGGAGTGTGCATTGCAGTGTCTCGGTGGGGTTCGGTGGCTACCGGGTCGGCGAAGAGTGAGCCGCACAGGGTAGGGGCTGGCGGGCGCTAGGCAAGCGATCCGGTCAGCAGGCGCCGCAGTTGCGCCAGCACGTAGCGCACTTCGTCCCGGGTGTTGTAGTGCAGCATGCCGAGCCGCAGCACGCCGTCGGGTTCGAGGCCGAGCGCGGTCGTCAACGCCAGGGCATAGCTGTTGCCCGGCCAGCAGTAGACGTGCGCGCCGGTCAGTCCCGCGGCGAGCTGCCGCGGCGACCGGCTCGCGTGCGTGAACGACACCGTCGGGCGACGCTCGTGCGCACGGTCGGGGTCGGCGATGCCGATCACGCGCACGTCCGGCAGGTCGGCGAGCCCGCGCAGCAGTTCGGCCGAGAGCTCGCGCTCGTGCCGCTCGATCGTCGCGAACGCGGCGTCGAGCGCGCCGCGCCGGTCCTCGGGACCGCCGTGCTCGCTGCCGAGCTTCGCCAGGTAGTCGACGGCCGCCAGCGTGCCGGCGATCGCCTCGAAGTTGGCGGTGCCGGTCTGCCACTTCTCGGCGCCGTGCGCGGCCGCGGGCCGCACGCGATCGGCTTCGATCGCCTCGAGCAGCGCGCGCCGGCCCCACAGCACGCCGAGGTGGGGGCCGAAGAACTTGTAGGCCGAACAGACGAGGAAGTCGCAGCCGAGCCGCGCGGCCTGCAGGCGCGCATGCGGCGCCTCGTGCACGGCGTCGACGAACGTGCGCGCGCCGCGCGCGCGCGCCAGCTCGCACAGCCGCGCGACCGGATGGACCGTGCCGGACAGGTTGCTGGCGGCGCCGAACGCGACCAGCCGCGTTCGCGCGGTGATCTTCCGTTCGGCGTCGTCCAGATCCAGCGACGCGTCGGGCCGCACGGCGATGCGCTGCACGCCGCAACCCGCGGCCGCGGCGGCGCGCACCCACGGCGTCACGTTGGCATCGTGGTCGCTGTCGGTGACGACGACCTCGTCGCCGGGTCGCCAGGTGCGCGCGAGCGCGTGGGCCAGGTGGAAGGTCAGCGTCGTCATGTTGGCGCCGAACACGACCTCCTCGGGATCGTCGCCGCCGACGAAGTCGACGACGGCCGCGCGGGCGCGCTGCACCATCGCGTCGGTCGCCACCGAGGTCGCGAAGGCACCGCCGTGGTTGGCGTTCTCGTACAGCAGCTGATGCGTCATCGCGTCGGCGACGCTGCGCGGCACCTGGCTGCCGGCCGGCCCGTCGAAGAACACAGCCGCGACGTCGCCGCTGCGGCGCAGCAGGCCCGGAAAGCGGCGGCGGACGGCGATGACGTCGAGCGGCGGGTGCATGCGCGCGAGGCTACCGCGTCCCGGGCCGCCTGCGAGCGCGGTCGATCGGCCATGGCCCGGCTGGCTTGGGCCGGTGCAGCGCGCTACCCTGTTCCGCCCGCAACCGCCGCGACCCGGCGCACACCTCATGGGCCTGTTCGATTTCCTGAAGAAGAAGCCCGGCGACCCGGACGTGCCGCCGGCCGGCCCGAATCCCGCGCCGCCGGCCGCGCCCGGGGACGCGCCCGCGCCGCCAGCCGTGGCCGGGTCCGGCCCCGCACCGGCGCCGCCGGCACCGAAGCCGCCGGCGGCCGCCGCCACGCCGCCTGCCGCCGCGGGCCCCGAGTTCCTCGAGACGACCGACGCGTTCGGTCGGCGCGTGAAGCTGTCGCGTGCGGACTACCGTACCCGCGTGCTGCCCGAGCTGCTCGAGGCGCACGGCAACGACGCGGACCGGCTGTCCGCGGTGATCGTGCAGGGCTTGCGCGACGGCTTCGCTGCCGAGTTGGTCGCCGCCGCCAACCGGTTGGTGATCGTCGACAAGGACCTCGACCGCGCGCTGTCGGTGCTCGGCGTCGTGCAGCGCGATGCCGGCGACCTCGACGCCGCCGAGTTCACGATGCAGGAGCTGCTGCAGAAGCGGCCGCAGTCGGCCAACGCGCGCGTCGGGCTCGCGATGCTGGCGGAGAAGCGCGGCGACACGGCGGGCTGCGAGGCGAAGCTGTGGGAGGCGCTGCAGCTCGACTGCAATCACGCCGACGCGGTGCACTGCTATCTGCAGATGCGCCACCGCGCGGTCGGCGACCAGGGCTACCGCCCGGAGCTCGACAAGGTCGCGGCGCTGCCGGGCTCCTGGCGCGCGCAGCTTTGGCGGGCGCGCCTCGACCTGCAGCAGGGGCGCGAGACCGAGGCCGGCGACACCTATCGCGACGTGATCGCGCGCGCCGGCGACGAGACCGACGCGCTGGTGATGGCGAGCAGCGACCTGGTGCAGGGGCGCCATCACGCGCTGGTCGACGAACTGATCGTGCCGCGGTTCCAGCCCGGCCGCCATCATCCGAACGTCGGCCTGGCGCTGCTGCACCACTTCCTCGCCACCGAGCGCCACGTTCCGGGCGCCGAGCTGCTGCACCAGCTGCACCTGCACTACGGGCACATGCTCGGCGACCAGCTGCAGCCGTTCACGGCGGCGTTCGATCGCCTGCGGCTGTCGCGGCTGCCGCCGCCGGCGCCGCCGGCGGCGAACGCCCGCATCGGCCTGGTTCGACTCGATCGGCCGATCTGGTGCGCCGGCCTGCACGACCCGCTGTGGCTGCTGCCGCGCAAGGACGCGGCGGCGAAGCAGGTGCTGTGCCTGGCGCTGGCCAGCGACGGCCAGCCGAAGCTGCCGGCCGGCCGCGAAGAGGAGCTCGGTCGGCTGAGCCGCGGCCTGCCGCTGCTGTTGGCCGAGCACGCCTGGCTGTCGACGCCGCATCGAGGTGCCGCGTGGTTGCCGATGGTCGAGCAGGGCGGCTGGGCGTTGATGGGCCGGCCGTGGCAGGAGGAGCAGCTCGCGCAGCAGCTCGGCGACGCCGAGCGCGCGCAGACGATCCTGGTCACCGGTGTGCTGCGCGCCGACGGCGAGCAGCGCCGCATCGACCTGTGGGCCTACGATTGCGCGGCGCGCCAGCGTGTCGGCCACGCGGCGGCCGAAGGCGACGCCGCGGCGCTCGGCCGGATGCTGCTGCAGCTGATCGCCGAGCTGTGGCCGTCGCTCGGCGGTGCCGCCGGTCACCAGCCGTCGGTCGGTGACGGGGCGTTCTGGCACCGCTACACCGATGGCCTCGCGCAGCATGCGGCGCTGGTGGCGACGCAGGCCGGCGGCATGCCGAGGGACCGGCTCTACGGCGAACGCTACGTCGTGCAGTGGCTGCAGCAGGCGGCGCTGCAGGAATCGCGCTGGCAGCCGGGCTTCTGGCTCTACGCCTCGGGCCTGTGCGTGCTGCGCCAGCTCGGCTCCAAGGTGCCGCTCGAGCACGCGCGCGCGGTCGCCGAGATCTTCCGGCAGACGCCGTCGCAGGCCGCGTTCGCGCGCCTCGCGGTGTGCCCGCTGCGAGCGGTCGGCCTCGACGCCGTCTGGCAGGCGCGCCGCCCGGCGATCGTCGCCGCCGCCGCCGGCGACACCAACTACCTCGGCTGGCTGCAGCGCGTCGAAGCCGCGCCCTGACGGCGCGGTCTATGGCTCCAGCACGGCGCGGAAGCGCACCTTGTTGGCCATCATCTTCGCGAACGCCTGCTCGGCCTGCGCGAACTGGAAGCGTTCGATGCGCGGTCGCACCCCGGTGCGAGCGCTGAACGCCATCGTCTCCTCGGAGTCGATCGAGGTGCCGCTCGGCCAGCCGGCGACGGCCTTGCCGCTCAGCAGCGAGAACGCCGACACCGGGATCGGCTCGACCGCCGCCGCGACCAGCAGCAGCTTGCCGCGCGGGCGCAGGCCGTCGACGACGCCGGCGATCGCGTCGCCGTGCGGCGCGGTCGCCAGCACCAGGTGCGCGCCGCCGAGCTGCTGCAGGCCCTCGGCCGCGGTCGTCTTGGCGGTGTCGACATAGTCGTGCGCGCCGAGTTCGCGCGCCAGCGGTTCCTTGTCGGTGCCGCGCGAGATCGCGACGGTGCGGAAGCCCATCTGCCGCGCGTACTGCAACGCCAGGTGGCCGAGGCCGCCGATGCCCTGCACGCCGACGGTGTCGCCGGGGCGCGCGCCGCTGTTGCGCAGCGCGTTGTAGGTGGTGATGCCGGCGCACAGCAGCGGGCCCGCCTCCGCCGCCGACAGCGCGTCGGGGATCCGGGCCACGGCCTGCACGGGCACGACGCAGTACTCCGCGTAGCCGCCATCGAACGTGATGCCGGTGATCTTGCCGTTCTCGCAGGCCATGAAGTCGCCGCGCCGGCACGGGTCGCAGGCCGTGCAGTGGCCGCCGTACCAGCCGACGCCGACGCGTTGGCCGCTCTGCCAGCGACGGTCGACGCCGGGGCCGACCGCGTCGATGCGCCCGGCGATCTCGTGGCCCGGCACGCGCGGCAGCGCCAGCCCGGGGAACTGCCCCGACTTCACGAACACGTCGCTGTGGCACATGCCGCAGGCCTCGACGCGGATGCGGATCTCGCCGGCACCGGGGGTGGGGATCGGGCGGTCGACGACTTCGAAGGCGCCGCCGGCCTTGGCGACTTGCACGGCTTTCATCTGGGACATGGCAGTCTGCTCCTCTCGGGGGTGGAAGGACCGCCACGATGCGACGCGCGGCAGGATCCGACAAGGCGGGCGATGGCTGCGTATGCTGTCGCCTCCGCATGCCGACACCGCTCCCGACCTCGTTCGGCGACCGCTTCGACATCGAAGCGGCGCTGCCGGAGACACCGTTCGAGCGCACGTTCCGCGCCCACGACAAGGTCCTGCAGCGCGACGTGCTGCTGAAGCTGCCGGCGCGCGAGGCGTTCGCCGGCTGGTCGGCGCCGATCCACGACCGCATCCTGCGCGAGGCGCGCGCGCTGGCGAAGCTGCACCACGAGCACGTCGCGCCGATCCACTGGGTCGAAGCCACGCCCGAGGGTCCGCTGCTGGTGCTCGATCTGCCGGCCGGCGAACTGCTGGCCGAGCGGCTGCAGCGCAGTCCGCTCGACGTGCCGGAGACGATCGCGCTCGGCGTGCAGATCGGCCAGGCGCTCGCGCACGTGCACCTGCAGGGCGTCGTGCACCGCGCGGTCGGCCCGGCGTCGATCCGCCTGCTCGCGAACGGCCGGGCACAGCTCGGCGCGTTCACGTTCGCGAAGGAGTTCGGCCAGCGCGGCCAGGGCTCGTCGCTGGCGCACGCGCAGCTCGGTGCCGCCGTGCGGCCCGAGCACCTGCCCGTCTACTCGGCGCCCGAGCAGCTCGCCGGCCAGACCGCGGACCCGCGCGCCGACGTGTTCGCGCTCGGCTGCACGCTGTTCCGCTGCCTCGCCGGCCAGGACGCGTTCCCGCCCGGCCGCGCGCACGGCGCGCCGCCCGACCTGCGCAAGCTGCGCCCCGACGTCGACCGCCGGCTCGCCGAGGTGATCCGCAAGTGCCTGCTGTTCGCGAAGACGGCCCGCTATGCGACCGCGCAGGAGGTGGTGGAGGCGCTGCAGGCGGTGGCGTCGGGCGGTGTGGCCGGCGGCGGGGGCCGGCACGGCTGGCTCGCCGCCGCGGCGGTCGCGCTGCTCGCGATCGGCGCGTGGGGGGCGAGCTGGCTGCTGGCCGGAGACGGCGCGATGGCTGCGCGTGGCGTCGACGACGACCGGTCGATCCGCGAGCGGCAGGTCAGGGTCTATCGTCCCGACTACGAAGGCGTGCACGGGCTGTTCATCGGCATCGGCAAGGCCTACGGCCGCACCGACTGGCCCGTGCTGACCAATCCTCCGCGCGAGGTCGAGGCCGTCGTCGCGCAGCTGCGGCGGAACGACGAGCAGTGGCGGGTGCCCGGCGCGATCGTGACGCTCCCGGAGCACGAGGCGACCTTCGAAGCGATCCTGGGCCAGCTCGAACGGCTCGAGCGGGTCGGCGAGGAGGATGCCGTGCTGATCTACTTCGCCGGCCACGGTGCGCGGGACGAGGACAGCTTCGGGCTGGTCGCCGCCGACGCACAGGGCACGATCGTGAAGGGCACCGGCTACGTGCGGCGCGAACTGCTGACGTCGTTCACGAAGCGGTGCCGAGCCAAGCACGTGCTGATCGTGCTCGACTGCTGTCACTCGGGCGCGGTGTTCGACATCGGTCGCGGGACGGGGCGCGACCCCGAAGCGGACGCAGGCCCGTCGCCCGGTGCCCACCGCCGACAGCGTTTCAGCCGCGAGTTCCTCTGTTCCGCGGGTGCCGGGCAGCCGGCGTCGGATGGCGCCGAACTGTCGCCGTTCTGCCTCCAGTTGCTCGCCGAGTTGGGCCGGCCGGCGGATCCGGATCGCGCCTACGTGGCGGCTTGCCACCTGGCGGGCCGCATCGGCGAGGCGATGGAGGCCGGTGGTCGGCGCGGTGGCATGCAGCTGCCCGCGTTCCAGCAGAACGTCCGCGACCAGGGCAGCTTCGTGTTCCGGCTGCCGCCGAAGTGAGCGCTGGACGGGCCCATTCGCTACCCTGTTCGGCCCGATGACGACCGAACCCGAATCCGCCGCCGCTGCCGCTCCTGCGCCTGCCACCGCCGACGTGCGCCTGTCGGCGAAGGCCAGCGGCTTCGCGCGCCGCGGCCAGGTCTGGTTCTACGGCAGCGACGTCGAGGCCGGCGACCTGCTGCCGCCGCGGCTCGCGCGCGTGCGCGACGAGGCCGGGCGCGACCTGGGCCTCGGCTTCACGTCGGCGGGCCGGCTGGCGCTGCGCCTGTGCGGGCCGTGGCCGGGCGACGCGGTGCCGGACCGCGAGGCGTTCTTCCACCAGCGGCTGCTGGCGGCGATCGAGCGCCGCGCCGGCATGCTCGGTCCGCACGATGGCGCGCGGCTCGTGCACGGCGAGAGCGACGGATTGCCGGGACTGGTGCTCGATCGCTACGGGCCGGTGCTGGTGCTGCAGGTGACCAGCGCCGTCGTCGAGCACGCGCTCGACGCGGTCGTCCCGTTCGTCGCCGAACGCCTGCAGGCCGAGTCCGTGGTCGCGCGCGACGACGTGCCGGCGCGCAAGCACGAGGGCCTGCCGCAGGAGGTGCGGCTGCTGCACGGTCGCCGCCTCACCGAGGTGACGATCGTCGAGCACGGCGTGCGCCACCTGGTGCGGCCGTTCACCGGCCACAAGACCGGCTTCTACCTCGACCAGCGGCCGGCGCGCGCGCTGGTGCAGCAGCTGGCCAAGGGCCGGCGCGTGCTGGACCTGTTCTGCTACCAGGGCGCGTTCGCGCTGAACGCGTTGCAGGGTGGCGCGACGGTGGCGCTGGCCGTCGACGAGTCCGAGGCGGCGCTGCAACTCGCCACCGCCGGCGCCGCCGCGAACGCGCTGGCCGGGCTGTCGGCGCACCAGGGCAACGTGTTCGACTTCGTGCGCGGCCAGCGCGACGCCGGCCGCCAGCACGACCTGATCGTGCTCGATCCGCCGGCGTTCGCGAAGTCGCGGCGCGAGCTCGACGGCGCCGAGCGCGGCTACCGCGACCTGAACCGGCACGCGCTGCGCCTGCTGGCGCCGCAGGGCTTCCTGGTCACCTGCACCTGCAGCCACCACATGGCGCTGCCGCGCTTCGAGGAGATCGTGCGCCAGGCGGCGGCCGGGCTGCCGTTCCGCGTCGTGCTGCGCCAGCGGCTCGGCGCCGGCCCCGACCATCCGGTCACGATCACGCACCCCGAATCCGAGTACCTGAAGGTGCTGCTGCTGCAGCGCCAGGATTGAGATGGAGTCGACCCGCGAACTCGAAGTGCACGTCAACGGCGAACCGCGCGCGGTGCCGGCCGGCAGCACGATCGCCGACCTCGTGCGGCTGCTGGGCCTCACGCCGGCGCAGGTCGCCGTCGAACGCAACAAGCAGCTGGTGCGCCGCGCCGAGCACGCCGCCACGCCGCTGGCGGCAGGCGACCGACTCGAGGTGGTGACGTTCTTCGGCGGTGGGTGACGCCTTGGCCGCCGCCGGCGCTCCGGTCGCGTCCGTCGACCGGGCCCGCGGTGGCGGACGGGGAGCATCGTCGGGTCGTCACCGTCTCGCAGGTCGAGGCCGCGCGAGCCGCCCTGGACCGCTGACGGGGGGCGATCGCGCGACGACGCGTTGCACCCTTGTGCGCTGCTGCCCGCCGGCGCACGATCGGCGCCGTGATCCCGCCCGACGCACCGCTGGCCATCGGCCCGCACCAGTTCACCTCGCGCCTGTTCCTCGGCACCGGCAAGTACCCGTCGATGGAGTCGATGGTGGCGGCGCTGGCGGTCTCCGGCACGCAATGCGTCACCGTCGCCGTGCGCCGGCTCGAACTCGGCGTGCCGAAGGGCAGGTCGCTGCTCGACTACCTGCCGCGCGAGAAATACGTGCTGCTGCCGAACACCGCCGGCTGCTTCGACGCCGAGCACGCGGTGCGCACGGCGCGGCTGGGGCGCGAACTCGGCATCGGCGACCTCGTCAAGCTCGAGGTGCTCGGCGATCCCGACACCCTGCTGCCCGATCCGATCGGCACGCTCGAGGCGGCGAAGACCCTCGTGAAGGAGGGCTTCGTGGTGCTGTGCTACACCAGCGACGACCCGGTGCTGGCGCGTCGCCTCGAGGACGCGGGCGTCACCGCGGTGATGCCGGCCGGGGCGCCGATCGGCAGCGGCCAGGGCATCCTGAACCCGAACAACATCCGCATCATCCTCGAACGCAGCAAGGTGCCGGTGATCGTCGATGCCGGCGTCGGCACCGCCAGCGACGTCGCGCTCGCGTTCGAGCTCGGCGCGCACGGCGTGCTGTTGAACACCGGCGTCGCGCTGGCGCAGCAGCCGGTGCGTATGGCGCGGGCGATGAAGGCCGCCGCCGAGGCGGGGCGCGACGCGTTCCTCGCCGGGCGCATCGGCAAGAAGCTCTACGCCACCGCGTCGTCGCCGACGTCGGGCATCATCGCCGGCGAATGACCGCACCGCGGCGAGCGCAGGCCGGGCCGTGGCTGCAGCTGCTGGCGGTGGTCGCGTGCACGTTCGCCCTGGCCGGCTACGACCTGCGGCTGGCGGCGGTGGCGCTGGTCGGCTTCGTCGCGGTCTGGCCGCCCGCGGTGGCGTGGCGGCCGGTCGCCGCGCTCGCGGTGCTGCGCGTCTACCTGCCGTTCGCGCTGCTCTGGTTCGTGGCCGTGACCGGCTACCTGCAGGCGCTGCGTGCGATCGGCCATGCGGTGGCGCCGCAGCCGATGCTGCAGGAACTCGCCGCGCACGGGTTCGCGGCGCCGGAGGTCTGGCCGACGATCCTCGGCATCGTCGTCGTCGGTCCCCTCGCCGAGGAGGTGCTGTTCCGCGGCTACCTGTTCACCGCGCTGGTGACGACGCTGCCCGCGTGGGTGGCGCACGGCGCGACCGCGGTGCTGTTCGGGCTCGCACACGGCCTCGACTACGCGCTGCCGATCGCCGTGCTGGCGCTGCTGTTCGGCTGGCTGCGCGCGCGGCATCGGGCGCTGTGGCCGCCGGTGCTGGCGCACATGGTGCACAATGGGTTGACGGTGTCGGTGGTGTTGCTCTGGCCCGAGATCCTGGATGCTCTCTATCCGCGATGAACCCCGAGAAGCGTGAGTTCCTGGTCCACCCGGACATGGTCGGTCGGCTGCGCCGCCGCGGCACCGCGATGGTGGCCGACAACGCGGTCGTCGTCGGCGACGTGCGCCTCGGCCGCGACGTCGGCATCTGGTTCGGCGTCACCATCCGCGGCGACGACAGCTGGATCGAGATCGGCGACGACACCAACGTGCAGGACAACACCTGCATCCACGTCGACATCGACTGTCCGCTGCGCATCGGCCGCGGCGTCACGATCGGCCACGGCGTGATCCTGCACGGCGTCGAGGTCGGCGAGCATTCGTTGCTCGGCATGGGCTGCATCGTGCTCGGCGGCGCGCGCATCGGCGCGTTCTCCTTGATCGGCGCCGGCGCGCTGGTGAAGGAGAACGCGGTGATCCCGGAGCGCTCGGTGGTGCTCGGCACGCCGGGCCGGATCGTGCGCCGGGTCACCGACGAGGAGATGGCGGCGATGCGCTGGCGGGCGCGGCACTACGTGCAGCGGGCGCGCAGCTATCTGGCGCCGGCCGAACGCGACGCCTGAGCGGCCGCGCTGCGAAGCGGCGCTGCCATGGGCGGCACCGTGCGCCCGCCGCGACCGCCCGCGCCGATCCCGGATCGAGATTGCGGCGCAGCGCTCGCGGGGGGTCTCTGTGCTACGCTTCCCCACGAGACGGGACCGACGCTCTCGCACTGCTGCTCCCCACGATCATGAAGACCTCGCGCACCGCCATCCTCCTCACCGTCGCAGCTCTGGCCGGCTGCGCGCGCCATAGCGCCGACCTCGCCGGCGGCCTTCAGGCCGGCAAGTCACCGCGGTTCGAGACGCGATCCGAGGTCAAGACCAACTCGGCGCACCACGCGGACTTCTACGTCGCCGACCTCAACGGCGACAACGTGCTCGACATGGCGGTGATCAGCATCACCGGCGAGCTGCGCGTGCTGATCGGCAACGGCACGACGTTCACGGTCGGCCAGGAGACGCAGCTCGGCGGCGGCCCGATCTGGATCGCGGGCGGCGACTTCGACGGCGACAACGACCGCGACCTGGTCATCGTGCGCAGCACCGCCAACACCAGCGACGTGTGGCTCAACGACGGCACCGGCACCTTCACGCCCGGGCCCGTGCTGCCGCTGCCCCAGGAGCCGCTGGCGGTCGTCGTCGGCGACCTCAACGGCGACACCTTCCTCGACATCGTCGTCACGGTGCCGCAGCAGCCGGAGATGCGTATTTTCTACGGCAACGGTGCCGGCGCCTTCCCGATCACGCAGGAACTCGGCATCCCCGGCGGCGGCGGCCAGCCGGGCTACCGCACGTTCAACGTGCAGATCGGCGACGTCACGCGCGACGGCATCGTCGACCTGATGGCGCTCGATCCCGCCTCGGACCGCCTGATCATCTGGCCCGGCGTCGCCGGCGGCCAGCCCGGCGCCACCTACTGCGAACTGCAGATCCCCGGTGCGCCGGCGGCCATCGCGCTCGGCGACCTCAGCGGCGACGGCCTGGTCGACATGTGCGTGACGACGTTCGACAGCAACCGCTTCGTCGTCATCACCGACATCCTGCCGCCGGTCAAGGGCGGCGGCGACGACGGCACCGATGGCACCATCGGCCCGGTCGGTCAGGTCTGCGACTACCTGTCGTTCGAGATCCCGGCGCCCGACATGCCGTCGCTGGCGACCATCGCCGACGTCACCGGCGACGGGCTCGTCGACCTGGTCGCGTGCCTCGCGTTCCGCGACAGTCTGTTCGTCGTGCCGCAGCTGCCCGGCGGCGGCGTCGGCGCGCCGAGCCTCTACGACGCCACCGGCAACCCGCTGCGGCCGTTCATCGGCGACTTCGACGGCAACGGCCGGAACGACGTGTTCGCCCTCTCGGGCAACGACGACCGCATCAATCTGTGGCTCGCCGACGACGGCGGCCGGCTGCTCGGCGCGCGCAACTTCGACAGCGGCCTGACCGGCGCCTCGTGGATGGTCGGCGGCGACTTCGACGGCGACGGTGACCGCGAGGTGATCGTCGGCAGCGACGCCGGCACCTCCCTGAGCGTCATGGGCCGCGGGCCGGACTTCAGCCTCGGCGTCGAAGCGACGTTCGACATCGGCTCGGTGGTGCGCCAGCTCGACGTCGCCGACCTCGACGGCGACGATCGCCCCGACCTGATCGTCGGCGTCGACGGCGGCCTGAAGCTGCTGCGCAACGTCAGCACCGGCACCGGCTACGCGTTCGCGACGCCGGCCGGCACGCCGGCCATCGTCGGCAGCGGCATCTACCCGTTCGGCGCCGCGGCGGCCGACCTCGACCGCGACGGCGACATGGACATCGTCTGGTGCGACTTCGTCGGCGGCTCGCTGCACCTGCTGCCGGGCACGCCGACGCCGTTCGTGTTCGGGCCGGAGCAGATCGTCGACCTCGGCCCGACCTCGGGTCCGATCGACGTCGTCGCCGCCGACTTCACCGGCGACGGTCGCCAGGACCTGGCGATCTCGCGCAGCAACCAGGCCGACATCCTGATCCTGCGCAACGACGGCGGCAACGTGTTCACGCAGTTCCTGAACGTGCCGGTCGGCACGTCGCCGAACTACCTGATCACCGCCGACTTCAACGGCGACGGCCGCGCCGACCTCGTGGTCAGCAACGGCGCCTCGGGTACGGTCTCGGTGCTGTTCGGCTCGCCGTCGGGCTTCTTCGGCCAGAGCTTCCCGGCCGGGTCGATCCCGACCGCGCTGCTGGCGCAGGATCTCAGCGGCGACGGCCTGCCGGACATCCTGGTGGCGTCCGGCGACAGCAGCGACTTCCGCGTGCTGGTCGGCAACGGGTCGGGCGGCTTCCCGGAGCTGTCGACGTTCCCGGGCGCCGGCGGCGCGTCGAACGCGGTGCTGCAGGACATGAACAGCGATGGCCGGCTGGACCTGATGATCTCGAGCCTCGAGACGCAGCGGGTGTCGCTGGTGCGCAACGTCACCGAGAGCACGCTCCCCTGATCGCCGCACGAGCCCGATCGTGACCGACGAACTGATGGGCGTGATCCTCGCCGCCGGCAAGGGCACGCGCATGCGGCCCTTCTCGGAGCATTGGCCGAAGCCGATCCTGCCGGTGCTCGGCAAGCCGCTGACGGCCTACCAGCTCGAGATGATGGCCGCGCTCGGCATCCGCCGGGTCGTCGTCGTGATCGGCCACCTCGGCCACGAGGTCGTCAGCGCGCTCGGCGACGGCAGCCGCTGGGGCGTCTCGATCACCTACGTCGAACAGGAGGAGACGCTCGGCATCGCGCACGCGGTGTCGCGGCTCGAGCCGCACGTCGACCGGCCGTTCTTCCTGTTCCTCGGCGACATCTTCTTCGTCACCGAGAACCTCGGCGACATGGTCGGGCGCCTGCGCAGCGAGCGCGAGGTCGCCGGCGTGCTGGCGTGCCGGCGCGAGCAGAACCTCGAGGCGATCAAGCGCAACTTCGTCGTGCTGGTCGGCGACGACGGCTTCGTGCACCGCGTGGTCGAGAAGCCGCGCCACCCGCGCACCGACCTCAAGGGCTGCGGCATCTACCTGTTCGACCTGTCGTTCTTCGATGCCGTGCGCCGCACGCCGCGCACCGCGATGCGCAACGAGTACGAGATCACCGACTCGATCCAGATCTTCCTCGACGACGGCTACCGCGTCGAGGCCGCCGAGGTGGTCAAGGCCGACATGAACGTCAGCTATCCGGCCGACCTGCTGGAACTCAATCTGTTGCTGCTGCAGCAGAGCGGCCGGCCCGAGTTCCGCGGCGCCGGTGTGACGCTCGGCCGCGGCGCCGACCTGACGCGCTGCGTGGTGATGGACGGCGCCCGCATCGGCGACGGCAGCAGGCTGACCGAGTGCCTGCTGTTCCCCGGCGCCAACGTGCCGGCCGGCCGCGTGCGCCAGCGCACGATCTTCACCGCCGACGCGGAGATCCGCTGCGGCGGCGACGACGTGTGACGTAGCATGCGCGGCGATGTTCGCCGCGCTCGTCTTCTGCACGTTCGCCAGCCTGCCGAGCCCGCAGGAACCGCCGCCCGCGCCGCCCGCCCGCGGCCTGCAGCTCGACAACGGCACCATCTTCACCGGCACCAACCAGCTCTGGCGCGGCCCGCTGTGCGCGCGCTACGACCGCATCGACCACACGGCCGGCAACGCGCGCGCGCCGGTGATCGACCTCGACTCTGCGTTCGTCGTGCCGGGGCTGCAGGACGCGCACGGGCATCTGCTCGGCCTCGGCACGGCGCTGGCCGAGGTCGATCTGGTCGGCACCACGTCGTTCGCCGAGGTGGTGGCCCGGGCGGCGGCGAAGGCGGCGGCCCTGCCGCCGGGCGAATGGGTGCTCGGTCGCGGCTGGGACCAGAACGACTGGCCGGACACCGCGATGCCGCACCACCGCGCGCTGTCGGCCGCGATCCCCGACCACCCGGTCTGGCTCGTGCGCGTCGACGGCCACGCCGGCCTCGCCAACCGGGCGGCGTTGTCGGCCGCCGGCATCACGCGCGACACGCGCGCGGCGGCCGGTGGCGAGGTGCTGTTCGACGCCGACGGCGAGCCGACCGGCGTGCTGGTCGACCAGGCGATGGACGCGATCCAGCTGCCGTCGCTGACGCCGGCCCAGCTGCGCGAACGGCTGCTCGCCGCGCACGACGCCTGCCTGCGGCACGGGCTGACGTGCGTGCACGACGCCGGCGTCTCCCGGGCGGTGCTCGACACGATGCTCGCGCTGCACGCCGAGGGCCGCTGGCAGCTGCGCACCTACGTGCTGCTCGATGCGAACGAACGCGAACTGATCGAACGCGGCGTCTGGCAGACCGGGGACGCGCGCATCGTCGTACGTGCGGTCAAAGCCTACGCCGATGGCGCGCTCGGTTCGCGCGGCGCGGTGCTGCTCGAGCCGTACCGTGACCGGCCGGCGTGGAAGGGCCTGCTGCTGAACACCCGGGCCGGCATCCAGGAGCTGGCGCAGCGCTGCGCCGACCACGGCATGCAGCTCTGCGTGCACGCGATCGGCGACGCCGCCAACCGCGCCGTGCTCGATGCCTACGAGGCGGTGGAGTGCGACGGCCTGTTCGCCGAGCGGCGGTTCCGTATCGAGCACGCGCAGGTCGTGGCCGAGGCCGACTTCGCCCGCTTCGATGCGCTCGGTGTGCTGCCGTCGATGCAGCCGACGCACCTGACCTCGGACATGCCGTGGGCGCCGGCGCGGCTCGGCCCCGAGCGCACGGCGCGCGCCTACGCGTGGCGCCGGTTCCTGCGGCTCGGCGTCGTCGTGCCGTTCGGCAGCGACTTCCCGGTCGAGTCGGTCGATCCGCGGCGCGGCATCTACGCGGCGGTCACCACGCGCCGCCTCGACGGCGGCGAGGAGCTGCGGCCCGAGCAGAGGTTGTCGCGCGAGGAGGCGCTGCGCGGCTTCACGCTGCACGCGGCGATCGCGATGTTCGCCGAGCAGAAGCTCGGCACCATCGAGGTCGGCAAGTTCGCCGACTTCACGGTGTTCGACCGCGACCTGCGGACCTGCCCCGAGGCGGACATCCTGCAGGCGAAGGTGCTGCTGACCGTGATCGGCGGGCAGGTGGTCTACGACGGCCGCGGCCGGTAGAACGGTGCGCTGCATGCTGCCCGCCACCGCGTCGCTGTCGTACGAACAGAAGCTCGCGCACCTGCGCGGGGCGCTCGCCGCGCTGCCCGGCGCCGTGGTCGCGTTCTCGGGCGGCGTCGATTCGACCGCGCTGCTGCACGCGTGCGTCGCCGCGCTCGGCGAACGCAGCGTCGCCGTGACCGCCGACTCGCCGTCGCTGCCGCGCGCCGAACTGGCCGAGGCCGAGGCGCTGGCGCGCGAGATCGGTGCCCGCCACGTCGTGCTGCCGACGCACGAACTCGAACGTCCCGGCTACCGCGCCAATGCCGGCGACCGCTGCTTCCACTGCAAGAACGAGCTGTTCGTCACCGTCGCGCAGCAGCGCGCCTCGATCGCGCCGGCCGACTGGGCCGTGGTCTACGGCGCGATCACCGACGACCTCGGCGACCATCGCCCGGGCCAGCAGGCCGCCGCCGACCACGGCGTGGGCGCGCCGCTGGTCGACGCCGGGATGGGCAAGGACGACGTGCGCCGCTACAGCCGCGAGCACGGTCTGCGCACGGCCGACAAGCAGAGCTTCGCCTGCCTGTCGTCGCGCGTGCCCTACGGGACCCCGATCGATGCCGCCGTGCTGCAGCGCATCGAGCGCGCCGAAGCGGTGCTGCGCGAACTCGGCTTCCGCCAGTTCCGCGTGCGCCACCACGACCGGCTCGCGCGGGTCGAGGTCGGTCCGGACGAACTGCCGCGCGCGTTCGAACTGCGGGCCACGCTCGGCGAACGCATCGAAGCGGCCGGCTACCTCTACGTCGCGCTCGACGTGTTCGGCTACCGCTCCGGTTCGCTGAACGACCTGTTGGCGAAGAAGTCATGATGCGACCCCGTTGCGTGCCGTTCGTGTTCGCCGCCACCTGCCTGTGCGTGGCGATGGTCCATGCGCAGACCGCGGCACCGGCCGAGGTCATCACCGAGGCGAGCGTGCGCGAGGTCGTCAGCTGGCTCGCCGCCGACGAGCGTGCCGGCCGCGACACGGGCAGCCCGGAGCTGGAGGTCGCCGCCGACTGGCTCGCCGAGCGCTTCGGCGCGGCGGGGCTGAAGCCCGGTGCCGGCGACAGCTTCTTCCACGCCTGGTCGATGCCGGGCGTGCGGCTGGATTCGACCGCGGTGTCGGTCGTGCTGCAGCGCAAGGTCGGCGAGACGAGCGGCACGGTGCCGCTGGTGGCGGGGCAGGACGTGCGCTGGTGGCGGCCGTCCGACGTGCTGGCCGGCACGGAAGAGGCGTGCACGGTCGCGCTGGCCGACGATCCGGTGCTGCAGCAGATGCTGAACGCGAAGTCGTCGCGCCGTACGATCCTGATCGAGGTCGCCGAGCACGATCCGTACTGGCTGCGCGCGGCCGGCGAACACGGCGTGCTCGGCGGCCGGCGCGAGGCGTCGCGGCCGGTGTTCCTGGTCCGCAAGGGCGTGCTGCCGGCGCCGCCCGCGGACGGCGGTGAGGTGACGTGGTCCGCGACCTGGTCGGTGCCCGAGGCGCGCAAGGCCGACGTGCCGCTGCGCAACGTCGTGGCGCTGCTGCCCGGCGCGAGCAGGAAGGACGAGTTCGTGGTCGTCAGCGCCCACTACGACCACATCGGCATCGGCCGCCCGGTGGACGGCGACGCGATCAACAACGGCGCCGACGACGACGCGTCGGGCACCACCGCGGTGCTGCTGCTCGCCCGGGCGATGGCGCAGCAGCCGCCGCCGGCACGCAGCGTGCTGTTCGTCTGTTTCGCCGGCGAGGAGAAGGGTCTGCGCGGGTCGGCTGCGTTCTGCGAGCGGCCGCCGGTGCCGCTCGAGCGCATCGTCGCCAACCTCAACATCGAGATGATCGGACGTCCCGAACCGGGCAACGAGGGCAAGGCCTGGATCACCGGCAACGACCTCAGCGACTTCGCCAGGATCGTCGAAGCGCCGCTGCAGCGCGCCGGCGTGCTGCTGGTCGACTTCCGCATGGCGAGCCAGCTGTTCGCGCAGAGCGACAACTGGTCGTTCGTGCGGCACGGCATCGTCGCCCACTCGCTGAGCGCCGGCTCCCTGCACGCCGACTACCACCGGCCGAGCGACGAGGTCGACCGGCTCGATCTGCCGCACATGACGCGCATCGTCGGCGCGCTGCTGCCCGCGGTGCGCGAGCTCGCCGACCGCGACGCCGCGCCGGCCTGGAACGAGAAGGGACGCAAGCTGCTGGAGCGTGCGCGGCGGTAGCCGCTACGAGCCGAGCGTCAGCAGCAGCCCGTTCGCCAGGCCGAACTGGCAGGGCGGCTGGAACCTCAACACGCGCGGCGGCTCGGTCGTCAAGGGCGCCGGCATCGCGGCCATCGCCGAGGACGAGCTGTGGCAGCTCGATCCGTCGGTGCCGCACGACACCCGGGGCCTGCGCGTCCAGTGGGGCGGGGCCGGCTCGAGGTACGTCGGCTGGAACCTGCCGATCGCGAACGTGCCGTTGGTCGGCGCCGCGCGCGACGTCACCAACTACGACGTGCTGAGCCTGCGCGTCGCCCAGGACTACCTCGACGCGTGGAACACCGCCGGCGAGGACCCGGACTTCCGCGCGCGGCTCTACACCGGCAACGGCTGGAGCGACTTCGTGCAGGTCGGCGAACACGGCCGCATCCCGTCACCGGACGTCTTCTTCGCCGCGCCGATCCCGTATCCCGCGGGCGACTTCACCAAGAGCGCGATGACGACGATCCGGCTGCCGCTCGACGCCTTTGCCGGCGCCGATCTCACCGACGTGCAGTGGGTCTGCTGCTACTTCGACGTGCCCGGCCACACGGCGGGCTCGTTCGTGCTCGACAGCCTCGAGTTCAGCCGCTGAGGTGCGCGCCGCGGAACCGTTCGCACTGCGGTGCGAGCGGTCTCACCGCCGGTCCTTGATCTGCATCGGCGGGTACTCGCGCACCGTGCGCTCGGGCACCGGCGGATCGAGCGGCTCGTCCTCGTGCTGGAGCACCGAGTTGCAGCGGATGCGCCAGCTCCAGCCCGGCTGCAGGTGCGCGTCGTAGGTCGGCGTGCGCAGCTCGTCCGAGTAGTAGCTGCCGCGCGCGATCGGCATCGGCACCGGGATGATGCAGTTGCAGGCCTGGCTCGACACCAGCCGGCCCGAGGCGTCGAGCACGTCGAGCGAGATCCAGGTCTGCACCACCGGCTTGTCGGTGCGGTTCTGGTAGTGGAACCGGCAGCGCACGTAGGCGCTGCCCGGCCAGCCGTCGAGCGTGACCTCGCGCACGGTCACGCGGCCGTCCGTCGGGAAGTCGAACACGATCGGCGGGATGTTCTGTTCGCGAAACACCTGCTGCGCCACCTGGAAGTCGCGCAGTTCGGCTTCGAGCACGTGCTCGGGACGTCCGTCGGGGCCACTGGCGGCCGGAGTTGCGCACGCGGCGGCGAACAGCAGGGAGAGGGGGACCAGGCGGCGGCGGTCGTTCATGGGCGGCGCGGTTGGCAAGGACTGTTCCAGTTGTACCGGCGATCGGACGCCGCGGCGGCGGGTTCCTTCCCGGGCCTTGCCCTTGACCGGCGGGTCGTGCTCCAACATCGTGCGCCACGATGTTCGACTCGCTCGCCAACGCACTCGGCAAGGCCTACCGCGCGATCGCCGGCCAGAAGGTCCTGACCGAGGCCAACGTCGACGAGGGCATCCGGGCCGTGCGCCAGGCCCTGCTCGAGGCCGACGTCAACTTCCAGGTGGCCAAGGAGTTCGTCGCCGACGTGCGGCAGCGCGTGCTCGGACAGAAGGTGCTCGAGTCGGTCGAGCCCGGACAGCAGTTCGTCAAGTGCTTCCACGACGCGCTGACCGATCTGCTCGGCGGCCAGGCGACCGGCCTGCCGGTCGCCAGCCAGCCGCCGCTGGTGCTGATGATGTGCGGCCTGCAGGGCAGCGGCAAGACGACCACGACCGCGAAGCTGGCGCTGTGGCTGCGCAAGCACAAGAAGAAGAACCCGCTGCTGGTCGCCGCCGACCTGCAGCGCCCGGCCGCCGTCGAGCAGCTGCAGAGCCTCGGCAAGCAGCTCGGCATCGCGGTGCACGCCGAAGGCACCGCGGCGCGGCCGCCCGAGGTCTGCAAGCGCGGCATCGAGTTCGCGAAGTCGCGCGGCCACGACGTCGTGATCCTCGACACCGCCGGCCGCCTGCACATCGACGAGCCGCTGATGCGCGAACTGCAGGACGTGCACGCGTCGTGCAAGCCGCACGGCGTGCTGCTGGTCTGCGACGCGATGCTGGGCCAGGACGCGGTCAACTCGGCCAAGGAGTTCCACGCCCGGCTGCCGCTGCACGGCCTGATCCTGACCAAGGTCGACGGCGACGCGCGCGGCGGCGCGGCGCTGTCGATCGTCAAGGTCACCGGCCGGCCGATCCTGTTCGCCGGCGTGGGCGAGAAGCCCGACGATCTCGAGGAGTTCGATCCGTCGCGCATGGCCGGCCGCATCCTCGGCATGGGCGACGTCGTCGGCCTGGTCGAGAAGGCGCAGTCGGTGATCGACGAGAAGGAGGCCGAGCAGGCGGCCAAGAAGCTGCAGAAGGGTCAGTTCAACTTCGAGGACTTCCTCGCGCAGATGAACATGATCCGCAAGCTGGGCCCGCTGAAGAAGGTGCTCGGCATGCTGCCCGGCGTCGGCTCGATGATGAAGGACGTCGATTTCGACGACTCGCACATGAAGCGCATCGAGGCGATCGTGCTGTCGATGACGCCGCGCGAACGCAAGAACCCCGGCCTGATCGACGTGCAGCGCCGGCGCCGCATCGCCGTCGGCTCCGGCAACGACCTCGACGCCGTCAACGGCATGATCAAGCAGTTCAAGGCGATGCAGGACCTGATGAAGCGCATGGGCAAGGGCGGCGGCATGCCGCCCGGGCTCGACCAGATGCTGGGTGGGGGTGGGCTGCCCGGCGGCCCGCCGGGCGGCGGTCGAGGTGGCGGCCGCGGCGGTCCCGGCGGCTTCGGCGGCGGGTTCCCCGGGGGCTTCCCGGGGCGCCGGCGCCGCTGACCGGCGCCAAAAAAGCGCTGGCAAGTGCAGGGGCCATCTGCTTTGCTTCTCGCCCCCTTTCGCGGGTCCACGACGCACGGAGACAGGTTCCCTTGGCAGTCACGCTTCGAATGAAACGATTTGGACGCCTCAACCACCCGACGTTCCGGGTGGTCGCCACCGATCCGCGCTTCCCGCGCGACGGTCGCATCATCGAGGCGCTCGGTTACTACCTGCCCCTGATGCCCCGGGCTCAGGAGCAGCTCAAGCTCAACACCGAACGCATCCAGTACTGGCTGTCGGTCGGCGCGCGCCCATCCGCGACCGTCGCGACGATGATCGAGCGCTCGGGCCTGACCGTGCCGGTGCCGAAGAAGCCGGAGCGCAAGAAGAGCAAGGGCAAGCCAGCCGCCTTCCAGCCGCCGAAGAAGAAGGTGCGCAAGCCCAAGGCGCAGCGCCGCGCCGAGAAGGCCGAACGCGCCGCCGCCGGCAAGAAGTAGCCGCCGCCGGTCGAGCCCGTCGCTGGTGAGCCAGCTCGACGGGACGTGTGACATCGTGCGCGGCGTCCCGCGCCGCCCGTGCCGAAACGCCCGCTGATCACGCCGCCTGCCGGGCCATGCAAGAGATCGCCGTGCCGAAGAAGAAGCCCAAGACGGAAGCCAAGGCCGACGCCGCGCCGGATCCGCGCGCGCCGTTGTCGCCCACGCCGGCGAACCTGCAGCTCGTGCTCGCCGAACTCGAGAAGGTGCTGGCCGACGTGCCGCCGCCGGCGCCCAAGGAAGGCGAGCCGCTGCCCCAGCTCGACCTGGTCGAGGCGATGCTGCACATCTACTTCGCCGATGGCCTGCCGTGCGGCTACGGCCAGGAGGCCCGGCGCCGCATCCAGGAGAGCTTCGTCGACCGCAACGAGTTCCGCGTCACCGAGGCCTTCGAGGTCGAGGACCTGCTGCGCGACCTGACGATCCCGGACCTGTTCGACCGCTGCCTGGCGGTGCGGGATTCGGTGGCGCAGATCTACAACGACCAGAACGGCGTCAACCTCGGCTTCCTGCGCGAGGCCGGCGTCAGCGATCGCAACACGTTCTTCCAGCGTGTACCGGCGCTGCAGCCGCACGCGGCCAACTTCCTCACCAACGTGCTGACGATCGAGGACCTCTGCTTCTCGGACAAGTCGACCCTGCGCGCCCAGCAGCGCCTCGGCCTCGATCCGAAGGACGCCGCCGCCGAGAAGTTCCTCGACCGCCTGCGCGCGCTGCTGAAGCCCTACGGCCACCTGCCGCTCGACGTCGGGCCGCACCTGTCGACGCGCAAGCCGAACCTGACGCACACGCTGTCGCCGGCCTGCCTGCTGGTCCGGCTCGGGCCGCCCGGCAAGAAGCGGTAGCGGCGGAACGTCGGTTCGGGGCTTGCGGGCCGCGCCGCCCCGGCGACCATCGCCGCTGTGAGCGCGCCGCAGCTCTACCTCGCGTCGACCTCGCCGCGCCGGCGCCTGCTGCTGCAGCAGGCCGGGTTGGCGTTCGAACTGTGCGAGCCGGGTGAGGAATACGCCGGCGAGGATCCGCACGCCGGCGACCCGCCGGAGCAGCTGGCGATCGCGCGGGCGCGGCGCAAGGCGCTCGGCGCGGTGTGCATCGACCCGCGCGTGCCGGTGCTGGCAGTCGACACGGTGGTGGATGTCGACGGTGTCGAGCTGGGCAAGGCGGCCGATCGCGCCGAGGCCGAGGCGATGCTGCGCCGGCTGCTCGGCCGCACGCACCAGGTCTTCACCGCGCACTGCCTGATCGTGCCGGAGTCCGGCGCGCAACACGAAGAGGTCGCGCGCGCCGTCGTCGCCGGCTCGCGGCCGGCGGCCGCGGAGCTGCAGCACTACCTCGACTCGAACGACTGGCGCGGCAAGGCGGGGGCCTATGGCATCCAGGATGCCTCGCAGCGCTTCCTGCGCGTGATCGAAGGTCACGTCGACACGGTGACGGGGCTGCACGTCGCGGCGGTGCAGCGACTGCTCGCGCGTGGCCGGGGCGGCACATGAACTGGTTGCCGCAGAGCCTCGCCGGACGGCTGCTGGTGGCGTTCGTCGTGGCGGCGGCCGGCATCGCGGTGCTGGCGGTCAGCGTTCGCGAACGCGACCAGGCGCGCGCCGCGCACCGCCGCGCGGCCGCGGCGCCGGCGCCGCCACCGCCGCCGGCGCTCGGCATCGCGCTCGCACCGTGCGGCGGCAGAGTGCTGCTCGCCAGCCGCATCGAGGCGGTGCCACCGGGCGTGGCGCCGGTGGTGGAGGTGTTCGCCGATGGCAGCGCCGCGCTGCGCCGTCCGGGGCCGCTGGCGTTGGCGCCGGGCGGCGGGGACGATCGCGATGCCGCCGTGTTGCTGCCGCGCGGTTCGCTGGCCGAGCTGAGCCCCGCCGCGCGCGCCGCGGTGCTGGACCTGGTCGGGCAGCTGGTGGCCGGGCGCCCGGTGCCGCCGGCGCGCATCCGGCTGGTCGACGTCGGTTCGGCCGGGGCCGAACTGGGCCGGCTGCTGCAGTGGGTGCCCTGACCGGGTCGCCCGCCGGGCGGCCTCGTTGCCGGAGGTGTTGACCGGCGGCCGGCGCGCTCTACACTCTCCGCCCCTCACTGCGCACCAGCCGCGCGAGGCCCGAGCGCCATGAAAGCCGAAATCCACCCCAAGTACGTCGAGTGCCAGGTGTCCTGCGCCTGCGGCAACAAGTTCGTGACCCACTCCGTCAAGGCGGAGATCCGCACCGACATCTGCTCGGCCTGCCACCCGTTCTACACGGGCGCCGCGAAGTTCGTCGACTCGGCGGGCCGCGTCGACAAGTTCCTGAAGCGCTACGGCAAGAAGGAAGCGGCGAAGAGCTAGTGCCCGGCCGCGGGCACGGAGGCATCGCGGCATGAGCCGTCTGCGTCCTCGCATCCGGCAGAAGCTCGACGGGCTGGTCGCGCGCGTCGAGCAGCTGCTCGCGCAATCGGCCGACCCCGCGGTGCTCGCGCAGGGGGAGCGCCTCGCGAAGCTGCAGCGCGAGATCGGCAGCACGACGCCGCTCGTCGAGCGCTACCGCGGCTTCGTGCGCCTCGAGCACGACATCGAGGAGCACCGTGCGCTCGTCACCGGCGGCGACCGTGAACTGGCCGAGCTGGCGCGCAGCGAGCTGCCGGCGCTCGAGGCGCGCGCCGACCGCGAGGTCGACGAACTGGTCGATGCGCTGCTGGCCGACACCGGCGACGACCGTCGCGACTGCATCATCGAGATCCGCGCCGGCACCGGCGGCGAGGAGGCGGCGCTGTTCGCGCGCGACCTCTGCACGATCTACCAGCGCTTCGCCTCGCGGCAGGGCTGGACGTTCGAGCCGATCCACAGCACGCCGACCGAGACCGGTGGCTTCAAGGACATCACGTTCGCGCTGCGCGGCACCAGCGTGTTCCACGCGATGCAGTTCGAGTCCGGCGGCCACCGCGTGCAGCGCGTGCCCGAGACCGAGGCCAAGGGCCGCGTGCACACCTCGGCGGCGACGGTCGCGGTGCTGCCCGAGGTCGAGGAGGTCGAGGTGCACATCGACCCGCAGGACCTGCGCGTCGACACCTTCCGCGCCAGCGGCGCCGGCGGCCAGCACGTCAACAAGACCGAGTCCGCGGTGCGCATCACCCACATCCCGACCGGCACCGTCGTCGCCTGCCAGGAGGAGCGCAGCCAGCTGAAGAACAAGCAGCGCGCGATGAGCCTGCTGCGCGCGCGCATCCACGAGGCGACCAAGCGCGCCGCCGACGCCGCGCGCGCGGCCGAACGGCGCGAGCAGGTCGGCTCCGGCGACCGCAGCGACCGCATCCGCACCTACAACTTCCCGCAGGACCGGCTGACCGACCACCGGCTGAACCGCAACTTCGCGCTGTCGCAGATCCTCGAGGGCAAGCTCGAGCCGGTGGTGGAGGGGCTGCTGGCCGACCAGCGGCAGCGCCGCATCGAAGAGCTGTGACCGGTGCCGGATCGTGGTGAACTCGACCCCCCGATCGTCCGTGTTGACGGACTCGCGCTGATTCCTGCGTGACTGGCGGTCGCCTTGGCGCCACGATCCGCACGGCAACCCCTCTCTCTCCCACACGACCTGGAGCACGACCGATGACCGACTCGGGCAACCCGCCGGAACTGGCCACCCTCGAACCCCTCGAGCCCCTCGACGCGGGCGGTGCCAGCTCGGCGCCGGCCGCCGGCGACGCATCGCTGCAGGCGCTGCGCTCGAGCCTGCCGGCACCGGCGTTCAATCCGTTCTGCCGCGACAAGACCTTCTACCGGTTCCTGTTCGCCGGCGTGCTGATGCTGCTCGGCTGCCTGATGCCGTTCGGCGTCGACTACCAGCAGGTCGGCTACAAGACCATGAGCGGCGCGATCTACATGGTGATCGCCGTGGCGATGGTCTGGACCTGGTGGGGCGCGATCCACAACAACCGCACGACCGGAGCCAGCCTGAAGTGGCTGCTCGCCTGCGCGATCCCGCTGGTCGCCGGCATCATGGGCCTGGTCGGCTACGACCCGGAGAAGGCGCTGGCGATGGCGCAGCAGCATGGGTTCCTGTCGGCCGATGCGCAGGTCAGCACCTGGAAGACGCTGTTCGGCGACCTGTTCGCCGCCGGCCGACCCAGCGACGAAGCGCCGCTCGCGGCGATGAAGGCGGAGAACTTCTGGCGCCTCTACGGCACCGGCAAGATCCTCGTGCTGCTCGGCGCCCTGGTGGCCGAACTCGGCTTCTTCGGCGGCGTGCTCGGCGGCGCGAAGAAGAACAAGCAGGACCGCCAGTCGCGGCAGATGTCGGCGACCGAGCGCAAGCGGCGGTGACCGGCGGCGCCGCGGGCATGAGCGACCCCGCGCAGGGCGGCGGCCACACCGTGCTCAGCGTGCTGCGCGGCGCCGAGGCGTGGCTGCAGCGCCGCTCCGTCGAGGCGCCGCGGCGGTCGGCGGAGCTGCTGCTCGGCAAGGTGCTCGGGCTCGGCCGGCTCGACCTGTATCTGGCGCACGACCGGCCGCTCGACGACGCCGAGCGCGCCGCGATGCGCGCGCTGGTGGCGCGGCGCGGCAACGGCGAGCCGGTCGCGTACCTGCTCGGCAGCTGGGGTTTCCGCGGGCTCGAGCTCGAGGTCGCGCCGGCGGTGCTGATCCCGCGGCCGGAGACCGAACTGCTGGTCGACCACGCGCTGTGCCACGCGCCGCAGGGCGGCCGCGTGCTCGACCTCGGCACCGGCAGCGGCGCGATCGCGATCGCGATCGCCTGCGAACGCCCCGACCTGCGCATCGTCGCCACCGACCAGAGCAGGAACGCCCTGGCCGTGGCCGCCGGCAACGTCGCGCGCCACGGCGTCGGCGAACGCGTCGAACTGCGCGCCGGCGACTGGTGGCAGGCCGTGGCGACGAGCAGCACGTTCGACGTCGTCGTCAGCAACCCGCCCTACATCGATCCGCAGGCGCCGCACGGCATCGCCGCCGACGTCGCCGCGCACGAACCGCCGCTGGCGCTCTACTCGGCGGCGGGGGACGTGGTGTCGTGCTACCGCGCGATCGCCGCCGGCCTCGCCCAGCACCTGGTCGCCGGCGGCTGGTTCGTCGCCGAGACCGGCGTCGGCGCCAGCAGCCCCGCGTTGGCGTTGCTGCGACAGCAGCCGTTCCTCACCGACGCACAGTTGCTGCCCGATCCGGCCGGCATCGACCGCTTCCTGCTGGCGCGGCGCGTCTGAGCCGCAGCGCGGCTGCGGAGCGGCTCGAGCTACCTGGCCTTCTTCGACTTGCCGACGTAGTTGCGGATCGCGGCGCGCGTCACCGGCTGGATCTCGGTGAAGTAGACCGCGAGGTCCCACTTCGGTCCGCTGCGCGACACGACCTGGCTCTGCAGCTTCTCGCAGCGCACGACCGCACCCTGCACGTGGTGCACTTCGGTGGCGCCGGGCAGCGAGAAGTTCAGCGACACCTGGGTCATCTCCGGCAGTTCCTCGAACGACGTGCAGGCGAGGCCGATCTCCGAGATGTCGCGCAGCACGGCGGGAGCATCGGTCGGTCGCGGCGAGAGCCGCACCGGAAACGTGCCGAGGGCGCGGATGGAACGGCGGCGTTCGGATTGGGGGGTGGGCGAGGTCACGCGCAGCACCATATCGACGCCGCGAAGGAGGCGCCAGCAGGCTCGGGGGGCCGGACGCGCGCGGATTCCGCCGCCCGGCGCCGCGTCGGGCGCGCTTGGTTCTCGACGCGCCTTCCCGCTAGGATCGATGCCATCGGGCCGCGCCTGCTCGCTTCGACCGGCGGACCCAACGAAACGAACGAGAGAGACATCGCTGTGGCCAACTACAACAAAGTCATCCTGCTGGGCAACCTGACGCGCGACATCGAACTCCGGCACACGCAGAGCGGCATGGCGCTCGCCAAGTTCGGCATGGCGATCAACCGCAAGTGGTCGCAGAACGGTGAGCAGAAGGAGTCGACCTGCTTCGTCGATCTGACGGCATGGGGCCGTCAGGCGGAGGTCCTGAGCCAGTACGTGAAGAAGGGCAGCCAGTTGTTCGTCGACGGGCGCCTCGAGTACTCGACGTGGGAGGCCGAAGGCGGCGGCAAGCGCAGCAAGCTCGAGGTCGTCGTCGAGAACTTCCAGTTCGTCGGCTCGGGTCGCGCCGGCGGCAGCAGTGGCGGCGGTGGCGGTGGCGACGAGGGCGGCGGCGAGCGGCGCGGCGGCGGTCGCAAATCGCAGGCTGCCGGCGGCGGCGAAGGGCAGGCCGAGAACGTCGACTACGGCGACATCCCCTTCTAGCCTGACGCCGCACCCAGTGGCGCCGGGCACCGGGGCGTCGGGCATCGGGGCGTCGGGCATCGGGGCGTCGGGCATCGGGGCGCCCGGCGGAAAAGTCCCTGAATCGACCTCCGGTCGGGCCCGATGCGGCGGTGGTTTCTTGGCCCCGTGCCGGTGCCGGTGGCGCCCACAGGTGCCCTTGCCAGGGGCGTTTCGCGGTCTTGGCTGCGGCCGAGCGGCCCCGGTGCAGGGCGATGGCTGCAGAAGTTCGGCCGACCACCGCCCATGGGCTACTTGCGTATGGCAGGGTGCCGCGTACCTTTCCCGGCCCTCGGTCGCGCGGCACTCGTTCACGCACCACTCTCCATGTTGCCGACCCACGCTCTGTACCGCTGGCTGCCGCGAACGTCTGCCGCAGCGCTGTTGACGCCCCTGGCGCTGTTGCTGCCCCTGACACTCGCGGGCCTGCGGGCCCAGGGGCCGCCGCCAGGCTTCACCTATCAGACCGTGGTCCAGGGAGGACTGGCCAACGCGACGGCGATGGCGTTCGCCCCGGACGGTCGCCTGTTCCTGACCGAGCGCATCACCGGGAACATCCGCGTGATCCAGGACGGGGCGCTGCAGGCGGCACCGTGGGCGACGATCGCCGTCAACAGCGGCGGCTCCTCGGCAGAGCAGGGCCTGCTCGGCATCGCCATCGACCCGGACTTCCTCAACAACCGGTACGTCTACGTCTACTTCACGGCGGCGTCGGGCAACGAGAATCGCATCGCGCGGCTGCAGGAGCAGAACGGCGCCGGCACCAACCTGACCGTGCTGTCGCCCGCCGGCGCGATCCCGTCGCTGCTCTACCACAACGGCGGTCCGCTGCTGTTCGGTCGCGACGGCACCCTGTTCGTCGCCACCGGCGACGGCCTCGGCGGCGGCAATGCCCAGGACATCGCCCAGTGGCGCGGCAAGATCCTGCGGTTCGACGTGCCGAACCTGACCGTGCCGGCGAACAACCCGTTCCCGGGCAGCGCGGTCTACTCGTACGGCCATCGCAACCAGTTCGGGCTCGCGCTGCATCCGGTCACCGGTGAGCTGTTCCAGACCGAGAACGGCGGCGCGCTGATGGACGAGATCAACCGGATCGTGCCCGGCGGCAACTACGGCTGGCCCAGTGTCGAGGGGCTCGAGGCCGTACCCAATCCTGCCTTCGTCGATCCACTGTCGGTCTACCAGCCGACCCCGGCGTTGACGGGCTGCACGTTCTATTCGGGCGAGAACTACCCCGCCAACTACCGCAACGTCTTCTTCTTCACCGACTGGAACCAGGGCCGCGTGCGTGCCGCGACGCTCGATGCCGCGGCACAGAACGTCGTCAGCCAGACGCTGTTCGACGACCACGTCGGCTCGGGATACGCGGTCACCATGGGGCCCGACGGCAACCTCTGGTACCTGACCAACGACAACGGTGGCTACGGCGCCGACGAGGTCGGCCGCTACGTGCACGCCAACGAGCCGATCCCGTCGCTGAACGTCTCCGCGGTGTCCAATCGCAGCGTCGGTGGGTCGATGACCGTCTGCGTGCACGCCAGCCAGGGCAGCATCGTCGGCACGTTCCTGTCGCTGAGTCGGTCGACGCTGCCGTTCGCGACGCCTTGGGGCAACGCCTGGATCCTGCCCGATGTCGGTCTGCCGGTGTTCGGCCTGTGGAACTCCGATCGCGGTTACCTGACCTGGTCGGTCGGCTTCGACCCGATCCTGCTCGACCTGCCGGTGCACATGCAGGCGATCGAACTGGCGCCGAGCGGCGTGATGACGCTGACGAATCCGACGACGTTCGTGCTCCGCGGCTGAGAGCTGATGTCTTGGGTGTGCGCGCTCGGCGCGTGCCGTGACGCCAGGTGCCTCGCGTGCCGATCCGCGCCCCGGTGGCACTCGTGCCGCGGAATGCACACTCAGGCCATCAGTTCCTACCTGGCGTCTTCTGGGCCTTCTTCCAGGCGTCCTTCAGGGTCACGGTGCGGTGGAACACCGGCGCGCCCGCCGTGCTGTCGCGGTCGTCGCAGTAGAAGTAGGCGAGGCGTTCGAACTGGTAGTGCTCACCGCCGTTCGCCTCACCCAGGCTCGGTTCGCACTTGCCGCGCACGATGCGGCGGCTGTCCGGGTTCAGCAGGCGCAGGAAGTCGCCGCCGTCGGCGCGCGCCGGGTCGGGGTCGGTGAACAGGTGTTCGAACAGGCGCACCTCGGCGTCGATGGCGTCGGAGACCGACACCCAATGGATCGTCGCCTTGACCTTGCGGCCGTCCGGCGCGTTGCCGCCGGTGGTCGCCGGGTCGTAGGTGCAGCGCACCGCGGTCACCTTGCCGGCCGCGTCCTTGTCGACGCCGGTGCAGGTGACGAAGTAGCCGTAGCGCAGCCGCACCTCGCGTCCGGGTGCGAGCCGGTAGAAGTCCTTGGGCGGGTTCTCCAGGAAATCCTCGCGCTCGATCCAGAGTTCGCCGCGGAACGGCAGGCTGCGCGTGCCCGCGGCCGGATCCTCGGGGTTGTTGACCGCCTCGACCATCTCGACGTGGGCGCTGTCCGGCCCGCCCGGCCAGTTCTCGATCACCAGCCGCACCGGGTCGAGCACGGCCATGCGGCGCTGCGCGACCTTGTTCAGGTGGTTGCGGACGAAGAACTCGAGCAGCCCGATCTCGTGGGTGCCGTTGACCTTCGCGACGCCGACGTGCTTGCAGAACGCCACCAGCGCCTGCGGCGGGTAGCCGCGGCGGCGCAGGCCTCGCAGCGTCGGCAGGCGCGGATCGTCCCAGCCGTCGACGTGGCCGCCGTCGACCAGCAGCAGCAGCTTGCGCTTGCTGGTCAGCATGTACTCGACGTTGAGCCGCGCGAACTCGATCTGCTGCGGCTTGTAGATGCCGAGCGAATCGCAGAACCACTCGTAGAGCGGGCGGTGGTGTTCGAACTCGAGCGTGCACAGCGAGTGCGTGATGCCCTCGATCGAGTCGCACTGGCCGTGCGCCCAGTCGTACATCGGGTAGATGCACCAGGTGTCGCCGGTGCGCTGGTGCGGCAGACGACGCACGCGGTACATCACCGGATCGCGCAGGTTCAGGTTGCTGTGCGCCATGTCGATCTTGGCGCGCAGGACCTTGCTGCCGTCGGCGAACTCGCCGTTCTTCATGCCGCGCAGCAGTGACAGGTTCTCGGCCGGCGAACGGCCGCGGCACGGGCTGTTGGTGCCGGGCGCCGTCAAGGAGCCACGCGTCGCGGAGATCGTCTCGGCGTCCTGGTCGTCGACGTAGGCGAGCCCCTTCTCGACCAGCTGCTCGGCCCAGACGTAGAGCTGGTCGAAGTAGTCGGCGGCGTAGAACATCGCGTCCCACTGGAAGCCGAGCCAGCGCACATCGGCCATGATCGCGTCGACGTACTCCTGGTCCTCGGCCTCGGGGTTGGTGTCGTCCATGCGCAGGTTGCAGCGACCGCCGAACTCCTGGGCGATCGAGAACGACAGCGTGATCGCCTTGGCGTGGCCGATGTGCAGGTAGCCGTTCGGCTCCGGCGGGAAGCGCGTGACGACCTGCTTCACCCTGCCGGACTGCAGGTCCGCGCGCACGCGGTCGCGGACGAAGTCGGAGGCTGGTTCGGTGGGGGTGCGATCGGTCATCGCCGGCCAAGATCGCGGCACGGCGCCCCGATTGCAATGCGGCACGGTCGGTCGCGTGCCTGCTATGCTGCCTGCCCCGATGACGGCGATGCAACCCGGTGCGCAGACCCCGCGCGATGTGCTGGCGTCCCTGCCGCGCCAGGACCGCCACAAGCCGAAGTGCGGGCCGGTCAGGAAGTCGACGGCGTCGCGCAAGCGCGCCTACGTGCTGATCGGCGTGCACGTGCTGATCGGCCTGCACTTCCTGCACTGGGGCCTGACCGGCGAGTCGGTCACGCCGGTCGAGCCGTCCGAGGCGATGCAGACGTTCGAGGAGGGGCGCGTCAACGCCGGCTTCCTGCTGTTCGCGAGCCTGATCGCCACGACGCTGATCTTCGGGCGGTGGTTCTGCGGCTGGGCCTGCCACGTGGTCGCCCTGCAGGACCTGTGCGCCTGGCTGCTGGGCCGGATCGGTCTGCGGCCGCGGCCCGTGCGTTCGCGCCTGCTGGTGCTGGCGCCGTGGGTGGTGGCGTTCCAGATGTTCCTGTGGCCGCACGTCCAGCACTGGATCGACGCGCTGCGCAAGCCGATGCCGGCGGTCTCCGACTGGCAGCTCGCGCTGTTCACCGACGACCTGTGGCGCACGTTCCCGAAGTGGATCATGGCGCCGATGACGATCCTGGTCGTCGGCTTCCTGATCGTCTGGTGGCTCGGCGCCAAGGGCTTCTGCACCTACGGTTGTCCCTACGGCGCGTTCTTCACCATCGCCGATCGGGTGGCGCCGGTGCGCGTCAAGGTCACCGACGCCTGCGATGGTTGCGGCCACTGCACGAGCGTCTGCTCGAGCAACGTCCGCGTGCACGAGGAGGTCGCGAAGCACAAGCAGATCGTCGACCCGGGTTGCATGAAGTGCATGGACTGCGTGTCGGTGTGTCCGAAGGACGCGCTCTACGTCGGTGTCGCGATGCCGAAGCCGTTCGCGACCAGCCAGCAGCGCATCCAGGCGCGTTCCGACTTCACCTGGCCCGAGGAGATCGCGCTGGCGGTGATCGCGTTCGTCGCCGCGCAGTGGACGTTCCGCGGCGCGTGGTTCGGCGAATACGTGCCGCTGCTGCTGTCGGTAGGGCTCGGCGTGATCACCGCGGTGTTCGCGCTGCTGGCCTGGCGGCTGTGGCGGCGCGACTCGGTCACGTTCCAGCACACGGTGCTGCGCGAAGGCGGGCGCTACACCCGCGCCGGGCGCTGGGCGCTGGTGCTGCTCGGCGCGTGGCTGCTGTTCACGGCGCACACGTTCGGTGCCCGCCGCCTGCGGGCCGCCGCGATGGAGGCGGCGCGCGAGCCGATCCAGGTCAGCATCTACGGCGGGCGCCCGTTCGACGCCGAGCGGGCGCGGTCGGCGCTCGCAGGCATCGAGACCGCGACTGCCTGGGTGGCGCTCGCCGACCCGGAACTGCTCGAGCTGCATGCCCTGCTGCGCGGCTCGATCGGTCAGCACACCGACGCCGAGACCGAACTGCTGGCGCTGCGCGCGCGCTTCGGCCACTTCGTCTACCAGGAGTCCAGCATGGCGCTCGCCGCCTACTGCATGCGGGATCCGGCGCGCCGCGACGAGGGCGAGCGCCTGCTGCGCGAGGTGCTCGCCCACAACCCGAACAACTTCGCCGCCCGCGAACTGCTCGCTCGTCTCGAGGCGCTGCGCGGGCGGTAGCGGCCCGGGCCTCAGCGCGTACGGCGCCGTTCGACCAGCGCGACCAGGCCGCCGACCGCGAGCACGCCGACGCAGCCGACCACGTTGTACCACAGGAACTCGACGCGCAGCGTCCAGTGCACGGCGAGCACGGCGGTCATGCCGCCGCACAGTCCGAGCGCGCCCGCGACGGCCCCGGCGCGCGGTACGAACAGCGCGAGCGCGAAGATGCCGAGCAGGCTGCCGTAGAAGAACGAACCGAACTTGTTGATCTGTTCGACGACCGAACCGCCGCCGGCGAAGAACAGCGCCATGCCGGTCGCGACGACGCCCCAGACCAGGGTCAGCAGCTTGCCGACCCGCACCGCGTGGGCCTCGCTGCACTGCGGTCGCAGCCAGCGGCGGTAGATGTCGACCACGGTGGCGCCGCTGAGCGCGTTCAGCACCGAGTCGATGCTCGACATCGCGGCGGCGAAGATCGCGGCGATGATCAGGCCGAGCACCACCGGCGGCATCTGGTCGAGCACGAAGCGGCAGAAGATGTCGTTGGTGTCCTCGTCGTCCTTCGGCCGACCGTCACCGTCGACCTGGCCGCCGACCAGCGTGCGCGCCTCCCTGCGGATCGCGATCACGGCGCGCACCGAAGCCTGGTAGTCGCGCAGCGCCGCCGGATCGGACTCGGGTCCGTCGGCGATGGTCGCGAGTCGTTGCATCTGCGCGGTGCGCTCGCGCAGCGCCGCGGCGAAACGCTGTTCGAGCACGGCGACCTGCGGCTGCATCTCGGCCGTCGCGGCCCGTTCGACGTGGGTCGTCTTGTAGAGCAGCGGCTGGCCGTGCACGGTGTAGAACAGCCACATCAGCACGCCGATCAGCAGCACCAGCACCTGCATCGGCACCTTCGCGAACGCCGACATCAGCAGGCTGAGCCGGCTCTGCTGCGCGTCCTTGCTGGTCAGCAGGCGCTGCGCCTGGCTGTGGTCGCAGCCGAAGTAGCTGAGGTGCAGGAACAGGCCGCCGAACAGGCCGGACCAGACGTTGTACTTCTCCTCCCAGAAGCTCGGCGTGCCGCCGTCGGCCGCCGCGTCGGCGAGTCGCGGCCACAGGCCCGTGTGTGCCGGTTCGACCTCGAGTGCGTTCAGCTTGCCGGCGGCGCCGGCGAGGTCGAGCAGCTGCCCGAACGAGAACACCGGCAGCAGGTCGCGCAGCAGCACGCAGAGGATCAGCAGCAGGCCCAGCACGATCACCGTCATCTGCTTGACGTCGGTCCAGATCACCGCCGAGACCCCGCCGACCACCGTGTAGAGGGTCGTCAGCGTGCCGATCACGACCACGGACTCCCAGGTCTGCAGGCCGATCATCGCGCTCAGGGCCACCGAGGGTGCGTAGATCACGACGCCGAGCGCGAGGCAGCGCGAACCCAGGAACAGCAGGCTCGCCAGCGTGCGTGTCACCGGACCGAAGCGTCCCTCGAGGTACTCGTAGGGGGTCAGGATCGCGCGGCTGCGGTACAGCGGCACCAGGAAGATGCACAACAGCACCATCGCGAACGGCAGGCCGAAGTAGGTCTGGACGAAGTCCATGCCGTATTCGTGCCCCTGACCGGTGGTGCCGATGATGGTGATCGCGCTGGCCTGCGTCGCCATGATCGACAGGCCGGCGGCCCACCACGGGATCCGGCGCCCGCCGGCGAAGTAGCCTTCGAGGCTGTCGGCCGCGTCCCGGCGCCGCACGCCGTCCCAGACCACGTAGGCGAGGAACAGCGCGAACACGATCCAGTCGATCGTCCTCACGCCGCCTCCATGCGCAGGTTGAAGTGGGCGGTGAACCACCACAAGAGCAGCATGACGACGACGGCCAGCACGCAGACGAGCGCGTACACCCGCGGCCAGCCGCCGAGCGGTGGCCCGTCGGTGCCGGGCGACGGAACGGGATCGGGCATGGCGCTAGCGAACCGGTTGCGAGCACCGCGGTCCAGCGGCGAACGGCGCGCGGCGCAAGATCCCGCGCCGGTGGACTGACGCGACGCATCGCCTATGCTGCGCCGCGCGATGGCGGATCCGATCTTCGACGACCTCAACGACGAGCAGACCGCCGCGGTCGCCCATGGCGAGGGGCCGTTGATGGTGCTGGCGGGCGCCGGCTCGGGCAAGACGCGCGTGGTGACGCGCCGGATCGCGCGGCTGCTGCGCGACGGCGTGCGCAGCGGCCAGATCCTGGCGATGACGTTCACCAACAAGGCCGCCGGCGAGATGGCGCACCGCGTGCAGCAACTCGGCGGCGAGTTCGTGCGCGTGGCGACGTTCCACTCCGCCTGCGCCCGCTTCCTGCGCCACGAGGGGCACCTGCTCGGCTACCCGGCCGACTACTCGATCTACGACACGCAGGACCGCGACGCGGTGATCAAGGAGCTGCTGACCGACCATGGCCTGACCTCGACGCAGGTGAAGCCGGCCGCCGTGGGGCAGTGGATCAGCAAGCTGAAGAACGCCGCGTTGAAGCCCGCCGACGCGATGCTCGGCGACCACGACATCGGCCGCGTCGTCGAGCGGCTGTGGACGCCCTACCACGAGCGCATGCACAAGCAGGGCGCGATGGACTTCGACGACCTGCTCGGCAACTTCCTGCAGATCCTGCGCGAGTTCCCGGCGGTCGCCGAGCGCTACCAGGCGCGCTTCCCGTGGCTGCTGGTCGACGAGTTCCAGGACACCAACCGCATCCAGTACGACCTGCTCAAGCTGCTGTGCCCGCCGCCCGGCAACGTCTGCGTGGTCGGCGACCCCGACCAGTCGATCTACGGCTTCCGCGGCGCCGAGATCCGCAACATCCTCGACTTCGAGGACGACTACGCCGGCACGACGGTGGTGCGCCTCGAGCAGAACTACCGCAGCACCGCGAACATCCTGCACGCGGCCGAGGCGGTGATCGCCAACAACAAGATGCGCAAGCAGAAGCGCCTGCGCACCGACAACCCGCCCGGCACGCCGCTCTTGCGGTTGAAGGCCACGGGCGCCACCGAGGAGGCGGCGACCATCGTCGATCGCATCGGCCAGCTGCGCGACGAGGGTGCGCCGCTCGACCAGGTGGCGATCTTCTACCGCGCGCACTGGCTGTCGCGCGGGCTCGAGCAGGCGTTGAAGGACAAGGGCGTGCCGTACGAGATCGTCGGCGGGCTGACGTTCTTCGAACGGCGCGAGATCAAGGACCTGCTCGCCTACCTGCGCGTGCTGGTCAATCCGCTCGACGACGTCAGCATGGCGCGCATCGTCAACGTGCCGCCGCGCGGCCTCGGCAAGGCCGGGCTCGAGAAGCTGCGGCAGGCGGCGTTCGCCGAGGGCATGTCGCTGCGCGAGGTGATCGACGCGCCGCAGCTGCACGCGCAGCTCGGACCGAAGGCACGCAAGGGCCTGCAGGAGCTGGCGCGCACGCTGGCGGTGGCGAAGGCGGCGGCGGCGCACGGCGCCCACGGCGCGCTGCGCGTGATCCTCGAGGGCACCGGCTACCTGCAGCACGCGACCGGTTTCGGCGACGCGGAGGACAGCACGCGCGAGGAGAACATCGCCGAACTGGTCAGCGACACGGTCGAGTTCGATCGGGCCGATCGCGACCCTGCCGATGGCGAGGACGCGGCCGGTTCGGGGCTCGCCGGCTACCTGCAGCACGTGGCGCTGCTGACGTCCGCGGACACGCAGGGCGAAGGCCCGGCGGTGCAGATGATGACCGTGCACGCCGCCAAGGGGCTCGAGTTCGACCACGTGTCGATCGCCGGTCTCGACGAGGGCGTGTTCCCGAGCATGCGCACCGCCGACGACCCCGAGGGCATCGAGGAGGAGCGGCGGCTGTTCTACGTGGCGCTGACGCGCGCGCGCAAGACGCTGCTGCTGGCGTCGGCGCGCGAACGCATGGTCGGCGGCAGCATCGAGTCGATGCGGCCGTCGCGCTTCCTGCGCGAGCTGCCGGCCGAGCTGCTCGAGAACCACACGCCGTCGTGGCGCCGCTACGAGGCCGACGACGACGGCGCCAACAGCACCGGCTGGAGCGTGACGCCGGACCCCGAGGCGCTGGCCGCGCTGCGCTCCGGCGTGCGCGTGCGCCACGACCTCTACGGACCGGGCGTCGTGCGCCGGCTGGCCGGCCGCGGCATGACCGCGCGCGCCGTCGTGCGCTTCGACGACGGCGTCGAACGCGAGTTCGTGCTCGAGTACGCCGGCCTGAAGCTGCTCGAGGACATCCAGTTTTGAGCGAGGCCCGTGATCGGATCCTGGCGGACCTGCGCGCGCTGCTGCAGCGCATCCGGCAGGAGGCGCCCGATCTGCTGCCGGACGTGTACCGTGCGGTCGACGCGGCGTTCGCGTCGCCGCCGGCCGCGGTCGCCGCCGACGGCAGCAGCTGGCAGGGGCTGGTCGGCGAGAGCCCGTCGATGCTCGAACTGCGCGCGCGCATCGAGAAGTTCGGCCCGGCCGAGGCGCCGGTGCTGCTGACCGGCGAGAGCGGCACCGGCAAGGAGCGGGTCGCGCATGCGCTGCACGCGGTCAGCCGCCGTCGCCACGGTCCGTTCGTCGCCGAGAACTGCGCCGCCATCCCCGACACGCTGCTCGAGTCGGTGCTGTTCGGCCACAAGAAGGGCGCGTTCACCGGCGCGATCAAGGACCACCCCGGCCACTTCGTCGCCGCGCACGGCGGCACGTTGTTCCTCGACGAGATCGGCGAGATGAAGCAGGGGCTGCAGGCCAAGCTGCTGCGCGTGCTGCAGGAGAGCGAGGTGCGCGCGGTCGGTGACACCCGCACGCGCAAGATCGACGTGCGCGTGATCGCGGCGACCAACCAGAACCTGGAGGTCGCGGTGCGCGAGAAGCGCTTCCGGGAGGACCTCTACTTCCGGCTCAACGTGCTGCGGCTCGAGCTGCCGCCGCTGCGCGATCGCGGCGACGACGTGCTGCTGCTGGCGCGGCGATTCCTCGCCGAGGGTGCGGCGCACACCGGCCGGCCGCTCGAGCTGGCCCCCGACGCCGTGGCCGCGCTGCGCGCGGCGCCCTGGCCCGGCAACGTGCGCCAGCTGCAGAACGAGATGCAGCGGCTCGCGGCGCTGTGCGACGGGCCGCTGGTGCGCGCGGCGGACCTGTCGGCGGAGCTGCGCCGCGCCGCGCGAGGATGATGCCGCCATGCCTGCGATCGTGCTCGCCACCCTGAACGCGAAGTGGATCCACGCGTCGTTCGGGCTGCGCTACCTGCGGGCGAACCTCGCCGAGCTGCGCGGCGACAGCGAACTGCTCGAGTTCGAGATCGCGCAGCGGCCGGCGGACGTCGCCGAGCAGATCCTGCGCGCGGCGCCGCGCATCCTCGGGCTCGGCGTCTACGTCTGGAACGCGGCCCAGTCGCTGGAGCTGGTGCGCATCCTGAAGCAGGTCCGACCGGAGCTCTGCATCGTGCTCGGCGGCCCGGAGGTGTCGCACGAGACCGACATGCAGCCGATCTGCGCGTTGGCCGACCACGTCGTGCGCGGTGAGGCCGACCTCGCGTTCCGCGACCTGTGCCGGCGGCTGCTCGCCGGCGACCGCGACCTGCCGCACGTGATCGACGCCGAACTGCCCCACTTCGACGCGCTCGCCTCGCCGTACGACGAGTACACCGAGCGCGACGTCGCCCACCGCATCGTCTACGTCGAGAGCTCGCGCGGCTGCCCGTTCACCTGTGAGTTCTGCCTGTCGGCGCTCGACGTGCCGGTGCGCAAGGTCGCGGCCGAACCGTTCCTCGCCGAGATGCAGCGGCTGCTGCAGCGCGGCGTGCGCCACTTCAAGTTCGTCGACCGCACGTTCAATCTCGGCATCGACAGCGCGGTGGCGATCCTGCGCTTCTTCCGCGCGCGGTGGCAGCCGGACCTGTTCCTGCACTTCGAGTTGATCCCGGACCGTCTGCCCGAGCCGCTGCGGGCCGAGATCGCCGCGTTCCCGCCGGGGGCGCTGCAGTTCGAGGTCGGCGTGCAGACGCTGGACGACGCGACCGGCGCGCGCATCTCGCGGCGGCAGGACACGGCGAAGCTGGAGCAGAACCTGCGCTGGCTGCGTTCGCACACCGGCGCCCATGTGCACGCCGACCTGATCGTCGGGCTGCCGGGGGAGGACCGGGCGACGTTCGCGCGCGGCTTCGACCGGCTCTGGGCGATGGGGCCGCAGGAGATCCAGGTCGGCCTGCTGAAGCGGTTGCGCGGCACGCCGATCACGCGGCACGACGCGCCGCACGGCATGGTCTACGCGGCGACCGCGCCGTACGAGGTGCTGCAGACCGCCGCGATGCCGTTCGCGACGATGCAGGAGCTGAAGCGCTTCGCGCGCTACTGGGACCTGGTCGGCAACAGCGGCAACTGGTCGGCGGTGCTGCCGCTGCTGCTCGGAGAGGCGTCGGCGTTCGCGGCGTTCGCACGCTTCTCCGGGTGGCTGCACGCCGGCACCGGGGCCACGGCGGGCATCGCGCTGCACCGCCTCGCGGGGCTGCTGTGGCAGTGGCTGGTCGACCACCGCGGTCTGCAGCCGGCGGTCGTCGGTGCGGCGATGGCCGCCGACTACGCGCGTTGCGCGCGGCACGACTGGCCGGAGTTCCTGCGGCCCTACGTGCACGCCGGCGAACGCGCCGGGCCGTCGCGCGCCGGCGGGGCGGCGCGGCAGGCGCGTCACCGCGGCGAAGCGCGCGCCTGAGGCCGCGCTAGGCGTCGTCGTCGCCGAGCGCGCGCTGCAGGACCGCGATCGCCTGGCGGATGCCGGCGCGCAGCCGTTCGGTCTCGGCGCCGGCGGCCGACTGCATGCGGCGCACGGCTGCGACCACCTGGTCTTCGATCGAACCCGTGGCGTCGTCGGCGGCGCGGCCCCGGCGAGGGCGCGCCGGGGCGATCGTGGCGGCGGCGTCGGGCGCCGGCTGGGCGGCGGCGGCCGCCTCGGCGGGCGCCTTGGTGATGCCGAGCAGCAGCCGCGCCGAATGCAGGGAACGGCCGGCGACCGGGATGCCGTGCAGGCGCGCTTCGTCCCGGAAGTCGCGCAGGGTCAGGTCCGGGTCCTGCTGCAGCTTGTGGATGCAGAACAGCACGCTGTCGCGCTGCCCCGGATAGCGGCGGCGCCAGCCGTCGAGGATGGCGTCCCAGGTGTCGTTGGCGGGTGGGTTCGGTTCGAGGTCGGTCACGGCTGTGGGGGGGGCTCGGGCCTTGGTCGGGGTGCGGGAAGCGGGGGAAGGAGCGTGCGGCCGGCCGGGCTCGCCGTCAACGCCACCCTGGAATCGCGCCCCCCTCCGTTGCGGGCGCCGTGGCGGCCGATAGACTCTGGATCCCCAGGGTGCGCTCTCCGCGCCGGCCCCATTCCCCCGAACCGAGACCGGAGTTTCCATGCTCGACAAGCTGCTCGTCCCTGCTCTCTGTGCCCTGCTGGGCACGGTGCTGGCCCGCCCGGCCGCACCGCAATGATGAGGCGGATCCTCGGCTCCCAGTTGGGCGCCATCTGACACGGGTTCTCCCAGTTCTCCCGGCGGTGCCGGTGCCGGCAACGGCGGCGCCCCCGGTCCTTCGACGGGTGGCGGTGGCGCACCGAGCATGCCGGGCGCATCCGGCGGTCGCGGGGGTGGCATCGCGTTGGACTTCCGGCGCGGCAAGACCGCCAAGAAGCTGCTCGAGATCGAGTGGGCCTATCCGGTCTACAAGCCCGAGGCGCGGGCGGTCCGCGGTGACGAGACCACGGTCGCGACCGAGATCGAACGGGCGCTGCCGCTCGAGCAGGCCTACGCGCTGGTGGCCGACGGCGACCGCCGTCCGCTGCTGGTGCTGCGCGAGTGCGAGCTCTGCAAGGGCACCGACCACGCGCTGCTGAGCCGTTCGCTCGACAACGAGCAGACGGTCCTGCTGACGCACTGGTTCCGCTGCGTGAAGCTGCCGACGAACGTGCTGAACGACGTGCACCCGTTCCACAACCTGTTCCTGCGGGAGAAGGAAGGGGCGCGCATCCCGCATCTGTTCTTCGCCGATCCCGACGGGCAGAACCGCAAGGAGCTGCCGGGCGATCAGCCGCAGAGCGTGCTGTGGGACACGATGTTCGACTACCTCGATCGCTGCTACGCGGACGACGCCAAGGCCGCCGTCAAGGAGCTGCGCCAGGTGCTCGGCCAGTACGACAAGCTCGACGCCCAGGAGCAGGAGGTCAAGGCCCGCATCGATCGCGAGATCGAGAAGAACGGCCCGAAGTCGGCGAAGCTGAAGAAGCTGGACCGCGACCTCGAGAAGCTCGCCAAGGACCGCGAGAAGCTGGGCAAGCGCGAGCGTGAGCTGCGCGACCTGGCCCTGCAGGCGATGACGGCTCCGGCCGAAGTGCCCGCGGACGGCGCGGGCGCGACCAGGTGAGCGGCGTCGGCCCCGTGCCGCGCGGTCCCTCGGGTCGCGCGGCCGCCGGCCGCCGTTCGCTGGTGGCGCGATGGCGCCCGGCCCCGGGCGGCGCTGGATTCGGCGTTCGCCCTCGCGCCGCCTTGCACCGCCTCGTCCTGTGGGGCGCGGGTGCCCTGCTGTTGCTGGCGGCGCCGCGCGCACTGGCGCCGCAGGATCCGCCCGGCAAGGACGACGAGGAGATCCAGCAGGCCGGTCCGGTCGATCCGTACACCGGCGGTGACGCCGACCTGATGGCCGCGGCCGGCATCACGGCCTACGGCGCCATGCCCTGGGCCGACTTCCTGACCACGGCCGACGTCGAGAAGGTGCTCGGCGAGCGCCGCATCCTGTGGATCGAGACCGCGCACTTCCGGATCGGGTCGACCTTCAAGTCGGTGTCGTGGCCGCAGACGCCGACCAAGAAGAAGGCGCTGCAGCAGGACATCAAGCAGCTGCGCAAGAAGCTGCGCAAGGTCCCCGAGCGGCCGAAGAAGATCGACCCCTGGCTGCGCCTGCACCTCTACGCGCAGCGCGCGGAAGACTGCTACGCCGACATCCAGAAGCTGCTGGGCGTCACCGATGCCGACTTCCCGGCGCGTGGCACGGGTCCGCGCGAGGGCGCGTTCCTCGGCCAGCCGGACAAGTTCCTGCTGCTGCTGTTCCAGAAGAAGTCGGACATGGCGCGCTACATGGATCGCTTCTGCGGCATCCAGGCCGACAGTTCGATGCGCTACTGCCACCAGAAGACCCACCAGATGGTCGCGTGCATCTCGGCCGAGGGGCTCGAGGGCTTCGACGACACGGCGCTGCACGGCCACGTCACCTACGCGCTGATCCACAACCTGATGGCCGGCTACAACGGCTTCCACTACCAGCTGCCGCTGTGGTTCGCCGAGGGCCTCGCGCACTGGTATTCGCGCCAGATCCCGAGCGACAACGTCAACGTGCAGATCCGCGACGACGAGGCGGTCGCCGAGGACAAGCAGAACGACTGGCCCGTCAAGGTGCGGCGGCGTGCGCAGCACGTCGGCGCCTTCTTCCCGTTCGAGACGATGGCCGCCTGGTCCGACCGCGATCAGATGGGCTACCACGCGCACTCGCAGGCGTGGTCGCGCGTCGACTTCCTGATGCACCGGGACGCCGAGAAGGTCGGTCTGATGCTGCGCCAGCTGAAGGCCCTGCCGGCCGTCGGTGACGGTGGTGTGGCGCAGTCGGCGCAGGCGCGCACGCTGGCCGTGAAGCTGGTCGCCGAGCTGTTCGAACTCGACCCGGCGGCGTTCGACGAGGCCTGGCGCGAGTGGGTGCTGAAGACCTACCCGAAGTCGTAGGCTCGCCGCGCCACGGTTTCGCAGCGACGTAGGGGTGGCCGAGCCGCGGCCGTCGTGCGCGGATCACGAACCCGAGGCGCCGGCCGTTGCGCCCGAGCCGATCGCACTGCACCATGTCGCCCCGCATGGACCGTCCACCCGAGCCCGAGGCCGCAGACTCGCCCGGGAGCGGTGTCGGAGAGCAGGTCCTGGCGCCGCGCTGCCGGCCGGCGGTGCCTGCCGCGCGCGGCGGTGCGGCCGCGGCCGCGCCGGCGCCGGTCTACGGCATCGAGATCGTGGACAGCACGGCGGCGATCGACCGCTTCGAGGACTTCCACCGCGAACACCACGCGCACCCCGAGTCGCACTTCGACCTGGTGCGGGCGGCGATGCAGAACGGTCGCACGGCGCTGCCGTTCTTCGTCATGGTGTCCCGCGACGGCGCGCCGTGTCTGCTGCTGGTCGCGCAGGTGGCGCGCGGCCGACTGCCGTGGCGGCTGGGTTACCGCACGATCCACTCCTCGCGCGCCTGCACGATCGAGGTGCTGCAGGGCGGCTGGCTCGGCGACTGCTCGCCGCCGTGCCTCGAGTTCCTCTGCGACCAGCTGTACGAGGTCCTGCGGCGCGGCGGCGCCGACGCGATCCATCTGCGGCACGTGCCCGCCGGGTCGGACGTGCACCGCATCTTCGCGCGCCGGCCGCCGTGGCCCTGGCGCGACCGCGTGCCGGCGAAGAGCCGCAACTGGAAGCTGAGCCTGCCCGCGTCCTACGCCGCGTGGTTGCAGGCCCAGCCCAAGCGCGAACGCGAGGACAACAAGCGCTACGACAAGCGCATCCGAAAGGAGTTCGGGGCCCGGGTCCGGGTCGAACTGATCGACGCCGGCAGCGACGTCGACCGCGCCGCGGCGCTGCTCGAGGGCATCGCCCGCAAGACCTACCAGCGCGGCATCGGCGCCGGCTTCCGCGACTCGGCCGATGCGCGTTCGCGCTGGCGCGCCGCGGCGCTGCAGGATGCGCTCGACGTGCGCGTGCTGTGGTTGGACGACCAGCCGGTGGCGTTCACGGTCGGCTTCCTGTTCGACGGCACGCTCTGGCTCGAGCACCTGGGCTACGACCCGGCCCTGCGTCGCTTCCGGCCCGGCATGTTCCTGCTGCACCGCACGATCGAGGAGCTCGCCTCGCGCGGCAACGTGCACACGATCGACTTCGGCATCGGCGACGCCGACTACAAGCGCCGCGTCTGCGACCGCAGCCGCGAGGACGTGTCGATCTACCTGTTCGCGCCGACGCTGCGCGGTCTGTGGCTGAGCAGCATGCGCAGCGCCGCGAACCTGATCGGCCGCGCCGGTGTCGCATGCCTGCATCGCCTCGGCCTGCTGCCGTGGTTCAAGAGCCGCTGGCGCCGCGCGCTGCAGCCGCGGGAATTGGGCCCCGACGGCGTATGATCGGTCGCGAGATCGACTAGGATGCGCCATCGGCGCCTCGCGGGTGGCAGCGGCGGCGTCCCATGCCATGCGCTCTTCCCTGCTCATCGTGCTGCTGCTGGCGGCGGTCGGTGTCGGCCTCGGGCTGCGATCCTGGCTGCAGGCCGCGGATGGCGATCCGGCCGCGGCGCGGCTGCCTGGCCACGGCGACCGCGGCGCCGCCGCGGTCGAGCGGCAGCCTGCCGTCGCGGCATCGCGCGTGCCGCAGGGCCACGTCTACACCGGCGTGGCGGAACAGCCCGAGGACGTCAATCCGTTCACGGCCCACAGTCTGATCGCGCAGCGCGTGCTGTCACAGACGCACGATGCGCTGCTCGACAGCGATCCGATCACCGGCGAACTGCGGCCGGCCCTGGCCGAGTCCTGGCAACCGGCGGCCGACGGCGCGTCGTGCACGTTCCTGCTGCGGCAGGGCGTGCAGTTCGCCGACGGCGCGCCGCTGACGATGGACGACGTGCTGTTCAGCTGGCAGGTGGCACGGGCGGCGGCGATGCCGCTGGGCTTCGTCGGCGCCGCGTTCGATCGCATCGCCGGCGTCGACGTGCTCGACGAGCGGCGACTGCGCGTGCACTTCGCCGACGTCGACTACGCGGCGGTGCAGGCGGTCGGTGAGAACTGGATCGTCGTCGAGCGCCGGTGGTTCCTCGACCGGGTCGCCGAACTCGCGCGGCTGGCGGGCGCCGCCGTGCCCGAGGTGGGCACCGCGGAGTTCGCACTGCTGCTCGGTCAGATCGACAAGGAGTGCGGCCCGGGCACCGGGCCCTACGTGCTGCAGAACCGACCGAACGGACCCAGCACCTGGTCGCCGGGCCAGGAGCTGACCCTCGAACGCAACGAACACTGCTGGCGTCGCGTCGCCATGCCCGGCTGCTGGAACTTCGCCGGCATCCGCTACCTGTTCCGCAGCTCGCCCGCGGCGCTCGATGCGCTGCTGCGCGGCGACCTCGACTGGTACAGCTCGCCGGGCATCGACGACGTCCTGACCACGCGCCCGGAGCTGGCGACCGCCTATCGCCGCGTCGAGTACGACTACCGTCAGCTCGGCGTGTTCGAGATCGCGTGGAACTGCACGCGGCCGCCGCTGGACGACGCCCGGGTGCGCCGCGCGCTGGGCCTGCTGCTGGACCCGCAGCGCGTGCTCGAGGTCTTCGGGGGCCACGGTGTGCCGGCGCGTGCGTTCGCCAAGCCCGGGAGCCCCGAGTACCCGCGCGACGTCGAGGCGCTGCCGCACGATCTGGCGCGGGCGCGCAGCGAACTGCGCGCGGCCGGGTTCGGCACCGAACACGGCCGACCGCTGCGCATCGTGCTGCTGGCGCCCGAGGGGCCCGATCCGATCCGGCGCACGCTGGACCTGTTCGCCGACGCCGCGCGCCAGGCCGGCATCGACCTCGACGTGCGCGTGCGCGAGTGGAGTGCGTTCGTCGCCGAGAAGAAGCAGGACCAGTGGGACGGCCTGTTCGTGATGCAGGGGTTCCGGCCGTGGGGCGATCCGTACGACTTCGTGCACGGCGACGGCGCCGACAACGCCGGCCACTGGCGGCATCCCGACGCGGATCGGCTGGCGGCGGCCGCGCGCCGCGAACTCGACCCCGGGCGCCGCACCGCGCTGCTGCGCGAACTGCACGCCCTCGTCTACCGCGAGCAGCCGGTGCTGTTCCTGCTGCACCCGCGCGTCACGCTGCTGCTGAACCGGCACGTCGAGGGCGCCGAACCGGGTCCGCTCGGCCTGTCGCTCGAGCGTGCGTTCGTCGCCCCCGCGCGGCAGCGCCGCTGATCCTCGCGCGGATTCCAGCCGCCGGTGGCAGCGCGGGGCCGACGCGTGACGGGGAGGCGCTGTGTCCGCGTCGGTCCGCGGCTACCATGGCCCGCTGCCCATGCCCCTCGCACCCGCCGATCCACGCGTCCTCGAGGCCTGGCCGGCCGAGTTCGCGTCGCTGCCGTTCGGCAGCCCGGAGTTCAAGGCCGCCAACGCCCGCCTCGCCCAGGAGGACCAGGATCGTTGCGCGCCGCTCGCGCGCGGCATGCCGACCTGGATCAACCTGACCAGCACCACGGTCTGCAACCTGAAGTGCTTCATGTGCAATCAGTTCCTCGACCCGAACTCGCCGCGCGAGATGATGGACGAGCACGTCTACCAGCGGGTCGTGCGCGAGCTGTACCCGTATGCCCGCACGATGCAGCTGTCGGCGTTCGGCGAACCGCTGATGACGCCGAAGATGGACCAGAAGCTGGCCGATCTCGAGCAGTACGGCGTCAAGCTCGAGATGGTGTCGAACGGCACGCTGATGATGAAGGAGTCGAAGTTCCGCGAGCAGATGCTGCGGTGCCTCGAGCTGGTGACCTTCTCGATGGATGGTGCCACGCGCGCCACCTACAACTCGGTGCGCACCGGCGCGGAGTTCGACGAGGTCGTGCACAACATCTCGCGCTTCGCGGAACGGCGGCTCGAGATGCCGCCGGAGCAGCGGCCGAAGATGAACTTCAACTTCATCCTGATGCGGCGCACGGTCGCGGAGGCGCCGAAGTTCGTCGAGATGGTGCACCGATGGGGCGGCGACCACATCGTGTTCAACCACCTGGTGACGTTCCATCCGAGCCTCGTCGGCGAGTCGCTGAACTACTGCCGCGCCTACGCCAACGAGTGGCAGGATCGCACGCGCGAGGTCGCCGCGGCGCTCGGCGTGTCGATCGCGATCCCGCCGAACTTCCGCGACGTCTCGGTGCCGGCGGCGGCCGCGGCGCCGGTCGCGGCGGTGGCTGGCGAGGCGCCGGTGCCGGCGCCGACGAAACCGCCGCCGCGCCCCTGTGGGCCGCCGCCGATCAAGTGCTGGTTCCTGTGGCAGCGCGTCTACGTGGCGCCGTTCGGCGAGATCGTGCCCTGCTGCCTCGCCGGCATGCCGAACTTCGGCAGCCTGCAGCAGACGTCGTTCTTCGACATCTGGAACGGCAAGACCTACCGCGACTACCGCCAGCACGTGTTCACCGACAAGCCGCTCGGCAAGTGCAAGACCTGCTACCTGATCTACCCGAACGCCGAGTTGGCGGGGGCGGAAGGGTTCGAGTACTGAGGCTCGCGATGCGCGCCGGCGGCGCGGCGGCGCGGTGCGCGCCGCGGCGGCGGCGGCAAGCTGGCGGGACGCGATGTGGAGAGATGGTGGAGAGTAGGGGAGTCGAACCCCTGACCTCGACAATGCCATTGTCGCGCTCTACCAACTGAGCTAACTCCCCCCGCACCAACAGTTCCAACCGTCACATCCGCGGTCACGCAGCTTGCCAAGCCTCCGCGGCCACTGCGGCTCAGCAGCGCGCGAGGCGCGCCGCACCGCCAGCCGGCGAACGAAGGGACGGAGAAGCTAGCGGGCGGCCTGCCAAGTGCAAGCACTTTGGGTCGCCCGCGGCGCGCGCGCCCCGAACTGCTCTCTTGCTCCACCGGGCGCAGTCGTTAGGCTCGAACCGAACACGTCGAACGGTCATGACCAGTTCCTCCCAGCCGGTGCGGTTCCGGCGCGACTGGTCGCAGTCGGCGGCGAATCAGGAGGCGCGCTCGCATTCGCGTGCGGGGCGCTGAGAGGCACCATGGTCAACAAGGGATCGTTCTTCCAACGGCTCAAGGAACGCTGGGGATCCGGTTCGGGCGTGCGCGTCGACGCGCGCAGCGGTGAGGTCCGGAACGGCAACGGGAGTGGTGCGCGGGCCCGCGCGGACAAGCCGTCGCACCGCGTCGAACCGGAGCCGATCGAGCCGCACGAGGCGCGTGGGCTCGCGAGCCGGTCGACGCCGGGCGACGTGCGGTCGCAGCGCAAGCTGTCCGAGCGCGAGGAGGCGCTGCTGGCGCTGGGCACGCACTTCCAGGAGCTGACCACGATGCTGCGCGGTTCGCACGCGCGCGTCGACGATCAGCTGAGCAAGATCGTCACGGCGACGACGAGCCTGCCGGCGCTGTCGCAGCAGCAACTCGAGCTGATGCAGAAGCTGTCGCTGCAGATGGAACGGCAGAACACGCTCGGCGAGCAGGTCGCGACGACGATGACGCAGCTGCCGTCGCTGCTGCAGAACGTCGAGAGCGCGCTGGCCCGGGCCGCGGCGACCGACGAGCGCACGGCGACGACGGTGCGCGAGTTCCAGGCGACGATGGACCGCATCCACGGCTCGATGGGCGAGATGGTGCAGCACAGCGAGCAGAACATGAAGGCGACGCAGCAGCTCGCCGCCCACCGCGACGAGTCGTTGCGCGAGGTCGCGAGCGGCATCGAGGCGGCGCAGCAGCGCACCGCCGCCGAGCTGCAGCGCACGACCGACGAGGGTCTGAAGTCGCTGCGCCGCTCGCACGAGGACCAGAGCAACCGCCTGCAGCACGTCGTGCAGGAGCACGCCAACTGGAACCGCGCCGTGCTGGTCGGCATCGGGCTCGTGGTGCTGGGCATCGGCGCCCTGATCGTGCTGCAGCTCGTGCGGTGAGCTGCGAACGCCGCCTCTGGCTCGTTCGCCACGGCGAGACCGAGGGCCAGTCCTCGGTCCGCTACCACGGCAGCGGCGACGTGCCGCTGGCCGAACTGGGCCGTGCGCAGATCCGCGCGCTGGAGCCGTGGCTGCGCGCGGTGCCGTTCGCGCGCATCGTGCACTCGCCGCTGTCGCGCGCGGCCGAGTCGGCGGCGATCCTCGCCGCGCAGTGTGGCCTGCCGCCCGAGCTGCTGCAGGTCGACGAACGGCTGCGCGAGATCTCGTTCGGCGACTGCGAGGGCATGACCGCCGCCGAGATCGCGGCGGCGTTCCCCGAGTTCTGGCGCCGGCAGCAGGCGGGCCTGGCCGACGGGTTCCCGGGCGGCGAGCCGCGCTCGTTGTTCGCGGCGCGCGTCGCGACCGCGATCCGGGCCTGGGCGGCCGCGCCGTGGCAGGACGACCTGCTGGTGGTGTCGCATCGCGGCACCGTGCGCCATGCCCTGCAGGCGCTGCTCGGCCCGCCGCCCGCGCCGCACGCCTACGGTGTCGCGCTCGGCAGCCTCACGGTACTGCGCCAGCAAGCGACCGCGCAGGGCCTGCGCTGGGAGCTCGAACTGCTCGGCGCGTTGCCCGACGCCGAGCTTGGCAGCGACGCCGCGATGCGCGATCCTGCGCGGCCGGCATGATCCACCCGACCCCGCGCCTGCGCTTCGCCCCGTCCCCGACCGGTCCGCTGCACCTCGGTGGTGCGCGCACCGCGATGTACAACTGGGCCGCGGCCCGCGCGATGGGTGGCACGTTCCTGCTGCGCATCGAAGACACCGACCAGGCGCGCAGCACCGATGCGTCGCTGCAGGTGATCCTGACCGGCCTGCGCTGGCTCGGCATCGACTGGGACGAAGGCCCGGCGTTCGAGGGCTGCGGCGGCGGCGACTACGGGCCGTACTTCCAGATGCAGCGGCTGCCGCGCTACCGGGCGGCTGCCGATCGGCTGCTGGCCGGCGGTCACGCCTATCCGTGCTACTGCACGCCCGAGGAGATCGACGTCGGTCGCAAGGAGCTCGAGGCGCAGAAGGCCGGCTTCTACGGCTACAACGGCCGCTGCCGCAACCTGACCGCCGAGCAGCGCGCCGCGTTCGAGCGAGCGGGCCGGCGGCCGAACCTGCGCTTCCGCATGCCGGTCGCGCGCGTGCTGCAGGTGCACGACCTGGTGCGCGGCGAGGTCGAGGTCAACACCAAGGAGCTCGACGACTGGGTGATGCTGCGGCCCGACGGCGTGCCGCTCTACAACTTCGCCTGCGTCGTCGACGACATCGGCATGCAGATCACGCACGTCGTGCGCGGCGAGGAGCACTTCCTGAACGGCGTCAAGCAGCACCTGCTGTTCGAGGCGTTCGGCGCCGAGCGCCCGGCGTTCGCGCACATCCCGCTGATCCTCAACAAGGACGGCAAGAAGCTCAGCAAGCGCGACGCCGACACCAACATGCTCGACTACCGCGACAAGGGCTACCCGCCCGAGGCGGTGTTCAACTACATCGCGCTGCTGGGCTGGAGCTTCTCGGGCGACCGCGACCTGTTCACGCGGCAGGAGATGGTCGAGGTGTTCCGCATCGAGGGCATCGGCAAGTCCGGCGCGAAGTTCGACGAGGAGAAGCTCAGGTGGATGTGCGGCGAGTACGTGCGGCGCTGGACGCCGGCCGAGTGCCTCGAGCGCGCGCGGCCGTGGCTGGCGACGGTGCCGGCCGAGGCCTTCACGCAGCACCGCGCGTGGCTGCAGAACGTGATCGCCTGCTACCAGGAGCGCATCGCGCTGCTCGGCGAGTTCCAGGACAGGATCGGCTGGCTGCTGGCCGATCCGGTGGCCGACGAGGCGGCGCAGAAGAACCTCGCCAAGGACCCCGCCAGCAGGCAGTGGCTCGCGGCCTACGCCGATCTGCTCGCCGCGGGCAACCTGCCGCCGAGCTACCCGGCCGATCGGGCCGGGGCCGACGAGGCGGTGCCGCTGCCGTCGAAGAAGGACGCGCCGGAGCCCGTGTGCGCGTTCGACACGCCATCGCGCATCGAGGCCGCGACCCGCGCGTTCACCGAGCAGCTCGGCGTCAAGTTCGGCAGCTTCGTGCATCCGGTGCGCGCCGCGCTGACCGGCACCGACAAGGGCCCGGGCCTGTTCGACGTCGTGTTCCTGCTCGGCAAGGACGCGTGCGTGCGGCGGCTGCGCGCCGCCGCGGCAGGCTGACCGGTCAGCCGCGGCGCCGCTGGCGCAGCACGTCGAGCACCTCGCCCATCACCTGGAAGTACTGCTGCGCCACCGCCTGGTCGACGTCGGGACCCAACGGCGCCGTGGCGGCCGAACGGGCCAGCGCGCGCTCGAGCGCCTGCCGTCGTTCGCCGGTGGCCACGGTCGCCTCCCGGTAGAGCCAGTCCCAGCGCCAGACCGGCTGCACGCACGCGAACGACAGACCGGCGAACAGCGCCGCGAACGCGACCTGCCACGGCCGGCGACTGCGGATGCCGCGCCGCGCCGGCGTCAGGAACAGGAACGTCACCACGAAGCCGGCCAGCAGCCCGCCGACGTGGCCGGTGTTGCTGACGATCGGGATCACGAAGCCCAGCAGCAGGTTGACGGCGATCATCGACAGCAGCCGGCGCGGTCCCTCGAACTCGAGGAACGCGAACAGGTGCCGGCCCGAGTGCATGTTCCAGGCGACCAGGGCGCCCATCATGCCGAACAGGGCGCCGGAGCCGCCGACGACGGCGCCGTCGAGCGGGTAGACCAGGCACACCGCGATGCCGCCGCCGAGCGCGGCGACCAGGTAGAGCGCCACGAACTTCAGGCTGCCCATCGAGCGTTCGAGCGCCGGCCCGATGCTGAGCAGGAACGACAGGTTGAACGCGAGGTGCACGAGGTTGCCGTGCACGAACGCGTGCGTCAGCAGTCGCCACGGCTGGTCGAGCACGTCCATCGGCGCCAGCGAGCCCAAGGCGAACAGCTGGTCGCTGGGCGCGAACTCCAGGCCGATCGACCGGGTCAGGATCGCCACCGTCGCATAGGCGATCGCGAGCACCAGCGTGACCGGGATCTCGTCGGCGTGGGCGAGCAGGTCCTTCATCGCCCCGCTCCGCGCCAGAGTCGCACGCGCGCCAGCGCGCGGAACCAGTTCTCCTCGGCGGTCAGTGCCTGCGTCGGCGGCGCGGCCGCGACCGCCAGCGCCGCGGCGGCGCCGGCGCGGTCGCCGGTCGCCTGCAGCGCCAGGGCGAGCCAGTAGTGGCTGCGGCGGTTGCCGCCGTGCCGCTGCGCATGCCGGCGCAGCACGTCGACCGCCCGCTGGTGGTGCTCGGCGAGGTCGAGGCAGCGACCCAGGTACAGCAGGGCATCGCCGAACGCGTGGCCCGGATCCAGTTCTTCGGCCCGCGCGAACGCCGCGGCGGCGGCGCCGAGCTGGCCGTGCCGGAACAACAGCAGCCCGAGCTGGTGGTGCGCGGCCGCCATCTGCGGCTCGAGCTGCAGCGCCGCCTGCAGGTGCGGCATCGCGACGGCGAACTCGCGCCGCAGCAGCGCCAGGCGGCCGACCTCGTAGTGGCGCTGTGCCGAGGCGAAGTGCTGCAGCTCACCGAGTGCGCGCAGCAACGGGCCGCGGTCGCTGGTCAGCGACAGGCGCAGTTCGTGCCAGCGCAGGCGCAGCCACGCCGGCACCGGCGGGAACAGCAGCGCGGCGACCAGCAACAGGCCGCCGGCGCCGATCGCGAGGCGCACGAGCCAGCGGGTGCCGGCGGCGACCAGCGCGACCGCCAGTTCGGGATCGCCGCGCTGCGTCAGCCACAGCAGCACCGGCACCGCGGCGGCCAGCCAGACCAGCAGCAGCGCGACGCGTTGGCCCGGCGGCAGGCCGGTGGGCACGCGCGCCCCGGCAGCGACGGCCTCGCTGGCGTCAGCCATGGCCGCCCGCGTCGTCGCGGCGCACGAACGTGCCGCGCTCCTTGTCCTTGCTGACGCCGGGGAAGCGCAGCACCTGGTTGTGCATCGCGACGTAGACGCCCGGCGGCATCACCTGCACGGCCAGCAGCGCCTCGGTCAGGTTCTGCAGCGCGTCGGTGTTGCGCATCACGTAGGGGCGCATCGCGCCGGTCAGCACGATCGGCACGCGCGGCGTGCCCAGCAGGGCGTGGATGCGGTCGCCGGTGGTGGCGAGCCGGTCGGTGCCGTGCACGATGACGACGCCGTCGTGGCCTTCGGCCATCGAGCCGGCGGTGCGCGCGATCAGCTCGTGGTCCTGCGCGGTCATCTCGAGGCTGTCCTTGTTCAGCAGCGGCACCCGCACGATGTCGACGCCGCGCAGCTGCAGGCTCGCGAGCACCACGTCGAGCACGCTGGCCTGGTTGGCGAGCACGCCCTGCAGTTCGTCGTAGGTCTTCTCGATCGTGCCGCCGGTGGAGATCAGGGCGATGCGCTTCTTGTCGGCCACGCGCGCAGCATCGCGCAAAGCGGGCCGCGCCGCCAGCGTCCGCCGCGAGCGCGCGGTTGGTGTGTCGCGGGGTTCCTGCTACAAACTGCGTCGTGCTGTACCGCCATCTCGGCGCCTCCGGTCTCAGGGTCAGCGTCGTCGGCCTCGGTTCCTGGCTGACGATCGGCAACGCCATCGACCAGCAGGCGACCGGCAAGCTGATCGCCGCCGCGTTCGACCACGGCGTCAACCTGTTCGACACCGCCGACGTCTACAACCACGGCGAAGGCGAACGCGCGCTCGGTCTCGCCGTGCGTGACCTGCCGCGGCACCGGCTGGTGCTGGCGACCAAGTGCTTCTTCCCGATGAGCGACGATCCGAACGATCGTGGTCTCTCGCGCAAGCACGTGCACGAGTCGCTGCACGCGTCGCTGAAGCGGCTGGGAACCGACTACGTCGACCTCTACCAGTGCCATCGCTTCGACCCCGAGACGCCGGTGCTGGAGACCGCGCGGGCGATGCACGACCTGATCCGGGCCGGCCACGTGCTCTACTGGGGCACCAGCCAGTGGCCCGCCGATCGCATCGCCGAGGTGGTCGAGCTGTGCAGGCGCGAACACCTGCACGCGCCGATCAGCAACCAGCCGCTCTACAACCTGTTCGAGCGCGGCATCGAGACCGCGGTGCTGCCGACGTCGGCGCGCTGCGGCCTCGGCCAGATCGTCTACTCGCCGTTGGCGCAGGGCGTGCTGACCGGCAAGTACCTGCCCGGCGCCGAGCTGCCCGCCGATTCGCGCGCCGCCGATCCGAAGCAGAACCAGTTCGTCGGCCGCTACCTGGCCCGGCCGCAGCTCGAGCAGGCGCAGCAGCTGGTCGAGCTGGCGCGCGCGCGCGGCACCACGGCGACCCAGCTCGCGCTCGCGTTCTGCCTGCGCGACCTCCGCGTGACCTCGGTGATCGTCGGCGCGCGCAACGCCGTGCAGCTGCAGCACAGCCTCGACGCGGTCGGCCGCGCCATCGACGCCGCGCTGCAGCAGCAGCTCGACCACATCTTCCCCGCTCCCGCGTGAACGCGCCGCTGCTCGTCCGCCTGCCCGACGCTGCGGCGCTGCGGCAGATGTTCCACCTGCGCTACGGCCGCGAGGCGCAGCTCGGCTGGGGGCCGCGCCTGCGCCGCGACTTCGGCTACGACACGCCCGACGACGTCTACGAGGCGCTGGTCGCGGGCCTGGTTGCGCCGGGCTGCCACTGGCTCGACGTCGGCTGCGGCCGCGAGCTGTTTCCCAGCAACCGCGGGCTGGCGCAGACGCTGTCACAGCGCTGCGCGCGGCTGGTCGGCGTCGACCCGGATCCGACGCTGCAGGAGAACCCGTGGCTGCACGAGAAGGTCGCCCGCGGCATCGACGTCTACGACGGCGCCTCTGCATTCGACCTGGTGACCATGCGCATGGTCGCCGAGCACGTCGACGACCCCGAAGCGTGCGTGGCGAGCCTGCAGCGGGCGCTGCGGCCCGGCGGCGTCGCCGTCGTCTACACGGTGTTCGCCGGCTCGCCGATGCCGCTGCTGACGCGGCTCGCGCCGATGGGCCTGCGCCACGTCGTCAAGTCGTGGCTGTGGGGCACGCAGCCGAAGGACACCTTCCCGACGCGCTTCCGCATGAACACGCGCGGGGCGCTGCAGCGCCTGTTCACCGGGGTCGGCATGCGCGAGGAGGCGTTCCTGCGGCTCGACGACTGCCGCACGTTCGCGCGCTTCCGCAGCCTCTGCGAACTCGAGCTGAGGCTGCGTACGGCTTGCCGCGCCGTAGGCTTGCCATATCCCGAGCACTGTCTGCTCGGCCTCTACCGAAAACCGTGAAGTTCCAGGACTACTACACGACCCTCGGCGTCGCGCGCACCGCCAGCGCCGACGACATCAAGCGGGCCTACCGCAAGCTGGCCAAGGAATGGCATCCCGATCGCCACCCGCCGCACAAGCGGCAGGAGGTCGAGGTCAAGTTCAAGGCGATCTCCGAGGCCAACGAGGTGCTCAGCGATCCCGAGAAGCGCAAGCGCTACGACGCGCTCGGCGAGCACTGGCGCCACGGCCAGGACTTCCAGCCGCCGCCCGGTGGTGGCGGCACCGGTGGCTACCGCACGGTGGATCCCGAGGAGTTCGCGCGCATGTTCGGCGGCGCGCGCGGCGGCGGCGGCTTCTCGGACTTCTTCGCGCAGATGTTCGGCGACATGTTCGCGGGCGCGGGCCAGGCCGGCGGTCGCGACGGCCAGCCGCGCGGGCGGCGCGCCGCGGCGCGTGGCCAGGACGCCGAGGCCGAGATCGAGCTGAAGGTCGGCGAGGCGCTGCTCGGCGGCAAGCGTTCGTTCGGGCTGCACATGGGCCTGCCGTGCGAGGCCTGCGACGGCGAAGGCCACCTCGGGCCCAACACCTGTCCGGCCTGCGGCGGCCTCGGCCGCACGCAGCGGCAGAAGACCATCGAGCTGTCGATCCCGAAGGACGCGCGCGACGGCCAGGTCGTGCGGCTGCGCGGGCTCGGCGGCAGCGGTCCCGGCGGCGCCGGCGACCTGCTGCTGACGCTGCGCCTCGTGCCCGACGACGTCTACCGGCTGCGCGACGACGACGTCGAGGCCGATGTCGTCGTCGCGCCGTGGGACCTGCTCGACGGCACCAGGGTCTCGGTGCAGGTGCCGGGCGGCACCGCCGAAGCGCGCATTCCCGCCGGCACGCGCCCGGGCCAGCGGCTGCGCCTGCGCGGCCAGGGGCTGGCCAGGGCCGAGGGCGGCCGCGGCGATCTGCTGCTGGTCGTGCGGGTCGGTCTGCCGGAGACCCTGAGCGAGCGCCAGCAGCAGCTGCTGCGCGAACTCGGCAAGGACAGCACGCCGGTGCGCGGCGGCGCGGCGAAGGCGTAGGCCGCCGGCCAGCACCGGGCGATCGCTCCGGCCGCGTGGCACCACCGCGCCCGGCTGGCGCACGCACCGATGGCCCCGGCGACCCGACTGCGCGGATTGCCCCGAAGCGCACCTTCCGCCACGATCCGTCGATGACCCTGCTGACCCTGAAGGACATCCACGTCACGATCGGGGACCGCCACCTGCTGCAGGGCGTGTCGCTGGTCGTCGGCGACGGGGACCGCATCGGTCTGCTCGGTCCGAACGGCTGCGGCAAGTCGACGCTGCTGCGCATCCTCGCCGGCGAACTGGTACCCGACAGCGGCGACCGCGCGCTGCGGCGCGACCTGCGGCTCGGCTTCCTGCCGCAGGAGCCGGTGCTGCCGGCCGACACGGTGGTGCACGACGCGGTCGTGCGCGGGCTCGTCGGCCGCGACGAGGTGCTGCGCGCGCTCGATGCCGTGCACCACGAACTCGCGACCGACCTGACGCCGGAGCGGCTCGATCGGTTGCTGCGCGAACAGCAGCGGCTCGACGAACGGCTCGAACATCTCGGTGGCCACGACGTCGACCACCGTGCGGACTCGCTGCTCGACGCGCTCGGCATGCCGCGCACCGACGCGCGCTGCGGCGAACTCAGTGGCGGCGAGAAGCGCCGCGTCGCGCTGGCGCGGCTGCTGCTGTCGGAGCCGGACCTGCTGCTGCTCGACGAGCCCACCAACCACCTCGACGCGCAGGTCACCGACTGGCTGGAGACGTTCCTGCTCGAGCGCGGCTCGCCGTTCGTGATGGTCACGCACGACCGCTACTTCCTCGATCGGCTGTGCACGCGCATCGTCGAGTTCGACAACGGCCAGCTGTTCGACTACGAGGGCGGCTACCGCGCCTACCTGGTGCAGCGCGCCGCACGGCTCGAACAGGAGGCCGCCGCCGAGAGCGCGCGGCTCAACACGCTGCGGCGCGAGACCGAATGGGTCAAGCGCGGCCCGCCGGCGCGCACGACCAAGGCGAAGGCGCGCATCGGTCGGCACGAGGCGCTGGTCGCCGCCGCCCCGCCGCCGACCGCGGCCGAACTGGAGTTCTCGATCCCGGACGGGCCGCGGCTCGGCGACTTCGTCTTGCGCATGCACGGCGTCGGCAAGGCCTACGGCGACCGCACGATCCTGCGCCCGTTCGACCTCGAGCTCGGCCCCGGCCAGCGGCTCGGCATCGTCGGCCGGAACGGCGCCGGCAAGACCACGCTGCTGAAGCTCGCGCTCGGCGAACTCGAGCCGGACCAGGGCACGGTCGCGGTGGGGCCGACGGTGGTCCATGCGACGATCGATCAGGTGCGCTCGGCGCTGGCGCCCGACAAGACCGTGCTCGAGGAGGTCGCCAACGGCAACGACTACGTCGTCGTCGGCGGCCGCGCGCAGCGCGTCGAGACCTTCCTCGAGCAGTTCCTGTTCCCCGGCGCGATGAAGTTCGCCAAGGTCGGTTCGCTGTCGGGCGGCGAACGCAACCGCGTGCTGCTGGCCAAGCTCCTGTGCGCCGGCGGCAACGTGCTGGTGCTCGACGAGCCGACCAACGACCTCGACCTCGCGTCGCTGCGCGCGCTCGAGGACGCGCTGCTGGCGTTCCCGGGTGCGGTCATCGTCGTCAGCCACGACCGCTGGTTCCTCGACCGCATCGCGACGCGCGTCGTACACCTCGACGGCAGCGGCGCCGTGCGTGTGCACGAGGGCGACCTGTCGCTGCTGCTCGACAAGCTGGCAGCGGAGAAGTCAGAGGCGGTCGCGGCGGCCGCCGCCGAGCAGGCCGCCGCGCGGGCCAAGGCCAAGGCCGCCGCCGGCAAGGAGGCCGGCGGCAAGCCGAAGAAGCTCAGCTCGCGCGAGCAGCAGGAGCTCGCCGGCCTGCCGGCCGCGATCGAGGCCGCCGAGCGCGAACTCGCCGAGGTCGACCGGGGCCTGCAGGATCCGGTGACCTACCAGGCCGCCGGGCGCGAACGCTTCGACGAGCTGACCGCGCGCAGAAGGGAGCTGCCCGATCGCATCGCGGCGCTCTACGCGCGCTGGGAGGAGCTGGAGGCCGTCGCCGAACAGGCCCGGTCGTGAACGTCAGCGCCGCGTGGCGGCGAACCGCAGCGCCAGGTCGACCATGCGGTTCACGTAGCCCCATTCGTTGTCGTACCATGCCATCACCCTGACCAGGCTGCCGTCGACGACGCGGGTGCAGAGCGCGTCGACGATGGCGCTGCGCGGATCGCGCGCGAAGTCGCTGCTGACCAGCGGGCGCGTCTCGTAGCCGAGGATGCCCTGCAGCGGCGCCGTGTCGGCGGCGTGCCGGAGCGCGGCGTTGACCTCGTCGACGGTCGTTGCGCGCTGCATCTGCAACGAACAGTCGGTCAGCGACGCGTTCAGCACCGGCGCGCGCACGGCGATGCTGTCGAGCCTGCCGCGCAGTTCGGGCACGATCAGGGTCACCGCGGTCGCCGAGTTCGTCGTCGTCGGGATCAGGTTCAGCAGCGCGGAGCGCGCCCGCCGCGGGTCGTTGTCGGCGCGGTCGACGACGCCTTGGGTGTTGGTCGGATCGTGGATGGTCGTCACCAGGCCACGCGCGATGCCGATCGCGTCGTGCAGCACCCGGACCAGTGGCGCCAGGCAGTTGGTCGTGCACGATGCCGCGGTGACGATCGGCGAACCGGCGAAGTCGCAGGTGTCGTCGTTGACGCCGACCACCAGGTTCGGCACGCCGGGCACCGGGTTGGACACCAGGATGCGCGGCGCACCTGCGTCCAGGTGCGGTTGCAGGCGGTCCCTGGTCTTGGCCTTGCCGCTGCAATCGACGACCAGGTCGATGCCGAGACGGCGCCAAGGCAGCGCCGTCGGGTCCGGCGACTGCTGCAGTTCCATCACCTGGTCGCCGATGCGCAAGCCCGATGGCGCGGCGGCGACGGCGTGTGGGTAGCGGCCGTGCACGGAGTCGAACTCGACACCGAGCGCCAGCGACTCGGGTGTGCCCTTCGGTTCGCTGACGGCGACGATCCGCAGGCCGCGTGCATGGGCGGCGCGCAGGAACAACCGGCCCATGCGGCCGAGACCGTGGATGGCGATGCGCATGGAGATGGGATCAGCAGTCGCTGCAGCCGCCGGTGCCGCCCGGCCGTCGGTGCCAGTCGACGATCCGGCCGCGGCGGTCGAACTCGAACGTGCAGCACTCGAGCAGCGCCTGTGCGAGGCGCCTGCGGCCGCGCTGCACGCGCGACTTCACGGTCGACGCGGCGACGCCGAGGTCCGCCGCGAGTTCGCTCTGGCTCAGGCCGTCGTACTCGGTGCGCACCAACGCCTCGCGCTGCTCGGCCGGCAGCGCGTGCAGGAAGTTGCGGCACGACGCGAACAGCGGCGCCGCCTCGGCCAGGGCGTCCGGCTTCGGTTCGTGCCCGGCGAGGCCGTCGGGCACCTCGGCGACGGGATCGTGGCGGCGGTAGTGGTCGACGATCGTCGTGCGGGCGACCCGGAACAGCCACGCGTGCAGCGGGCCGGTCGGCGTACCGTCGCGCAGGTGGCGCGCCAGCTTGACGAACACGTCCTGCGCCAGGTCCTCGGCGGTGTCCGGGTCGGCGACGCGGCGCCGCACGTAGCGGCGCAGTTCGTCGGCCAGCGTGCGCCAGCGGGCCTCGGCAGGCGCGTCGGGCGCGTCGCTCATGCCGGCTTCGCCGCGGTGATGTCCGCCGAGGCGACGTGGCCGGCGATGCCGCGGTCCGGGAACCAGCCGTCGACGACCGGCTGCAGTTCGGTCTTCGGCTCGATCTGCACGTCGGCGAAACCGGCCGCCGTCAGCATCGTGCGCAGGTCGTCGACCAGCGCGGCGCCGGCGATGCAGCCGGCGTAGAGGTCGAGGTCCTGGCGCACCGCTGCGGACAACGGCCGCAGCGCGACGATGTCGCTGACCGCGAGCCGGCCACCCGGCTTCAGCACGCGGAACGCCTCGGCGAACACGCGCGGCTTGTCGGGCGACAGGTTGATCACGCAGTTGGACAGCACGACGTCGACCGATGCATCGGCGAGCGGCAGGTGTTCGATCTCGCCGAGCCGGAACTCGACGTTGCGGTGGCCGCCGCGGGCGAGGTTCGCCCGCGCCGCCTGCAGCATCTCGGGCGTCATGTCGACGCCGATCACGCGACCGGTCGGGCCGACCGCGCGCGCGGCCAGGAACGCGTCGAAGCCGGCGCCGCTGCCGAGGTCGAGCACGGTCTGGCCGGGCTGCAGGCCGGCGATGCCGGTCGGGTTGCCGCAGCCGAGGCCGAGGTTGCTGCCGTCGGGCACTGCCGCGGTGTCGGCGTCGCTGTAACCCAGCGCCCGCGCGGTGGCGTCCGGCGGCGCGGTGCTGCCGCAGCAGCCGGAGGCCGGCAGGCAGCAGCCGGCGCCCTGCGCCGGCACCCGGGCGTAGCGCACGCGGACCTCGGCGCGTACGGCGTCGTGGGGGGCGGGGGGAGACTGCTGGTCGTGCTGGTTCATGCTCACCCGACAAGACGCCGCAGTCGCCGGATGGACGCAGGCTGCGCCCCGAGTTTCCGGCGGGCTGGCCCGGCTACGGCAGCTTCGGGGCGGTCCAGGGCTGGTTGCCGGTCAGCGTCTCGAGGAACGCCACCAGCTGGTCGATCTCCGCGTCCGTCAGGCCGCGGTCCAGCAGCAGCGGATCGCGGTGCGGGTTCTCGGTGCCGCCACTCGCCATGTACTTCACCGCCTCACGCAGCGTCGTGGCGTGCCCGTCGTGGAAGTAGGGCGCCGTCTTGGCGATGTCGCGCAGCGTCGGCGTCTTGAAGGCGCCGGTCTTGCTGGCGTCGTCGAGCGCATTCTTCGCGGCGGCGCCGATGTCCGGGTTCTCGGCCAGCATGCCGACGCCGGCGTTGTGGAACAGGCGGTCCGTGAACAGCGGCGGCGTGTGGCAGACGATGCAGCCGGCCTTGCCCGAGAACAGCTCGTGGCCCTTGACCGCGGCCTCGCTGAGGCCCTCCTTGCGGCCGCTTGCCTCCCAGCGGTCGTAGGCGGAGTCGCCGCTGCGCAGGCTGCGCAGGAACGACGCCAGCGCGTGCACGACCGTGGTCTCGTCGGGGCCCTTGCCGAAGGCGGCCTGGAACGACTTCTGGTAGGCATCGACGCCGGCCAGCCGCGCCGCGACCTCCTCGGGCTTGCCGCCGATCTGCGCCTTCCACGCCGCGAGCACGTTGGCCTCGAGGCCCTTGGCGCGGCCGTCCCAGTAGAGGCGCTCGTAGTAGCCGACGTTGTGCATGGTCGGCGAGTTGCGCGTGTTCTGCTTGCCGTCGTCGCGGGTCGACAGCGCCTTGCCGTCGGTGAACGCCTTCTCGGGCAGGTGGCAGGCCGCGCACGCCATCTGGCCGGTGCCGGACAGGCGCGCGTCGAAGAACAGCTGCTTGCCGAGTTCGGCCTTGGCGGCGGTCAGCGGGTTGTCGGCCGCCGTGACCAGTTCGACGTTCTCGAGGCCGCGCGGGCGCTTCAGGATGTCGTTGCCGACCGTGCCGGCGGCGGAATCCGACGAGCAGGCGGCGAACAGGGACAGGATGGTGCAGGGCAGTAGGCGACGCATGACGGGTGCTGGGTGGGGGCGACGGAGGGGATCCGGGCCGGCGTGAACCGACCCTGGACGCCGCATGCTATCGCACCTGCCCGCGCCGCGCTGCCCTCGGCCCGGATCAGCGCATGCGGCGCACCTGCCGCAGCAGCTTCAGGTAGCGGCGGTCCTGCGTCAGCGACCAGGCCAGTTGCAGGTCGCGCAGCAGCTGCGGCTGGTTGATGGCGCCCGACTCGCGCGCCACGCCGAGCACCGGATCGAACGATGGCTCGGGCTCGGCGACCACGACCGCCTCGGTCGTCGTCGACGTCGCCGCCTTCGTCGTGCTCGCCTCGACCGCGGCGACCTGCCGCGCGCGGCGCGCGGCGGCCTGCGCCATCTGCCGTTCGCGATCGGCGGCGGCCAGGGCGTCGGCCTGGTCCTGCTCCAGCTTCACGATCGCGTCGATCGACAGGTCGTCCTTCTCGATCTTGAACACCGAGCTCTTCGGCAGGATCACCTCGCCGCCGACGATGCGGACGTGGTAGCCCTCGTCGCTCTCGGCGATCAGCACGCCGCGCACGACATCGGGTCGCGAACCTTCGGCGGCGTTCTTCTGCGCGGCCGGGTCGGACAGCCAGAAGGTGTCGGCGTAGGCGGGGACCTGGAACAGCAGGCTGCCCAGGACGAGGGGGAGGATGCGCATGCCGAAGGATAGCACATGGCACGCGCGGTGCTTTCGTGCCGGATGTCCCCACGGCAGCGGCCGTGCGCCGGACCGACACCGCGGGCGGGGCGCAACCGGGGACGCGAGGTCTCGATCCGAGGCGCCCGCGCCGGTGGCATCGTCGCCAGGCGCGGCGAGGCGCCCGCGAACGGGGTGGCGCGCTACGCTGTGCGGACCAGCGCATGCCCGACGATCTGCACGATGCTCCGACCGCAGAACTCGTGGCCGCCGCCGCGCAGCAGGACCGCGCCGCGGTCGAGCAGTTGCTGGTGCGCCATCTGCCGGGGCTGGAGGCGTTCGTGCGGCTGCGCATGGGGCCGGCGTTGCGCGGGCTGGCCACGGCGCCCGATCTGGTGCAGTCCGTCTGCCGCGACGTGCTCGGCGACCTCGACGGGTTCGAGTTCCGCGGCGAGGCGCCGTTCCGCGCCTGGCTCTACGTGTGCGCCGAGAACAAGCTGCGCGAGAAGCACCGCTTCCACCACCGCGACAAGCGCGACGTGGCGGCGGCGGTGCCGCTGCCCGATGCCAGCACGTTCCTGCCGGCCTACCGCACGCTGTGCACGCCGAGTCGGGACGTCGAGATGCGCGAGACGATCCGGCGCATCGAGGCGGCCTTCGACCAGCTGCCCGACGACTACCGCGAAGCCGTGACGCTGCACAAGCTGTGCGGCCTCAGCCATCGGGAGATCGCCGAACGCATGCAGCGCAGCGAGGGCGCGGTGCGCAACCTGGTCTATCGCGGCATCTCGCGCCTGGCGCTGCTGGTCGACGGCGGCGACACCGGCAGCTGACGGCTACTGCTTCTGCGGCGGAGTGGCCGCCGCGAGCCGTTGCCGCAGCGCCACGAACGCCGGCAGGGTCTCGAGCGGCGCGTAGACCGGCTCGTCGAGCCGGCTCTTGCTGCGCCAGCCCTCGCGCTCGGCCGCGAGCAGCGCGTCGAGCGCGAGTGTGGCGTAGTCGCGCGGCGGTCCGGCGGCGGCGGGGCCTTCCTGGTCGCGCATGCCGGCCGCGCGCAGCCACATCCGGGCGACGGCGCGCATGTGGTCGGGGTTGTGCACGTCGCCGGCCAGCTCGGCGGCGACCTGCTCCAGTTCCTCGCGTCGTTGCAGCCGCGTCAGGGTGTTGCCGCACAGGCGGAGGTGCAGCATCAGGAACTGCTGCGCGCGTTCGTACTGCGGCGAGCGGGCGAGCACCTGCCGCTGCAGCGGGATCGCGCGCCGCAGGTAGACCAAGGCCTGCTCGAGGTCGGCCTCGTTCGCGTCGTTGCCGCAGAACGTGCGCGCCAGGTTGTGCAGCGCGCCGCCGAGCCGCGTCAGCAGATCGATGTCGTCGGGGTGCTGCCGCGCCATCGGCTCACGCAGGTCGACGCATGCCAGCAGCGTGTCGCGCGTGCGGTCGTCGCCGCGGCGCTGGTAGAGGTTGCCGAGCGTCTCGAGCACGTCGCTCTCGAGTACGTCCCGCGGCGGCCAGATCCGGGCCTCGCGCGGGATCTCGCGCACGTGGCGCAGGGCTTCGTCGAGCAGTGGCTCGGCCCGTGCGTCGGCGCGCTGGCTGCTCAGCTGCGTCGCCAGATTGTCGAGGTTGCGCACCAGGGCAGATGCGAACTCGGCGAGGTCGGGCTGCAGCTCCGTGGCCCGACGCGCGAGGGCGACCGCCCGTTCGAGCGTCGCCATCAGGGCCGGCGGATCCTGCAGCACTTCGGGCAGGTCCGCACGCAGCGCCGCGACCTGGGCGAGGCCGTTGCAGGCGGAGCTGCGGCGACGAGGGTGCTGGTCGAGCGCCGTGAAGTCGCGCTCCGCCGCGGTCAGTTCGCCGCGCAGCCGGCCGGCGATCTCGGTGTCGCGGGCCGCGTCGCCGAACTCCTTGTGCAGCGCGGCGAGGTTCAGGTGCGCGCAGGCCCGGACCTCGAGCAGTTCGGCGTCGGTCTCCACGCCCGGCGTGCCGAGCAGCCGCGCGACCTGCTGGTAGCAGGCGATGGCCTGCTCGCGCTGGCCGGTGCGCACCAGCGTCGCCGCCAGCCGGTTGCGCGCGACGCCGGCGTCGTGGCGCAGCCGTGCATGCCCCGGGTCCTTGGCCAGCAGCGCGTCGTACATCGTGCAGGCGTGCTGCAGCGCCTCGAGCGTCACCGACTCCGCCGCCGGCACGAAGCGCAGGCGGTCGTTGGCCAACGTGACCAGCATGCGGTCGATGGCGTCCATCGACGTGGTGAAGTTCTCGTCGGCACGCGCGATCGCCGCCTGCAGCTCGCGGTTGACCGCCCGTTCGCGCCACGCCGACACCGCCGGCAGCAGCAGCGCGAAGGCCAGCAGCGACGCGAGCGCCGTCGCGGCGACGCGGTGGCGCTGGCACCAGCGCCAGGTGCGCAGCGGCAGGCCGAGCCGCCGCGCGCGGATCGCGCGGCGTTGCAGCACCGCCAGCAGATCGTCGGCGAACGCGCCGATGTCGTGGTAGCGACGCTCGCGGTCGCCGTCCATCGCCGTGCGCACGACGAGTTCGAGCTCGGGCGGCACCTCACGGTTGCGGCTGCGAACCGGCGGCGCGTCGCCGTCGCGCAGGCGCTGCACCGCGTCCCGGCCTGCGAACGGCGGCTCCAGCGTCAGCATCTGCCACAGCGTCGCCGCCAGCGAGTAGACGTCGGTGCGTTCGTCGACGGCGTCGCCGCGCAGTTGCTCCGGGGACATGAAGGCCGGCGAGCCCGGCGTGTTGCCGGTGCGCGTGAAGTCCCGGTCGCCGGCGACGCGGGCGATGCCGAAGTCGAGCAGGATCGTGCGCCCGTCGCGCGTCAGCATCACGTTCGACGGCTTGATGTCGCGGTGCACGATGCCACGCACGTGGGCGTGGCGCACACCGAGCGCGACCGCGTGCACGATGCGCGTGCAGCACTGCCACCAGTCGCCGGCGAACGGATCGGTCGCGGTGCCGGGGCTGCCGCCGAGCGCGGTGCGCAGGTCGTCGCCGCGCAGTGCGCCCGGATCGCGGCCGCGCAGAGCGGCGCACAGCTCGTGCACGGTGGTGCCGTCGAGCAGCTCCATCGCATACCACGGCAGGCCGTCCTGTTCGCCGGACGCGAGCACCGGCACGATCGCCGGGTGCGACAGCCGCGCGATCGCCTCGATCTCGCGGCGGAAGCGTTCGCGGGCGCCTTCGAAGTAGAGCAGCTCCGGCCGCACGACCTTGATCGCGACGCGGCGGCCGAGCGACTCCTGCTCGGCCTCGTAGACGACGCCCATGCCGCCGCTGCCGAGCCGCCGCAGCAGCCGGAACTCGCCGAGCCGGTCCGGGAAGTCGCGCGCCACCGGCCCGTGGCCGAGCAGACCCATCTGCCGACAGCGCGCGAGGCCGCGCTCGAGCGCCGTGCGCTGCGCGCCGTGCCGTGACAGGAACTGCTCCAGCCCGGCGTCGCCGCGTTCGTCGAACGCGGCGAGTGCACCGGCGAGCAGTTCTTCGAGCGGGTCGTCGGACGACGCAGTCATGCAGCGGCGGCACTCTACCGCACGGGTCCGGGGACGGCCTCGGGTCGGCGCGAGGGCCGGTGGGTTCAGCGGATCCAGATGTCGATCGCAGAGCTGGCGCACAATCCCGACGGCGAGCCGGCGTCCAGGTAGCCGGCCTGCAGGTAGAAGTGCGTGTCGCCGAGGCTCGGGTCGACCAGGTCCCACGGCACCTGCAGGCGCCCGGTCGCGTCGAGCGAGTGGTTCAGCAGCGCGTCGAGCGTCGTCAGCAGCAGCAGACCGCCGAAGTCGTACTGGATCCGGGAGCGGCCGATCGCGAGCACCCCGAACGCGTTCGGGGCACCGTCGATGCGCAGCGTCAGCTGCTGGCCGAGCCGCGCGCAGCCGGTGGCGGTCAGCACCGGCGTGAACGCCGTGCCGGGCGTCGCCGCGCCGTAGCCGACGATCGGGCCGCAGGCGGCACTGCTCTCGATGCGCGCCAGCCGGCCGCCGTTGCCCGCGAACAGGAAGTCGCCGGTGATCGGATCGATCGCGCCGCCGCTGTTGCCGGACAGGCCGATCAGGAACGGCTGGCGCGTCGCCGGCAGCGGGTCGCCGTTGGCGTCGACCTGGTAGGCCGCGATGCCGGCGTTCCACTCGGCGATCAGCACGGCGTTGCCGAGCAGCGGCGCCTGGGCCGGCGGATAGAGGATGCCTTCGGGGCCGCCCTGGAGCGTGGCCTTGTTCTGGATCGACTGGATCGCGAACGTGCCGCTGCCGTCGGCGGCCAGCGTCACGTCGTACCATTGGCTGCCGCCGTAGCTGGCGAGCTTGAAGCGCCCGGCGCCGCTGCGGCCCGCGGGCACGAATGCGCAACTGCCGACCGAACCGGGCACGCCGAGCGGTGCCAGGCTGTCGACGCGGCTGGCCGCGGTGCCGCCGGGCAGGATCTGACCGAGCCGGTTCTGACCGTACCAGGTGAAGAACAGCACGCCGCCGGGGCCGAAGGCGAGGCCGCCGTCGTTGCCGCCGACGGTCGCGTACTGGGTCGAGCCGGCGAAGCCGGTCACGCGGCCCTGGCCGTCGCGCACCAGATTCACGGCACGGATCTGGCCGCTCTGGTAGGCCGAGGCCAGCAGCACGTTCGGACTGCCGGGCAGGAACGTGATACCGCTGTAGTTGAAGACGCCGGGCATCTGCCCGAGGTCCGTCACCTGGTAGTGGTCGTTGAACGGGGGCAGGACGGACTGCGCCGGGGCGGCGTTGGCGAGCAGCAGGCCCGCGAGCAGAAGGTAGGTGCGCATCGGAGTTGGGGGAGAAGGGGTCTGTGCGGCGCGCGGCGCGCGCCGGCAGCCAGACCCAGTGCCGCGGCGAGCGACCTGTCACAGCGCGGTCCGCGATTCCTTCCGACAGGGCTGATGACTTGCGTGGAGGTCGCCGGCGGTCACTCGGCGGCGCGATGCAACGTCAGCTGCGGGAACGGGATGCGCCACCCGTTCTGGTTGCAGGCGGCGACGAACAGCGCCTGCACCAGACGTTCGAGCTGCAGGTAACGCGGCGCCGCGCTGCCGGCGAACAACGCGATCACCTGCAGGTCCAGCGAGCTGGAACCGGCCGCGGCCAGCTCGACCCGCACATGCTTCAACTCGTCGACGGCGACGGCATCGGCGAGGCCCTCGCGCAGCGCCTGCTGCAGCTGTGCCGGGATCGCAACCACGGCGTCCTGCTGGTGGGCGTAGTCGATGCCGAGCGTCGAGCGGATCGCGAAGCCGCGCGACAGGTTGCGCGGCGTCTGCTCGAGGAACGCGGCGGTCGGGTAGGTGCGTTCGGTGCCGTAGTGCTCGAGCACGACCACGTCGGGCGTCTGCGTGCGCACCTTGCCGAACTGGCCGTCGGCCAGCAGCACGATGTCGCCGGTCCGGCACGGGAACCACGGCTCGTCGCCGGCGCTGCGCCGCGACCGCTTGCCGATCAGGAACTGGAGCGGCACGCGCAGGTTGCCGCCGTCGAGCTCGGGGTTGTGCAGCCGCGAGTAGAAGCGCAGCGCGTCGACGCGGTAGGGCAGGCCGTCGACGAGGATGCGTTCGCCCTCGCGCACGCCGCCGATGTTGAGCACCAGGCGGATCTGCTCGACGAACTGCGGCAGCGTCTTCACCAGCGCCCAGCCGATGCCGATCAGGAAGACGATGCACACGGCGAGCAGCAGCCAGTCGTTGCGCACGTAGGGGACTGCGAGCGTCGCGGCGATCGCCACCAGCAGGGTCACGGCCTGCAGCGCGACCTCGAGCAGGCGCAGCGAGAAGCCGCGCTCCGCGCGGCGCCGCCGCAGCAGCCGGCCGGTGACGAACCGCAGGCCGAGGAACACGCCGAGGAACACCGCGACCGACAGCAGCAGGCTGGTGCCGCTGCTCTGCACGAAGTTCTGCGTCGACTGGCTGATGCTCTCGAGCAGCGACTTCTGCTGCTGGGTCTTGGCCAGCAGCCGGGCGCGCAGCACCAGCAGGTCGCTGCGCAGGCCATCGAGCGTCGGTCGCCAGCGCTGGTCGATCTCGCGCTGGGCCTCGGCACGCGCCGGCGAGTCGGCCGGCAGCCGATCGCGCGTGCGTTCGACGGCGTGCACCGCGCTCTCGGCGGTGCGCTGGCGCTGCTCGAGCCGCTCGATCTCCGCCTTCAGGTCGGCGACCTGGCGCGGCTCCTCGGTGGCGTCCTTCAGCGTCTGCAGCAGCGGGCGGACCAGTTCCTCCACCTCGCGCTGCAGTTCGAACTTGCCCTCGCGCGGCGCTTCGAAGTTCTGCACGTCGAGGCGCGAGGCGAGGCCCGCGAACTCCCAGCTGCGGCGGCTGACGTCGGCCTTGAGCCTGGTCACCGCCGCCTGGTCGCCTCGGGCCACCGCGGCGTCGAGTTCCGCGCGCAGGCTGGACAGCATCGTCGCCAGCCGCTCGAGCGCCTGCTGGGTCGGCACATCGAGCGGACCGGCGTCCGGCGGCGCCTGCGGTTGGGTCGGGGTCGGCGCGGTCGTGCGGATCGGCGGCGGCTCCGGTGGCTCTTGCGGCGGCCGGGGGGCCGCGACGGCGGATGGGCCGCAGCAGGTGATCGCGAGCAGGGCACGGGCGACGAGCAGTCGGTGCATGGGGGCACGGTACTCGTCGCGGCGGCGCGAGGCCAACGACCGCAGCCTGCGCTGGGCTTCGCCGCACCCGGCGGCTACACCATGGCAGCCGATGAGCCACGCGATCTCCACCAAGCCGCCGAGCGGCATGCGCGACTTCCTGGCGCCCGACGTCGTGCGCCGCCGCCACGTGCTGTCGATCGTGCAGCGGGTCTACGAGTCGTTCGGCTTCGTGCCGCTGGAGACGCCGACGATCGAGAACCTGGGCACGCTGCTCGGCAAGTACGGCCCCGAGGGCGACCAGCTGCTCTACCGCGTGCTGCACCGCCGCGAGAAGCTGCAGCGCGCGCTGGCGGCCGGCACGGTCACCGAGCTCGACCTCGCCGACGAAGGCCTGCGCTACGACCTGACGGTGCCGCTCGCGCGCGTGGTCGCCAACTACCGCGACCTGCCGACGTTCTACAAGCGCTACCAGATCCAGCCGGTGTGGCGCGCCGATCGGCCGGCGAAGGGCCGCTTCCGCGAGTTCTACCAATGCGACGTCGACGTCACCGGATCGCGCAGCATCGTCGCCGACGCCGAGGTCTGCGGCGCGGTGGCGCAGGTGCTGCGCGAGCTCGGCTTCGCCGATTTCCGGCTGCTGTGCAACCACCGCGAACTGCTGCGCGCGCTGGTCGCCGAAGCCGGCATCGCGCCGGAGTCGGAGGCGCTGGCTCTGGTGGTGCTCGACAAGCTCGACAAGGTCGGCGCCGACGGTGTGCGCAAGGAGCTCGCCGAGAAGGGCGTCGCCGCCGATCGCACCGACGCGTTGCTGGCGATCCTGGCGGCGACGCGCGCGCCGGACGCATTGGCCGTGCGTGCGCGCGGCGACGGGCCCGGCGCCGAGGGTGCGCGCGACCTGCTGAGCCTGTTCGCGGCCTGTGCCGGCGGCCCGGCCGCGGCCCACCTGACCTTCGATCCGACGCTGGCGCGCGGTCTCGGCTACTACACCGGTCCGATCTTCGAGATCAGCTGCGCCGGCCTCGCCGGCTCGCTCGGCGGCGGCGGTCGCTACGACAACCTGATCGGCATGTTCGGCAAGCAGCAGATCCCTGCGGTCGGCTTCTCGCTCGGGCTCGAACGCATGCTGCTGGTCATGGAGGAGCGCGGCATGTTCCCGTCGCTCGGCATCGGCCCCGAGGTCCTGCTGTGCCGCATGAGCGACGTCGAGGCCGCGGCCGCGATCCGTGTCGCCACGCAGCTGCGCGCCCAGGGGCTGCGCGTCGAAGTGTTCGCGGAGGCGGCGAAGCTCGGCGCCCAGCTCGCCTACGCGAGCCGGATCGGCGCGCCGTTCGCGGCGATCCTGGGCACCAGCGAAGTCGCGGACGGCTCGGTGACACTGAAGGATCTGACGACCGGCGAGCAGGGCAAGGTGGCGGTCGGCGACGTGGCCGCGCGCGTGCGCTGAGAGCCCCAGTCGTCGGCGATGACGAGCCGCGCGCGGCGGCGTTGCGTGCTTGCCGGCCCGACCTGGGTCGTGCATCGGGGTTTCTCCCGGCGCGATTCCTCGATGTCACCGAGTCCGCGCGGCGTGGCCGTCAGATGCGATTTTCATGCGGTATGCTTGCGGCGGAACGTGCTGGCGGTGGAATGGCGCCCCGGCCTTGGCGGTGCGTGGAGGTGGCGACAGCGACCCCACGCAGTGACCATGGTCGCTCTTCTCGCAACTCCATGTCACCGATGGCACGCGGCTGTGCGTTGTCGTCGCCGGTGGTTTGCCCAGGAACAACCATGATGAGAATGTCCCGCGACGGGTGGGCCCGGTGTGTCGCAGTGCTTTCGCTCGCCGGTGCGGGCCTGACGCCGCTCGCGGCCCAGTGCGCGCAGTGGCAACCCGGCGGCGGCGTGCCCGGCGTCAGCGGCACGGTGTTCTGCCTCGCCCAGTGGGATCCGGACGGCGCCGGCCCGGCGCAGCCGGTCACGATCGTCGGCGGTGACTTCGCAGTGGCCGGCAACGTCGCGGTCAGCAACGTCGCGATGTTCGACCCGACGACCCAGACCTGGTCGGCGCTCGGCTCGGGCGTCAGCGGCATCGTCTACGCGATCGAGACCATGGCGAACGGCGACCTGGTGGTCGGCGGCGGCTTCGGCAGCGCCGGGCCGGTCAATGCCAGCAACATCGCGCGCTGGAACGGCACCACCTGGGCGCCGCTCGGGTCCGGCGTCGACAGCCTCGTGCTGTCGCTGACCAGGCTGCAGAACGGCGACCTGGTCGCCGGCGGCTTCTTCGGCAGCGCCGGCGGCGTCGCGGCAAACCACGTCGCACGCTGGAACGGCAGCGCCTGGTCACCGCTCGGCGCCGGCGTCGATGGCGACGTCGAGACGATGACGATCCTGGCCAACGGCGACCTGATCGCCGGCGGCAACTTCCTGACCGCGGACGGCCAGACCGTCGACCACATCGCGCGCTGGAACGGCACCAACTGGCTGCCGATGGGCTCGGGCATGAACGACTGGGTCATGGCCGTGTTGACCATGCCGAACGGCGACCTGATCGCGGGCGGCTGGTTCTCGCTGGCCGACGGCGCGCCCGCCAACCGCATCGCCCGTTGGGACGGCACCGGCTGGTCGCCGATCGGCGTCGGCTTCGACAGCGACGTCTGGGCGCTGGCCCTGCTGCCGAACGGCGACCTTCTGGCATCGGGCTTCTTCACGATGACCGGTGCCACGCCGGCGAACCGCGTTGCGCGTTGGGACGGCACCACCTGGTTGCCGTTCGGCGCCGGTGTGAACGGCAACTCGTTCGCGCTGACCGCCACGGCCACCGGCAGCGTGCTGGTCGGTGGCACCTTCAGCGCCGCGGGCGGCCTGGCCACGCGCAACATCGCGCGCTGGAGCGCGGGCGCCTGGTCGCCACCGGTCGTGATCCCGAACGGCCTGTTCGACCCGGTGTGGGCGATGACCCGACTGCCGAACGGCGACGTGGTCGCGGGCGGCGACTTCACGGTCGCGCGGGGCGCGAGTGCCGACCACGTCGCGCGCTGGGACGGCACGGTGTGGGCGCCGCTCGGCGGCGGCACCAACGACCGGGTGCGCGCCGTGGCGGCCCTGGCGAACGGCGACGTCGTCGCCGGCGGCGACTTCACGGCCGCCGGCGGCGGCAGCACGAACCACGTCGCGCGCTGGGACGGCGCGCTGTGGGCGCCGCTCGGGCTCGGCACCAATGACCCGGTGCACGCCCTGCTGGCGCTGCCGGGCGGCGAGTTCGTCGCCGGCGGCGAGTTCACGGTCGCCGGCACCGTGCTCGCCAACGGCATCGCGCGCTGGGACGGTGTCGAATGGCTGGCGCTCGGCGTCGGCATGGACCTGCCGGTGCGCGCGCTGGCGCAGCTGCCGAACGGCGACCTGATCGCCGGCGGCGACTTCACCACCGCCGGTGGCGCGCCCGCCAACCACATCGCGCGCTGGGACGGCACCGCGTGGTCGCCGCTCGGCTCCGGTACCGATGCCCCGGTGACGGCCCTGGCCGTGCTGCCGGACGGCGATCTGATCGTCGGCGGCTCGTTCACGCTGGCCGGTGGCGTCAGCGCCGCCGCGATCGCGCGCTGGGACGGCACCAGCTGGTCGGCGCTCGGCACCGGCATGAGCGACTTCTTCCCGCCCGAGGTGCTGGCGTTGGCGGTGTTGCCGAGCGGCCACGTGGTCGCCGGCGGTTCGTTCGCGATCGCGGGCAACACGGCGGTCAACCAGATCGCGCGCTGGAACGGCGCCGCGTGGTCGTCGCTCGAGTCGGGCGTCAACGCGCCGGTGCGCGCGCTGCAGCTGCGCTCGGAGACCGAGCTGATGGCCGGCGGCGACTTCCGGCTCTGCGGCGGCGACGTCGCCGCGTTCGTCGCCAGCTACGTCACCACCTGCCTGCCGACGGTGACGGTGCACGGCGTCGGTTGCCCGAGTTCCGGCGGCCCCAACCTCCTCGCGCCCGACAACCTGCCCTGGGTCGACACCGTGTTCCGCGACACCGCCACCGGGCTGCCGTCGCGCGCGATCGCGGTGTCGTTGATCAGCTTCACGCCGATCGCGCAGGGCGCGGTGCCGATCGTCTCGGTGCTGCCCGAAGGGCTGCCCGGCTGCGACGTGCTGGTCCTCCCCGAGATCGTGTTGGCCGAACTGACGACCACCGGCTCGGCGAGCCTGGAGCTGTTCCTGCCCAACACGCCGCCGCTGACCGGCGTCACGTTCTACCACCAGATGGTCGTGATCGAGGTCGACACGCAGCTGACGTTCCTCGAGATCACCGCGACCAACGCGCTGCAGCTGGTCGGCGGCGACTTCTGACCGCGGGGCCCGCCGGCGGCGGCGGCCGCGGTGGACGCGCCGCCGCCCGCGCGACAAGATGGCGGCCATGGCATCCACCGTGCCCGACGCCGGCGGTCCGCAGCCGCTCCAGCCCGAGGAGCTGACGCTCGTCGAGCAGGTGTCGGCGGCGCTGCGCCAGGTCGGCACGCCGGAGGCGAACGCGACCGTGGCGGCCGTCGACCGGCAGATGCAGAGCCTCGCGCTGTTCGGCGAACTGCTGTCCCGCTACCCGTCGCCGCTCGAGGAGCAGAACCTCGGGCCGATGCGACGCGGCCTCGAGACGCTGGTCGACAGCCTGGTCTGCACCGACCAGGCGACGTTCCCGTTCCGCGCCCCGACCCAGGCGCTGGTCGGCCGGGCGATGAACATGGCGCAGATCAACTTCCTGCGCATGCTCTGGCACGTCAGCGGCGGACTGCCCGATCCGGCGCAGGCCGCCACGCTGCGTGAGACGTCGGCGCGGCGGCTGCGCGCCAGCGTGCACACGCGGCTGGTCGAGGAGGTGCTGGTCGACATCGTCACCGATTCGCTGGTCGACAGCAGCCTGCGCGCCCAGGCGGTACGCAACCTGGCGCAGCTGTGGGGCAACCGGCTGACCTGGCGCGTGCACACGTTCTTCCCGATCCTCGCGGCGACGTGGGAAGCCCGCCAGCGCGTGCGGGTCATCGGCGGCTCGCTGACCGGCAACTGCGAGATCTTCCAGCTGCTGACCTCGGGCGGCGACGCGGAGTTCGTCGAGCTGCTGCTGGACCAGGACTACGGCGAGGTCGAACTGCAGGCGTTCCGCGAGTTCCTGTTCGGCACCTCGTCGGAGGAGCTCGATCGGCTGGCGCTGCGCATGGCGACCGAGGGGCTGTCCAGCATCGAACTCGACAGCCGCGTCGACGAGGGAGCCGCCGCCGCGCGCGACGCAGGGTCGATCCTGTTCGAGTTCTTCCGCGCGCGGCTGGTGCAGTGTTCCGCGCGGCGCATCGCCAAGCTGCCGGGCCCTCGGCACACCGCCGAGGGTTACGTGATGCTGGCGTGGCTCGCGAAGCAGTGACCGACCGGTACAGTGGGGCGATGCGTCTCGCCGCCGGTCTGCTCGCCTCGTCGCTGCTCGTCTCCGTCCCGGCGCAAGCGGACGATGCCGCCGCGCTGACCGAGCGCGAGCACCGGCTCGCGGCGCGTGCGGTCGAGGGTCTGCATGCGGTCGCCGATGCCCTGCAGGCGCAGAAGCAGCACCGCCGCGCCTTCGAGCTGCGCCGCGAACTGCTGCTCGAGTACGCACCCGACGATGCGAAGGCGCGTGAGAAGTGCGGCTTCACCCGGGTCGGCGACCACTGGCGGGCCGATGCGACGCTGCTGGTGCTCGACCGGGACCTGACCGGCGACAAGCGCGAGCTGCGCAAGATCGACCAGCAGCTCGACGCGCTCGGTCGCGAGCTCGGCACCGAACACCGCGCGCTGGCCGAAGGCTGGACCCGGCTCGCCGACCCGGCGCGCGCGACGCCGCACTGGCAGCGCGTGCTGCGGTGGTCGCCGAAGGACAAGGCCGCGCTGGCGGCGCTGCGGCTGGCGACGTTCGAGGGTTTCCGCGGCGACGCGCTGCAGATGCGCATGCTGCGGCGGGCGCGGACGATCCGCGGCGCCGTCGACTGGTTGCTGCGCGCCCGGTTCGAGGTCGAGGGGATCACCGGCGGCAACCACGCGCTGCTGCAGGCGATCGGCGTGCCGCACACGGGCGTGCGCTCCGAGCACTTCGAGATCTGGGGGTCGCTGCCGGAGCCGCAGCTGGTCGAGATCGCGCAGTTCGCCGAGCGCGCGCTGCTGCTGTGCGACACCCTGTTCGGCACCTGCACCGGCGCGATGTTCCGGCCGGTGCGGCACCGCGACTTCGTGTTCGTGCACACGACCGCGGCCTACCACGCGGTGCTCGACAAGTGTGCAGCGCAGTTCGACGCCGGCCGGCTCGCGTTCCTGAAGCACGACGTCGAGCAGGCGTTCGTCGAGAGCGGCGGCGTGCTCTGGCGGCTCTACAGCGCCGTCAAGGGCCGCGACGTCGACCTCGACCAGACCGTGCGCGCGGTCGTGCAGGACGCCAGCGGCATCGACACCGACGGCCTGTGGGAGGGCATCGGCCACGCCGCCTGCGGCTTCCTGTTCGGCCGCACGCTGACGTTCCTGCTCGAACAGCAGACGCAGCGCACGTCGGCGTCGTCGACGTCGACGCTGCTGTCACCGGACCTCGCCACCTGGCGCCAGATCGCCGAGGCGTCGGCGTGGGCCCGCAGCGACTCGCGCACCAGCGAGCTGGTGCTGCTGTCGGCGGCCCGGTTCCAGAACGAGCAGCGCGTCAAGGCGTGGGCGATCAGCGACTACCTGCTGCACTGGCGACCCGAGCTGCTGCTCGAGCTCGACCGCTGCCGCACCGATGCCGCACGCACGCCGCCGGAGATCGAGGCCGAGTTCCTGCGGCGCACCGGCTACGACCTGACGCGGCTCGACCACGAATGGCGCGAGTTCTGGGCCAGGGACCAGGATCTGCGGGCGGCGATGGCGCAGGACCCCGTCGGCGACGAGAAGGCGCCCGGGCACGCGGCCCGGCTGCGCGCCCGTTCGCTGGTCGATGCCGTCGACGAGGCGCGGCGCACGGCGCAGCGCGGGCCGATCGGCTTCTACGTCGCCACCTCGCCGGACGTGCAGGACGTGCAGCGGTACCACGACGCGAAGGCCAAGGCCGAGGCGCTGCAGAAGCGGAAGCCGAAGGAGGTCGTGCCGATGCCGGAGCCGCCGGCGGCGCTCGGCACCACGGTGCTCTGGTCGGGCGCCGGCACGCCGGAGGCGGCCGTCGCCGAGTGGCTGCTGCGGCCGGCGCAGCGCGACACGCTGCTGCATCCCGGCCGCTCGCTGGCCGGCAGCGCGCTGGCGGCCGGCGACTGGCTGCTCGACGTCAGCGAACCGGTCGAGCCGACCGTGCGCGGCGAACCGTGGTGCTGGCCGCGCGCGGCACAGAACGCGGTGCCCGGCGCGGCGACCGTGGCCGCGCTCGGCCCGCGCGCCGCGGCGGCGCTGCAGGCGGCCGGCAGGCAGCCGACCGACCCGGTCGGCGTGCCGGTGTCGCTGCACTTCGCGCGGGCGATGCAGCGGGCGACGCTCGCAGCCGTGCGCTGCCGCGTGTTCGTGCAGAACCTGGCGGCCGACGGGGTCGTGGTCGTCTACGGCGGCGACGAGGCGCCGGACGCGGCCGACGGCTGCGTCGCGTTCGTGCCGTTCGCGCCGTTGCCGCCGGGCGCGCAGGTCGAGGTGCTGTGGGAACTGCCGGCCGAACTGCTGGCGCCGAACACGCGCTTCCCGCCGGTGGTGTTCACGGTGCAGTAGCGTCGCGCGTCACCAGACCAGCCGGCGCGCGTCGTCCCAGAGGTCGAGGTGGCCCTTGCCCGGGATCTCGTGCAGGGTCGCCCGCGCACCGAGCGCGGCGGCGAGGCGGCGCGCGCCTTCGATCGGCAGCGCGTCGTCCGCCGTGCCGTGCACGATCACCGTGGGGCAGGCGACCTGCGCGCTCGCGGCGGTCGCGTCGAAGACGTCGTCGCCGAGGAAGCGGCCGAACGTGCCGTACGGCATCACCGGGATCTGCTCGGCGGCGGCGATCAGCACCAGGCGGGCCGGCGACTCGCCGTTCGCGGCCATGCGGGCGGCGAGTTGCACCGCGAGCACCGAACCGAGCGAGTAGCCCCAGATCTGGGTGTTCGCCGGCGTCGCGCCGAGCGACCGCAGGTGCTGCCACTGCCGCCACAGGTCGTCGGCCAGCGCCGCCGGCGTCGGCGTGCCGGTCGACGCGTCGAACCCGCGGTAGGCCCAGAACGCCATGCGCACGTCCCGCTGGCCGCGCAGGTCGTCGAGCACGCCGCGGAAGCCCGCGAGCAGCGCCGACGAGTTGCCGGGCACGAACAGGATGTTCGGCGCGTCCGTCGTCTCGGCGTCGCGCACCAGGCCGACCAGCGTGACATCGGGCGCCACCGGCAGTCGGTCGACGCGCCAGCGCTCGGTCGCCAGCGCCTGCACCTCGGCCTCGGTCTTGGGAGCGATCCAGTAGGCGAAGCGGTGCATCTTGCCGGCGGCGACCCACACGGCGACCAGCAGCAGCACGAGAGCGACGGCGACGAGCGCGAACTTCACGCGCCAAGCCTACGGATTCGCGGCCCGCAGGCACGTTCCGGCTCGCGTACGGCCGGCGGCGACTGGCCCCTCCGGGGCCGAGACCGTATCAAGGGAGGCTCGCCGTTCCTCCGATCCAACCTTCGATGCCTTCGACTCTCGCCGCCGTCTTCGCCGGTTCGGACACCCTGCTGCTGCAGTGTCTCGAGATCTGGCGGGAACGTGGACACCGCGTCGTCGCGGTCGCCACCGACACCGACAAGGTGCGCCGCCACTGTCTCGAACAGGGACTGCGCTGCATCGATGCCACCGGCGATCTCGCGGCGCAACTGCAGGGGGAGGCGTTCGACCACCTGTTCGCGATCACCTGGCTGCGCCTGCTGCCCGCGGCGGTGCTGGCGCTGCCGCGCCGATCGACGATCAACTTCCACGACGGTCCGCTGCCGCGCTACGCCGGCCTGAACGCGACCTGCTGGTCGCTGCTGCACGGGGAGACCGAACATGCGGTCACCTGGCATCTGGTCGAGCCGCGCGCCGACACCGGCGACATCCTGCTGCAGCGCTCGTTCCCGATCGAGGCCGACGACACCGCGTTCACGCTGAACGCGCGCTGCTTCCAGGTCGGCCAGGAGACGTTCGCCGAACTGGCCGACGGTCTGGCCGCCGGCACGATCAGCGGGCGCGCGCAGGACCTGGCGCGGCGTACGTACTTCGGTCGCGCGGCGCGGCCGCCGGCATTGGCGGTGGTGGACTTCGCCGACGGCGCGGTGGCGGTCGCGCGCCTGGTGCGGGCGTTCGATCACGGCGGCTACCGCAATCCGGTGGCGATCGCCAAGGTGCGGGCCGCGCGCGGCGTGTTCGTGCCGGCCGCGGCGCAGGTGGTCACCGGCAACGGCGCCGAGCCCGGCACCGTCGTCGAGGTCGGCGACGACTTCGTGCAGGTCGCCTGCCGCGACGGCGACGTGCGCCTGTTGCGGCCGCACTGCCTGCGGCACGGCCCGCTCGATCGTGCGGCGCTCGCCGGCTACGGGGTCACCGTCGGCGCCAGGCTGCCGCTGCCCGATGCCGCGACCAAGGCCGCGCTGACCGAACTGGGCCGCGCGGCGGCCGCGCACGAGGACGCCTGGATCGAGACGTTGCGGCGGCAGCAGCCGTTGCCGGTGCCGGAAGGCACGCCGGCGACCGGCGATGCCGAGGCAGCGACGATCGCGCTCGGGTCCGTGCCGGGCGACGATGCGTTCGCGCGCGCGGCCCTGTGCGCCACGTTCCTGGCGCGCACGACGGCGGCGGCCGAGTTCGCGCTCGGCCTGCGCGCGGGTGACGACGTGGCCGCCGATCTGGCGGTGCGATTCCCGCCGGTGAACCTGCGCTTCGACGCCAAGGCCAGCGTCGGCGCGGCACGGGCCGCGACCGCGGCGACGCTGCGGCAGGTCGCGGCGCGCGGACCGCTGCTGCGCGAACTGCTGGTGCGCCGGGCCGACCTGCTGCCGGCGAACACGACGCTCGAACCGCCGGTGCGCCTGTGCATCGGCGTCGCGCCGGGCCCGGTGGCGCCGGGCACCCTGCTGTTCGCGGTGGCGGCCGACGGCACGGTCGCCATGCACTACGACCGCCGCACGCTGGCCGCTGCCCAGGCCCAGGCGCTGGCGGCGCGCTGGCAGGTGTTCGCCCGCGCGAGCCAGGCGCACCCGGACGTGCCGCTGGCGCAGGTGCCGATCCTCGACGAGGCCGAACTGCGCCAGCTGCTGGCCACTTGGAACGACACCGACGCGCCGGCGCCGGGCGAGCCGTGCGTGCACCGTCAGTTCGCCGCGCAGGCGGCGCGCGCGCCCGACCGGGTCGCCGTGCGCTGCCACGACGACTCGCTGACCTACCGCGAACTCGCCCAGCGCGTCGAACGGCTGGCGGGCTGGCTGCACGGGCGCGGCGTCGCCGCGGGCGACCGCGTCGGCATCTGCACGCAGCGCGGCATCGGCATGGTGGTGGCGGTGCTGGCGGTGCTGCGCAGCGGCGCCTGCTACGTGCCGCTCGATCCGACCTACCCGCGCGAGCGCCTGCAGTTCATGGCGGGCGACGCCGAGCTGGCGGCGCTCGTCGTCGACCAGCAGAGCCTCGCGGCGGCGCCCACCGCGGCCTGCCCGCGGGTCGACCTCGACGCCGACGCGGCGGCGATCGCCGACGCCGACGTGCTGCTGGAGGACACGGTCGGCGGCGACCACCTCGCCTACGTGATCTACACGTCCGGTTCGACCGGCCGGCCGAAGGGCGTCATGGTGCGGCACCGCAACGCGACGAACTTCTTCCTCGGCATGGACCGCGTGCTCGGCAGCGAGGTCGGCACCTGGCTCGCGGTCACGAGCCTGTCGTTCGACATCTCGGTGCTGGAGTTGCTGTGGACGCTCGCGCGCGGCTTCACCGTCGTCGTGCATCCGGGCGAAGGCGGCCAGGCGCAGAAGGCGCGCGCCGCGGCGCCGCAGGCGCGGCCGATCTCGTTCAGCATGTTCTACTTCGCCAGCGACGAGGGCGAACACGCCGAGGACAAGTACCGGCTGCTGATCGAGGGCGCGAAGTTCGCCGATCGGAACGGCTTCGAGGCCGTGTGGACGCCCGAGCGTCACTTCCACGCCTTCGGCGGGCTGTACCCGAACCCGGCGGTCGCCAGCGCCGGCATCGCGACGATCACCGAGCGCGTGCACATCCGCGCCGGCTCGTGCGTGCTGCCGTTGCACCATCCGATCCGTATCGCCGAGGAGTGGTCGCTGGTCGACAACCTGTCGCGCGGTCGCGTCGGCATCGCCTTCGCCGCCGGCTGGCACGGCCGCGACTTCGTGCTGCGGCCCGAGACGTTCGCCGACCGCAAGAACGTGCTGTTCCGCGGCATCCAGCAGGTGCAGGCGCTGTGGCGCGGCGAGGAGGTCGAGTTCCCCGGCCACGACGGCAAGCCGATCGCGATCCGCACGCTGCCGCGCCCGGTGCAGAAGTCGCTGCCGACCTGGGTCACCGTCGCGGGCAACCCCGAGACGTACCGTGCCGCCGGCGAGTCGGGTGCGAACGTGCTGACGCACCTGCTCGGCCAGAGCGTCGAGGAGCTGGCGCAGAAGCTCGGCGTCTACCGGGAGGCATGGCGCGCGGCCGGGCACGCGGGCGAGGGCCACGTGACGCTGATGCTGCACACGTTCGTCGGCGACGACGAGGAGTCGGTGCGCAACATCGTACGCGAGCCGATGAAGGGCTATCTGCGCTCGAGCCTCGACCTGGTCAAGCAGGCGGCGTGGTCGTTCCCGGCCTTCAAGAACCGCGTCGACAAGCCCGGCGAACTCGATGCGCTGCTGCAGGGCGGTCTGACGCCGGCGGACTTCGAGGCGCTGCTCGAGTTCTCGTTCGAGCGCTACTACCGCGGCAGCAGCCTGTTCGGCACCCCGGAGAGCTGCGCCCAGACGGTCGATCGCCTGCGCGGCATCCAGGTCGACGAGATCGCCTGCCTGGTCGACTTCGGCGTGCCGACCGACGTCGTCATGGCGCACCTGCCACAGCTCGAGGAGCTGAAGCGCCGCTGCGACACGGCGACCGCGGCGGCGCGTGCCGACGGCGGCGCGGCCGCGGCACGACCGGCGGCGGCGGTGAGCATCCCGCAGGCGATGCGGGCGCACGGGGTCACGCACTTCCAGTGCACGCCGTCGATGGCCGGCATGCTGCTGCTCGACCCGGACGCCGCGCCGGCGCTGCGCGGTCTGTCACACATGCTGGTCGGCGGCGAGGCCCTGGCGGTCAGCCTGGCGCGCGAACTGCGCACGCTGGTGCCGAACCTGCACGACGTCTACGGACCGACCGAGACCACGGTCTGGTCGACGACGATGCGGGTCGGTGCCGAGGAACCGGTTCCGATCGGCCGGCCGCTGGCCAACCAGCGCGTCTACGTGCTCGACGGCAACCTGCAGCCGGTGCCGATCGGCGCCGCGGGCGAACTGTGGATCGGTGGCGCGGGCGTGACCGCCGGCTACCACCGCCGCCCGGAGCTGACGGCCGAGCGCTTCGTCGCGGATCCGTTCGCCGGCGGCGGGGCGCGCATGTACGGCACCGGCGACCTGGTGCGATGGCAGCCCGGCGGCGTGCTCGAGTACCTCGGCCGCAAGGACCACCAGGTGAAGGTGCGCGGCTATCGCATCGAGCTCGGCGAGATCGAGGCCGGCCTCAGCCAGCACCCCGGCGTGCGCGAGGTCGTGGTCGTCGCCCGCGACGACGGCGGCGAGGCGCGGCTGTGCGCCTACTACGTGCCGCGCACGCCGGCACCGAAGCCCGACGAACTGCGGGCGCACCTGCGCGCGTCGTTGCCCGAGTTCATGGTGCCGAGCCACTTCGTCGCGATGGCCGACCTGCCGCGCACGCCGAACCTCAAGGTCGACCGCAAGCAACTGCCGTCGCCGGAGCAGGTCGCACAGTCGGGCCGGAAGCCGGTCGCGCAGGCGCAGGACGCCACCGAGGACGCGATCCTGTCGATCTGGAAGCAGGCGCTCGGCACCGACGACGTCGGCGTCGAGGACAACTTCTTCGACTCGGGTGGCCACAGCATCCTCGCCGTGCGCGTGCACCGCGAGATCGTGCAGCGGCTGGGCGTCGAACTGCAGGTCACCGACCTGTTCCGCTTCACGACGGTGCGGGCGCTGGCGCGTCACCTGCAGGTCGGCAAGTCGGTGCCGACGGCGGCGCAGCAGGCGATGGAGCGCGCCAGGCAGCGGCGCAACCTGCTGCGGCGGCCCTGAAACGAACGGCGCCCCGCGGTCCGCGAGTGACCGCGGGGCGCCGCGCGAAGTCCCCGTGGGACGCTCCGCGGGCGTTGCCTACTGACAACCGAGCGCGCCGAAGCGCACCTGCAGGCCGTTGCTGAGGCCGAACAGGTTCAGCACCGGTGGCGCGGCGATCAGGCTGGCGGCCTGGAAGTTCGCGTCGACGGGCGCCCACGCCGGGTCGACCGGCAGGCCGACGAAGCCGTGGCCGGTGCCGTCGGTGAGGCCGTTGCCGACGGTGCCGTTGGCGAGCACGTTCAGGAACACTTCGCAGCCCGGCACGATGAAGAACGACGGGCTCGGCAGGCTGAACACGATCACGAACGGCGTGCCGGGCGCGCACTGTACGTCCAGGCCCCAGCTGTTGTTGCCGACCGCCGCCACGCTGTTCGGAGCGATGGTCATCGACGGCGTGCCGCAGCCGTCGCCGAGATAGACCGCGGTCTGCAGCGTCGGCACCTGGGTCGGCACGGTCAGCGACAGCGCGGCGCCGGGCTGCAGGGTCGCCTGGTCGATCGTGGCGACGCCGGCGGCCGGCGCGGTGTCGCTGTCGAACCAGAAGTTGAACAGCTGATTCCAGCGGTGTGCGTTGCCCGCCGTCGCCGACCAGACGATCTCGCCGCCGCCGACCGAGGGGATCCAGTCGTTCAGCGGGTTCTTGTCGATGTCGCGGAAGCCGAGATTCTGCACCCGCGCCGTCGGGCACACCGGGATGCGGAACGTCGCGCCGCCGCCGGCATTGTCGATGTTGAGCACCGCATACTCGTAGTGCCAGAAGCCGTTGACGGGCCCGGTGACCTTGACCGCGACCTCGAAGCGGCCGTCGAACGTGTTGTTCCAGGCGCCCAGGCCGTTCTGGCCGGTCGCGAGCGAGGCGCCGGTCCAGCGGCTCAGCACCGTGCCGAAGGTCGGCGTGCCGGTGGCCGAGCCCGACCAGGAGCTGCCGTTCCAGCTGAGCGTGAACGGGCGCGACATGGTGTTGCCGATGTTCGTGTAGCTGCCCGTGTTGGTGCGGTTCTCGATCGGCTCGCCCTGGTGGATCACGTGGATCTGGAAGTAGAGGCCGGAACTGACGCCGCCCTGGATGTCCGCCTCCTGGAGGATGACGCGGTTCTTCACCGAATCGGAGCCCGCGACCGACGTGTTGAGGCTGCGCACGTTGTCGGCGGCAGCCGGGTAGCCGGACTGCGCCGGATCCCCGATGTCGAAGTAGCTGCCCACGGACGTCCAGACGCCGGTGAACGGGTTGATCTCCCACGGCGGGCCGAGGTAGGTGCGGCTGCCGTTGTTGCTCGACGAGTAGATGTCCGAGCAGTTGACGCCGAGTTGCGCGCCGCCGTTGGGTGGACTGACGCAGCCCGAGCCGCTGTTCGTCGACAGGAACGCGTGCTTGCAGTAGCTCCAGTCCGAGAGCTGCACGAAGCGGCCGCCGACCTCGCGCGCGACCAGGAAGCCGAACATCGGGTGGTCGATCGACATCGGGTTCGTCGTGCTCGAGCGCCACTCGATCGGCACGCTGCCCGGGTTGTAGAGGTTGTTCTGGAAGGCGAGTGCCATCTCGCCGTTCGGGTAGGCGAGCCCGCGGCGCCCCTGCACGGTGGCGCTGCTGATGGCGCTGAGAGCGCCGTTGTAGCCGTTCTGGATGGCGGGCAGCGCGGTGGTGTTGCGGGCATTGGACTGGGCCATCAGGTCACCGCAGGCGACGGCGGTGACGGCCAGGACGAGACGGATCGGTTGCTTCATGGGAGAGAGCCTGGGCAGGCGCGGGGACGATACCACAGCTCGGCGAACTCCGAACGGGGGGTGATCCCTCGCGGCCGGCCCGGAACGAACGACGCCCCGCGCTCACCGGGGTGGGCGCGGGGCGTCGTCGAGCGGTCCCGGGGACCGCGTGCGTCGCGGGCTACTGGCCGCCCGACTACTGACAACCCAATGCGCCGAAGCGCACCTGCAGGCCGTTGCTCAGGCCGAACAGGTTCAGCACCGGCGGCGACGGGATCAGGCTGGCGGCCTGGAAGTTCGCGTCGACGGGCGCCCAGGCGGGGTCGACCGGCAGGCCGACGAAGCCCTGGCCGCTGCCGTTGGTGACCCCGCTGCCGACCGTGCCGTTGGCGGCGACGTTCAGGAACACTTCGCAGCCCGGCACGATGAAGAACGACGGGCTCGGCAGGCTGAACAGGATCACGAACGGCGTGCCCGGCGCGCTCTGCACGTTCATGCCCCAGCTGTTGTTGCCGACCGACGCCACGCTGTTCGGGGCGATGGTCAGCGACGGCGTGCCGCAGCCGTCGCCGAGGTAGACCGCGGTCTGCAGCGTCGGCACCTGGGTCGGCACCGTCAGCGACAGCAGGGCATTCGGCTGCAGCGTCGCCTGGTCGATCGTCGCGAGACCGGCTTCCGGCGCCGTGTCGCTGTCGAACCAGAAGTTGCGCAGCTGGTTCCAGTTGTGCGCGTTGCCGGCGGTGGCAGACCAGACGATCTCGCCGCCGCCGACGGCGGCGGTCCAGTCGTTGAGCGGGTTGCTGTCGATGTCGCGCGAGCCGATGTTCTGCACCCGTGCCGTCGGGCAGACCGGCACGCGGAAGGACGCGCCGCCGCCGGCGTTGTCGATGTTGAGCACCGCGTACTCGTAGTGCCAGAAGCCGTTGACCGGTCCGGTGACCTTGACGGCGACTTCGAAGCGGCCGTCGTGGTCGGCGCGGGTGCCGGTGCCGCCGTTGCTGCCCATGCCGAACGTGGCGCCCGTCCAGCGGTGCAGGATCGAGTTCTGCAGCTGCAGTGAGTTGCCGGTCGTCGTGCTCCACGCGCCGGTACCCGTCTGGGTCGGGTTGGCGATCGTCATGCGGAACGTGTTCGTGCCGATGTTGTTCGCCCGGTTCTCGACGCGCTCACCTTCGCAGAGCACCAGGATCTGGAAGTACATGTCCACGCCCTGCGGGATCAGCGCCTCGGGCAGCGTCACGCGGGTCCCGACGTTGTCGTAGCCGCTGGTGTTGAGGCTCTTGAGGCCATCGGCCGGCGCCGGGTAGCCGGTCTGGTTGGGCTGGCCGATGTCGAAGTAGCTGCCGGTGGCCGACCAGGTGCCGAGCCACGGGTTGATCTCCGCGGGCGGGCCGAGGTAGGAGAAGCTGGCGTTGTTGCCGTTCGAGTAGATGTCCGAGCAGCTGACGCCGAGGTGCCGGCCGTCGCTGTTGCCGATGCAGCTGCCGCCGCAGACCGAGGGGCTGCTCAGCGCGTAGAACGCGTGCTTGCAGTAGCTCCAGTCCGAGATCTGCACGAGGCGACCGTCCTGGTCACGCGCGACCAGGAAGCCGAACTTGGGGTGGTCTTCCTCGAGCACGCTGTTCGGCGGGAACCAGTTGATCGGGATCGAGCCCGGGTTGCACAGCTGGTTCGCGAACGACACGCCGACTTCCCCGTTCGGGTAGGTGCCGCGGCGGCCCCAGTCGGTGGCGCTGTAGACGTTGGTCAGCGCGGCGTTGTAGTTGGCGCCGCGTTCGTTGGACTGGGCGAGCAGGTCGCCGCCGACGATGGCGGCGGTGGCGAGCAGGAGGTGGATCGGTTGCTTCATGGGATCGAGGACCTGGGCAGGGCTGGGGAGCTTACCAGGATGTCGTCACCGGGAAAGGTGCCCCACCCGTGGATGCGGCGCCCCGGAATGCAAGACGCCCCGCGACCAGCGGGTGGTCGCGGGGCGTCTCGGCGGCGATGCCGCGCTTCAGTTCAGGGGCACGAGGTGCCGTTGTAGCGCACCGTGATGCCGTTGCTGAGGCCGACCAGGCCTTCGACCGGCGGATTCGGGATCAGCGTCGCGGCCTGGAACGTGATGTCCGGCCAGGTCGGGTCGACGCCGGTCTGGATCAGCGCGACGCCCGAGGGATCCGTCGATGTCAGCGGGAACACGTTGTAGGCGTTCAGATCGATCAGGATGTGGCACTGCGGCGTGTAGGCGTAGTCGATGCCGGGCAGGCTGAAGAACACCGCCAACGGCACGAACGGGTCCGACTCGGCGCGGATCGTGAAGTTCGGGTTGCCGGTCGTCGGCAGGTCCTGCGCCAGCAGCAGGCACGACGGCGTGCCGCAGCCGCCGGTGATGTGGATCGCCGGCTGGAAGCTCGGCACCGTCGTCGGCACCGTCACCGTCAGGGCGCCGGGGCCGACCCGCGCCTGATCGATCGTCGCGTTGCCGGCGCCGGGGGCGACGTCGCAGTCGAAGGCGAAGTTGAACAGGGTGTTCCAGTTCTGCGGGTTGCCCGCCGGCGCGGTCCAGGCGATCTCGTCGCCGACGCGCGACATCGTCCAGTCGTTGAGCGGGTCCTTGTCGATGTCGCGGCTGAACACGTTCTGCACGCGTGCCGTCGAGCACAGCGGCAGGCGGAACGAGGCGCCGCCGCGGTGGTTGTCGAGGTTGTGCACGGCGTACTCGTAGTGCCAGAAGCCCTGCACCGGGCCGCTCACCTTGACGGCGACGAAGAAGCGCCCGTCGTCGTTGCCGTTCTGGCCCGACGTCAGCGTCGCGCCCGGCCACCGCGTCAGGATCGAGCCGAAGGTCGGCGAGCCCTGCGTCGAGGCCGACCACCCGCCGGCGATGTAGCTGAGGCCGAACGGCCGCGACATCACGTTGTTGGCGCGGTTGGTCACCGGCTCGCCCTCGTGGAGCACCTGGATCTGGAAGTACATGCCCGAGTTCAGGCCGCCGACGATGTCGCTCTCCTGGATCGTGACGCGGTTCATCACCGCGTCGGTCGGGGTGATCGAGCCCTTGACGCCGTCGGTGGGACTGCCGTTCGCGGGGAAGCCGACGTCGAAGTAGCTGCCGGTCGCCTCCCAGGTGCCGAGCCACGGGTTGATCTCGCTCGGCGGGCCGAGGTAGGTGCGGCTGCCGTTGTTGGCGTAGCTGTAGATGTCGGAGCAGCCGACGAACATCTGCTCGGCCCACGGCTGGTTGCCGCAGTTGCCGCAGCTGCCGGGCGTGTTGGTCGACACGAACGCGTGCTTGCAGAAGCTCCAGTCCGAGATCTGCACGAGCCGACCGTTCTCCTCCTTGGCGACCAGGAAGCCGAACTTCGGGTGATCCTCGTCCATGCCGTTGGGGTCGTTGTCGGCCGCGTACCAGGCCAGGTTCATCGTGCCCGGGTTGCACAGGCCGTTCTCGAACGACACGCCGACCTCGCCGCCGGGGTAGGCGGGGCCGCGCCGGCCCCAGGCGTTGGCGCTGCTGATCTCGTAGAGGGCGCCGTCGTAGCCGGGACCGCGGGAATTGCTCTGCGCCATCAGGCCACCACAGACCGACGCCGCAGCCAGCAGCACACAGGACGTTCTCAACATCGTTCGAGCCTCCATGGGGGGAAGTGCGAGGTGACCGGCGCATGCTATCGCGCCAGCGCCGGCCGGGCTCGTCCGCGCTGAAATTCGGGCGGATCGGCCCACCGGGGCGGCGGGTCAGTCGCCGAACTTCAGGCCGCACTCGGGGCAACGGGTGACCCCGGCGGTCCGGAACGGCGTCAGGCACGCCGGGCACGAGGTCTCCTCGGCGTCGAGGTCGGCGACCTGGTTCTGCAGCGGCAGGCCTTCGCGTTCGACCATGCGGTCGAGGTGCTGCTGGTGGGTGGCGAGCGCACGCTCGGTCTGATCGCTCGCGACCGCGAGCCAGGCGTGCGTGCCCCAGCCACCCCCGGGCAGGGGACCGGAGACGCTGCGGATACCCGCGGCGGCGAGTTGCTGCGCGATCTCGCGCAGGTAGTCGGCCTTGCCGCGGAACACGACCTGCATGCCGGCGGGGACGTTCACGCGCACAGTCTACGCGGCGTCGGTGCCGGCGCCAGCGACACGCGTTGCCGTGGCGGCACGGGCGCGGCATCGTGACGGCGATGCGCCTCGCGCTCGCCACCCGCTCCGACCTGCCCGCATGGGAGATCGACGACCGGCACCTGCACCGCGCCCTGGCCGCGCGCGGGGTGCCGTTCGAACAGCCGATCTGGAACGACCCCGCGGTCGATTGGGCCCGGTTCGACGCGGTGCTGATCCGCACCACGTGGGACTACCAGGACCAGCTGCCGGCGTTCCTCGCGTGGAGCCGCGGTCTCGGTGGCACGACGCGGCTGGACAACCCGGTGCCGGTGGTGCAGTGGAACACGCACAAGCACTACCTGCGCGAACTGCAGGCCGAAGGTGTCGCGCTGGCGCCGACGCGGTGGCTCGGGCGCGGCACCCGGCCGGCCATCGCCGACGAACTGGCCGCGCTGCGCTGCGACGAGGGCTTCCTGAAGCCGTGCGTCGGGTCGACGGCGCGCGAGACGCTGCGCTTCGCCGCCGATGCGGCCGGTCGCGCCGCAGCGCAGGCCCACGTCGATCGCCTGCTGCCGCGCGAGGATCTGATGCTGCAGCCGTTCCTGCGCAGCGTCACCGAGCGCGGCGAGTGGTCGGCGATCTTCGTCGACGGCCGCATCACGCACTGCGTGCGCAAGGTCCCGGTCGCCGGCGACTACCGCGTGCAGGACGACTTCGGCGCGCGCGACGAGCCGTATGCGCCGACCCAGGCCGAACGCGCGGCGGCCGAACATGCGCTCGCCGCGGCGCAACGCCTGCTGGTGCGCACGGGGCGTCTGCGCGCGCCGGACCTGCTGTACGCGCGCGCCGACTTCCTGCAGGACGACGCCGGCCGCGCGGTGCTGACCGAACTCGAGCTGGTCGAGCCGTCGCTGTTCTTCCGCCACGCTCCGGCCGCGGCCGACGCGCTGGCGGCCGCCTGGCTGGCGCGGTTGCGCGGCGCCGGGCGCGGCTGACGCCCGCCGCCTCCCGCCGGGCTCACGGCCGCCGCAGCGTCTCGACCGCCGCCCGCATCGCGGCGGCGTCGGCGTCGTTCGCCGCGCCGAGGTCGGCGACCAGCAGCAGGTCGTCCTGCAGGAAGACGCGGATCGTGCGCTCGCGCGCGGCGGCGGCGTCCTCAGGGTTCCTCGCCACGCAGGTCAGCGCGCGCGTGCCGCCGCCACAGAGCGTGTGGTCGGTCCAGCCGTCGCCGCCGGCCGGGGCGGGCTTCTGCTCCAGGTCGGCGCGCTGCAGCAGCTGCTGCAGCCAGCGGTCGGCCGTGCGTCGGCACCAGCGATCGAGGCCGGCCGGCACGTCGTAGCCCGTCAGCCACAGGCGGCTGCCGGCGGAGCTCGACCACAGCACGCGCAGCGCGGCGCCGCCGCAGCGCAGCTCGGCGTGCCAGCCCGCCGGCCCGGCGAAGGTGAAGCCGAACCGCGCGTTGCGGTAGTCGGCGTCGGTCAGCGTGCCGCCGGTGTGGTGCTGCAGCGGTTGCGCGGCGGCCAGCGCGAGGTCGAGGTCGGTCTGCACCATGCGGTAGCTGGCGAGCAGCGCCTGCACGTCCGCGGCGTGTCGGTCCAGCGCGGCCCCGCTGCCGCGCACCAGCAGCACGTGCTGCAGCCCGCCGAAGGTCAGCACGTAGAAGCACGCGATGCCGCCGCGGCCGTCGAAGTCGCGCGGCAGGGAGATCTCGACTCGCGCCCCGGCGAACCCCGGCGGCGGCGCCGCCGTGTGCGCCGGCGGCAGCCAGGCTTCGACCGGACCCGGCCGCGCGCCCGCATCGAGTCCGGCCAGCGCGGCGGCGAGCCCGCGCACCACGGTCGCGGCGGCCGGTGCCGCGGCGTCGATCACCACCGACACGTCGCAGGCGACGTCGGTGCCGAGCAGGTAGAAGCTCGCCGCTTCGAGCGCGCGCGCGCGTTCGGGCCGCACCGGCACGCACAGCCAGCCGTCGACGCCGCCGATCTCGTAGTTGCACGCCGGGCAGCGGAAGTGGTCGTCGCGCACGCAGCCCCATTGCGTCGGGATCTCGACCGCGAAGGTCGGCACCAGCCGGCCGTCGGGGTCGCGGCGCACGGCCAGCATCGTGTCCTCGAGCAGCGTGCGCTCGTCGCCGGTGCGCAGCGTGTGCCGGACCCGGACCACGGTGCGCGGTCCGATCTGCCGCGGTGGCGTCACCGGCGCCGACGTGCGTACGAGTCCGGGGTCGAGGGCGGCCAGCCGTTCGAGGTGTTGTCGCAGCAGCGCGTGGGCGCCGACATGGTCGGGTTCGAACGCCGCGAGGTACGCGGCCAGGTCGCCGCGCGCGAAGCACGCGTCCAGTCCGGCCAGCACGGCCGTGATCGCGGCGGTGTCGGGCGTCGGGTCCGCCGCGGCGTTGGTCTGCGCGGGCGACGCCGGCGCACCGGCGGCGACGGCCAGCCCGGTCAGCAGACCCGCGAGCAGGTGCCGGCGCCGCGCGCTCATCGGCCGGCCTCCAGCAGCAACCAGGTGCCGTCGGGCCCGCCGGCGCTCAGCGCGTGCGGATCGAACGAGCGGTCGCGTGCGTCGAGCACGGCGGCCATCGGCGTGGCGGCGTAGGCGTGCGCGAACGCCGCCGGCTCCTGCTGCGCGAAGCGCAGCTCGATCGGCGGCTGGGGCCGGTCGCTCAGCAGCAGCCACAGCATCGCGGCGGCGGCGACCGCGAGCAGCGGCCAGGCCGCGAAACGCCAGCGGTGCAGCCGGGCGATGCGATCGCCGTCGGCCGCGCCGACACCGCGTTCGGCAGCCAGCGCCGCCAGCGTGCGGGCGACGAACTGCGGCGACGGCTCCGGCGCGATGTGCCGCGTCAGCAGTTCGCGCCAGCGCGCCGTCTTGTCCCGCCGCAGCGCCGCCAGGGTGTCGTCGACGAACGTCGGCGACGGCTCCGGGGCGGCGAATGCGCGCCGTCGCACCGCGTCCAGCAGCGGCCGGTCCAGTTCCTGCTCGGCGGTCGGCGCCGCGGCCACGGCCTGCAGCGTGCGATCGACGAAGTCGGGCGCGATCGTCAGTTCGTCCGCCGGCGGCGCCGGCAGGTCGAGCCATTCACCCTCGCTCGGGAACGGCACGCCGGCCGGGCCGATCGGGTCGAGGAAGTCCGGGTCGTGGGCGGCCATGCTCAGGCTCCCGCCTTCAGGTAGGGGGCCAGCTGCTGGCGCAGCGCTTCCTTGGCGCGGAACAGCCGCGACTTGACGGTGCCCTCGTTGACGCCGGTGATCTCGGCGATCTCGCTGTAGTCGAGGTCCTCGAACTCGCGCAGGATGAACACCATGCGCTGGTCCTCGCCGAGCGTGCCGAGCGCCTCGCCGATGCGGCGGCCGAGCTCCTGGTTCTCGGCCTCCTGCGTCGGTTGCAGTTCGCGGCGGTCGGGGAAGTCGCGCGCCGGCTCGTCGGCGGGGCCGGCGTGCAGGCTCGTCGTGTGCAGCCGGCGCCGCTTCAACACGTCGTAGCAGTGGTTGCGCACGAACGTGTAGACCCAGGTCGTGAACTTCGCGCGCGACGGATCGAACCGGTCGATCGCGCGGAAGACCTTCAGGAACACCTCCTGCGCCAGGTCCTCGACCTCGCGGCGGTAGCCGGTGCCGAGGAAGCGGTAGATCGTGGCGATGATCGGCCGGTGCAGCGACTCGACGATCTCGCGGCAGGCCGCCTGATCGCCCTGCTGGGCGGCGAGCACGATGCTGGTGGTGATCTCGGTCACGCGGTGGGATCCGGCGGGCGCGGGTGATTCGAGTCGCCGTCCACGGCGTTCCGGAGAATCCAGCCGTCGGGACGGTCGCGGCGGCAAGGCACGCGCCTTGCCTACATCTTGTAGGGGATCAGATCGACGTCGTCGCCGGTCTCGCCGAGCCGGTCGTCGACCAGCTTGCGGTCGACGACGATGCGCTGGCCGCGCCGTTCGTCGGCGTCGAACGACAGGTCCTCGAGGCACTTCTCCAGGATCGTCATCAGCCGCCGGGCGCCGATGTCCTGGGTGGTCTGGTTGGCGCGGAACGCCAGCGCCGCCAGCCGTTCGAGGCCGTCCCTGGTGAACGTCAGCTCGACGTCCTCGGTGCGGAACAGGGCCTCGTACTGGCGCGCCAGCGCGTTCTTCGGCTCCGACAGGATGCGCACGAAGTCGGCCTCGGTCAGCGACTGCAGCGCGACGCGCACCGGAAAGCGGCCCTGCAGCTCCGGGATCAGGTCGCTCGGCTTGTGGAAGTGGAACGCGCCGGCGGCCAGGAACAGCACGTGGTCGGTGCGCACGTGGCCGTAGCGCGTGTAGACGGTGCAGCCCTCGACGACCGACAGCAGGTCGCGCTGCACGCCCTCGCGCGAGACGTCGGGACCGTCGCCGCCGCCGCCGCCGACGATCTTGTCGATCTCGTCGACGAACAGGATGCCGTCGTTCTGGGCGCGGTCGAGCGCCTCCTGCACGATCGCGTCCTCGTCGAGCAGCTTGTGGGCCTCCTCCTCGTGCAGGATCCGGCGCGCCTCGCCGATCGTCAGCTTGCGCACCTTGGTCTTGTTGCCGGGCGTCCGGCCCCACAGCTCCTGCAGCGCCTGGGCGTCGATGCCCATCGTGTCCTGGCCCTGCGGTCCCATGATGTTCAGCGTCGGCGTCTTGGTGTCGCGCACCTCGATCTCGAGCACCTCGCGCTCGATGCGGCGCGCCGCGAGGTCGGCGCGCAGACGCACGCGCGCCTGTTCGCGTTCGGCCAGTTCGTGCGGCGTGTGCGCCGGCAGCGGGCTCGGCGCCGTCGCCGGGTGCGGGCGCCAGATGCCGCCCTCCATCGTGCCGGACCGGTCGGGCACCGGGTCGAGGTACTCGGCCAGCGCGCGCTCGTCGAGCAGCGTGCGGTAGAGCCGTTCCTCGGCGGCGGCGGCGGCCTTGTCGTCGACCTCCTTGACCTTCTCGCCGCGCACCAGCGCGACCGCCTCGTCGACGAGGTCGCGCACCATCGACTCGACGTCGCGGCCGTGGTAGCCGACCTCGCTGTACTTGGTCGCCTCGACCTTGACGAACGGCGCCCGCGCCAGCGTCGCCAGGCGCCGCGCGATCTCGGTCTTGCCGACGCCGGTCGGGCCGATCAGCAGGATGTTCTTCGGATAGACGTCCGCGGCGAGCTCGGCGCCGAGCTGGCGCCGGCGCCAGCGGTTGCGCAGCGCGACGGCGACGGCGCGTTTCGCCTTCTGCTGGCCGACGATGTACTCGTCGAGGCGGCGGGTGATCTCGCGGGGGGTGAGGCTCTTGCCGATGTCGCTCATGGAGAGCGGCCCAGCATAGCGAGCGGCGCGCGGGATCCCGCGCCGCGCGGGATCACTTGTTGGCTTCGGCCTGCTTCTTCAGGCGCTCGGCGCGGTCCTTCTTGAACGTCTCCTCGTCCTGATACTTGGCCAGCAGGCCGAGCCAGCCCTTGACCGACTGCGTGTTCCACTCGGCCTTCGCCGGCACCAGCGTCTCGCTGGCCTCGACCGGCTCGAACCGCGCGTTGAGGCCACCGGTGATCTCCTCCATCACCTTGTTCAGCGCGTAGGCCGTCATCGAGTCCTCGGTCGACATGTAGTTCAACAGGCGCAGGCGCTCGACGATCGCGAACATCGCGCCGTAGCCGGCCTGCGCCAGCGACTTCCTCGCGCGGATCGCGCGGATGCCGGTGTCGGCGGCGTCCTCGGCCAGCGACCGCAGTTCGGCCTTCTTGGCGTCGTCGATGTCCGCCGGCCAGGTCGGCTCGGGGTAGCTCTTCGGGTCGGTGACCTGGTCCATCGACTGCGGCGGGTTGCGCAGCTTCTCCCACGGTCGCTTCTCGCGCGTCGGGTCCTCGGGCTCCGCGGGTGGCGGCGGCGTGCTGGCTTCGGCCGGAGCTGCCACCGGTGCGGCCGGCCTGGCCGGCTCCGGCGCGGCCGGCTCCGGGTTCGCCGGCTTGGCGGTCGCGGGTGCCAGGGGGTCGGGCGCCTTGGCTGGCTCGGCCGGCTTCACCGGCTCGGCCGGCTTCGGCGACTCGGCGGCGACCGCGGGCGCGGGCTGGTCGACCTTCGCGGTCGCGTCGGTCTTCGGCTTGTCGCCGCCGCCGAAGACGATCACCAGCGCGACCACGATCCCGACGAGGCCGACGCCGCTGAGGATCAGCGGCATCGCATTGCTCTTCTTCGCCGGGCGCTCGCGCCCGCCGTGCCGCGGCGCGCCGTCGTCGCCGCCGGCGTCGTCGGCGTTCGCGGTGCGGGTCGACGCACGGGTGCCGCGCGCCGGGCGCGCCGTCGCCGCGGGCTTGGCCGGCTCCTTGGCCGCCGGCTTGCTGCGGTCGACCGCCGGTCGCGCGGCGGCGGCCGGTTTCGCGCTCGCCGGCTTCGCGGCCGCCGGCGCGTCGCCGCCCCCGGCGCCGGCACGCTGCCTGGCGACGTCGATGACGCTGCCGCACTTCTGGCACTTGGCCTGGTTGCCGGTGAAGGTCGGCGGCAGTTTGTACTTGGCGCCGCAGTTGTCGCAGGTGATCGGGAGCACGGTCATGGCAGCAGTTCCTTCGGCGGGAGTGGGGTGGGTGGCGCGGTCACATCGCGCGCTTCGGCGGCTTCGTTTCCTCGAGCGGTTCCTCGAGGTTCTCGCGGGTGTCGAACCACTTGCTGAGGTCGCCGCTGTAGCGCCACCAGAACGCGAACCACTGCCGCACGCACGATTCGCGCTCGGCCTTGTCCTTGGCCGGGTTGCCGGAGTCCTCGACCTGGTAGTTCACGGCGAAGCCGGTGAACGACACCATCGCGCGGTTCAGCAGGTTCAGCTTCATGTTGTTGGCGACGGTGTCGCCGTAGCAGTCGTACATCGCGTTCAGCACGCGCGGCACGACCGCCTTGCGCTGCTCGTCGGTGCGCACCGACAGCGTCGCGCGATTGAACAGGCCGCCGGGGGAGTCCGGCACGGCGCTGGCCAGGATGTCGGCGACGATCTGGTCGGCCGCCGCCTGCTGTTCGGGCGTCGCCTTGTCCCAGTGCGGCACCGGTGTCGGCTTCGACTCCTGTACCTTGCGCGTGCCGGCGCTGTCGGTGACCTCGACGACGTCCGGCTTGGCGATGTCCTTGTTGGGCGTGAAGGTCCGCTTCGAGTCGTCCGGCTTCGCCGGGTTGCGCACCGGCGCCATCTTCGTCTCCCAGCCGGTCACCTTGACCTGGTCGCCGGCCATCGTGAACGACACCAGCAGCTCGCCGCGCGTGTTCTTCTTCCAGTCGTCGGTGCCGGGCTTCGGCGTCACGTAGACGATCGCCTTGCCACTCGGCGCGTTCATCGCCTCCTCGGTCTCGAGCGAGGCGCTGTCGGCGACCAGTTCGCGCAGGAAGCGCGTCGCGTCGTGGGTCGCGATCGCCGCGAACAGCGCGTTCTCGTCGCCGGCGGGCACCTCGAGCTTGGCGGCCAGCGCGCCGAGGTCGTTGTGGGTCTTGATCACCAGCCGGTTGTCGCTGCCCATCGCCTGCGCCCACTTGACGATCTGCGCGGTGCGCGGATGGTTGCCGCGCGTCAGCACCTCGCGCCTGGCCTCGACGACCTTCGGCTGCTCGGCCGGCGGGTCGCCGCCGCTCGCCATCACCGCGAACAGCACGATGATCGCGAGCGCGCCGCCGCCCATCAGCAGGTAGGTCTTGGTGTTGTCCTGCGCCTTCGCGCGCTTGCCGACCATCGTCTTCGGGAAGAACGTGCGGTGGCACTCGACGCACTCCATCTTCGCGTCGATCGCCTCGGCGGCGATGCGGTACTGCGTCGCGCACTGCGGGCAGCTGACGTCGACCTTGCCGTCGCTGCGAGGCCGGGCGCCGCGGGCCGAGCGTGCCGTGGAGGAAGAACGGGACGCCGGGGTGCGTCGGGTCACTGCGGATACCTGGCCGGTGAAGGGTAGAGGGGGCCCAGGGACGGTAAGACCGTTCGGGTCGGGGTGTCAACGGCGTGGGCCGCCGGCGGTTCGCTGCGCTCCGCCGGGGCCGCGTCGGGGGTCGCGCCGCGGCCCGGAATGCGTACACCGCTGCCATGCGGTTCCGCATGCAGTCCGAGATGCAGCCCGCCGGCGACCAGCCGGCCGCGATCGAGCAGTTGCAGCGGTGGATCGCCGGTGGCGCGCCGGCGAGCACGCTGCTCGGCGTCACCGGCTCCGGCAAGACGTTCACGGTCGCGAAGCTGGTCGAGCAGCTGCAGCGCCCGACGCTGGTGCTGGCGCCGAACAAGACGCTGGCCGCGCAGCTGCATGCCGAGTTCAAGTCGTTCTTCCCCGACAACGCGATCGAGTACTTCGTCAGCTACTACGACTACTTCCAGCCCGAGGCGTACGTGCCGACGACCGACACGTACATCGAGAAGGACGCGCTGATCAACGACGCGATCGATCGCATGCGCAACTCGGCGACGCGTTCGCTGATGGAGCGCCGCGACGTGCTGATCGTCGCCTCGATCTCGTGCATCTACGGCCTCGGATCGCCGGACACCTACCGCGAGCTGTCGGTGACGGTGCAGAAGGGCCAGCGCATCGATCGCGACGTGCTGCTGCGGCAGCTGACCGCGATCCAGTTCGTGCGCGACAACTACGACTTCCAGGCCGGGCGCTTCCGCGTGCGCGGTGACGTCGTCGAGGTCTACCCGTCGTACGAGGAGGCGAAGGCGATCCGCATCGAGATGTTCGGCGACGAGATCGAGGCGATCGTCACCATCGACCCGCTGCGCGGCGAGGTGCTCGAACGGCTCGATCGGATCACGATCTACCCGACCACGCACTACGTCGCGACCGGCGACCAGCTGCAGCGTGCGTGCAGTTCGATCGAGCAGGAGCTCGAGGAGCGGCTCGCGTTCCTCGAGGCGAACAAGAAGTTGCTCGAGGCGCAGCGGCTCGGCCAGCGCACGCGCCACGACCTCGAGATGCTGCGCGCGACGGGCATGTGCCAGGGCATCGAGAACTACAGCCGCCACCTCGCCGGCCGGGCGCCCGGCCAGCCGCCGGCGACGCTGCTGCACTACTTCCCCGACGACTTCCTGCTGGTGGTCGACGAGTCGCACGTCGCGATCCCGCAGGCCGGCGGCATGTACCGCGGCGACCGCGCCAGGAAGCAGAACCTGGTCGACTACGGCTTCCGCCTGCCGAGCGCGCTCGACAACCGACCGTTGAAGTTCGAGGAGTTCGAGGGCCTGCTGCGGCAGGTGCTGTTCGTGTCGGCGACGCCGGCCGACTACGAGCGGAAGCGCAGCGAGGATCGCGTCACCGAGCTGATCGTGCGGCCCACCGGCCTGCTCGACCCGCCGGTCGAGGTGCGGCCGGCGCAGGGCCAGGTCGACGACGTGGTCGGCGAGGTGCGCGCGCGCGCCGAGCGCCACGAACGTGTGCTGATCACGACGCTGACCAAGCGCAGCGCCGAGGAGCTGACCGACTACCTGCGCGACCTCGGCATCAAGGTGCGCTACCTGCACAGCGACATCGACAGCCTCGAACGCAACGCGCTGATCCGCGACCTGCGGCTCGGCGTGTTCGACGTGCTGGTCGGCATCAACCTGCTGCGCGAAGGCCTCGACATCCCCGAGGTCACGCTGGTCGCCGTGCTCGACGCCGACAAGGAGGGCTTCCTGCGCAACCGCACGTCGCTGATCCAGACCTGCGGCCGCGCGGCGCGCAACGTCGACGGCCGCGTGCTGCTCTACGCCGACAAGCGCACCGACTCGATCGAGGCCGCGATCGCCGAGATGGAGCGCCGCCGCACGCGGCAGCGCGCGCACAACCTGCAGCACGGCATCACGCCGAAGACGATCGTCAAGCCGGTGCGCGACCTGATGGAGGCGCCGCCGGACGAGCTCGGCGACCTGCCGCTGCCGGGCCAGAAGAAGGGCAAACGCGGCCGCGGCGGCAAGGGCCAGCCGGCGGCCGGCGGGGGCGGCGACGCGGCCGTGCCGCGCCGCCAGTTCACCGACCCCAAGGTCCTGCTGCAGCACATCAAGCTGCTGCGCGCCGAGATGATGGCGGCGGCGAAGAACCTCGACTTCGAGCTGGCCGCGCGCATCCGCGACGAGGTCTACCGGCTCGAACGCATCGACATGGAGCTGCTGTAGGCGCGCGCTGCGGGGCGGAGCTTGCCGGGGCCCGGGGGGGCGCACTACGTTCGGTGGCCGGTCCGGCATGGTCCAGACACCGCGAGGAGACGACAAGGGTGGCGATGCGCGGCCGGACGCGGTCACGCCGCCGCCGGTGCCCCAGGGCCGCCGATGCTGTGCGTTCCCCTGGCAGTTCCTGTCGATCGACCTGACCGGCGAGGTGGCACCCTGTGGCTACTGGTCGTTCGTCGCCGAGCACGCGCTCGGCAACACCAACGAGCAGGAGGTCGCCGCGATCTGGAACGGCGACGGCTTCCGCGAGCTGCGCCGCCGCCACGCGGCCGGTGACCTCGCCGGGCACCCGTGCGAACGATGCCCGGCGCCGCGCATGATGGGCGCCTACCCGGCGTTCGAGTGGGGCGACAGCTTCCGCCACGACGCCGGTTGCTGCCACATCGGCCAGATCCCGGACTCGTTCTGGGCGCGGCACCGGCACGAGGCCGACGCCGTCGAGGTGCTCGAGGACGGCGTTGCGCTGCCGCACGGGTGCGCGCTGCACGACGACATCCGCCGCCTCGGCGGCGGGCGCTACTCCGTCTGGCGCGGCTGCGTCTACCTGTCGACGCTCGACGGCAGCCATCCGGCCGCGAACGGCCGCTGCTACGAACTGCGCTGCGGCGACGACCGCACGGCGCTGGACCGCGTCGACCTGACGCATCCCTCCGGCCAGAACCTGTCGCTCGCGCACGCCGAGTACCAGCGGGGCGCCGAGGTGCTGGAGGCGCGGCCCGGCAAGATCACGTTCATCGAGTCCTCCGACTGCAACATCGACTGCCCGTCGTGCAGCCAGAACGAGGTCCGGCGCACCGGCATCCGCCACCTGCCGTCGACGACGCCGCAGGTGATGGCGCTGTTGCCGTCGCTCTACGAGCTGACCTGGCACGGCGGCGAGCCTTACATGATGCCGCAGTTCCGCCGCTTCGTGAGCGGGTTCGAGCCTGCCACGCACCCCAACCTGTCGTTCGCGTTCATGTCGAACGGCACGATGATCACCGCCGCCGAGGCGGCCAGGTTGCAGCGCTTCCCGCGGCTCAACGTCACGGTGTCGATGGACAGCTTCGTCGCCGGGACCTACGAACGGCTGCGCGCCGGCGCCCGGTTCGATCGCGTGCTCGCGAACGTCCGACGGCTGCAGGCGGCGCAGGACTGGCCGCGGCGCCGGGTGACGATCGCGATGATCGTCGGCAAGAGCGGCATGGCGGAGATCGGCCACAACGTGCGCTTCGCGCTGGCGAACGATCTGCGCCTGATGGTGAATCCGATCACCCAGTACCCGGTGGCCGAACAGCTGAACGTCTTCGCGGACTTCGCCGCGCAGACGCGCGGCTGGGACACGGCCCTGGCCGACGCCGAGGCGGCGCTGCGCGAAGCCGTTGCCCTCGATCGTCGCAGCCTGCACTTCCTCGACCCGACCGGCGCGATCGGCGAACTGCGGCGCCTCTACGAGCTGCAGGCGCGTGAACACGAAGACTGTGTCGTGGTCGCATTCGAGGTGATCGATCGTCATCGGTCGCTGCGGTCCATGCCCCGGCCGGCCCTGCTGCTGCAACCCGAGGGCGGCGGCCTCTACGACACGGTCGCCTACGTCGAGCTGCGCCGCGACGGCGGGCGCCACGAGGTGCGCGTGCCCCAGGCGCGGCTCGGCCGACCGCTGCGGTGCGTCCTGTTGCCGGACCTGTTCGACGTCGGGGCGAAGCTGGCGCCGCTGCCGTCTCCATTGCGCATCGGGGCCGCGGCCCCGCTGCGTGTCGTCGTGCCGCGTCATGTGGCGCCGAGCCGGACTCGCAACGCCGAGTACGCCGATCTCGCGGCGCCGCACTGGCGGGTCGGGGGCTGTGGGCCGAGCGAGTACCTGGCCAAGGTGCGGGCGGGCTGCGGCGCGATGAGCGAACCCGGCCTCGCCGGGTGGCGGGCACGTGTGGCGCAGGCAGCTTCGGCGTGGTCGGCGTTCCTACCGAATTACTTCCGACCGTTCACGCGGCCGGGCCGCCCCGATGCCGACTGAGCCATCACGGGACGGATGACTTGCGTGGAAGTGCACGCCCCGTCCCGGAACTGATGACTTGAGTGGGCATGTGCGCCTGACTACCGGCGAATGTGGATCCCAGGCCGCGCACCCACATGCGGTGGTGGTGTGCCCACTCAAGTCATCAGTTCCCCCTGTGTCCACGGCCAGTTGCGGTCTCCGTTGCGGCTGTCAGTTCCGGCCGTGGCAGCTCCACGCAAGTCATCAGTCCCGGGTCACGCCTCGTATGGCGTGAGCCAGCCCGCGCGCTCCGGCAGTCGGCCGTTCGCTGCGTCGAGGAAGCGCGCCTGCAGCCGCTCGGTCGCCGGCCCGCGCGCGCCGTTGCCGATCCGCTGGCCGTCGATCTCGCGCACCGGCGTCACCTCGGCGGCGGTGCCGGTCAGGAACACCTCGTCGGCGAGCAGCAGCGCGTCGCGGGCGAAACGCTGCTCGCGCACCTCGATGCCGAGATCGCGGGCCAGCGCCATCACCGAGTCGCGGGTGATGCCCTCGAGGATCGGTTGCGAGCGCGGCGGTGTGACCAGCACGCCGCCGCGCACGACGAACAGGTTCTCGCCGGTCGCCTCGGCGACGTAGCCGTCCTCGTCGAGCAGGATCGCCTCGTCGTAGCCGGCCGCCGCGGCGGCGCGCTTGGCCAGCACCGAGTTCACGTACTGGCCGCAGACCTTGCCCTTGGGCAGGAACGACCGCGCGCTCATGCGCACGATCGACGACACCTGCGCGCGGATGCCGTGCTCGACGCCTTCGTCACCGAGGTACCGACCCCAGGGCCAGGTGGCGATCGCGACGCGGATCCGGTTGTTGGCGGCGCCGAGCCCGCGCTTGCCGTCGTCGACGAACACGAGCGGGCGCACGTAGCCGGCGCGCATTCCGTTCCGGGCCAGCACGTCGACGCAGCCGCGGCAGATCTCGTCGGCGGCGAACGGCAGTTCGATGCGCAGCAGCGCGGCGGAGCGGCGCAGCCGGTCGACGTGCTCGCGCAGCCGGAACACCGCCGGGCCGCCCCGGCCGTCGTAGGCGCGGATGCCCTCGAACACGCCGATGCCGTAGTGCACCGTCATCGCCATCAGCGGCACGGTCGCCTGTGCCGCGGGAACGCACGCGCCATCGAGCCAGGCGAACGGGACCTGGAACGCGGTCGGCACCGGATCGAAGGAGTGGGCCATGGCCGTGACGATAGCGGTCGGCAATGATGCGCGCGTGACTGCGCCTTCCGCTCCGCCGCCGGCGATCCGGTCCAACGGCCTCGTGCAGTTCGCCGCGCTGGTGGTCGTCGTGTTCGGTCTGCAGGCGACGCGCGCCTGGCTGCTGCCGATCTGCTTCGCGCTGCTGCTGGCGGTGCTCGGCGAGGTGCCGCTGCGGTGGTTGCAGCGACGCGGGCTGCCGCGGCCGCTGGCGGTGCTGCTGGCGTTCGGCGCGTTCGCGGCCGCGTTCTGGCTGCTGCTGCGCACGCTGGTGCGGGCGCTGTCGGACTTCGGCGGGCGGTTGCCGGACTACGAAGCGCAGCTGCGGCAGTATCTGGACGGGGTCGTGCGCTGGCTCGGCTCGCTCGGCGTCGAGGTCGACACCCGCGACCTGCTGCGGTCGGTCGAACCGCGCGCCTGGCTCGGCTTCCTGCAGCAGAGCGTCGGCGGGGCGTTCAGCTTCGGCTCGGCGGTGCTGCTGGTCGCGATCGCGGTGGCCTTCACGCTGTGGGAGGGCGACCGCCTGCGCGAACGGCTGCGCCGCGCCTACGGCACCACCTGGGACGAGTCGCGCGCGGCGACGATGGTCGCCGACCTGCAGCGCTACCTCGGGGTCAAGACCGTGACCAGCGCGCTGACCGGCGTGTCGATCTACCTGCTGAACCTGCTGCTCGGCGTCGAGTCGGCGCTGCTGTGGGGTCTGTGCGCGTTCGTGCTCAACTACATCCCGATCGTCGGCTCGATCCTGGCCGCGGTGCCGGCCCTGCTGCTGTCGCTCGCCGCGCCCGAACTCGGCTGGCGCATCGCGGTGCCGCTCGGCATCGGCTACGTGGTCGTCAACAACGCGATCAGCAACCTGCTCGAGCCGATGCTGATGGGTCGCCAGTTCGGCCTGCCGGCGCTGTCGGTGCTGCTGTCGCTGGTGTTCTGGGGCTGGGTGTGGGGGGCGGGCGGCATGTTCCTCGCCGTGCCGCTGACGATCGTGGTCGGCACCATCGTCGGCGGGCGCGACGACGTGCCGCTGCTGCGCGCGCTGATCGGGCGGTAGCGGTCAGCGCACGACGAGCCGCGTCGTGCGCTTCGGGTCGGCGAGCGGGGCGCAGCGCAGTTCGATGCCGGCGGCAGTCGTCGTCGTCGCGATCGGTCTGCCGCCGATCGGATCCGTCAGCGGCGGGGGATCGATGCCGCGGTGGAGATCGACCGCCATGCACAGCAGGCGTATGCGGGCGCGCTGTTCGCGCCAATTGCCCTCGGCGGCGCCGAGGTTGGGCAGGCAGACCGCCATCAGCGCATTGCCGCTGGCGGTCGCGGTGGCGAGTTCGTGCTCGAGCTGCGCTGCGCGTTCCTGCCACGGTGCCCCGGTGGTCGCGGCGAGGCGGCGCGAGCGGGCCAACTGCAGCCGGAACGCGTCCGCCAGCATCCAGCGGGTCGAGAAGCCGAAGCGCCACGCCGCCGCGTTCGACGGCAACCACTCCGCGTCGTCCGGCGCGTTCTGCATGTGCCAGGCCACGTGCAGCAGCTCTGCGCCGTCGTCGAGCGTCAGCGGCAGGTCGGTGTCCAGCCGCTGCAGGCCGTCGGCGAGCAGGTCGAGCGCGCCGCGATCGAGCGCCGCCAACGCCGCGTCGGTCCAGGCCCCGTCGGTGCCGATCGACAGGATCGCGCAGCCGATCATCTGGTCGATCAGCGTGCCGCGGCGCGCGAGGTCGGCGCCGAGCGACGCCGCGTCGAGCGTGCGCCGCACGGCATCTTCGTTCCGTCCCTCGTGCTGCAGCGCGCGCGCCTCGAACACCGCGAGGTTGGCGACCCAGCGGCAATCGAGCAGGTTGGCGATCCGGGGCTCCAGCCCATCGGCGCCGGGGATCGACGGTGTCACGTGGGTCGACTGCGCGCCGGCCCGCAGCGCCGCGAGCACGGGCTGCCAGCGGGCGCGCAGTCCTGCGCGCTCTGTGGCCACCTGTTCGCCGCTTGCGAGGCTGGTCTTGATCCAGGCGTTCCCGTCGGTGCTCTGCAGCGACCGCGACAGTTCGCAGGCGCGGTCGTAGTGGGCGAACGCATCGCCCGCCCTGCCCTCACCCCACAACACCGGTCGCTGGCTCGGCCGCGCCGCGACCGCCGCACGCAGCGCCGCCACCTCGGTCTGCATCGCCTGCCATGCGGCATCGCGGCGGAACGGCACCGCGGCGGCGCCCACGAGCAGCAGGGTCGTGCCGATGGCGGCGACGGTGAGCAGGCGACGGGTGGTTGGCAGCATGCACCCTCATCGGCAGGGCCTGCGGGGCCGCCGCATCGGGCCACGAGGCAGCCATGGCACCGGCAGACCGTGCACGGCAGCACGCGCTTGACGTGGCGGCCGCCGGCTGCATCGTCAGCACCGCCGCATGGATGCCCGCATCGTCGACAAGGTCGCGCGCTTCCCCGATGGGCCCGGGGTCTACATCTTCACCGATGCGGCCGGCGCGGCGCTCTACGTCGGCAAGGCCGCCGACCTGCGCGCGCGCGCGCGCAGCTACCTGAAGCCGGGCGGCGACGGGCGCTACCAGCTGCGCTTCCTGGCCGCCGAGGCGCACGACGTCGAGTTCGTCGCCACCGCGACCGAGCAGGAGGCGCTGCTGCTCGAGAACACGGTGATCAAGAAGCGGCAGCCGCGCTACAACCTGAAGCTCAAGGACGACAAGTCGTTCCTGCTGCTGCGGCTCGATCGCAAGGAGCCGTGGCCGTGGTACCGGCTGGTGCGGCGGCGGCAGGACGACGGCGCGCTCTACTTCGGGCCGTTCGCGTCGGCGAAGGCGGTGCGGCGCACGCTGCGGTTGCTGCACAAGATCGTGCCGCTGCGCGACTGCACCGACAACGTGTTCGCGAACCGCACGCGGCCGTGCATCAAGCACCAGATCGGCCGCTGCCCGGCGCCGTGCGTCGGGCTGGTGACGCGCGAGGCCTACGACGGCCTGCTCGACCACTCGGTGCGCATCCTGCGCGGCGAGGTCGGGCCGGTGCTCGGCGACCTGCGCGACCGCATGCGCACGGCGGCGGCGGCGCTCGAGTTCGAGCGCGCGCAGGTGCTGAAGGAGCAGATCACGGCGCTGCAGAACGTCGCCGAACCGCAGGCGGTGGTCGCGGGCGGCGGCGACGAGGACGCGCTCGGCCTGCACCGCAGCGGCGACGACGTCGTCGCGGTGTTCCTGTCGTTCCGCGGCGGCGCGCTCGAAGGCAGCCGGCGGTTCGCATGCCGCAGCGCCCTGCCCGACGAGCTGGTGCTCGGCGAACTGCTGGGGCGCTTCTACGAAGGCGACCGCTACGTGCCCGCGACCGTGCTGGTGCCGCAGCTGCCGGCCGAGGCCGCGATCATCACGCAGTGGCTGCAGCACAAGCGCGGCGGCCGCGTCGAGCTGCACGTGCCGCAGCGCGGCGACAAGCGGCGACATCTCGAACTGGCGCAGCAGAACGCGCACCTCGCCGACGCGATGGCCGCCGATGCCGAGGCGCGGCGGCGCGCCGGCGCCGAGCGGCTGGCCGCGCTGCTCGACCTGCCGGAGCCGCCGCAGCGGCTGCACTGCCTCGACGTGTCGACGATCCAGGGCACCAGCACCGTGGCGTCGCGCGTCTGCTTCGTCGACGGCGTGCCGGACAAGTCGCAGTACCGCCGCTTCCGCATCACCGCGGCGCATGCCGGCGACGACTTCGGCGCCATGAGCGAGGCGGTGCGGCGCAGCCTGCAGCTGTGCCTAGAACGCGACGACGAGGAGCTGCCGGACCTGCTGGTGGTCGACGGCGGCCGCGGCCAGCTCGGCGCCGCGGTGGCGGCCGTCGCCGAACTGGGGCTGCAGGACGACCTGTGGTTGTGCGGGCTGGCGAAGAGCCGCCTGCAGGGCGTCGGCGACGCGCGTGCCGAGAGCGGCGAGCGCATCTTCCGGCCGGACCGCGAGGCGCCGGTGCCGCTCGTCACACAGGCGCCGGAGACGCTGCTGGTCGCGGCGCTGCGCGACGAGGCGCACCGGTTCGCGATCACTTACCACCGGCAGCAGCGCGGTCGCCTCACCAGCGAACTGGACGCCGTGCCCGGCGTCGGGCCGGCGCGGCGGCGCGCGCTGCTGCGCCACTTCGGTTCCCTGTCGGCGCTGCGCGCGGCGTCGCTGGACGAGGTCCGGGCCATGCCGGGCTTGCCGGCGGCCGTGGCCGCCGCGGTCCACGCAGCAATGCGGACCCGCGGCGACAACGGCTCGGCGCCGTGACGGCGGCTACTTCAGCAGGTTGAGGAGCCCGCCCAATCCGCTGCCCGTGCCCGTTCCTGTTCCCGTTCCTGTTCCCGTTCCGGTGCCGCCCGCCATCGCCGCCGCCTTGCTGTAGTTCTCCACCAGTTGCATCGACATCGCCATGCACGGTGTCGTCTGGCCGTTGGCGGCCGTCACCACGATGTTGAGCCCGAGCGTGCTGCCGGCGCGCACGACCGCGGTCCCGTTGATGGCCTTGACGCCCTGGAGCACGGCCTCGGGCCGGTAGTCGCTGTCCTGCAGGTGGCCGCGCGGCGAGTAGCTGGGGGCCGTGACCGCGGCGCCTGACGCGGCGCGAGCCTGGGCGGCGGCGGCGGCGGGCGTGGGGCTCTGGAACCGGTGCAGTTCGGTGCCGCCGACCGCGACGGCGTAGGCGACGCCGGTGCCGTCGCGGCGGGTGATGACCCACTCGGTCGCGGTGACGTCGAGGGCGGTGGCTTCGCTGACGTCGCGCCGCACCATCTGCAGCGC
>JAEUHS010000056.1 GCA_016794035.1 Planctomycetota bacterium
GCCGTTGGTCGCCTTGACCTCGAACACCCCCTCGCCGACGTCGAGCACCGAGATGTCGAAGGTGCCGCCGCCGAGGTCGAACACGGCGATCTTCATGTTCTTGCCCTTGGCCTTCTTGTCGAGGCCGAAGGCGAGCGCCGCGGCGGTGGGCTCGTTGATGATGCGCTCGACCTTGAGGCCGGCGATCTGACCGGCGTCCTTGGTCGCCTGGCGCTGGCTGTCGTTGAAGTAGGCCGGCACCGTGATCACAGCGCGATCGACGGTCTCGCCGAGGTAGGCCTCCGCGGCCTCCTTCAGGGCGCGCAGGATCTGCGCCGAGATCTCCGGCGGCGTGTGCTGCTTGCCGTTGATGTCGACTTTGACCAGTTCGTCCGGCCCGCCGACGACCTTGTACGGGACCATCTTCTCCTCGTCGCCGACCTCGCTGTGACGGCGGCCCATGAACCGCTTGATCGAGTAGATGGTGTTGGTGGGGTTCGTCACGGCCTGGCGCTTGGCCGGGGCACCGACGAGCCGCTCACCGCTCGGCGTGAAGGCGACCACCGAGGGAGTCGTGCGGGCACCCTCCATGTTGGCGATGACCTTGGGCTCGCCGCCTTCCATGACCGAGACGACCGAGTTGGTGGTTCCGAGGTCGATTCCGACGATCTTCGACATGGTGACTCCTGGGGTCCCCGCACCGGAGGCGAGGATGCATGCAATACAAGGCGCGCCGCCCACCGCCGTTCGGGGACCGCGACAGCGCTGCGAGTCCAAAAGCCGTACCCGCCGACGAAACGGACTCAACTGTTTGCCTGACAACGGCGTAGATGATCAGGAGCCGCGGCATCGACGCCAATCTGGCAGGTCGCCATGCCAGTTCGTCTGCCATTCCGACAGATGCCCTCCTCCCGGAACTGAGGACTTGGGTGCAGCTCCTGGGTGTTGCGGCCCTCGGCCGAGGCGCTGCCCGCAAGTCATCCGTTCCCCGCCTCAGCGCGGCCGCGGCCACCGCCCCAGCGCGACGAAGCCGAGGTGCAACACCGCGACCGCGAACATGCCGACGACCAGCGAGTCGTAGACGGCGCCGAGCGCCGCGTCGGCGAACACCGTGCGTAGGAACCAGCCGCACAACAGGGTGAACCCGAACAGGTCGACGAGCAGCGGCGACACCATGCGGCCGGCACCCTGCACCGCGCCGATCGCACCGAGCGCGACGGCGCCGAGCACCTGGCTCCAGCCAGCGGTCGCCAGATACAGGTCGGTCGCGACCTGCACGTCCTGCGTCGCGTCGGGCAGGAAGCACGCGACCAGTTCGACCGACCAGGCCTGCATGCCGAGCAACACGGCCAGGCCGAATCCGCCGGCCAGCACCGCGGCCCACAGCCCCGCGGCGCGCGCCGACCGCTCGCGTCCGACCGCCACCGCGCGCCCCGAGTACGCGGTCGCCGCGTTCGCAAATCCGAGCGCCGCGAACAGGATCACGGTGTCGAGCCGCGTCGTGATGCCGAGCGCCGCGGTCGGCGCGTCACCGAACCGCCGCTGCACGACGATCGTCAGCCCCACGACCAGCCCCGCGCGCAGCCCGATCTGCACCACCTGCGGCCACGCGTCCGCCAGCAGCGGCCAGGCCACCGGCACCCGGGTCGCCGGGGCCGCGCGCAGCGACAGCACATGCGCCGATCGCCGCAGCCAGGCGAGCGCCAGGCCGGCGGCGACGGCCCGCGCGGCCACGCTGGCGTAGGCCGCGCCGACGACACCGAGCGCCGGCACGCCGAGCGGCTCCCAGCCGAACATCAGCACGAGGTCGAGGCCGAGGTTCAGCAGGTTCGCCAGCAGCAGCAGCAGCAGCGGCACCGCGGACTCGCCGGCGGCGCGCATCGCCGCCGTGGTCTGCATCAGCACGAACATCGGCACGCAGCCGAGGTTGCTGACGACCAGGTAGTGCACCGCGTCGTCGGCGACGCGATCCTCGAGGCCGGTGGCCGCCACCATCGGGATCGCCGGCAGCGCGCTGGCGAGCGCGACGACGACGCCGAACAGCAGCATGAACCACTCGGCCCGCCGGTGCAGCGCGCGCGCGGCCTCGCGTTCGCCGCGGCCGAGCAGCTGCGACAGACGCGCCAGCAGCGCGGTCGACACGCAGTTGCCGAGCAGCATCGGCAGGAAGTTCCAGGTCGACGCTACATGGGCCGAGCGGATCGCATCGGCCCCGAGCCGGCCGACCAGGACGAGGTCGACCAGGTTGACCACCGCATGCGAGGCGAGCCCCAGCGCCAGCGGCAGCCCGAGCAGCAGCACGGCGAGTGCCGGGCCGCGCCGCAGCAGGCCATCGACCGGCGCCGCCGCCACCGATGGCGGCGCGGTCACGAACGACCTCGCGCCGTCCCTGCCGTCGCGGTCGGTCGAGCCGCCGCGCGCCCGGCGCCACGCTCGTCACTCTCACGCTGCTGCCGCCGCACGATCGCAGCGTAGCGCGTGGATCACGGTTGGCCGAGGATCTCGCGGGCGCGATCGAGGATCTTGGTCGGGCTGAACGGCTTGGTCATGTAGTCGTTCGCGCCGGCCTGCTTGCCGACCTCACGATCACTCTCCTGGCCCTTCGCGGTCAGCAGGATGATCTTCACGCCGGCGAGCGTCGGGTCCGCGCGCACCTGCTCCGTCACCTGGAAGCCGTTGATCTTCGGCATCATCACGTCGAGGAACACCAGATCGGGCCGCTGCTCGCGGATCATCGCCAGCGCCTCCTCGCCGTTGCGCGCCTCGAACACGCGGTAGTTGTCCTTGCGCAGGACGAACGTCAGCGATCGACAGATGAACGGCTCGTCGTCGACGACCAGGATGGTGTGCTGCGTCATGACCCACCCCCGTGATCGACGCACCGGATCACGACGACGGTCACGTCGTCGAGTCCCATCCGGCCGCGTCGGAACCGATCGAACTCGTGCATCAGGCCGTCGACGATGCCGGTCGCGGAACGCCCGGGCGCCAGCTGCGCCAGCAGCGCTGCGAGCCGATCGTCGCCGAACATGTCCTCGTTCTCGTCCATCGCCTCGGTGATGCCGTCGGTGAACAGCAACATGCAGTCGCCCGGCGCCAGCTCGATGCGACGCGACTCGTAGCCGGGCGCTGCCAGGAACCCGAGGATGGTGCTCTCGCTGGCGATCGCCTCGACGCGATCCGTGGCCGCGCGGTAGACGAGCAGGTCGTTGTGGCCGGCGCTGACGTATTCGACCGAGTGGTCGCTGTCGCGCAGCGCCACGCCGGCCGCGGTCAAGAACCGCTCGGTCCGGGTCAGATCCTCGTACATCGAGGCGGCCAGCTGGTCGAACACCTGCGCCGGCGCGCTGCGCACGGAAGCCAACGTACGCAACATGGCGCGCGCGCTGACCATCATCATGCCCGAGGCCAGGTTGTGCCCCGACACGTCGGCGATCACCACCATCTGCCGCCCGTCGGCGAGCGGCACGTAGTCGAAGTAGTCGCCGCCGACGGCGCCACAGGCGCGGTACTCGGCCGCCACGTCGAAGCCGTGCAGCTCGAGTCCGCCGGCGGGGAGGATCTGGCGCTGGATCTCCCGCGCGAGGCTCAGTTCCTTGCCGAGTTCGGCGGTCTTCCTGGCGCCGAGCACGGCGCCCAGCATCGAGGCGAACGAGTAGGCAACCTCGCCTTCCTCGTTGCCGAGCAGGTCGTCGTTCGCGTACGAACTCGCCCGCTTGTCGATCAGCAGCAGCGCGCCGACGACGGCCCGCTTGTCGCCGGCGCCGATCGTGACCGGCACCCCGAGGATCTGCCGCGTCGCCAGGTGTTCGACCGTGCCCGGCTCCCCGATCCGCGAGCCGGCGGGAACGGCCTGCGAGGCGAACACCTCCTCCAGTTCGACCACCTCGCGCAGGAACCCCTCGTGGGCCGGCAGGAAGCGGGGCAGCGGCGGCTCGGCCGCGCCATCGCCGCGCTCCGAGCCCGTGAAGTGCACCACGACCTCGCACCACCGCCGCGCGGCGTCGTAGGCGAGGAAGACGACCTGCTGCACGCTGGCGGCACGGTGGCACGCGCGCACACCGATGTTCGCGATCTCGACCTCGTCGACGCCCGCCGCGAGCTGGGGCAGCGCCTCGCCCATCTGCGAGACCCGCTCCATCAGGCGCAGCGAGCTGGTCGTCATGCTCTCCATGTCGCTGGCGAGGCGCTCGCGGTCGGCGACGACCTCGAGCAACGCCGTCACCAGCGCGCGCGTCGCGGCGTCGTCGACCGCGTAGGAGGCCAGCACCGAGCCGACCGGCAGGTCGACGCGCATCTGCGCCGCCGCGGCGGTCGGCAGGCGGCCGTAGACGGCCGTGGAGCGACCGTCAGCGGCGACCACGCTCAGCGCGACCCCGTCCAGAACCTGGGGGATCGCCGCCAAGAGTTCGCTGGAACCCGGGTGGATGGTCAAGCGTGCCTCAGGCGTTGGCGATCACCCGTGCGCACTTCGACAGCCGCAGCGTGTTCCAACCGTTCTCGCGGGCGTACTCGACCTTGTCCATGACGGCGCGCGCGATGTGGATGCCGTAGCCGCCACTCTCCGCCGGCATCGACTCGTCGCCACACTCGCTGGTGTCGTACGCGAGCGGGTCGAACTCCGGCCCCTGGTCGCGCAGCACGATCTGCAGCGTGTCCTCGGTCAACGCGAACGTGACCTCGATCGGCCGCGTCTCGTCGAGCTCGTAGCCGTGCCGGAGCACGTTCGTGACCATCTCCTGCAGGGCCACCAGCACGTTGTAGCGGGTGCCCTCCGGGTCCTCGTCGAAGACCACCGAATCCAGCAGGGTCTCTCCGGTTTGCCAGATCAGGCGAAGGTGGTCCATCGGACCGGTGAGCTGCAGCACGACCTGGGAGAGCATGATGGTCTCGGTTCCTCCACCGCTCCTATCGGCCCAGGCGCACCCGACCATGAGGTGGCCTGCCGGGTCGCTCCCAGCAAAGGACATCCGGCGCCGAGCTACCCATGGCATGGCGCCCCCCGGACCGGTAGGCTTCCCGGCGCGGTGGTGATGGTCACCCAGACGGGTGCCCCTCGTCGCAGGAGGGTAGTCGTGGTTTGCAATCGTCGGCCGCGAGCCTGGAGCTCGCTCGTCCCATCTCGTTCCGATCGCTCCGGGTCGCCGCCATCCCCGCGGCAGCCGCGCGGCGCCGTGCGCCGGCTCACCTTCGTGGCGACCCTGCTGCTGCTCGCCCTGCCGGGGTGTGTCTCGACGGCGCCGAGCCTGGGCACTGCTGCCGCCGACCTGCCCAGCACGGTCAGCATCGACTCGATCCTGGCCAAACCGACGCTCGACCCCGACGTCGAACTCGAGGCGTTGTCGCGCTCGCGTTCGGCCCCGTCGCTGCTGCGGCGGTCCTACCTCGAGCTGTACTGTCGACGCCCCCAGGCGGCCATCGACGCGGCCGCCGAAGTCCTCTACGGACTGCGCAAGCCGTCGGCCAACGAAGAGGCCTTCGCGCGCTACCTGCGGGCCGAGGCCTACACGCAGATGGGCAAGCCGGAGCAGGCTCGCTTCGATCTCGAACGCGTGCAGCAGCTGACGCTGGACGCCGAACTGCAGCGCCGCGTGCGCGCGTTGACGCCGCCGGCGGGCCCCGCTCCCGTCGTGGTCGCGTCGATCCCGATCGAGAGCCGCTCGGCCTGGTCGCCCGCGCCGGAGAACCGCGCCAACCTCGAGCCGATGGGGCAGCCACGACGCGTCACGATCCACCACTCGGCGATGTACTTCCGTGACACCCGCCCCGCAGCCTGCGCCGCCCAGATCCAGCGCATCCAGAAGGAGCACATGGGCAACCGCGACTACGGCGACATCGGCTACCACTTCCTGATCGACCCGGCGGGTCGCATCTGGCAGGGGCGCGACATGCGCTACCAGGGAGCCCACGCCAGCGGCATCAACAATCGCCAGAACATCGGCATCTGCGTGCTCGGCAACTTCCTGCGCGGCCGCGGCGGCCAGGGCCCGAATCCGGCCCAGCTCGGCTCGATGCGCATGCTCGTGCGTCAGCTGATGCAGCAATACGGCTTCGGCCCCGACGAGGTGCACTGCCACAGCGACTTCAAGGCCACCGAGTGCCCCGGGCCACTGATGGAGTCGGCGGTCGCCCAGATGGTCCACGACCTGCAGCGAGGCGAAGCCGGCGGCCGCGTGGCCGCCGCCGTGGCCGGTCACTGATCTGACCGGCCGGGCCCGAATCCCGCCGCGGCCCACCGCGCATCACGGCGCTTGGGCGGTGCTGCCGATAGTTCGGCATGGCCCCCGTCCAGCCACCGGCACCGAACCGCCTGGCCGCCCTGCCCGGCGCGCGGCTCAGCTGTGCGCTGCTGACGGTGTTCACGATCCTGCTGGCGTGGCCGTCGCCGCCACCGGCGCTGGCGGCGATCGTGCGACCGGGCTACTTCGCGCTGCTGTTCGTGTTCTTCTGGCGCACCGGGCGGCACAGCGCCGAACTGCAGGGCCAGCCGATGCAGCTCGTACGCTGCGGCTTCTTCGTGCTGTGGCTCGGCTTCACGCTCGCCGCCGTGATCCACTTCGCGGCGCCGGAGCCGCTGCACCCGGCGTTCGACTACCTGCGCGACGCCTGCGAACGTGGCGCGATGTTCCTGCTCGGCACGACGCTGATCTCGTACGGACTGATGCTGTGGATCCCGCAGGTGGTGACCAGCCATCGACTGCTCGGCGAACACGTGGCGCAGCAGACCGGCCGCCTGCAGCTCGCGGAGACCACGCGCTCCCAGCTCGAACAGCGGCTCGTGGACGCGGATCGCCGCGGCCTGCTCGGCGAGCTGGCGGCGACGATCGCGCACGACCTCCGCAACCCGTTGGCGATCGTCAAGGGCACCGCGGAGTCGCTGTGCCGCCGCCAACGCTCGCAGGCCGAGGTGGCACAGCACACCGACGTCATCCGGCGCAACATCGAGAAGGCCGACCGGACCATCGCCTCGCTGATCGACCTCGGACGGCCGCGCGCGACGGCGCCGCGCATCGGTCCCGCCGCCGAGACCCTGGCCGAGGTCCGCGACCTGGTGCAGGTCGAGGCCCGCCGCCGGCACCTGCGCATCGACGTGCGGGTCGACGGCGACCCGGTCGTGTGCGCGGACCACACGCTGCTGGCGCAGGCGCTGCTGAATCTGGTGCTCAACGCCGTGCAGGCGACGCCACGGGGTGGCCGCATCGAACTGCGGGCACGCCGCTGGCGACTGCGGGGCACCACCATGACGCTGCTGGCGATCGAGGACCGCGGCCACGGGCTGGCGGCCGAGCATCGCGACCGGCTGTTCACGCCGTTCTTCACCACGAAGGCGAGCGGCACCGGCCTCGGCCTGTCCAGCTGTCGGCGGATCGCCACCGAGCTCGGCGGCCGGCTCGACCTGCGGCCGCGCCACCGCGGCGGCGCCCGCGCGCTGCTCCTGCTGCCGGCGACGGTCGCCGCCCCCCAACCCGGAGTCCCATGCGCCGCCCCCACCTGCTGATCGTCGACGACGAACCCGATCTGCGCTGGGTCCTGCGCGGCCTGTTCGAGGACGAGGGCTTCGAGGTCGAGGAAGCCGGCGACGGCGCCGAGGCGCTGGAGCGCGTCGAGCAGCACGCCCCCGACGTCGTGCTCAGCGACATGCGCATGCCGCGGCTGCCGGGCCTCGACCTGCTGCGGCAGCTGCGTTCACGCGCCCCGGACGTGCCCGTGATCCTGCTGAGCGCCGTCGAGGACCTGGCGACGGCCGTCGACGCGATCAAGGAAGGCGCGTTCGACTACCAGGCCAAACCGTTCGACGGACCACGGCTGCTGCTGACCGTCAAGCGGGCGGCCGAACAACGCGCGCTGCGGGCCGAGGTCCGGCAACTGCGCAGTTCGCTGCCCGGCGCGCAGGTCGACTTCGGCCCGAGCCGCCTGTCGCAGGACCTGCGGCGCACGGTCGAACTGGTCGCGCCGCAGACGACGCTGTCGGTGCTGCTCAGCGGCGAGTCGGGCACCGGCAAGGAGGTCGTCGCGCGCGCGATCCACGCGCTGTCGCCGCTGCAGGCCGGGCCGTTCGTCGCCGTCGACTGCGGCGCGCTGCCCGAACACCTGCTCGAGAGCCATCTGTTCGGCCACGAGAAGGGCGCGTTCACCGGCGCCGATCGTGCCCGTCCCGGCCTGTTCCAGATGGCGACCGGCGGCACGCTGTTCCTCGACGAACTCGGCAATCTGCCGCTGCCGCTGCAGGCCAAGCTGCTGCGCGCGCTGCAGGAACGCGCGGTGACGCCGGTCGGCGGCTCGCAGCCGGTGCCGTTCCAGGCCCGCCTCGTGTGCGCGACCAACGCCGACCTCGGCCAGGACGTGCGCGGTGGTCGCTTCCGCGTCGACCTCTACCACCGCGTCGCCGAGTTCGTGATTCCGCTGCCGCCGCTGCGCGAGCGCCCCGACGACATCGTGCACTTCGCGCGCTGGTTCCTCACCGAGTCGAACCAGGAGATGGGGCGCCATGTGCAGGGCTTCACGCCCGCGGCCGAACGGCTGCTGCGGCAGCAGACCTGGCCCGGCAACCTGCGCGAGCTGCGCAACGCCGTCCGACGCATGGTCGTGCTCGGCAGCTCGCATGAACTCGATGTCAGCGACGTGCAGGGCTGCCTCTCGCCGGCGCTGGGTGCGGCGCCGAGCCACGAACCGGCCGCGGGCGACGACCGCCTGCCGCTCGCCGACCGGTTGCGCGCCGCCTCCGATGCGCTCGAGTCGCAGATCCTGGCCGAGACCCTGGCCGCCTGCAGCGGCAACAAGGCGGCGGCCGCACGGGCGCTGCAGATCGACTACACGACGCTGCATCGCAAGCTGAAGCGTCACGGTCTGCTGGCGCCGTGAACCCTCGCGTCGCCCCACCATGGCAGCACCGCCATGGTGGCGCTGCCACGAACGGCGCCCGCGGACCCGGTGCCGCCGACACTGGCCGCCCATGCCACCGAGGTCGGCCGGGGCGCCGCCACTTGGCGCGTCGCGTGCGACCATGTTCGTGGACACTCCGGCAACCCTCGCGGCCGCGCCTTCACCGGGGGCGCGGGCGCGAGTCTGTACGGCCCGTGCCGCGAACGCCGGCTTCGCCCCTCGTTGCCGGGCGCTGCGCCCCTACTATGGGCGGCATGCGTTTCGTGTCGTTCACCGGCGCCCTGCTGCTGTGCGCGGCATGCGGCGACCCGGCCGCCATGCCGACCGTCCAGCCCGCCCCACCGGGCCCGCGACACCTCGAATACGACTACGGCGTGATCCCGCACCGCGAGGCACGCGCGCACGACTTCGTGCTCGACTTGGCGGCCCTCGGACCGGTGACGCCGGGCTCCGGCTGGATCCCGCTGCACGTGCAACTCGATTGCTCGTGCGGCCGAGCCCAGCTGCTGTTGCGCGGCCGCGATGGCAGCGAACGCGTGCTCGACGGCAGGCCGGTCGCGGCGAACGTGCCGGCGCCGGGTGACACCGTGATCGCGCGCGTCGTCATCGACACCGCCACGCGCGAAGCCATGGACCTGCCGAAAACCGCCAGCCACGGCACCGTCGTGCTGCAACCCGTCGACGACCGCACCGGGGCGCGGCGGGTGCGCTGGCCGTTGCTCCTGCGCTTCGGCATCGACGCGCCGGTCGACCTGCGCCCGTTCGCGGCGCTGGACTTCGGCCGCGTGCCGACCTGCAGCACGGCCGAGGTCGCGACGTCGCTGCGCGGTGACGCGAATCACCCCGGCGTCACCTTCGGCCGGGTCGTCGCCAGCGATCCGCAGCTCGAAGCCGTGCTGGAACCCGGCGACGGCAGCACGCTGCTGCGCGTGCGCTGCCATCCGGGCGAGCTCGGCAACCACCGCGCCGTCGTCACCGTCGAGACCGACCTGCCCGGCGACTACGTCGTGCAGGTGCCGGTGACCTGGAAGGTCGTGCCGGACCTCGAAGCCACGCCGATGGCGAAGGTGTCGTTCCGCGCCGACCTGCGCCGCGAGCAGACCGTCGACGAGGCGAGCGGGCAGTTCGTGCTGGTCACGGACCACGACGCGTCCCGTCCGGCGGAGTTCGTCGTGCGCGCACTCGTCGACGCCGCCGACCACGACGCCACGGCGGGCTTCGCGATCACATTCGAGCCGGTGCCGGGCCAACCGCGCCAGCAACGGCTGCACGTCCGCTACCTCGGGGGCCACCCGGACGGCTTCCGCGGCCGCATCGTGCTCGGCAAGCCCGGCGTCGACGGGCCCACCCTCTCCATCGACCTCGTCGCCTTCCCGACCCGCGATTCATGATGCTCCTTCGTCCCGTCGCCCTGCCCGTCCTCTGGCTCCTGCTCACCGCCACCACGACGCTGTTCACGCAGTGCACCGGCGACTCCACCGCCGCCGCGTCGCCCCCCACCGCGACCGTGGCCGCCATCGGCGAACCGATCCGCCTGCTGATCTCCGGCTCGATGCTGGGTCGACTCGAGCCGTGTGGCTGCGCCAGCGGCCAACTCGGCGGTCTCGCGCGCCGCATGCAACACATCGGCGAACGGCGCTCGTACGACGTGCTGCTCGAAGGCGGCGACCTGGTCGACACGGCGACCGAACTCGACGTGCTGAAGTTCTACACCGCGGTGCAGGTGCTGACCGGCATGCAGCATCCGTACGACGCACTCGGCGTCGGCCCGAAGGACCTCGAACTGCCGCTCGACGAGTTCAGCGCCTTCCTCGCCGGCGCGCAGGTCACCGCCGGCGACCTGGAGAGCAGGCGCGAGGACTGGCCCGCACGACCGTTCGTCGAGAAGGACGTGCGCGGCCAGAAGGTGCGCATCACCTCGTTCACGCTGTCGCTGCCGGCGGCGCTGCAGGGCGACGACTCACCGGTGCGCCTGCTGCCGCCCAAGGCCGCCTGGCAACGCGCGCTCGCCGGCGCGGCCGACGCGACGCTGCGCATCCTGATGCTGCAGGGCACCGACACCACCGCCCGCAACCTGGTGCCGACCCTGTCGCCGCCGCCGGATCTGGTCGTCTGCTGCGACGCAGGTCAGCTGGAACCCGCCAGCCAGGTCGAGCACATCGGCAAGGTGCCGATGGTCTTCGCCGGCATCCGCGGGCGCGTGCTGCTCGAGGCGTCGCTGCTGCGCACGCCGGACGGCTCGCAGGTGGTGGTGGATCTCGTGCCGCTGGCCGGCAGCAAGACCGTTCCGGGCGGCGGCGGCGACCCCGACGTCAAGGCGTTGCTGCTGGCGCACCGCGACCAGGTCAAGCAGGACCGGATCCTGGAGCACATGGCCCGCAAGCTGCCGACGCCGAACGGAGCTGCCTACGTCGGCAGCGAGAACTGCAAGACCTGCCATCCGACCGCCTACGAAGCCTGGACCAGGACGCCACACTTCCGCGCCTGGGACACGCTCGTGAAGGCCGAAGCCGACCCGACGCGCTACGGCTGGCCGGTCACGCACTACCCGGACTGCGTCGGCTGCCACGTCGTCGGCTACCGCGAGGAAACCGGGTTCGTCTCCGCCGAAGAGACGCCGCAGCTGGCGGGCGTCGGCTGCGAACGCTGCCACGGCCCCGGCAGCAGCCACCTGCAGAACCCCGCCGGCAACAAGATGGGCCTGCATGCCGGCACCCCCGCGTCGGTGCTGTGCATCCAGTGCCACGACTTCGAGCAGTCGCCGGACTTCGTCTACTCGGACCGGTGGGCGAAGATCCAGCACGGGCTCGAGCCGAAGTAGACGCCGGCTCCCGGTCGCGCGCCGGTCAGTCGCGTTCCGGTTTGACGTAGGTGTCGAGCCAGTCGCACATCTCGGCGAGGCAGTGCAGCACGTTCTCGCGCGCGCGGTAGCCATGCGCCTCGTGCGGCAGCATGCACAGCCGCGCGGTGCCGCCGTGGCCCTTGATCGCGGCGAACAGGCGCTGGCTCTGGATCGGGAACGTGCCCGAGTTGTTGTCGTCGTCGCCGTGGATCAACAGCAGCGGGCGCCTGATCCGGTCGGCGTGCGAGAACGGCGACATCGCCTGGTAGATCGCCGGCGCCTCCCAGAAGGTGCGTTCCTCGCTCTGGAAGCCGAACGGCGTCAGCGTGCGGTTGTAGGCGCCCGAGCGCGCGATGCCGGCGGCGAACAGGTCGGTGTGCGCCAGCAGGTTCGCGGTCATGAACGCGCCGTAGCTGTGGCCGGCGACCGCCAGGCGCTTCACGTCGACGACGCCGGTCGCCGCCAGCGCCTGCACCGCGGCGCGGGCGTTCTGCTGCACCTGCAGCACGAAGGTGTCGTTCGCGGTGCGCTGCGGGCCGACGATCGGCATCGCCGCGTCGTCGAACACCGCGTAGCCGTGCAGCAGCAGGAACAGGTGCGACGCGCCGCCGAGTCGCAGGTAGCGGTCGGGCGCCGCGCGCACCTGGCCGGCGTCGCTGGCCTGGGTGTACTCGAGCGGATAGGCCCAGATCAGCGTCGGGTGCTGCTGGCCTGCCTGGTGGCCCGGTGGCAGATAGAGCGTGCCCGAGAGCGGCACGCCGTCCTCGCGTTCGTAGCGCAGCAGCCGCTTGTCGACGCCGCGCGTGAACTCGGCCGCGGGGTCGGGGAACGCCACCAGCGTCTCGCGCGTGTCGCGCGCCCGGTCGACGACCACCAGCGACGGCGGCTCGCGGCGTGACTCGCTGCGCACCAACATGCGCGCGCCGGCGTCGTCGAGAAACGCGACGAAGGTCTCGTAGCGATCGGCCGCCGCCTCGAACAGACGCTGCTTGTCGCCGGTGGCCGGGTCCCACGCATCGACGAACGGCCGGTCGCCCTCGGCGGACGCACCGGCGCCACTGAGGAACAGCCGCCCCTCACGCTGGCGCAACAAGAAGCCGCCATCCGCACGCACCTCCCCGATCGCTCGCCCTGGGTCGCCGTAGGCATCCTGCAGTGAACGTTCGTACAGCAGTTGGCCCGGCCGCGCCGGATCGGCCGCGTCGTAGCGCCACACCCACTGCCGGCGCGTGCGCCGGTCGTACTCGGTCGCCAGCGCGGTGCGTCCGTCCTCGGCGTAGTCGATGCCGGCGCTGCGCTGCGCGCATGCGAACCACGGCTGCGGCGCGCCGTCCATCGTCGACAGCCGCTGCACGCGATCGCGCTGCGGCACCTCGGCGCGCGGATCGCCGCCGTCGAGCGCCTCGGTCCAGACCAGCGTGTGCGCCGCGACCGGCAACCAGTCGACGTTGCGCGGCCCGGTCGGCACGCCGCCGATCGGCACCGCGTCCTGCAGCGGCAGGCGCGTGATCTCGCGCTGTACCGCGCCAGCGACCAGGTCGACGACTTCGACCACACGCGGGAACTGGTAGTAGGGCACGACGAACGAGAACGGCCGCTCGATGCGTTCGACCAGCAGCAGCGTGCCGTCCGGCGACGGTTCGTGGCGCAGGTACATCGCCGACCCCGGCAGCCGCTGCGTCGCGCCACTGCCCGCATCCACGATCGCCAGCCGGCCGGTGACGAAGTGCTCGAACAACACCTCGTCGTGGGCGTCCTGCAGCAGATCCTGGTAGGTGCGCACCTGCGCCTTCTCGCCGGCGATCGTCTGCTGCACCTGCGGCCCGGCCGGCGTCGGCGGCCGGGGCGGCACCTCGCCACCGGCCACCAGCCGCACCAGCAGCCGGCGCTGATCCGGCAGCCACCGCACGGCACCGCCCAGCACGGTGTTCAGGCGCACCCCCACCACCTGCCGCAACGGCGCCGTGGCGGGTTCGGCGAGCCACAGCTCGGCGCCGCCGTCGGCCGCGCGCACCAACGCGAACGCCCGATCGTCCGCGCTCCAGTAGGGTCCCGACCAGTGGCCGGCGGGCAGCGCGATGTCCTGCGCGACGCCCGTCGCCAGCGATCGCAACCGCATGCCGGTCACCTGCGCGCCGAGCTGCGGGCCATGCAGCGTCGGGTCGACACGCAGGCCCGCGAGCTTCTCGTGCGGTCGCGCCAGCACCGCGATCGACGGCAACGCCTCGCGCGTCGTCAGCACCAGCCAGCCCCGCTGCGGCGACAGCGTCGCGTCCGGCGGCGGCGGCGCCTCGACCAGGCGCGCGATCACGTCCGGTGGCCGACGCCAGTTCGAGGGTCCGGCCTGCGCCAGCAGCGCGGGCGACAACAACGTGAGCAGCGACAGCAGACGTGAGGCGAGCATGGGCACTCCTGCGGCGGAACCGCACGGGTGCTCTACGGGCTTGGCGTGCTCGGCGCAGCAGGCGGCCGGAAAAACCGGCGCCGCGCGCTCACTTGGTCGCGATGCGATCCAGCGACTCGCGGTGCTTCTCGGCGAACACCTGGTGGAAGTCGACACCGCTGACGAAGTCGAGCCGCGAATCGCTCGGTCGGCGGCTCAGCAGCTCGGCGTCGATCAGGTTGAACACGATCTCGCCGAAGTCGGCCGGCGCACGCACGCCCCAGCGTTCGAACACGAGTTCCGCCATCGGCCCGAACTGGTCGGCCGCGTATTCCTTGATGCCGATCAGCAGCTCGCGTCCGCCGACGTGCCGGTCCTCGCCGGTCTTGGCCTCGCGACCCAGCTGCGACATCGTGAAGTCCAGCGCATCGAGCACGAAGTAGTACGCGTTGCGCGAGAAGCGCCGGTCGCGCTTGCGCACTGCCTGGATGGTGTCTTCGAGCAGGTCCTGTTCAGCTGCAGCCATCGAAACGGTTCCTCCGGGGACGAATCGGAGCCTTGCTGCCCGCGATATCGGCCGATCTGGAACCGCCCTTGAGCACGACCGAGTGACCGCTCGTTCGCGCTTCCCCCACTGCCACCGCAGCCGCAGCTACGCACCTCGACAGTCGAGCAGGCACGCCGTGAGCACTTGCTCGGGCGGGATCAGGAGATCGAGCTCCCGTTCGGCTGCCAGCGTCGATTCGAGCCACGTAGTCCATGGTTCGGCGGTGGACGCAGGGTACGGGGCCGATTCGGCCGCTGCAAGGGCATCGCGCCGGCGGCGCAACTCGGACCGCAGCAGCCAGAGGAACGTGCGGGCCGCCTCGATCGAGGTCCGCATCTCCTTCTGGCCCTGCAACACCGCGGCCGCCGTTGCCAGCGGCCGCAACCCATTGGTGGTCGCCAGCGTCGCACGAACCAGATCATGGAGCTGTACCGCGTGTTCGGTGCAGGCGAGCAGCGCCCGTCCGAGGCTGCCGGAGGCCAGCTGGGCCGCCGTCTCGTGCTGGGCCGCGCGCGCCGGAATTCGCTGCTGCAATTCGCGCCGGATGGTCGCCTCGTCGAGTGGCAGCACCCGCAGGCGCTGGACGCGGGAACGCACGGTCGGCAGCAACTCCTCCGGCTTCTGCGCCTCGAGCAGCAGGAACGTCGCCGCGCCGGGCTCCTCGAGCGTCTTCAGCAGCGCGTTCTGGCCCTCCTCGTTCATCGTGTCGGCACAGGCCATGATCATCACGCGCGCACGACCCTCGACCGGATGCCGCAGCAGCCGCTCCTGCACGTCGCGCACCTGGTGCACGGTGATCCGGTGGTAGCTCTTGCGCGGCTCGGCCCCTTCCTTGCACTCGTCGTCGCTCACCGCGCGCTCCAGCACGTGCAGGTCGGGGAACCCGCCGCCGGCGATGCGGACGCACGTGCGACAGACGCCGCACGGCTCCTCGGTGGCCAGTTCGGACGGACACAGCAGCGCCGCCGCGAGCCACTGCAGCACCGTCGTCTTGCCGACGCCGCTGCCGCCTTCGACGACCAGCGCGTGCGGCAGGTCGAGTCGCCGCGCGCGCCGCAACCACGCGGCGAACGCCGGACCCTGCCCGAGCGGCCGCTGCAGGCGCGCGCTCGCCGCCGCCGGCGCCGCCGCTGCCGGACGGTTGCGGCCCTCGCGCGTCCAGCGCGCGCTCATGCGGTCCACCCGGCGACCTGCGCGCGCAGATCGGCCTGCACGTCGTCGAACGAACGCGTCGCGTCGATGCGCCGCGCGCGCACCTCGAGTTCGCAGGCGCGCACGAAGCCGGCCCGCACGCGGTCGTGGTAGCCGTCGCCGCGCGCCTCGATGCGGTCGGCGCTGCGGGTGCGTCGTCGCCCGCGCGCGACCTCGGCGTCGACGTCCAGCACGAAGATCACGTCCGGCAGGTGCGCCCCGTGCGCGGCCCGCGTGACGTCGAGGATCTGCTCGACGTCGAGCCCACCCGCGACCGCGAGCGACTGGTAGACGACCGTCGACAGGTAGCAGCGCTCGGCCACGACCACGTCGCCGCGCTGCACGGCCGGCGCGATGACGTTGGCGACCAGTTCCGCGCGCGCGGCCGAGAACAGCAGCGCCTCGGTGATCGGGCGCAGTTCGCCGGTCGACGTCGCGAGCAGCAGCTGCCGCAGCGCCTCGCCGACCGGCGTCGAGCCCGGCTCCCGCACGTGCACGACGCCGCGGCCCTGGTCGCGCAGCCACGCCGCCAGCGCGACCGCCTGCGAGCTCTTGCCGCAGCCGTCGGGTCCCTCCAGCACGACGTAGGTCACAGCAGGCCTTCGAGCTGCTGCCGCAGCTCCGCCGATCGGGCCAGCTCCTGCTGCAGCGAACGCACCATGTAGCTGACCGCGGCGCGCGTGCGGCCGTTCAGGAAGCGTCCGACCTCGCTGCCGCGCAGCCCCTGCTGCAGGCACAACATGGCCACGACCTTGCGGGCGCGGCTCAGCGCGCGCCCCTGGCCCTTGCCGAGCAGATCGGCGGCGGTGACACCGAAGCGCAGCGCGACCTGGTCGCGCACGCGCGCGAACACCCGGCCCGGGTCGATCAGTTCGAGGTACTTCGGCGGCAGCACGGCGCCGCGCGAATGTGCCCAGGCGGCGCGCAGCTCGGGGAACGTGCCGTTGCACTGCTGCGCCAGCGACTCGACCACGGCCGCGCGGCCGTTCCGCGACGGCGCGCCCTCGAGCGCGCGCAGGTAGCGCAGGCGGCCGATCGGCCCGGGCCGCTCGACGCCGGCGACGAAGCCCGCCAGCAACCGCGTCGTCAGCGTCGGGTCGAGATCACGCACGTCCTTGGGGTGCCAGCGCGACGCGAACAGCGTCGGCGACGGCAGGGTCTCGCGCTGCTGCAGGATCGTGGCCAGGAACTTCTGCAGCTTCGGCTTGTCGGCGACCCGGTGCACCTCGTCGACCACCAGCGCGCGATCCCGCACCAGCTCCTCGCGCAGCGCCTCGACGCGCCGCTCGTGGTGCGCCGACTGGAACGCCGCGAACAGCGCCGGCAGGTCGAACCACATCACCGGGCCCACCACCTGCTGCCGCCACCACCGCAGCAGGAACGTCTTGCCGACCCCGCTCGGGCCGTGGAACACGAACAGGTTCGACGGCAGCGGCCGGCCGGCCAGCAGACTCGCCAGCACCAGATGCGCCGTGCGGTTGCCGTCGTCGACCACGGGTTGCTGCGGCGACACCTCGAGCGCGTCGAACCGGTGCACGTCGCGCGCCTGCAGTTCGACCGCGAGGCCGGTGCCGAAGTCGGCGGACAGCAGCTCCTGCAACAGCGGCCGGAACAACGCCCGCACCCGGTCGGCGGCGAGCCGGTTCGGCGCCTCCAGGTAGACCGTGCTGCGCTCCAGCAGCACCGGCCGCAAGTCCGCCAACCAGGCGGTGTAGGCAGCCTCGCCGGCCCGCTCGCGCAAGAGCGGCAGGACGCGCGTCCAACAGTCCTCGAGCACTGGCAGCATGGGCCTTCTGGGTCTGCGCCCGCGGCCGGGCGGAGGGCCAACGCTAGCAGGTCGTCAGCGCCGTCGCCACTCCTGCAACAGCGCCGCCGCCTCGCCGGCGGCGTCGGTCCCGGCGGCTTCGGCGGCGACCCGGGCGAGCAGTTGCTCCGCGCGCTCGTCGTCGCCGATCCCGTGGCGGATGCGCGCGGCGCGCAGCCACAGCTGCCCCCGTTCTTCCCGCTGCGCCGGCGCCTCGTCGTCGGGGCGCTCGACCCCGCGCGCCAGGTAGCGTCGGTCCAGCGACGGTGGCACCGCCGCCGCGACCTCGAACTCGAGCGCCGCCTGCGCCTGCTTGCCGAGCGCCGCGTACGCCTCGCCGAGCCGCACGTGCAGCTCGCGATGGAACGGGTCGATGCGGTTGCACTCGACCAGGTACTGCGCCTGCTGCGCGATGTTGCCGGTCTCCCGTTCGAACTCGGCCAGCGTGTAGCGCGGCGTGAACGCGCGCGCGGTGCGCCGGCAGAACGTCTTCATCTCCGTCTGCGCCCGCGTGTCGTCGCCCTGGTCGCGGTAGAGCCGCGCCAGGCGCAGTTCGGGGGCCGCCGCCTGTTCGTTGCAGGTCGGCCAGCAGGCCTTGGCCCGCTGCCACTGCGCGGCCGCCCCCTCGGTGTCGCCGGCGGCCAGCAGCGCGTCGCCGTAGGCGAGGCGCGAGTCGAAGTCGTCGGCGCCACCGGCGAACCCGCGGCGCCAGAACTCGAGCGCCGATTCGCTCTCCTGCCGGCGCCGCATCAGCTCGGCCCGCACCAGCATCGCCTGCGCGTGCTCCGGGTCGCTGCGCAGGACCTCGGCCAGCCACCGCCCCGCGTCGACCGGGTTGTCCCGCTGCAGGCAGGCCCACGCGAGACCGATGCGCACCTGCAGGTTGCCGGGATCTCGCGCCGCCTGCACCAGCAGTCGCTGCAGGGCGGCGTCGTCGTAGTGCGGCACCAGCCGCATGCCGCGCAGCTTCTCGTTCTGCACGAAGTCGAGCAGCTGCCGGTCGAAGGTCGCCGACGAGATGCCGAGCGCCCGCTGGAACGCATCCTCGGTGTCCAGGTCCTCGCCGAACGCGCGCAGCAGCGCCAGCGCCTTGTCGAAGCCGTGCTCGCGCGCCAGCAGTTCGACGATCAGCCCGCCCTGGTAGTAGCCGAACAGGATGCGCGGGCCGCGGAACAGGCGGTTCAGCAGGCGGATCGGCGGGATGTCCTGGTTGTGGAACGCATCGAACAGCTCCCGGTCCATGCCGCGCTCCCAGGTCGGGTCGCGCATCTTCTCCTCGTAGACCGAGAAGCCCTCGGTCAGCCAGCGCGGCACGCGGTGGTTGCTGATGCCGAGCGTCAGTACGTGCGTGTACTCGTGCCACGCGGTCGCCTCCCACATGAAGTCCTGCTTGCGCAGATCGGCGTCGACCGGCGACACCAGCGTGATCAGGCGGCCGAAGCAGGCGCCGAGCGCGGTGAAGCCGCGGAAGCCGATCGTGCGCACCGAGAAGTCGTCCCAGGTGTGCAGCACCTCGACCTTGGTCGGCTGCTCCGGTCGGTAGGCGTACTTCGCGCCGAGCACCTCGGCCGCCTCGAGATGGATCGGCATCAGATAGGCGCGCAGCACCTCGACGTCGTCGTGATGCAGCTGCAGCTTGAACCCGCCGTGTTCGACGACGCTGTAGTCGGTGTCGAGCAGCTGCTGCACGGCCAGCGAGTTGTTGCGCCACGGGTCGTTGATGCCGGGCGCCAGCGCCTTGGCGCGTTCGAGCAGTTCCTTCGCACGCGTGCCGTTGCCGGTGTAGATCTCGGCCCGCGCCAGCCCGTGCAGCGTCGGAATGTCGTCCGGATCGGCCTGCGCCGCCGCGGCATAGAACGGCAGCGCGTCGGCGAAGCGGTAGAGCGCGACCAGGTGGTCGGCCAACGTGCGGTCGGCGTCCGGCCAGCCCGGGTCGCCCTGCAGGGCGCGCGCGCGGAAACTCGCGTACTGCTCTTCGTCGTGCAGCAGCCAAGCCGCCGCCGCGCGATGGCACAGCGCCTCGCGGTCGTTGGGATCGATCGCCAACGCGGTGTCGAACATCGCCGCCGCGTCGCGGTAGCGCCGGTCGTCGAGCACGTTGGCGCCGCGCAGCGTGATCGCGGCGACGGAGCGCGGGTTGCGGGCGAACACGCGATCGAGGAAGCGCTCGGTCTTCGACGGATCGAGCGCTCCGTTCGCGCTGCGGAGGCGGTACATCGCCAGCAGCGCCTCCTCGAGGTCGCCGTTCTGCTCGAGCACCTTGGCGAGGTCCTTCTCGCCGCTCGGAAAGCCGCTCGCCTCGCCGTAGGCCTCGAACTTCAGGCTGCCCATCGTGATCCGCGCCTCGGGCCGATCCGGCGCCAGCTGCATGCTGTCGACCAGCGCCCGACTGGCGGCCTCGAGGTTGTCGCGGCCGCCGAGCCGCCACAACGAACGACCGCGGAACGCCAGCTGCACGCCGTCCGCGGGCACCGGTCGGTCGACGTTCTGCTGCCAGACTTCGCGCGCGCGGCGGCGCTGGCCGTCGCGGGCCAGCACCTCGCCGAGTTCGTGCCGCGCCTGCAAGTCGTCGGGCGCATGCTGGACCAGGTCCTGCAGCATCGCGGCGGCGCCCGCGTAGTCGCCGAGCCGCGCCGTCGCGGCGGCGTGCAGCAGGACGGCCGCGCGCTGCTGCCGCAGCGAGGCCGGCGCGGCCGCGAACACCTCCCGCACCCGTTCGTAGTCGCCGTGCCGCAGATCGATGTCGAGCAGGCCGATGCGGGCGCCATCGACGACGGCCGCGCCCGGCCGCGTCGCCTCCGGCTCCTCCTCGGCGGCGTCCAGGATCTCTTCGAAGGCCGCGCGCGCGGAGCCGAGTTCGCCCTTCTGCAGCTTGCGCTGGCCGTCCTGCAACAGGATCTCGTATTCGTCGGGTTCGGCGGCTGCCTGCGGCGGCTGCGCCGCCAGGATCGGCAGCCACGAGGCCCCGAGCCCCACCAGGAGAACACCCACCCGCCGTCGCACGCCGATCATCGGGCCCGACGATACCGGTTCGGGCGGCCGCGTGTGGGCGGCAATCCGCCCGCTATGCTGCGCCACCGCGGCGCGCGCCGCGCAGCATGAGCCAGACGGAGTTCTATCGCGGCGTCGCCGCCGCGGCCCAGGCCCTGGGCCGCAGCCAAGCCCCCGCCGAACGCGCCGCGGCCGTGCACGCGGCGATGGCGCCACTGTGGGACGACACGCCGCACGCGGGCCACCGCGCCTGCCGGCGCGGCTGCGACCACTGCTGCCACCTGCCCGTCGGCGTGACCTACGGCGAGGTGCTGCGTCTGCTGGCCGCGGTCGAACGGGTGCCGCCGTTGCCGGAACGCGTCGCGGCCGAGGCCCGACGCACGGCGGCGATGCCGTGGCGCGCGCTGGTCGCCCAGCCGTGTCCGCTGCTGGCCGACGGCGCCTGCACCGTGCACGCCGCGCGGCCGTTGGCCTGCCGCGCGCTGGCCAGCAGCGACGCCGACGCGTGCGCCCGCGCGCTGCGCGGGCCGGCGGTGGTGCCGTTCGACGGCGACGCGCTGTGGCGCGGACTCGGCGCGGCCGACGTGCTCGCCGCTGCCGAGACAGCGGCCGGCCACCGCGAACTGCGCAGCGCGCTGGCGGCGGTGCTCGCGGCGGCGCCGGCGGCTCGCGCCGCAGCCTTCCTGGCCGCGCGCCCGGTCGGCGACGAGCCAGCGACGCGCTGACCTCAGCCGCCCGACTGCATCTCCTCGAACTGCTCGATCGCGGTGCGCCAGGCCGGCGGCACCGGGCAAGGCCGCAGGTCGCCATCGACGAACACCAGCGCCGCGCGCGCCGTGACCAGGACCTCGTCGCCGGCGCGCACCTCGTAGTCCATCTGGAAGCTGGTGCCGCCGATCTGACGCGTGCGCGCCGCGACCTCGAGGTTCATGCCGAGCCGGCCGGGGCGCTCGAACTTGACGGTGGTCTCCGCCAGCACGAACGGCACGACGTGGTCGGTCAGCAGACCGAGGTGCTGGAAGTACAGGTAGCGAGCCTGTTCCATCAGGCTCAGGAACACCGCGTTGTTGACCACGCCGGCCGAATCCACGTCGGCCCAGCGCAGCGGAACGGCCGTATCGAAGCGGAAGAACATGACCGGTATCGTGCGCGCCGAGGCCTCCGGAATCGATGGCCACCCGGAGCGATCCCGGACCTCGTTCGTCCTGCACCGCGCATGAACCAGTTCCACCTGCTGTTGCCCGCCGTCGCCAGCGTCCTGCTCGTGGCCGGCCGCACCACCGCCCAGAAGGGCCTCGTCGAGCGCAGTTCGGCCGTGCTCCAGGTCGTCGAACCCGACGCCAACGAACGTGACCTGCGCATGACGCCGGTGGTCCGGGCCGTGCAGCGCACCCAGGACAGCGTCGTCAGCATCTACATCCAGGCGCCGCAGGCCCCGGCGCTCGGCGGCCCGATCACCGAGGGCCAGGGTTCGGGCGTGATCCTCGACGAGCGCGGGCTCGTGATCACGAACTGGCACGTCGTCGCGCCGGTGCTGCAGCAGGACCGCCAGCAGCGGCTCGAACTGGCCGCCAAGCTGCGCGACGGCCGCACCCGGGCGGCCAGGGTGCTGAGTTCGTCGGCGACGCGCGACCTGGCGCTGCTGCAGCTGGCGCTCGAACCGGGCGAGACCGTGCGCGCGGCGGAGATCGGCCGGTCGGCGGACCTGATGATCGGCGAGACCGTGATCGCGATCGGCAATCCGCAGGGCCAGGCCAACACCGTCACCAGCGGCGTGCTGTCGGCGACCGGACGCACGATCCAGGTCCGCACGCCCGACGGCGTGCGCAGCTACGCCGACCTGCTGCAGACCGACGCCGCGATCAACCAGGGCAACAGCGGCGGCGCGCTGCTCGACATCACCGGCAAGCTGATCGGCATCAACAACGCGATGGCGATGGGCGCCGAGAACATCGGCTTCGCGATCCCGATGGACGTCGTGCGCGAGGTGTTCGGCCACGAACTGCTGCAGAGCGAGAGCTTCGTGCTGTCGGCCGACGCGGCGTGGCTCGGCATCGACATCGGCGAAGCCGACGGCAACGTGGTCGTCACCAGCGTCGCCCCCGACAGCCCGGCCGCCGAAGCCGGCCTCGAGCGCGGCGACGTGCTGACCGCGATCGCCGACGAGAAGGTGCAGACGCCGCTCGACTACCTGCGCCGCATCGTCACCGCCAAACCGCACGAACCGCTGCCGCTGCAGCTGCGCCGCGGCGGCAAGGCCCTGCGACTCGCACCGATCCCGATCCAGCACTCCACGGCCGCGACGTTGGCGGCCATCGGCGCGGAGTTCGAGGAGATCGACGCCGACCGGGACCCCGCCCTCGTGCGCAAGGCGACGCTGGCGTTCTATCGCGACAAGAACATGTGGCGCGTGCCGCTGTTCCCGGCCGCGCTGCGCATCACGGCCGTGCGGGACGGCTCGCCGGCGGCGGCGATCGGACTGCAACCTGGCGACGTGATGCTGGCGGTGTTCGTCGCCGGCCGGCTCGGCATGCGCGAGGTGCCGGTCACCTCGCTGCGCGACTTCGCCACCATGCTGCAGCAGCAGCGCGGCCGCAGCCTGCGGATCGCGATCCTGCGCGGCGACGACGACCTCACCGGCACCATCGACGTGCGCGGCTCGGCGACGCGCTGAGCGCCGACCGGGCACGGGTGCGCCCCTGCAGTCAGCGCCACACCCACTCGTTGCGGGCGACCATGGTCCAGGCCGTGGGCAGGTCCGGGTCGTCGGGCCGCAGCGCGTGTTCGAGGTGGTTCTGCAGCGAACTGCGCCGCAGCAGGCGCGCCAGCTCGCCCGGCGGCAGACCTTCGAGGAGCATCAGGGCGCGCGGATCGCCGCGCGCGGCGTGCACGCCGAACACCTCGCCGCCGGCGACGCGCCAGTGGGTCGGCACGCCATCGCTGGTGGCCAGGATGCGCGTGAGCAGCGCCTGCTCCGCGTCGCGCACGGCCTCGGCGAGCGCGGCGTCGGGTCGGCGCCGCAGATGCGCGCGCAGCGCCGGCAGCACGACGCCGCCGGTGATCCACGCGCGTTCGAGGTAGAGCCCTTCGCCGACCTCGCCCTCGCCGAAGCGGAACGTGTGCGCCGCGCGGTCGTGGCGGCTGGCGATCGCCAGCGCCAGTCGGTCGGCGGCGGCGGCCAGCGCCGGATCCGGATCGAACGCCAGCAGGGCCTCCAGTTCGAGCAGCGGCCAGGCGAAGTCGCGCGCCCGTTCGCCGCGACCCTCGCCGCTCGGCGGCCGCGCGGCCAGCGCCCGCCCGATCGACCGCGCGGTGGCCAGCATGCCGTCGTCCGCGAGCCAGCAGCCGGCCCAGAGCAGCCCCTGCAGCCACGCATGCCCAGGCTCGGGCGCACCGGTGCGGTGGTCGCTGCCGTGCGCGAACGGCAGGCCGCTGCGCCGATCGAGGTCCCGGTCGCACAGATGGCGGGCGCAGCGGCCGGCCAGCGCCAGCATCGCCGGATCGCCGGTGGCGAGCGCGCAACGCAGCACCGCCAGCGTGGTGTCGAACTCGAGGTTGGTGACCACGCCGCCGCTGCGCGCGAAATCGCCGGCGCCGCGCAGCCCCGGCAGTTCGTGCCGGCCCGGCAGCGTCGCCAGCAGTTCGCGGCGCACCGCGACGGCCAGCCGCCCGGCCGGCGGCAGCACGCCGGCGGCGACGAAGCGCGGGCCCGACAGCCGGCACAGCGCGGCGGCGCGCACCGCGGGCGCGACCGTGACCCGCGTCAGCGCTTCGCCGGCCAGGAAGGCTTCCCCGTCGACCTCGGTCGGGACCGCGAACTCGAGGCGCGCCTGTTCGTCCACCGCACCGCTGCACCAGCGCCAGGTCGTGCGCGTCAGGTCGCCCGCGGGCAGCCGCTGCACCTCGTCGTCGCGCACGAACGCCGCCCCGTGCCCGGTCGCGGCCGGCGCCGCGCCGCCGGCGCACAGCCGCACCGTGCCGCGACCGACCAGCGCCAGTTCGACCCAGACCGGATCGGCCGCGGCGTCGCCGATCGGCAGGCGGCGCCACTGCAGCACCGCCCCGCCGGTCGCGCGCAGGCCGCGGGCCACCGCCGCCGCCGACAGCGGCACGCCGAAGCGCGCCGGCTCGCCGTCGAGCGGGATCGTCAGCAGCACCTGGGAGACCACCGCACACAGAACGCCCATGCCTGCTAGGTGTGCCGGACGGCGCCGCGGTGGCAGCAATCTGCCCGAAATCAGGCCGTCGCCGGCGGCGGCGCGGCCCTCAGTCCGCCCATTCGCTGTCGAACCACGTGCCGCCGACCTCGAGCCAGCGCCGGAAACTGTCGTGGTAGGGCGCCGTCAGCTCGCGCCGCATCTCGCCGCGGTCGAGCCAGCGCACCGCGTGCACCTCGTTCGCCGGCGCGGGTTCGCCGTCGGCCTCGACGGCGAAGAAGAACGAGCGCCAGGCGTGCGTGCGCTGGCCATCGCGCCGCCGGGCGCCCTCCTGCACGAACAGGAACTGCGGCGCGCCGCGCAGCGCGAGCCCCGTCTCCTCGCGCAGTTCGCGCGCCAGGGCTTCGTGCACCAGTTCGCCGGCTTCGACGCGACCGCCGGGCAGGTCCCAGGTGCGCACCGGGCGACCGCCGATCGGGCGTTCGTTGGCGACGAACAGGATCCGGTCGCCGCGCCGCACGACCGCGAAGGCGCCGAGGAAGTCGGCCGTGAAGGCGTCGCTCATCGCGGCCGACCCGCAGTCACCGCGTCTGCCACCGCATCTCCCACGTCGCCTGCACGAGCGGCAGCAGCGGATCGACCGCGGCCTGCAACTGGCCGGCATCCAGGCGCCGCAGCGCGGTGTCGCCGGTGCCGACCATGTGCACCAGCGGCACGGTGCCGGGCTCGGTGACCAGGACGACGTCGAACACGCCGGCCCGGAACTGCACCGATCCCCGCATCGGCAGCGGCTCGGGCAACAGGCCGGGCAGCTGCATCGCGCCGTCGAACGCCAGCGTGCCGTTGCGCACCGTCTGTTGCAGGTCCAGCACGATCGCCTGGGGCAGATAGCCCGGCACCGACGCCGAGCCGAGCCAGCGACCGGTCAGGTCCACCAGCGCCGGCAGGTCGCGTTGCCACGTCGCGTCCCAGGAGCCGGCATCGGCCGTGCAGCCGTAGGAACCGATCAGCGTGCGCTCGGCGCCGACCACCGCCTCGAACAGCACGACGTCGTCGGCCAGCAGTTCGACCTTCGCCGGCGTGGCCCGGAACTGGTAGTGGCTCGGCGGCACGCACGGGTGGGCGATCTGCACCGACACCACCGGCTCGCCGGCGAAGTCCTGGATGCGCAGCGTCAGCAGGCCGCCGAAGCCGGTCTGCGCCGACTGCCAGGCCCCGGTCCACTCCCCCTGGAGCGCGTCGGGCACCACGTCGCCGGTGCGGATGGAGCGCACCTGGATGTCGCCGCAGGCGGCGAACGTCAGCGACAGGCTCGCGGCGAGGAGAGGGCGCATGGCAGCAGGGAGGTTATGCCTCCGCCGGGACATCGTAACCCGCCCCGGCGCGTTTCGCCGCCTCGTAGAGGCCGAGCAACTGCGCCGCGACCGCCGTGGGCGCGAATCGGCCCACGCCAGCGCGGGCCGCAGCCACCGTGGCCGCCGTCAATGCGGGCCCTTCGGCGAGCCGCGCCACCGCGGCGCCAAGGCCCGCCGGCCCGGCCGCGACCGGCACCAGCAACCCGCCGCCCCACCGGCCCAGCACGTCGCGCACGCCGGGCACGTCGTAGCCGACGACCGGCACGCCGGCGCGAAACGCCTCGACCGCGACCAGCGGACAACCCTCGCGCACGCTCGGCAGCACCAGCGCATCGTAGGCCGGCAGCAGCGACGCGACGTCGGGCTCGGCGCCGCGCAGGTGCACGCGGCCGCCGGCGACCGCGGCGATGCGCGCCTGCAGACCCGCGCGCTCCGGGCCGTCGCCGAACACGTCGCCGTGCCACCCCGGCCGATCGGCGAACAGTTCGACGAAGTGCGCGACCCGCTTGATCGGCACCAGGCGGCCGACGCAGGCGAGCCGGAACTGGTCCGGCTCGATGCCGAGGCGGGCGCGCGCCGCGGCGCGCGGCAGCAGCGGCGCGAACGGCACGGCCGGCGGCACGACCACGAAGCGCTCGCGCGCGGCGATGCCGGCGGCGGCGAGTTCGTCGGCGCAGCTGTCGCTGACCGCGATCAGCACGTCCGTGCGGGCCGCGAGCCGGCGTTCGAGCCGTTGCAGCCAGGCCGAGACGGCGCGGCCGAAGTAGTCCTGCAGCACGTGGCCGTGGAACGTGTGCGCGATCACCGCCGCGCCGGCGCGGCGGGCGGCGCGACGTCCGATCCAGCCCGCCTTGCTGGTGTGCGTGTGCACGACGTCGGCCGGCCATCGCCGCAGCAGGCGCCGCAGCGCGCGCCCGGCCCGCAGGTCCGCCCACGGCGCCACGCCGCGCTGCAGGTGCGGCAGTTCGACCCAGCCCTCGGCCGCCGCGCCGCGCTGCAGCGCCTCGCGCCAGTCGAGCCGCGGCACGCCGCCAGCGGTCGGGTCGAGCGCGGCCTCGCCGCGGCCAACGACGCCGGTCACCAGCAGGGTGCGCGCGCCGAGGTCCCGGTGCGCGTGCCATAGCGCGATCGCCTGACGCATCGGCCCGCCGAGGTTCGGCCGCGTCACCACCCGCATCACGCGCATGCCGGCAGGCCCTCGTCGTCGCGGTGCATCGGCCCGGCATCATGCGGCGCCGCCGCCGTCCGTGTCGAGGTGCAGCGTCGCGGATCAGCCGCCGTCGATCATCGGCAGCCAGCTGCAGAGGTACAGGTGCCAACCGAGCAGCAGCGAGTAGCCACCGAACACGAACCACAGGCCGATGCGCGCCGGGCGGAAGTTCTTGGTCAGCGCCAGGAACGCGCACGCGAGGCCGATGCCGAACGTCTTGAACCACAGGAACGGCCACGGATGGCCGTCGAGGTCGAGCACGACCTGCACGAACGGATTCAGTTCGCGGCCGCCATGCGACAGGAACAGCAGCGTGAACCAGGCGTCGAGCAGGTTCAGCGCGACGATCGCCGAAACCAGCAGGAACAGGCGATGGCCGTGCACGTCGACGAACGAACCCTCGCGCTCCTCGGCCCGTCGCACCGTGCGCCGACGGCCGCCGAAGATCGCATGGCGGCTCCACATCGGCGTCGGCCGGGCGCGCCGATCCGTGCCGCCACGCCGGCCCGCCGCACCGTCGCCGACGACGTAGAGGGCCGGCGAGCCGGGTGCGGCCAGAGGGTGCAAGCTCGCTGCGGCGCCGGTCGTCACGCCTGGAACCCTACCATGGGCCGGCGCGCCGGGCGGCGCGCGACCGGGCCCTGCGTCGCTGCCGCCCATGCCACCGCGCCTAGGCGAACCGGGTGATTCCGGGGCGCGCCACTTCGCCGACCCGCGCCTCGCCGTCCCAGGCCAGCGGCTCGGGCATCAGCACCTCGGTGCTGTTCCAGGCCTGCTCCCAGGTGATGCGCTGGCCGGTGTACGCCGCCATGCGGCCCATCACCGCCATCAGCGTGCTGTTGCACATGTACTCGCTGTTGTCGATGCGTTCGCCGCCGCGGATCGCCGCGAACATGTCCGTCAGCTCCCGCTGGTACGACTCGGGCACCTTGCCGTCGAAGTGCCAGTCGTGCGCGCCCTGGATCGTGTGCTGGAACACGTTGGCGCGCCCTTCGGTGCCGATCACCAGCTCGTTGACGTTGCGCCAGCAGTTGTTCTGCTGCCGGCACGAGCTGTAGCCGCGGGTGCCGTCCGCCCATTCGTAGGTGGTCGCCATGTGGTCGAACACCGTGCCGAACTTGGGGTCGATGCGCGACTGCCGGCCCCCGAGCGACACCGCGCTGGTCGGATACACGTCGCGCTTGATCCACGCCATCATGTCCAGCGTGTGGATGTGCTGCTCGGCGATCAGGTCGCCGGACAGCCACGGGTGGTAGAGCCAGTTGCGCAGCTGCCACTGCAGGTCGGTCCACTGCGGTTCGCGTTCCCAGAACCACAGCTCGTTGGTCAGGTAGTCACCCTGGATCGCCAGGATCTCGCCGACGCCGCCGGCGTGCAGGCGTTCGATCAGCTGCCGCCGGCCCTCGTGGTAGCGGTAGACCAGGCCGCTGACGACCGTCAGGCCCTTCTGCGCCGCGACCTTGCAGGCCTCGTGCACGCGCCGCACGCCGGGCGCGTCGACCGCGATCGGCTTCTCGGCGAAGATGTGCACGCCGCTGGCGACCGCCTTCTCGATCTGTGCCGGCCGGAACGCCGGCGGCGTCGCCAGCACGATCGCGTCGACGCCGGTCGCCAGCACCTTGTCGATCGCGTCGATGCCGACGAAGCGCCGTTCGGCCGGCACGTCGATCTGCTCCTGCCGCCCCAGCGCCGTCAGCCCCTCGAGGATGCCGCCGAGGCCGTTCTCGAGCCGATCCGGGAACGCGTCGCCGACGGCGTGCAGCACGTTCTCCGGGTGCGCGAGCAGCGCATTGGCGGTCGCGCCGGCGCCGCGGCCGCCGATGCCGACGACGCCGACCTTCAGCTTGCCGGTGCCCTGATGCACGGGCCCGCTCGCGGCCAGTGCGCTCAGCGAACCGGAACTGGCCAACGCGGCGGCGGACGCCGTGGCGCCCTTGAGGAACGAACGGCGGGTGGGACGTGGGCTCGGCATGGCGTGGCTCCGGGTCCGGGCAGCCTACCCCGGTCCCCGGCCGCCGTCCCCTTGCCTTTGCCGGGAACCACCGACTGCCGTATCCTCGCGCCCTTCCCGGATCGGCGCACCCCTCCGCCGCTCCCCCTCGAACCGCCCCGATCGCCGATGCGCCACGCCGTCCTCCTGCTGCTGCTGTGCGGCTGCAGTTCCCTCACGCACGAGCAGCAGCAGCTGCTCGCCGGCCACCAGCGCAACGCCAAGTACTACCTCGAGGGCGGCCGCATCGACCAGGCGCTGGACCAGATCGACCGCGGCCTCGCGATCGAGCCCGACGACTACCAGCTGCGGGCGATGCGCGGCAGGGTGCTGCTGCAGCAGAGCGCCAGTTCGATGAGCACCGACCACCAACTGCTCGACGAGGCGACGGCGATCCTCGCGGACGTCTACCGGTCGCGTTCGGCGACGCGCCACGAGCCGTTCGTGCTGCTGCCGTACGCGCTGGCGCTGCAGAAGCAGGGCCGGCGGCGGCTCGGCGAGGAGGTGCGACTGCGCGGCCAGGCGTCGCGCGCGCCGAATCCGCAGGAGTTGCTGGCCGCCGCCGACGTGCAGCGCGACGAAGCGCTGGACCGGCTGACGCGCGCGCGCGACGTGCTCGACGTGCTGATCGATCGCGGCGAGCTGCTGCGGCCAGCATGGAACCACAAGCTGCAGATCGCCCAGGACCTCGGCGACGACGCGGGACTGGTCGCCGCCGCGCAGGCCTACCTCGAGCAGGCGGCCAAGGACCAGGCCGTGGTGCGGCGCGAGATCGACCGCACCACGGTCCCGGCCTACGAGGCCGAACAGGTGCAGCGCCTGCGCAGCCTGCAGGCCGAGGAACTCGAGGTGCGCGCGCTGCTGGCCGACCATCACTTCTCGCGCCAGCAGTACGAAGCGGCGCTGGCGCAGCTCAACCGCGTGCTCGAACTCGAGCCGCAGCGCCTGACCGACTACTACAACCGCGGCCGCGTGCTGATGGAGCTGGGACGCGCGGACGAGGCGAAGGCCGACTTCAAGAAGTTCGTCGAGAACAGCACGCTGCCGGCGACGAACGACAAGATCGCGCTGGCGATGAAGGCGCTGTATCCGTGACGCCGCGCGCATGACCGGCCAGCCGCCCGATGGTTCCGGCGCGGCGCCGCCGCCGGCCCGGGCCACGCTGCAGGCGCGGCAGCGGCTGCGCACGCAGCGGCACTTCCGCCGCGTCTACCAGCGCGGCCAGCGCGCCTCGGGGCAGTGGCTGACCGTGGTGGTGTTGCCGGTGCCCGACGCCGGCGGCCCCGCGGCGTCGCGGCTCGGCGTCTCGGTCAGCAAGGACCACGGCGGCGCCGTGCGGCGCAACAAGCTGAAGCGCCTGCTGCGCGAGGCCTTCCGCCTCGAACGCCACCAGCTGCCGCACGCGCTCGACGTGGTGCTGATCCCACGGCAACGCACCGAGGACTTCCCGCTCGCCGCGTTGCGGGCCGAACTGGTGCCGTTGCTGCGGCGCGCGCTCGCCAAACCGCCGGAGCAACGGCGCCGCCGGAGCCGGCCGTGAAGTGGCTGCTGATGCTGCCGGTCTGGCTCTACCGCCGGCTGGTGAGCCCGTGGAAGCCGGCGACCTGTCGCTTCCGGCCGACGTGTTCGTGCTACGCGATGGAGGCGCTGCGCACCCACGGCGCACTGCGCGGTTCGTGGCTGACGGCACGGCGGCTGCTGCGCTGCCATCCGTTCACCGAGCCCGACTTCGACCCGGTGCCGCCGGCCGTCACGGCGAGAGCATCGGGAACGGATCGACCGCTGCCGCACTGACCAACACCTGGCGGTCGACGCGCACCAGACCATCGGGACGGTCGCAGCCACGCAGCAGGCGCTGCAGCCCGGCGTCGTCGAGAAACCACTCGGCGCGCACGACGGTGGCGACGGACAGGCGCGCCACGACCTGCGGGTCGTCGCCGACCTGGACGCAGAGCGGCGGCGCCACCACGGGCAGGGGTGGGAACGTCGGCTCGGCATCCGCGACGCCGCCCTGGGACCAGAGCGCGACCAGAGCGATCAGCACCGACACGGCGATACCGGCACGCGCCAGCTGGCGACGACGGCGGCGGCGGCGCATGGCGCCGAGCAGACCGGGCAACGCCGCCCCCATGCGGGCACGCGCCAGTTCGCTGAGCTGCCATGCCCGGTGCTCAACCATGCCACCACTCCCGGGCCCGCTGCCGCAATCGCAGCAGCGTGCGCCGCAGGCGACCGTGCGCCGCATCCTCGCTGAGGCCCAACGCCGCGGCGGCGGCCGCCACCGTCGTCGATGCACCAAAGCGCGCCGTCACCAACTCGCGGTCGGTTGGCGACAGATCCGCGAGACTCGCCAGCAGCCACGCGTGCCGTTCGTTGGCGACCAGCTGCAGCCACGGTTCGTCGGCGTGGGGTTCGCGGGCGCCGTCGGCCACGCGTTCGCGGCGGTCGCGCCGGGCCTCGGCGCGCAACCGATCGGTGACCGCGTTGGCGACCGTGCGGGTCACCCACGCCCGCACCGCGATGTCGTCGCGCAGCGCCGGCAGCTTGTTCACGACCTTCAGCATCACGTCCTGCACCACGTCGAGCGAGAACGACTCGTCGCGCCGGCCGATCGCCTTCGCCAAGGCCAGGGTCGGCGCGAACCAGGCCTCGTAGAACACCACGAACGCCGCCTCGTCGCCCGCGGCGATCCGGCGGGCGAGTTCGCGGACGGGCGCGTCGGGACGCTGCGCAGATGGCGGCAGCACGGCATCGCCGTCAGCGCGTCGCCTTGGTGGGCTCGGTGGTCTTCGTGTCGGGGGCACCACCGAAACGGCGGGCACGCTGTTCACGCGCATCGAGATCGTTCGCCATCACCGCGAGCGCCTCACTGGCGTTGGCGACCTGCTCGTTCGTGCCACGCACGAGCAGCAGGCCGGAGTCCTTGTGGAAGCGCAGCAACGGCGCCCTGCCGTCGGCGGTGGTCACCAGCTCGACCGCCGACAGGATCGTCTCGACCGCGAGCGGTTCGACGCCCAACCCGGAGCCGCGCGGCATCGTCAGGTTGTTCAACGTGAACACGCGCTGCACCACCTGGTCCGCCGATGGCGTGCCGACGACGCCCGGCTGTCGGCGTTCCATCGCGAGGATCGTGTAGACCGGCTGGCCCTGGCCACCGGAGTCCTTGACGCGCACCTCGACCGGGCCTTCGACCACCATGCAGGCGCTCTCCAGGGCCTGCTCGAGTCCGGCACCACGCAGCTCCAGCGGTGGCACCCTCGCCTCGGCGGCGCGCGTCGCCATGACGATGTTGGCATTCGGCTCGGCGCCGCGCACCGCGGCCACGAACTGCGCCAACGTGCCGCCCGGGAACGTCATCGACACGACGACCGGCGACTCCTTCTCCCGCGACCGGCCCGGCGTCGGTCCCGTCGCCTCCTGGGCGGGCAGACAGAAGCACACCACGGACAGGGCGGCACAAGTGCGAAGGACGGCCATCGATCTCCTCGGGTTGCGTTTCGACATGCCCAGGAGACGACACCGACTGACGGAACCGTCGCCGGCGGAGGGAAAATTCCGGCCGCAGACCTGCTTCGTCCCGGCCTTGCGCTCCGCCGGCAGCCCGTCGCCGGCGTAGGCACGGTTCTGCTGGGAGGCCATCAGGCGCCGGTGCGCAGCTGGCCATCGCCGCGGGCCGCCGTCTACGGCGCCGCTGCCGGGCCGGGCCCGGCAGCCTGCGCTCCGCCGCCCAGCAGACCGAGCAGTGCCACCAGGCTCAGCACGTCGAGGCGATTGTGCTCCAGCACGCGGTCCACGGGCCCGGTCCGGTCGCGGATCCAGTCGAGGAACGCTGCCGGCGCCTCGCTGCCGGGCAGATCGTCGTTGCGGTGCAGGCCGAGCAGGTGTGCCTCGACGGTCTTGAGCCGCGTGTCGGGCAGCTGCTTGCCGTGCGTGCGGCGCACGAGGTGGTAGAGGTCGAGGTGCGGCGCGGTCAGCACCGACGAACGGATCTTGTGCACCGCCATGCGCGCGGCGATGCGGTGGCGGTCGTAGCTCTTGCCGACGAACGTGACCGGCACCGGGTACGTGCGCAGCCGCGCGGCGACGTGGCGCAGCATCGCCGGTTCTTCGCCGAAGTCGCGCAGGAACAGCTGCTCGAGCACCAGTTCGTCGCCACAGAGAAACGCCAGGCCGTAGGCGAACACGACCGTGCCCGCACCACCCGCGAGGCCCGTGGTCTCGGTGTCGAGGAACAGGCAGCGCCGCGCGTCGAGCGCGGCGAAGCCGGGTTCCTTCGCCAGCGCCGCGAGCCGCGCGCCGTCGAGACGGCCCACGGCGGCCAGCGGTGCGGTGCCGTGCACGTGCCGCAGCGGGTAGCGCAGTTCGCGCCGCCACAGCGCACCGTGCGCCGTCTGTTCCTCGGTGCCAGACGGCAGTTCGACGACCGCGCGAGGGGGCGCCGCGAACTGCTCGCGCCGACGCTGCAGGAACGCTCGCATGCCGTCCCCGCGCGGGTTCGGCGCAACCACCGGCGGCGCCTGGCGGTCGACGCGGAACGCGCGCCGCAGCTTGTCGCGGTCGGGTGCTACCACGCGGCCTCGCTCTGCTCGCCCGGCGGCACCACCGCGGCGCCATCGAGCATGCCCTGCAGGATCGCGCGCGCGACGCCCTTGCTGCGGCCGCCGAGGCCCGCCGACGGGCCGATGCACGACGGGCAACCGCTGCGGCAGGCGCACCTCTGCACCAGGGCCAGCGCCGCGCCGAGGATGTCGCGGTGCACGCGGAAGATGCGCTCGGCGAGGCCGACGCCGTTCGGCACGCGGTCGTAGAGGATCAACGTCGGCGCCTCGAAGTGCGGCTGCAGCGCCTCGGCCAGCACCTTGACGTCGCCGGGGTCGACGTGCACGAACAGCGGCACCAGGCCCTGCAGCAGTTCGCCGACGCCCTGCAGGCAGCTGGCCTCGCCGCCCTTCTTCAGGCCCAGCCTCGCCACCAGTTCCGGCTGCAGCACCAGCGCGCACGCCTCGGTGTCGAACTCCTCGGGCGGCAGGTGGATCTCGCCGATGCCGACGTTCTCGCGCGTGTAGAACTTGATCTTCTTGAACGCCTTGGCGAGCGTGCTGACGTGCACCTCGCCGCGATGCGCGGTGTAGCTGCCGTGTGATTGGCGCTCGTCGAGCTGCAGGATCTTGACCTCGGTCTCGGTGTCGGCCTCGGTGTAGTAGTCGGCGTCGATGCGGCGCACGAACGCCCGGCGGTCGTCGTAGTCGAACCGCTCGACCAGCCAGGTGTCGCCCTGGTGGCCGTAGATCGCGCCCTGGTAGACCTCGGTGATCGCCGACGGCCGGTCGATCTCGGCCAGGATCGTCTTCGACTCGACGTCCTGGATCGTGACGTTGTCCATGTCGGCCGCGGTCAGGCTGACGCCCTCGGCCGGGTAGGTGCGGTCGGCGTAGTGGTAGCGGCCACCCTGGTGCACCAGCACCCCCACGTCGTGGGTCAGGAACTCGAGCACCTCACGGGTGCCCGGCGCCTGGCCGAACGCCTCGTCCGCGTCGAACGGCAGCTCGAACGCGGCGCAACGCACGTGGTTGGTCAGGATGATCGCGTTGTCGGGATCGATGCTGACCTGGTCGCGGCGCGCGTCGAACAGGTAGCCCGGCTGCTGCACCAGGAACTGGTCCATCGCCGAACTGCGCGCGACCAGCACCACCGCGCTCTCCTGCGTGCGGCGGCCGACGCGGCCGGCACGCTGGAACGTGCTCGACACCGTGCCCGGGTAGCCGACCAGCACACACACGTCGAGGCTGCCGATGTCGACGCCGAGTTCGAGCGCATTGGTGGAGACGACCGTGCGGATCGTGCCCGAGCGCAGCCCCTTCTCGATCGAGCGGCGCAGGTTCGGCAGGTAGCCGCCGCGGTAGCCGGCGACCCGTTCCTGGTCGATGTGGCGCGCCTTCGCCTCGTCGCGCAGGTACTTCAGCAGCACCTCGGTCTGGTTGCGCGAGCGCGCGAAGAAGATCGTCTGCAGGTCGCTCTGCAGCAGCATGCCGCCGAGCTGGCGCGCGGCCTCGCTGGCCGGCACGCGCATGCCGGAGACCGTCGACACGACCTTCGGGTTGAGGAACAGGAAGTGCTTCCTGCCCGCGGGGCTGCCGTCCTCGTCGACGACCTGCACGGGCCGCTCGAACAGGCGCCGCGCGTGTTCGCCGGCGTTGCCGATCGTCGCCGACGCGCCGCAGAACACCGGGTCGCTGCCGTAGTGGCGGCAGATGCGCTGCAGCCGGCGCAGCACGTTCGCGACGTGCGAGCCGTAGATGCCCGACAGCGTGTGCAGTTCGTCGACGACGACGTAGCGCAGGCCGGTGAACAGGCCCTGCCACTTGGTGTGGTTCGGCAGGATGCCCTGGTGCAGCATGTGCGGGTTGGTCAGCACCAGCGTGCCGCGTTCGCGCAGCGCCTGGCGCACCGACGGCGGCGTGTCCCCGTCGTAGACCGCGACGGTCAGGTCCTCGTGGCCGCAGGCGCGCAGCAGCGTCTCGACGTCGGCCATCTGGTCGCGCGCCAGCGCCTTGGTCGGGTAGAGGTAGAGCGCGCGCGCGTCCAGGCCATCACGCAGCAGGGCGTCGAGCACGGGCAGGTGGTAGCAGAGCGACTTGCCCGACGCGGTCGAGGTCGCGACGACGCAATGGCGGCGTTCGTGCAGCAGGTCGGCGGCTTGCCGTTGGTGCGAGTAGAGCTCGTGGATGCCGCGCGCGTGCAGCGCTGCGCGCAGGTCGCCGTGCAGCCAGTCGGGGAACGGCTGCAACCGCGCCGGCCGCGGCTCCGTGCGGTGCCAGGCGTCGACGGTGCCGACGCCGTCGTCCTGCGGCTCGCGGAGCCGGCGTACGAACGCGCTCAGGTCCATCGCCGGACCCCGTGCCAGTACCCACCCATGGCTCAGATCCTACGCGGCGCCCGAACGAACGCCAAACAGGCTTCAGCCGGGTCCCGCGGCCGCGAGGCGCGCTACGAACTCGGCGTGCTCGTCGGTGCTGCAGCCGCGGTGGATCGCCGCCTGCAGCGCGAGTTCGTGCTGCCGCAGCAGCGCCTCGACATCGAGCCAGAGGCCGGGGAACACTCGGCTGCGCAGGATGCCGTCGGCATCCATCTCCTGCCGGCGATACGCACCGCGCTCGAGCACGAACCAATCCACCTCACCGTCGTCGACACGGTGCACGAGGTATTCGAGCACACCGCTACGGCGGTAGGCGTGGAACTTCTGGTGCAGGTCGTAGCTCACCGAACTGGCGGCGATCTCGACGACGAGTTCGGGCGGACCCTCGAGGTGGCCGTCCGCCGCTGCGCGCGATCGTCCTCCCGCGCCCTCGGGAAGACGCGCCAACAAGTCCGGCTGGGGCTCGTTGTCCTGGTCCAGTCGCACGGTCGTGTTGCCGGAAACCACGACCCCCGGCGTCTGGTCCTGAAACCAGCCGAGCCACCTGGACAGGATGCGCTCCGGAAGCCCGTGCTGGACCAGTCTCACTGGAGACCCCACGTAGACCACCCCCTCGATGAGTTCGGCCTTCTTCAGGTGCGGCATCGCGTCGTAGCGCCGCTCGAACTCGTCGCGGGTGAGTCGGTCACCGGCGCACAACTCGGGGATCCGAGGCGAT
>JAEUHS010000063.1 GCA_016794035.1 Planctomycetota bacterium
CACGGCGGCGAGCGCGTCCCGCGCCCACAGGGTCGGCAGCCGCCGCCGCAATCGCTATCCTGCTCGCCCCAGATGATCACCCTCACCGGCATCAACAAGCGGCACGGCCACCAGGTCCTGTTCGTCGACGCGTCGCTGCAGCTCAACCCCGGCGAGAAGGTCGGCCTCACCGGTCCCAACGGCGCCGGCAAGTCGACCGTGTTCCGGCTGATCACCGGCGAAGAGAAGCCCGACGAAGGCGACGTCGCGCTGCCCAAGCGCCTGACGCTCGGCTACTTCCGCCAGGACGTCGGCGAGATGTCGGGCCGTTCGGTGCTCGACGAGGCGATCGCCGGCAGCGGCAAGGTCGGCGAACTGCACCACGAGATCGAGCAGCTGCAGCGGGACATGGCCGACCCCGAAAAGGCGGACGACATGGACCGCATCCTCGAGCGCTACGGCGAGATCCAGGGCCAGTACCAGGACCTCGGCGGCTACGAACTCGAGGCCCGCGCCAAGGAGGTGCTGCACGGCCTCGGCTTCCACGACGAGCAGATCGACGGCGACGTCGGTGCGTTGTCGGGCGGCTGGAAGATGCGCGTCGGCATGGCGACCGTGCTGCTCGGCAACTTCGACGTGCTGTTGCTCGACGAGCCGACCAACCACCTCGACATCGAGTCGATCCTGTGGCTCGAGAAGTTCCTGCAGCAGACGAAGTCGGCGGTGCTGATGACGTGCCACGACCGCGACTTCATGAACCGGCTGGTCGACCGCATCATCGACATCGACGACGGCGAGTTCGTCTCCTACACCGGCGACTACGACTTCATGGAGCGCGAGCAGAAGAACCGCTTCGCGCAGAAGGAGGCCACGTTCGCGCGCCAGGAGGCGATGATCGCCAAGATGCAGCGGTTCATCGACCGCTTCGGCACGCACGTCGCCAAGGCCGCGGCGGCGCAGAGCCGGCAGAAGAAGATGGACAAGATCGAGCGCATCGATCCGCCGAAGAAGCGCGAGGTCGTGCCGTTCGCGTGCAAGAAGCCGCCGCGCTCGGGCGACGACATCGTCAAGCTGCAGGGCGTCGGCAAGAGCTACGGGCCGAAGACGATCTACCGGGACCTCGAGTTCGAGGTCAAACGCGGCGAGCGCTGGTGCGTGATGGGCCAGAACGGCTCCGGCAAGACGACCCTGCTGAAGATGGTCGCCGGCCACCTCGAGCCGGACGCCGGCACCGTCAAGCTCGGCAGCGTCAAGATGGGCTACTTCGCGCAGCAGGCGCTGGACCTGCTCGACCCCGAGCTCACCGTGTACGAGCAGGTCGATCGCAAGTTCCCGCTCGAGGCGACCGGCAGCAAGCGCACGCTGCTCGGCGCGTTCCAGTTCTCCGGCGACGACCAGGACAAGCGCATCGCGTTCCTCAGCGGCGGCGAGAAGTCGCGGCTCGTGCTCGCGCTGATGCTCTACGACCCGCCGAACTTCCTCGTGCTCGACGAGCCGACCAACCACCTCGACATGGCGACCAAGGAGATGCTGGTGCAGACGCTGCGCGACTACGACGGCACGATGCTGTTCGTCAGCCACGACCGCGTGTTCCTGCGCGGCCTCGCGACGCGCGTGCTCGACGTCAGCGCGTGCACGCAGGGCAAGGCGCCGTTCGCGTATCCGGGCAGCTACCTCGAGTGGGTCGAACGCACCGGCACCGAGGCGCCAGGCGTGCATCGGTGACGCTCTGCAGCGTTCGCGTAGGCGCCGAGCGGCGTGGCGGCGGAGATGCTGGCACGGAGCCGCCGCCGCTGCACCGATGCGGAGCACGACTTCACCGCGGCTTCAGACCGAGCTCGGACCGCATCGCGCGCGCCTCCTCGATCAGCACGGCGCCGCCGTCATGATCGCCGCGCTCCTGCACGACGCGACCGAGCGCGTGCAGGCTCTGCTCGATCGAGAAGTGCCCGCCGGGAAAGCAGGCACGCCGCATCGCCAGCGCCTCGCGGTGCATGGCCTCGGCCGCCGCGAGGTCGCCCTGGCCGCGCAGCGCCTCGGCGAGCTGGAACCGGCACAGGGCGGTGTGCGGGTGGCCGTCCGGGAACAGTCGGTCCATGCGCTCGATCGCGTCGCGGAACAGCGGCACCGCGGCCTCGAAGTCGCTCTTGGCCACCAGCAGGCAGCCGAGGTTGTGCAGCAGCGGCGGCAGGCTGGGGTGGGACGCCGGCAGGATGCGCTGCAGCATCGCCAGCGCCTCGCGGAACAGAGCCTCGGCGCCGTCGAGGTCGCCCTTCTGCTGCAGCAGGTGGCCGACGTTGTTCGTCTGCAGCGCGACGCGCGGATGGTCGCCGGGGAACAGCCGCCGGTACATCGCCAGGGACTCGCGCGCCAGCGCCTCGGCCTCGTCGAACTCGCGCAGGCCGACCAGCACGCCGCTGAGGCTGCTCATCGCGCCGGCGACCAGTTCGTGGTCGGAGCGGTGCAGGCGCCGCTGGCTGGCGAGCGCCGCCCGCAACAGGTCTGCGGCGCCGGCGAGGTCGCCCTTCATCTCGAGCACCTGTCCGAGCAGGCCCGAGCTGGTCGCCACGATCGGGTGGTCGTCGTCGACCAGGCCCTGCACCATCGTCAGTGCCTCGCGCAGCGTGGTCTCGGCCCCCGCGAGGTCCCCTTGACGCAGCTGCACCGCGCCGAGGCAGCGCAGCCCGCCGCTGAGCGGGATGCTGGCCTCGCCGTCGAGCCGTCGCCACATCTCGACCGCCCGCCGCTGCACCTGTTCGGAACGTCGGAAGTCCCCGGCCGACATCAGCGCCTGGCCGAGGTGGCTGAGCGTCAACGCGAAGTCGCGGTCGTCGGCCGGGCCCGTGCGCTCCCACATCTGCACCGCCTCGTCCAGCAGCGCGACCCCTTCCGCCGACTTGCCGAGCAGGTCCAGCGACGACCCGAGCTGGCTCAGCGACAGCGCCATGGCGATGGAATCCTCGCCCTGCGTGCGGTGCCTCGCGACCGCACGTTCGAGCAGGCGCCGCGCCGACTCGGGCTTGCTGATCTGCAAGTACAGCGGCCCGATCGAGTCGAGCAGGTACAGCTCCGCCTCGGGAGTCGCGCGCAGGTCGCCGTTCTCGAGCCGCCTGGCCGCGCGGTCGAGCATCTCCTCGAGCAGCGTCGTGTCGCGGTCGAGCGCGGTCATCTGCTCGAGACCGCCGAGCGTGCCGGCCAGGAACTCGGCGATGACGCGCGACTTGTCGCGGTCGATCTCCGCCTGGCGCCGCTCGCGCTCGGCCTGTTCGCGCTGCCGCTGCTCCTCCCGCCCGGCGGCGATGGCCGCCGCCTCGCTGGCCTGCGCCGCCTTGCGCGCGGCGATCTCGCGCTCGCCGGCCGCGAGAGCCTCGCGCAGCCCGAGCCCGGTGCCGATCAGTCCCACGATCAGCAGCAGCAGCGCGACCGCGAGCCCGGTGACGAGACCCTTGTTGCGTCGCGCGAACTTGGCCGCCTGGTACCAGGTGCTGGCGGGCCGCGCCGAGATCGGTTCGAACGCTAGGTGACGGCGGATGTCGGCCGCGAACGACTCCGCCGACGGGTAGCGGCGCGTCTTGTCCTTCTCGAGCGCCTTGCCGACGATCGTCTCGACGTCGCCGCGCAGGTGGCGGTCGATGCGCGACAGCCGCGTCGGCTCCTCCTCGCGGATCACCCGCAGGGCCTCGTGCACCATGCGCGCGCTCAGGTCGTACGGCATGCGCCCGGTGAGCAGTTCGTAGGTGATGACGCCGAGCGCGTAGACGTCGCTGCGTGTGTCGAGCTGGTGCGGATCGCCGCCGACCTGCTCCGGGCTCATGTACGGAATCGTGCCGATGATCGCGCCGACGTCGGTCTGCAGCGTCGTGCGCTGCACGTCCGCGTCGGTCGCACGCGCGACGCCGAAGTCGAGGATCTTCGGCTGACCGGTCTCGTCGACGAGGATGTTGCCCGGCTTCAGGTCGCGATGGATCACGCCCTTCTGGTGTGCGTGGCTCACGGCGTCGCAGACGCGCGCCATCAGTTCGAGGCGTTCGCGCGTGCCGAGCGAATGGTGGCGCGCGTAGAGATCGAGCTCCTCGCCGCGGATGAACTCCATCGCGAAGAACGGCAGCCGCCGGCCGTGCCCGTCGAGCACCGTGCCCGCTTCGTGGATCTGCGCGATGCCCGGATGCTGCAGCCGGCCGAGCACCTCGCACTCGTGCTCGAAGCGGCGCAGCATCTGCGGCGTCACGTGCCCGGGTCGGATCACCTTGAGCGCGACCGTGCGCCGCGGGCTCTCCTGCTGCGCTTCGTAGACCGCGCCCATGCCACCTTCGCCGACGAGGCCGACGATGCGATAGGTGCCGATCCGTTCCGGCAGCACGGTCGGAGGCGCGGGCATGCCCTGGCTGACGCGCGTGGCGTCGTCGTCGCCCCGCGCACTTTCGGGCCCGTGGTCCATGCCGCCACGATAGCGGCGTGGCGCGGGACACCGACGCGGGATTGCCCGGCACGTCGCGGCGTCTACCCTCGCGGCATGGCCGCTCGCCGCCAGTCGCCTCGCCGGGCCCTCGCATGACCGCGGCGATGATCGCCCTGGCGGCGTTCTGGCTGTTCTGGGCGCTGCACGACCTGTGGGCGGTGGCCCGGCTGCCGGAACTGCCGCCGCTGCGAACGCACGCCCCGGTGGCGCAGGTCACGATCGTGATGGCGGTGCGCGACGACGTGCTGCACGTCGAGGAGTCCGTACGGCACCTGCTGGCGCAGCGGCACGTGCAGCTGCGGCTGATCGTGGTCGACGACCGCAGCGAGGACGGCACCGGCGACGTGCTGGCGCGGATCGCGGCCGACGAGCCGCGGCTGCACGTCGTCACCGTGCGAGACCTGCCACCCGACTGGCTCGGCAAGAGCCACGCGCTGCACGTGGGCACCGCCGACGTGGCGACACGCTGGCTGCTGTTCACCGACGCCGACGCGCACCTCGGGCCCGACACGCTGGCGCGCGCGATCGACGCCGCCGAACGCGCGGACGCACAGCACGTGTCGCTGCTGCCGACGCACCGCGGCACGACGTTCCTCGGCCGCGCGTGCCTGCTGGCGTTCCAGCTGGTGATCCAGCGCCGCGTGGCCGCCGTCAACGGCCCCCGCCAGCGGAGCTTCGTCGGCACCGGCGCGTTCAACCTGGTGCGCAGCGACGCCTACCGCGCCGTCGGCGGCCACCTGCCGCTGCGGCTCGAGGTCGTCGACGACGTCTGGCTCGGTTGCCTGCTGTTCCGCGCCGGCTTCCGTTCGCGCGTCTGGCTGGCACACCACGACTTCGCGATCGACTGGGGGGCGACGCCGCACGCGCTGGTGCGCGTGGTCGAGAAGAACATGTTCGCCGTGCTGCGCTACCGCACGTGGCTCGCCGCGGTCGCCGTGCTGCTCGGCACGGTCCTGCTGCTCGCGCCGCTGCTCGCGCCCGTGTTCGCGGGTGCGCTCGGCTGGCTGCCGTTCGGCTGCTACCTCGCGACCGGCCTCGCCGGCGCCGTGCTCGCCCGCCGCCTGGGCTGGGAACCGCTCGCCGGGCTGCTGACGCCGTGGTCGCGGCTCGCGCTGCCGTTCGCGATGGCGAACTCGGCGTGGGTCACGCTGCGACAGGGCGGCGTGCGCTGGCGCGGCACGTTCTATCCGCTGGCGCAGCTGCGGCGCGGGCAGGCGCCGTAGCGGCTCAGCGCGGGCGCGGCTGGGTCAGTCGTTCGGTCGCCGAGTCGAGCCCGCTGGGCAGCTCGGGATTCCAGGCCGGGTCGTCGATACGGAACCCGGTCGGTCGGCGCGCGCCGTCGAGCCGCCATTCGGTCGGCAACAGCAGCGGTCCGAACGGCGTCGTCGCGACGATCTGCCAGGCCTGCGCGCGGGGGGTGCCGGCCCGTTCGATCACGCTGGCGATCTCGCCGGTGCTCGCCACCACCATCAGCTGCAGTTCCGTCGGCCCGAGAGCACGGTGAGCGATCTGCACGACCAGCGCCTGTTGCTCGGCCGAGTCGGCCTCAGGCCGCCGGATCAGCGTCGTGCCCGGATCCAGCAGCATCACCGGCAGGAACACACGGGTCAGCAGATCGAGAAAGCGACCGCGCGCCGAGACCCGCGGCCGCGGCTCGGGCCCACCACCCCAGATGACATCACGATCCGCCGCCGTGTCGAGCACCGCGACCTCCCACTGCGTCGCGCGATTGCCCGGCGGCACGACGCCGTGGTTCTCCAGGCGGAACAGACCAGCGCTGCGATCCCACAGCACTCGCACTTCGCCGATCCAGCAGGCGAACGTCGTCAGGTCGCCGAAGCCACGGCCGCCGTAGCGCTGCACGACCTTGCCAGCGAGCGCGAGCGCGTCCGGCGTGCGACCGGCGCCGTCGGCGCGCGCTTCTCCGCGCAGGGAGCGACTCGGGACACCGCGCGCCTGGGCCAGCGGGTCGACCCGCCAGACGTACGACAACTCGTCCCAGACCATCTTGTCGCTGCGTCCGCGCAGCCAGCTGCGCCAGTTGTTGACGGAGGTGTCCGGACCGGGACCGTCGGCCACGAGATCGTTCAGCATCGCCGGGCCGTCGAACGGAGTCGGCGGCGTCACCAGCGTGTCGAGCTGGCGCACGTCGCGCTGCAGGTCGGCACCGGCGTCGAGGCGCCGGCGTCGTTCCACCTCGGGCCCGGGCAACGGCTCGCCGCTGGCCACCGCGTACCGCACGATCGGTCGATCGGTGACGCAGCGGGCCGCAAAGGCGATCGTCCGGGCGAGCGCGTCGCGGTCGGCGGCACTCCACGTCTCCGCGGCCCCCGACGATGCGAAGTAGAACAGGTGACCCTGCCGCCAGATCGCGACCTTCGAGTCGCCCGGCCACTGGATCGCCTCCATCTCGGGCCCGCGCACGTCGGGCGGCATCTGCGCGATCTCGGCCGCCGTCGGCAGCAGCCAGCCACGGGCGAAGTGCGCGCCGCAGTCGCCGAGGAACACGGTCGGCACGTTCCATCGCTCGAGCTCCCCGAACGGCAGCGCGCCGGCGTCCCGCGCGACGTCGGGCCAGTCGACGACCACGACGTCGGCCAGGCGCAGGGCCAGCGGACCGCAGACGATGCGCTGCACGAGGCGCGGCGGCAGACCACGTTCGCGCAGCAGGACCGTGAGCCGCTCGGTGTTGTCGTCGTGCAGGGACCCGACCAGGGCCACCGAAGGCCGCGCCTGCGCGATCGCCGGTGCGGCAGGTACGACGAGACATGCCAGGACCAGGTGCGGAAGGGCTGTCTTCATGGGCAGAGATGCAGCACCCCCAGTGTGCCGCAGGCCGCCGCCGCAGGGCAGGTGGACTGGCGTTTCCAGCCTGCGGTCGGTGCCTCTCGCCCTGGCAGGACTCCCGTGCTACTCCAACGCGAACCCCAGCCGCCGCAGCTCGTCGCGCAGCGTCGCACGCGCCTTCGCATACGAGCTGTCCGCGCCCCAGGCCGCGGCCATGCGTTCGGTCCAGCCCTTCTGCTCGTTGACCGGCCGGCCGTTGTAGCCGCCCTGTTCGGCGTTCGCGCGGCGCGCCCAGGCGCGCATGACCTCGTCGGCGCCGTCGAGCACGGCGTCGGTCGCGGGTTCGTAGCGGTCCCAGTGCAGCACGCCGGCCAGCGGCATACGGCCGCGCGGCACCGGATCGTCGGCCGGCACGCCGACCGTCATGCCGAACACGACGAACACGTGCGGCGGCAGCGCGAGCCGTTCGGCGAGTTCGATCGGGTGGTTGCGCGCGGCGCCGATCATGCAGGCGCCGAGGCCCTCGGCTTCGGCGGCGAGCTGCAGGTTCTGGCCGAGCAGCGCGGCGTCGACGGTCGCCTGCAGGAACAGCTCGAGGCTCTGCGCCTGCACCTCGGTGCCGTGCCGGCCGCAGGCCGCCGCGAGCTTGTGCAGGTCGGCGCAGACGGCGAAGAACACCGGCGCCTCGACGATGTGCCGCTGGCCGCCGCACAGCCGCGCGCAGTCGTTCTTGATCGCTTCGTCGCGCACGGCGACGACCGCATACGCCTGGATGTAGCTCGAGGTCGACGCGTGGCGGGCGGCGTCGACCAGCCGTTCGATCTGCGCCCGCGGCAGCGCATCGCGCCGGTACGAACGGTGGCTGCGATGACGGAACATCTGCGCGACCGTGCTCCAGGGCTCGCCGTGCAGCGCGCAGACCGCGGCGCGCAGGTCCTCGGGCCGGTCGAGGTCGGCGTGCACCCACGGGTTGCCGGTCTCGACGACCCGCACGCGCGAACGGTCGGCGCGCACGACGTCGCGCAGCACGGCGCCGGGCCGGTCGATCTCGGCGAACGCCTGCCGCGTCAGCCACACCGGATGGCCGGCGCGCTCGCGGAACAGCGGCAGCGCGATCTCGCAGCCCTCGCGGCCGCACAGCGTGCGGAGCGCCAGCACCGTGTCCGCGGTCACCAGCGCGTGGTCGACCGGGAACACCAGCACCGACTCGGCTTCGGCCGGCAGCGCCAGGTAGGCAGCGCGCAGGCTGTCGGCCATCTCGCCGCCGCCCGAGACCGTGACGACCTGCACGCCGAGCGAGGCCGGCAGCGCGTCGGCTCCGTCGCGGCGCACGACCAGGATCTCGTCGACACCGGCGGTGCGGCAGGTCGCGACGACGCGTCCGATCGGCGTGCGCCCGCCGAGATCGAGCAGCGCCTTGTCGGCGCCCATGCGTTCGCCGAGGCCGGCCGCCGGCACGATCGCGACGGCGGTCATCTGCGGCCGCGGATCTCGCTGAGCGTCAGCAGGCACTCGACGCGGAACTCGCGGCGGAACGCGTCGGCGTCGGCGTCCTCGCGGTCGGCGATCGCCATCACCACGACCGGGACCGCGCCAGCCTCGACGACGGCGTCGATCGCCTTCCTGGCCGAGCCGCCGGTCGTCACCGTGTCCTCGAGGATCGCGACCTTCTCGCCGCGCTCGAGGTCGCCTTCGATGCGCGAGCCGGTGCCGTGGCCCTTCGCTTCCTTGCGCACCAGGAACGCCTTGTAGTTCTGGCCGGTCTCGAACGACAGCGCGGCGACCGCGCTCGCCAGCGGATCGGCGCCGAGCGTCAGCCCGCCGACCGCGGTGACCTCGGGAAACGCCTTCAGCTTCTCCAGCAGCAGCTTGGCGATCAGCCACAGCCCCTCGGGGTGCAGCGAGACCTTCTTGCCGTTGATGTAGAACGTCGAACGCTTGCCCGACGCGAGCACGATGTCGATGCCGTCCTTGTAGGCGCGTTCGCGCACGAGCTGCAGCAGGCGCGCCTTGGCGGCCACGGGTTCGAACTTGGTGGTCACGGCGCCATGGATAGCGCCAGCCCGGCGGCGTGTCCAAGACCGCGGCGGCGGCCGGATCTTCAGGGCACCTGCAGGAACCCTGCGCTACCCTGCGCCTCATGTCCAAGTCGAGCACGCCGGTGGACGAGGCCCTGTTCGGCTTCGTCGCCGCGCAGACGATCCCCGAGGACGACTTCCTGCGCGACCTGCGGGTCGCGTCGCTCGCGGCCGGCCTGCCGGAGATCCACATCGCGCCGGAGCAGGCGGCGTTCCTGCGCATCGCGCTGCAGGCGGCCGGGGCGAAGCGGGTCGTCGAGGTCGGCACGCTCGGCGGCTACTCGGCGATCGCGATGGCACGGGCGCTTCCCGATGACGGGCGCATCGTCACGCTCGAGGTCGAGCCGCAGCACGCCGCGTTCGCGCGCGAGTGGATCGCGAAGTCGGACCAGCGCGGCAAGATCGAAGTGCGCCTCGGCAACGCGATGGATACGCTGCCGGCGCTGGCGGCCGGAGCGGCGGATGCCGTGTTCCTCGACGCCGACAAAGAGCGCTACGTGGACTATCTGCGGCAATCGATGCGCCTGCTGCGACGCGGCGGGATCCTGTTCGCCGACAACGTGCTGGCCGACGGCGAGATCGCCACGGGCACTTCGGCGAAGGTGCAGGCGCTGCGCGCATTCCTCGCCGCCGCGAAGGCGCTGCCGAACCTGCGCTCCGTCATCGTGCCGCTCGGGGACGGCTGCCTGTTCGGGGTGAAGCAGTGAGCGCCGGCGCCGCCCAACCGCAGCGCCAGACCGCGCCGGAACGTGGGCCGGGGCCGCAGACGCCGCCGCTGGTCGTCGTCGCCGACTTCCCCGCCGCCGAGGCCAAGGTGCGCGCCGGCATCGACAGCTCGCGGCTGGTGGTGCTCGACGGCCAGGACCAGGCCGCCTCGCTGGCGGCGGCGACCCGCGGCGTCGCGGCCGGCCGCGGCCCCGTGCCGGTGCGGCCGCACCAGGCGCCGTGGCGCACGCTGGTCGTGATCCCGACCTACAACGAGAAGGACAACCTCGAGCCGATCGTCACCGCGATCCACAGCTACCTCGACTGCGACGTGCTGGTCGTCGACGACGGGTCGCCGGACGGCACCGGCGCGATCGCCGACCGCCTCGCCGCCGCGGACCCGCGCATCCACGTGCTGCACCGCCAGGGCAAGCAGGGCCTCGGCACCGCGTACCTGGCCGGCTTCGCGTTCGCGCTCGGCCGCGACTACGCACGGGTCTGCGAGATGGACGCCGACTTCAGCCACGCGCCGTGGGATCTGCCGCGCCTCGTGCACGCGAGCGCCGACGCCGACCTGGTGATCGGCAGCCGCTACGTGCCCGGCGGCTGCACGGTCGGCTGGGACTTCAAGCGCAGGCTGCTGTCGCGCGGCGCCAACCTCTACACGCGCCTCGTGCTGGCCTCGGGCATCCGCGACAACACCGCCGGTTTCCGCTGCTTCCGCACCGACGCGCTGCGGCAGCTCGACCTCGCTGCGGTGTCGGCGCAGGGCTACGCGTTCCAGATCGAGATGGCGTTCCGCGTCGTGCGTTCGGGCCGGCGCGTGCGCGAGATCCCGATCCACTTCGTCGATCGTCGCGTCGGCAAGTCGAAGATGGACGGCAAGGTCGCGCGCGAGGCGCTGCTCTTGGTGCCGAAGCTGCGCGGGCGGGTCAGGCGAAGCTGATCGCGGACGCGCTCAGCACTTGCTGGCTGCCACACGATCCGTCTCGATGTCGGCGATCATCTGCTCGGTGATGTCACCGGTCGGGTACTCACCCTCGAAGCAGGCCTTGCAGAACTCGAGCTCGCCGTTCCCGGCCGTGCGCACCGCGTCGACCATCTCCTCGATGGTCTGATACAGCACGTAGTCGGCGCCGAGCTCCGCGGCGATCTCGCGGTTGGTGCGGTCGCGCGCGACGAACTCGCGCTTGGTCGACATGTCGATGCCATACAGGCACGGGAACAGCAGCGGCGGCGAGTACGACGCGAGGTAGACCTTCGCGGCGCCCATCTGGCGCGCGATCCTGACCATCTGCCGACTGGTGTTGCCGCGCACGATCGAGTCGTCGAGCACGATCACGCGCTTGCCTTCGAACTCGGCGCGGATCGGGTTGAGCTTGGCGCGGATCGAGTCCCGGCGCGCCTTGTCGTTCGGCATGATGAAGGTGCGGCCGATGTAACGGTTCTTGACGAACCCCTCGCGGCACGGCAACCCGAGTTCTTCGGCCATCGTCTGGCCGGCGGTGCGCGCCGACTCCGGCACCGGGATCACGACGTCGGCCTGCAGACCGGTCTGCTTGAACGCGCGGCCGAGCCGGCGGCCGAGTTCCATGCGCGCCTCGTAGACCGAGGTCTGGTCCAAGAAGGAGTCGGGGCGCGAGAAGTAGATGTACTCGAAGATGCACGGCCGGTGCGGCTTGTCGCCGACCTGCACGAAGTGCGGCACGCGGTCCGGGCCGATCCACAGCATCTCGCCGGCCTTCAGGTCGCGCACGACCTCGTAGCCGGAGACGTCGAGCACGACGGACTCGCTGGCGACCGCGTACCACGTCCCCTCCGGCGTCACCTTCCGGCCAAAGATGACCGGCTTGATGCCGAACGGGTCGCGGAACGCATACATGCCCTCGCCGGTGATGCCGACCACCGAGTAGGCGCCCTTGACGCGGTCGAAGACCTCCTTGACGGCGACCCTGACGTCGTCGACCTCGACCGGATGGCCGCCGCGGCGCATCAGCGCGTCGGCGAACACATAGAGCACGACCTCGAGGTCGCAGTTGCTGCCGAGCCGGATCTTGCGGTCGCCGAAGTAGGTGCGCTTGAGCTCGTGGAAATTGGTGACGTTGCCGTTGTGCGCCATCGCGACGCCGACCGGATAGTCGAGCCAGAACGGCTGCACGTCCGTGTCCTCGCCGAGGCCGACGGTCGGGTAGCGCACGTGACCGGTCGCGAGATGGCCGCGCAGGCGCTGCAGATGCTTCTCCTGGAACACCTCACGCACCAGGCCGAGGCCCTTCTTGGCCTGGAAGCGATCGCCGAACGTGACCACGCCCGCGGCGTCCTGCCCGCGGTGTTGGATCGCGACCAGACCGGTCAGGACGTCGTGGATGGCGTTGGACTCGGCCGGGCCGAAGATGGAGATGAATCCGCACATGTGACGACGCGGAGCTTACCATCCCCGCCCCGATGGCGAATCTCTGCAACGTCGACGGTCGCATCGCGGCCGAGAGCGAAGCGCGCATCCCCGTTCTCGACCGGGGGTTCCTGTTCGGCGACTCGATCTACGAAGTGGTCAGAACGTACGGCGACGTGCCGTTCGGCTGGCCCGAGCACTGGCAGCGCCTGCAGCGCTCGGCGGCGGCGCTGCGGCTGCCGCTGGACCTCGACGAGCCCGCGGTGGCGGCCCGCGTCGCCGCGACGCTGGCCGCCGCCGGACACGGCGACAGCTACGTGCGGCTGATCGTCACGCGCGGCACCGGCAGCGCGCCGAACATCGACCTCGCCTACGCGTCGGGGCCGCCGCGCTGGCTGATCCTCGTGCGCGAACTCAAGGTCCACTCGGGCGCGCCCGTGCAGCTGGCGATCGTCGACCGGCTGCGCGTCGATCGCCGCGCGCTCGACCCGGCGACCAAGAGCGGCAACTACCTCAACAACGTGCTGGCGCTGGCCGAGGCCAAGGACCGCGGCGCGACCGACTGCCTGATGTGCAACACCGACGGCTTCGTCACCGAGGCGTCGACGTCGAACGTGTTCGCGCGCCTCGACGGGGTCTGGTGCACGCCGCCGCTCACGGCCGGCATCCTCGCCGGCGTCACCCGCTCGCTGCTGCTCGCGTTCCTGCCCGATTGCGGCGAACGCGTCGAGGAACGCGATCTGCGCCCCGGCGAACTGCGGCACGCCGACGAGATCTTCCTGTCCAGCACGCTGCGCGACATCGCGCCGGTGACGCACCTCGACGGCCGCGCGCTGCACGGCGGCGGCATCGGCACCCGGGCGCCGATGCTGCTGGCGCGGTTTCGCGACCGCGTCGCGCAGCGGCTGCGCGATCACGACCAGCCGGCCTGGCGCCGCCTGCTGTCGCACGGATCGACCTGATCAACCGTCGGCGGCGGCGCCGCTCACGCGAGCGCGTCGGCCAGGATCGACTGGATCTTCTCCAGCGCCGAGCGGTAGCGGGCCTTGGCCTGCTCGCTCGACTTGACCGCCGCGACGATGCTCTCGAGCGTGCCGTCGAAGCCGGCGACGGCGGCGGTCTTGCGCGGCCGGCCCGGCCCGCGCTTCACCGCGCTGCCGCCCGAGGCCTTCTGCCGGGCGGCGCGCGCGGCCTTGCCCTGGCCACGCGGCGACGACTTGACGATGCCGAGCAGCGCCTGCGCGCGGCCGAACATGATCGGATAGATCTTCAGCCGCTTCTTCGCGGCGGCGGCGGCAATGTCGCCGTACTTCGCATTGCGGTTGCTCTTCAGGCTGTCGACGATGAAGTCCATCGCCGGATTGCTCTTCTTGGCTGCCATTTCAGTGTCTTTGGTTGGATCAAGGCCCGGAGTCGGGGGGCCGAACCATCAGTCTGCGTCGCCTGACTGTCGATCGCAAGCTCGGCGACGACATTCTCGTCATTTGGCGGTCGCGGCGCGTACGTCCCACGACTCGCCCGGCGCGAGTATCAACGACGACAGCGGCAGCAGTTGACGTTGCAGGTTGTGGAGACTCCGCAGGCGCATTCGCGCGACGTCGGGACGCGACTGACAGAGCAGCGTGTCGTCGATGACGACCAGCCCCGGCGCCGCGCGCCTGGCGATGGCCAGCGCCTCGGGATTGCGCGGGGAGAGGATCATCACGTCGAACGGCCCGTCCTCGAGCTCCTCCGGGCGCAGGTCGGGACCCACCAGCAGCACCTTGGGACCCGCGGCCGTCGTCACGACATAGCTGCACGACCATGTGACCTTGCCGTCGGGCTGCGGTGCCCCCAATGCGTGCACCCGCGTGCCGCCGGCGGCGCCGACCGCCTGTCCCGGGGTCAGCAATGGCATCTGTTCCATCGACACGACCGGCAGGTGGAAGGTGATGTGCGTCGCGACCGGGCGCGGCGGATCCGCGAGCAGCATGCGCAGCAGCAGCTGGTCGTTGCGGCGCGACATGTCCAATGGCTGGGTCAGGATGCAGAACGCCGCGCCGCCCCACAGCCATTCGGCGAGGTCGCCGCCGGCGGCATCGACCAGGAAGCCCGAGGTCGGCGTGCGCAGCAGCCAGCCGCCCATCGGCAGCCGGAACAGGCGCACCGTCGCGTTCGGCACCGGGTCCTCGGCCGCCTTCGACACCGCGAGCAGGCGTTCGCGCCACCATCTCGGCAACCCCCGCGCCTGGATGCCGGCGACCTCGCGGGTCATGCGGCGGTGGATGCGGTAGTCGAACTCGACCAGATCGACGCGCGGGAAGCGCGCGCAGTGGTCTTCGATCTCGTCGAGCAGCGTGAAGCGCTTCAGGCCACCGGCCTGCTCGGGCGCCTGCGTGCCGTCGTGCACGGCGGGCGGCGACTGCAGCAGCCGCGCCGTCAGGTCCTGCCAGTAGGCCGGCAGCGGCACCGGCGGCTCGGCGACCGACGGCTTCGGCGGGAAGTCGGGCATCTGCCCCTGCAGCGGCGCCGCGTCGGCCACCAGCATCACGCTGGCCAGCAGGCCGGGGTCGACGATCGGTCCGCAGCCGAACGTCCAGCCGATGCGTGTCTGCGGCATCGGGTCGGTGCTCTCGTCGAAGTCGTTGACGACGATCTGCATGTCGAACACCAGCCCCGCGACGGGATCGCGACCGGGTGGCAGGACCTCGCGCCACGGGATCCGCGCCTCGTAGCTGGTGATGCTCGCCTCCTTGTCGTGCAGCACGACGACGCGCGCGCCGTCGGCGTCGAGCACGCGCGCCGTGCCGCGCAACCGATCCCATTGCACCACCTGCCGGCCGACCTCGTCGGCGAGCCAGAACTCGCGGTCCTCGCGCCGGCCGGGGTCGGGTCCGATCGACCGGGTGTCGCGGTTCGGATCGAACGTCAGCACCACCGAGTCCGCCGCCGGGATCTCGGTGAGCCGCAGGCTGTCGGCGGCCAGCGCGCGGTGCCACTCGTCGCGGACCGAGAAGGCGACATAGAGCGCGTCGGCATCCCACAGCAGGAAGCCGAACGCGCTGAGGTCCTTCGGGCCGCGCCAGGCGTTGCCGGCAGTGCCGGACAACTGCCGCTGGTCGTCGAGCCGGATCGCCGGCAGTTCGGGCCAGTCGGTCAGCGTGCCGTCGATCACGATCTCGCGCTCGCCGCGCGGCAGCACCACCGCCTGCGGCAGCAGCATCGGTCCGCGCTGCGGGTCGGCCGTCGTGGCTGGCTGTTGGGCGCCGAGCCACGGGCCGCCCAGCAGCAGGAGCAGGCCGGCGCCCAGGGCGCGGGCGGATCGTCGGGGCGCCGGCAGGAACGGGATCAGGGGATGGTCGGACAAGGGGTCTCCGCGGCGACGGGTACGGAACGGGGTCGCGATGGTGTTAGACGGCTCGGCACGGCCGGCAACAGCAGGAACGGAAGGCGCGTCATGGCAGCCAGCGCGCACGCGGCCACGGCCCGAGGATCAGCCTCGGCACGCCGAGGAACGACGCCGCCGGCACGGCATCGAAGTGGCGGCTGTCGCGGCTGTCGAAGGTGTTGTCGCCGAGCAGGAACCAGCAGCCCGGCGGCACGAAGCGCGGCCACTGGCCGCGGTCGCCCGGAAAGCCGGCGATGCGTTCGCGCCAGTAGAAGACGTCGCGGAACACCTGCAGCCGCGTCAGCCGCAGCGTCTCGGCGCCGAGGACGCCGACGTGCACGTGCATGCGCGGCGGGTCCGAGCGTTCGCTGGCCGTTGGCGCGGGGCGCGCCCACACGAGCAGCGCGTCGCGGCGCCCGTCGACGGCGAAGAACACGCGGTCGTCGAGCAGGCCGAACTCGATGCGGTGCGCGCCGGCGGGACGGTGCGGCAGCTCGGCGCGTTCGGCGACGACGCCGTCGTCCCACAGCTCGACCTCGCCCGATCGCGCGCGCCAGCAGAGCGTCAGCGCGCGGTGGCGACCGTCGAGAGTGACCAGCAGCGCGTCGACCGGCGCGGCGACGTCGAGTTCCATGCCGCAGTCGAGCACGCCGACGTCCTCGCCGGCGCGGCCGCGCGTGCCCGTGCCGTCGACGCACGAGGCGTCGACCGCGCGCGACGTGCCGATGCAGCCGACGGGCAGCACGCCGGGCGAACGGTCGCCGCGCCGCAGCGCACGCTGGGCGGCGCCGAACAGCGCGCGCGCCGCGGCGAGGTCCTCGCGCAACGGCGGCAGCTCGAGCGCGCGCGCGCCGGGCGTCGCGGCCGCGAGGTCGAGCGGCGCGACCAGCGCCGCGGTCGCCGGCCACGCGGCCCAGGCGACGCGCATCGCCTTCGCCGCGAACGGGTCCTTGTGCTCGCGCTGCAGCACCTGCGCGTTCGCGCCCAGCCAGACGTCGCCCTCGCGGATGTCGATCCAGCAGGCGTCGGCGTCGTCGCCGCGCGCGGCGATGCGTTTCACCAGCTGCTGGCCCGGCTGGTCGGGATGCCGCACCACCACCAGGTCGTGGCGGCGGCGCGCGGCGGCGCGCGCGAGCTTGTCGACGAAGACGACGTCGCCGTGCTCGGGATCGCCGTGCAGCACCGGCTGCATGCTGTCGGACGGGACCATGTAGCGGTCACCGGCCCAGCGCCGCAGCGCCTGCACGGTCAGCACGGCGATGCCGGCGACCAGCAGCGCATCGCGAAGCAGCGGCAGCAGCGGACGTTGGCCGACCATCCGGGGGTCAGCGCCCGGTTCCGTCGCAGGAAGGGCAGCGGCTCGCGGTCACGCCGGGATCATGCAGCAGGCCCGACCTCGCGAGAAGGCCACGTTCCGGGTCTTCGCTGCGCACCCCGCACGGCATAATGGTCGCCCCCCAGCCATGGCCGCACCCGCACCGCGGTTGCCAGCCTGGGCCATGGCTGCCCGCTACTGGACGCCTCACGCTCATGACCCGCATCGCCGATCTGATCCACGACTGGAACCGCACCGCGGGGTCGTTCCGACCGACCCGCCCGCTGCAGTTCGACGACGAGACGCTGCGCGACGGCCTGCAGTCACCGGCCGTCAGCGATCCGCCGCTGGCCGTGAAGATCGATCTGCTCGAGCGCATGGACCGGCTCGGCATCCACACGGCCAACCTCGGCCTGCCCGGAGCCGGCGGCCGGCCGCGCGAAGACATCACCAGGCTCGCGCGCCACATCGCCGACAACAAGCTGCGCATCGGCGCCAACGTCGCCTGCCGCACCGTCGTCAGCGACATCGAGCCGGTCGTCGAGATGACCCAGCAGGCCGGCATCCCGATCGAGGTGTGCGCGTTCATCGGCAGCAGCTACATCCGCCAGTACGCCGAGGACTGGACCCTCGAACGCATGCTGCAGAACACGCGCGAGGCGCTGGCCTTCGCGCAGAAGCACCAGTTGCCGGTCATGTACGTGACCGAGGACACGACCCGGGCCCGCCCCGAGACCATCCGCGCGCTCTACGGCGAGGCGATCGAGCTCGGCGCACGACGGCTGTGCGTCTGCGACACCGTCGGCCACGCGACCCCGGACGGCGCGCGGGCCGTCGTTCGCTTCGTGCGCGAACTCGCCGACCAGCACGACAAGAGCCTCGGCGTCGACTGGCACGGCCACCGCGATCGCGACCTCGGCATCGCCAACTGCCTGGCCGCGATCGAGGCCGGCGCCGACCGCATCCACGGCACCGCGCTCGGCGTCGGCGAACGCGCCGGCAACGCGCCGATGGATCTGCTGCTGGTCAACTGCAAGCTGCAGGGCTGGATCGACAACGACCTGCGCACCCTGCCCGAATACGCGGCCGCGGCCGCCAGGGCGCTCGAGGTCGAGATCCCGCACAACTACCCGGTGCTGGGCAGCGACGCCTTCGAGACCGGCACCGGCGTGCACGCGTCGGCCGTGATCAAGGCGTTCAAGAAGGGCGACATCGAGCTGGCCGATTCGGTCTACTCGGGCGTGCCGGCGCACATGGTCGGGCTCGAGCAGCGCATCGCCGTCGGGCCGATGGCGGGCAGATCGAACGCGGCTTTCGTGCTGGAACGCCTGGGCATCGAACCGACCGAAGAGCGGGTGCAACGCCTCCTTGCCGCCGGCAAGTCGAGCAAACGCCTGCTGACCGACGGCGAAGTCCGCGCGGCGATCGGCGGCTGATTCGGCCGCGCCGCGTCAAGTCGACGCCCGGGAAAACCCGATTCCTCCGCCGACGGAGGAGAATGGACCAGGTCTTGGACATGAGCGTCGTGGAGGAGTTGCTGTCGTTCTCGGACGACGGTGATCCCGAACTCCTGTTGGACCTGATCCAGATGTTCCTCGACGACGGGCCCGAGAAGGTCCGTTCGGTGCACGAGGGTCTGGTCGCGGGCGACTTCGACAAGATGGAGCGCGCCGCGCATTCGCTGAAGGGATCGTCGGGCAACCTGGGCGCGCACCTGCTGCAGGACACCTGCGAGAAGATCCAGGTCGCGACCCGGCGGCGGCAGCTCGAGGAGTCGCGGCAGCTCGCCGCCGAACTCGACGCCAAGTTCGCCGAGGCCGAGCTGGCGCTGCGCCAGCTGCACGAGACCTACAAGCCGTAACGCCAGCGCGGGTTGCGCCAGCTGCACGCAAGTCATCAGCGATGCCGGCGCGGCGGCGGATCTGCGGCCGGGTCGGCGGCGATCAGCCGCCGGCGGCGGCGCTCCTGGCGGCCGGCGCCGGCTGGCGGGCCTGCTTGGGCTCGGGCTTGCCGCCCTTGCCGGGCATCTTCACGATCTTGACGCCCGCCTGCACGGGCTCCTCGGCCGTGTGCACGTTGATCATCTCCAGGTGCGCTTCCGGCGGCTGCCAATCGGCCGCCTGGCCCCGGTAGACGCAGCGATGGCACTTGTGGAAGAACGTCTGCTGGCGTGCCAGGCAGACATCCGCCCCGATGCGATGCGTGATCAACGGCGCGGCGGAACCTTCGACGGATGGGCATTGTCTCATGGGGATCTCCGGCGAGGTCGGGGGCTGCCGGGCGCAAGAGTAGGCGTCCGGGGGCACCGGTCAACGGCGTGGCGGGCCGAGACTTCGGTTCCAGACCTCGCGGCAGGTCGCGACGGCGGCCGGCGCGGCATGGCTCGAACGCGACAGCTCGAAGCAGACCGGCCCGAGGTATCCGGCCTTCTGCAGAGCACTTAGCACCCCCGGGAAGTCGACGTCCCCGGTGCCCGGCAAGCGGTGTTCGTGCTCGCCCCGACGCATGTCCTCGAGGTGGACCTGCCGGAGGTGTGGCGCCACCGACGCGATCACCTGGACCGGCTCGTCTTCCCACACGGCGTAAAGATGGCCGATGTCGAGGGTGAGCCCGGGCGCCGCGGTGCCCAGCGCGCCGAGCATCCGGCGCCAGTCGGCGACCGTCTCGACCGCCATGCCGGGCTCCGGCTCGAGGGACGGTTCGAGTCCTTCGGCCCGGATGCGCGCCGCGGTCTCGCGCACGCCGTCGAGCATCCACGGCTCGCTGTCGGGACCGGGCGAACGATCGATGCCGGTCCAGAACGACACCACGGTGGCGCCGAGCCGCTGCCCCATCGCCGCCACCCGCGAGTAGAAGTCCAGCCGCCGCCGCCGCGCGGCGGGATCGCGGGTCATCAGCGTCGGTTCGTGCTTGTGCCGCGGATCGAGCAGGAAGCGCGCGCCGGTCTCCATCACCGGCACAAGCCCCAGGTCGCGCAGCCGGGCCGCCACCTCGGCGAGTTCGCGGTCGCCGGTCGTCGCCGGATCGAGGTGGCAGGTGTCCGGCGTGATCGCCACGACCTGGTAGCCGTGCTCTGCCAGCAACGAGAGCGCGTCCGGCAGACGGTGGTTCTGCAAGCCGCTGGTGTGGTAGCCGAGCCGCATCGCGGGGATCAGGTGCCACCGCTCATGCGCACGCGCTTCTCCAGGCTGCTGAGCTGGCCATAGAGCTTCTCGAGCGCCGCGTATTCGGCCGGCATCGCCCAGCCGCCCATGTCCGCCTCCTCCTGCCAGCCGAGCGGGTCGGTGATCAACCGCTTGGCCGCGTCGATCCTGTCCTTCGCCGCCGACTGCTTGTCGCGCGCCGCCTGGTTGTCGCCGGCGGTGCGCGCCTTGATGCCGTCGTTGCAGAGCACCTTGGCCTCCTCGAGCAGCTGCGCGGTCTGCTGCAGCATCGCGCCGGTCAGCGCGGGAGCCGGTCGACCCGGGGTCTTGCCGGCCTTGGCGGTGCCGGTCGGCACGACCGGCGCCGACTTCGCGGTGCTGCCCGCTGGCGCCGCGGCCGGCGTCGGTGCCGTCTCGGCGGCGGCGGACTTGCCGCCGCCGGAGTTCATCACCACCAGCACGACGACCAAGACCAGCACGCCCACGCCGCCGAGGATCATCGGCATCGAGTTGGAGCCCGAGCTCGGGGAACGTGCCGCTCGGCGGCCGGCACTGCCGCCGCCGCTGGCGCTGCGCGAACGAGGGGTGGGACGGGTCGCCATGATGCTTGCCTCGGGCTTGGTCTGCGGGTCCTCGCGCAGCGCGAGGTTGCCGTCACGCGCACGGCCGCGACGGGGACCCCGCCGGACGGAGGGCGGCGTCGCGTTCTACCCGTCACGGCCGGCACCGGGAAGGCCCCGTGCCAGCACGGCGAAGAAGCCGCCGTCGTGGCGCCCCGCGGCCGGCAGGGTCAGGTGGCTGCGGACCAGCCGGCACGGCGGCAGCCCGGGCTCGGCGAGCACGGCCGCGACCACGGCCTCGTTCTCGGCGCATTCGATCGAGCAGGTCGAGTAGACGACGCTGCCGCCCGGCTTCGCCAGCGCGATCGCCTGCCGCAGCAGGTCGCGCTGCAGCCCCGCCATCTGCGCGGCGGTGTCCGGTTGCCACCGCCGCCGCACCTCGACGCGGCGGCCGAGCACACCGGTGTTGGAGCACGGCACGTCGGCGAGCACGGCATCGGCCGGCGGCAGCGACGCCGCGGTGTCGGTCACCTGCACGACGTCGCCGAAACGGAGCCGCGCGACGTTCTCGACGATGCGCCGGCGCCGCGCCGGATCCGGATCGAATGCGAACACGCGGCCGCCCGGCCGCACGCGTTCGGCCAGCAGCGCGGTCTTGGTGCCGGGCGCCGCGCACAGATCGACGACCGTCTGCCCGGCACCACACGGCACCGCCTCGGCGGCGGCCAGCGCGGTCGGATCCTGGACCAGGAACGCGCCGCGGCGGAACGGCTCGGTCGCGAACGGCGACTCGCCGCCGATCCACTGCAGCAACCGCGGATGCGCCGCCGGCGCCGTCTCGACGCCGGCCGCGGTCAGCTCGCGTTGCAGTTCGTCGCGTTCGACCGGCGCCACGGCCCGCAGGAACGTCGCCGGCAGCGCGCTGGCGGCGGCCGCGATCGCGCGCAGCCCCTCGCGCCCCAGATCCGCCGCCCAGCGCTGCGCGGCGGCGTCCGGCAGCGAGTGCACGATCGCCAGCCGCGCGACCTCGTCGTCCGGCAGCGCCTGCGGCAGCACGAACGTGCGCTCCGGCCCGAGCGCCAGCTCGGTCGTGACCGCACGATGCGCCGCGGCACGGGCCTCGATGCGGCCGGCGACGGCGCGCAGCAGCGCGTTGGCGAAGCCGCGGTTGCCGCGCACCAGCGCCACCGTCTCGTGCACCGCCGCGTGCGCCGGCATGCCGGCGACGAACAGCAGCTGATGGACGCCGAGTCGCAGCGCGACGCGCAGCGTCGGATCGCGCGGCAGGCCGCGGTGCGCGAGTCCTTCCAGCACGAAGTCGAGCAGCCGTTCGCGGCGCAGCACGCCGTGCGCGAGCTCGAACGCGAAGGCCTGCTCACGGCCTTCGAGGCGGGCGGCGTCGAGCACGTCGCGGATGCGGTCGGCGCGGCCGCGATCGAGCGCCGCGAGAGCGCGCAGCGCCGCCGCCCGGGCCGAGACCATGCGCGAACTCAGCCGAAGCGCGCGTCGGGCGCGATGTGATGCCCGCGCACGAACTCACCGGCGGTCATGTTGCGGCCGTTGTCCGGCTTGATGCGCGTGATGCGGTAGAGGTCCTTGCCGGTGCAGACCCGGATGCCCTCTTCGCCGGACGATTGCAGGCCGCCGGGGATGCCCATGCCGTAGAGGTCCTGCTCGACCGAGCCCTCCATGACGATGAAGCGCTTGTTGCCGAGCCGCGTCTGCGCGCCGGGCTTGGGCGTCATCGCGCGCACCAGACGATCGACCTCGACCGCCGGTAGCTTCCAGTCGATGACGCCGTGCTCCTTCTCGACCTTCGGCGCGTAGGTGGCCTTCGCGTGATCCTGCGGCGTGAACCTGGCCTTGCCTTCCTTCAGCAGCGCCAGCGCCTCGAGCAGCGCCGCGCCGGACAGCGCCGCCAGCCGCGTGCGCAGCGCGCCGCTGTTCTCGCGTGGATCGATCAGCGTCGCCTTCTTCAGCATCACGTCGCCCGCGTCTAGCTGCTCGGCGATGCGCATGATCGTGACCCCGGTCTCCTTCTCGCCGTCGCGGATGGCGCGCTGGATCGGCGCGGCACCGCGATAGCGCGGCAGCAACGACGCGTGCGCGTTGATCATGCCCTGCTTCGGCAGTCCCAGCAGGTCGGGCTGCAGGATCACGCCGTAGCTGACGACGACGCCGAGGTCCGGCTTCAGGTCCTTCAGCTGCTGCAGGAACGCCGGGTCGTGCGGGTCGGCGGGTTGCGCGAACGGCAGGCCGACTTCCTGCGCGGCGAGTTTGACGTCGCTGTCGTAGATCTTGCGCCCGCGGCCCCGGGGGGCGTCGGGCTTGGTCACCACGAGCACCGGGGCGAACCCACCCTCGGCGAGGGCTTTCAGCGACGGGATCGCGAAGTCACTGCTGCCGAAGAAGACGATGCGCAATGGGTTCCTGCTGGGTCCGCTCGGCGAGGCCGCGACCTGCGGCGACCCGAGGGCGAGAACGGTAGCAACCGGCCCCGGCGCGGGCAAAGGTCCAGTCCGGCGGCCTCGACCGAACGCCGCGGTTGTGCGCGGCTACCGCAGCGCGCAACATCGCCGGGCCATGACCCGCCCGCCGACCGGCCCGGACGCGCGCCTGCCGCCCTTCGCGGTCGAGGCGCGGCGCAGCCTGACCGTGTTCGGCGCCCCGGTGGAACTGGTGTTCGTGCCGGCGCGGCAGCAGCGCGGCGACCGTGCCACGGCGGAACGCCCGGCCTTCCGCCGCAGCCGCGCGGCGACGATCGCGGCCGAAGAGGCGCTGTGGCGCGACGAACGCCACCTCGTGACGCCCAACCGCTATCCGTTCGCCGACCACCAGCGCATCCTGTGGCCGGCGGCGGCGAAGCGCGATCCGGACCTGGCGATGTGGACCACGATCTGTGACTGGGCCGACGCCGGCGGCAGCGCGCTGCTGAACTCGATCGGCGCGGCGGCGACGATCGCGCGCGCCCACGCCCACCTGCTGCCCGAACGCTCGCCGTTCCTGGCGGCGCTGCGCGAGCGGCCGCTGCGCAGCGACCTGATCGACGTGCCGCCCGGCGCCGCACTGGTCGCCAAAGACGTGCCGTTCTGCCTGCTCGGCGTGCGCGGCGACGCCGCGCCGCGCGCCGAGGCGCTGGTGCGGCTCGCGGAGGCGCGCCTGACGGCGGCGTGCAACGTCGTCGTGCAGGACCACACCGCCTGGCTGTTTCCGCGCCGCGCGGAGACGCCGGCCCCGCACTTCCCGTTCGCGCTCGGCGCCGCCGAGGTGTGGGGCCGCTGGTGCTACGGCGAGCGGCCGCCGTTCGCGGCGGCGACCGGCAGCGACCTCGAACGCGCGCTCGTCGCCGCCGGCACGGAGCCACTGCCGTGACCGCCGTGCAGGAATCGGCCGTCGCGAACCCGCCGTCGTATGCGCTGCAGCGCGCGGTCCGCACCGCGGCGATCGTGTTCAGCGTCGCGCTCTACTCGATCAACGCGCCGTTCGGCTACCTGGGCTTCGCGTTCCTGTGCTGGTGGTGGCGCCAGGACCCCACCCGGCGCGCGCTGCGGCTGCAGCGCTGCATGGGCACCGGCTACCGCATCCTGCACGACTGGCTGCGCGTGTTCCGCATCGCCGACTTCAACCACCGCGGCACGCTGACCGGGCTGCCCGCCGGGCCGTTCGTCCTGGTCGCCAACCACCCGACCCAGATCGACGTCACCGCGATCGGCGCCTGCCTCGGCGGCGCCTGCACGATCGTCAAGCAGCGCGTCTGGCATCGGCGCATGGTCAAGCCCCTGCTGGTCGGCGCCGGCCTGCTCGAGGGTCCGGGCACCGATCCGATCTCGATCGGCCGCGTGATCGACGACGGCGTCGATCGGCTGCGCCAGGGCATGCGCATCTTCGTGTTCCCCGAGGGTTCGCGCAGCCCGGCGGGCACGCTGCGTCCGTTCGGCCGCGTCGCGTTCGAGATCGCCTGCCGCGCCGGCGTGCCGCTGGTGTCGGTCGGCATCCGCTGCACGCCGCCATGGCTGTCACCCGAGGTGCCGATGTTCCGACCGCCGCACCCGATCCCGAAGCTCCGGTTGGCGGTGCTCGCGATCGACGATCCCAAGGCGTTCGGCGGCGACAGCAAGCAGCTGCGGGAGCGGGTCGAAGAGCGCTTCCGCGGCTGGCTCGGCGCGGCCGCCGCCGCCGCGACGCCGTGATCCGCGTCAGGCGCCCGGCGGCACGTCGGCCGGCGGCGGGAACAGGCCGGCGAGCCACTGCCGCCAGCCGTCCTGATCGGCGACGGCGGCCGCGGCCTTCGCGCCGTAGTAGTAGGCCTGGAACGTCGCCATCTGCATGCCCATGCACTCCATCGCGCTCGCCAGCACGACGCCCGGCGCCGGTGCGTCGACGAGCAACATCATGGCCGTGCCCTGCGGCACGTGGTCGATCGCATGCACCTTGCCGGTGATCGTGGCCAGGCCCGGGGCGGTGATGCGCAGCGGCTGCCCGACCTGCGGGTCGCCGGAACCGAACGCCGTCACCATCGTGCTCCACGTCGCCGGAGCCGGCAGCGGCGACGGGGCCATGCCGACGAACGCGGTCGACGGTTGGCCGGCGTGGTGTTCGAGGTAGTGCTGGAGCACGCGGAAGTAGCCCGGCCAGCCGTGTTCGGTGCCCTCGATCTGGTTGTCCCAGTCGTCGGTGCTGGCGAACAGGCTGTGCACGACGCGCACCAGGCATGTGCCGCCGGAGCGGGCTTCGACCGTCCACTCCGTGGCGACCGGCGGTCCGCCCTGCAGCCACGTCGAGTCCGTGGCGACGAACCGGTGCGGTGGCTGCCACTCGGTGATCTTGGCCGACGACACCATGCCGCCGCCGAAGTCGCACGACACGGTGCCGTTCAGCTTGCCATCGACCTGGCTCGGCACGAACCACGCCGAGATGCCGGGTCCGCTGGCGATCGCCTGCCAGACCTGTTCGGGGGTCCCTCGGACCAGTACCTCGACCTGCACGCTGCGACGTCCGGATGGCTCCTGCTTCACACTCATCGTCATGACTCCGTCTGGGGTGGGGAACTCGGCCGCTCGCCGAGCGGATCGGGAAGGGGGTGGGCCAGCACGACGAGGCGATGCGGTCGCCCGCCCGGCGCGTTCTCGTCGTGGTAGCGGGCGGCGAGTTCGGTGATCGCTGCCGTCAGTTCGGCGCTGAACGCCGCACGTTCGGCGGCGCTGCGGAAGCGGATCTCGCTGTCGATCGACAGCGTCGCGAGCCGCTGCTCGGCGACGAACGCGCGCCGCAACAGGTCGGCGACCTCGCGCACGGCGCGCGCCGCCAGCGCGACCAGGTAACTCGCCGACAGCCGGTCGGTGGCGCGTTCGGGTGAGACCTCGACCGGGCCGAGCGCGCTCGGCGAGACGACGTAGGCGCTGGCGGTCGCGACGACCCGCCGCTCGGTCAACCCACCCCACTTGCGAGTGTCCACCTCGCGCACGAGGCCATGGGCCAACAGCGTTCGCAGGTGGTAGTTGACCTTCTGCCGCGGCAATCCGACGCGGGCGGCGAGCGCGGCGGCGCTGGCCGGTTCGGCCAGTTCCGCGAGCAGGCGGCAGCGCACGGGGTCCAGCGCAACCGTGGCGGTGGCAGGGTCTTCGATGAGTTCGACCGCGAGCATCGGGCCCGATTGAAGCATTGACAATATTATTTGTCAATAGCCGCGCGCGGGATTCCGGGCCTCGTTCGGGACGGGCGGCGGGCCCGCGCTGGGGCCGGCGCGGGTCGGTCAGCCGTTCTCGGCGCTGCGCAGCTCGCAGGCGCCGGGGCCGCCCACCGCCGCCGTGTGCGCGTCGCAGCCGAACTGCAACACCATGCGGTCCCCCCGCGGCGCGTAGTGCATGCTGCCCTGCGGCACGCCGCTGCTGACCTCGAGCCGGCCGCTGTCGATCGCGCCGAGCAGTTCGTCGAACGGCTGCGTGCCCGGCGCCCACTTCTCGACCGCCAACAGGCCGTGGCCCGGCAGGATGGTGAACACGACGGTGCGCGGGTCGGCCGGGTCGCGCAGCGCCTGCGAGCGCGCGAACGCCGCGGTCACCCCGTGCGCCTGCGCCTCGGTCGAGCACGACACCAGGTAGCGGAAGAACGGCGCGTCGAGCGACACGTACTCCACGGTGCGCGGGTCGTAGGACGTGACGCCACGATGGCCGTGCAGCTTGCTGCGCACCACCGGTGCCGGGCCCGCGACGCCGAACGCTGCCGGCAGCTGCACGCGCGGCAGGTGCTCGTCGATCGACGCGAACTCCACGGCCTCGGACGACGGCGGGTCGTTGCGCAGGCCTTCGACCAGGCGCACGCGCGCGCCGCTGCCGCAGTCGAGCACACCGGTGATCACCGCGAGGTCGTCTTCCTGCAGGCTCGCCTTGACCACCGGGTGCTGGCTGCCGGTGACGGTGACGACCTGCGCCTGCAGCACCGGGTCCCAGGTGCCGAAGCAGCCTTCGCTGTACTGCTGCGCGACCGCGCCGGTGATCGCCGGCACGTCGACCAGGTCGGCGATGCGCACCATCTTGGTGAAGAACGCGCGCGCGCCGAGTTCGCGCGAGATGTGCAGCATCGCCAGTCGCGCCCTCGACGCGTTCCACGTCGCGCGCGGGATCGGCTCGCCGTCGACGCGGTGGGCGGTGACCTCGCGGGTGCTCAGGTGCGTCGCGATGCGCAGCGCCAGGTCGCCGCAGAGCCCGTCCTCGGTGTCGGCGTCGATGCGCGGGTAGGCGCCGGCGAGGTCGAACAGGTAGGCCGCGTCCGCGGTGCGTTCGCCGATGACCATGACCACGCGCAGGCTCTTGCTCTGCGCCTGCAGCAGCCGGCCGATGCACATCATCGCACCACCGCGGCTGCCCTGGTCGCGCAGCACCTGCCACGCATTGCTCGACAGGCCCGGCAGGTCGAAGTCGGCCGGATCCGGCGGGTCCTTCGCCAGCGCCGCATCGAAGCGCTGCACGAGGTCCTGCAGCTGCGCCTCGGTGACCTGGACGAACGTGTAGGTCGCCGGCTTCGCCGCGAGCCCGTAGCGCTTGCGGCCGGTGAACAGCGGCGAGTGCCGCCACGACACCGGCTCGTGCAGCCGCGCCGTGGTCACGAACGCGTCGGTGCGATCGTCCGGCTCGAGCGTCCACTCGTGCCCGCGCACGCGCAGCGCCTGCTCGACAGAGGCCAGCACTTCGTCGAGCAACGGCGTCGACGGGCCGCGCACGGCCGCCAGGCGCACGCGCCGCAGGAACGCGTGGCTCGAGTGCGCTTCGGTCGACGACTTCACGGGCGCAGCTTAGTCCGGTCGCCGTCCGCAGGCGAGCGCTCGCGGCCGTCCAGACCCAGCACGCGCACGAACCAGTCGCCGAGCCGCGGCGACAGCGTGTCGGCCCACAGCAACAGCCGGCAGTGCCAGGGCACGATCACCTCGGCGCGGCGCCCGCGGATCGCCCGCAGCACGGCGCGGGCGACGCGGTCGGCCGGGATCTTGGCCGAGATGGCCGGCACCTCGAGGCCATCGCACATCGGCGTATCGACGCGGCCGGGGAACAGGGTGCAGACGTGCACGCCGCGGCCGCGCAGGGTCTGCCGCAGGGCGCCGGCGTAGCTGGCGAGCGCGGCCTTCGCCGCCGCGTAGGCGCCGTCGTGCGGCAGCGCCTTCCTGGCATCGAACGACGTCATCAGCACCAGGTGTCCCGCGCCGCGCGCGAGCAGGTGCGGCAATGCGGCCTGCACGACGTGGAACGCACCCCAGAAGTTGACCGCGAACGCGGACTCGAAGTCGGCGCGGGTGATGCGATCGGCGGGGCGGCGCAGGTAGCTGCCGGCGTTGGCGACCACGACGTCGAGCCGGCCCCAGCGCGCGAGCGTGTCCCGCACCGCGCCGTCGACGGCGGCCGCGTCGGTGACGTCGCAGGCGGCGACCGCGACCTCGGCGCCGCGGGCGCGCAGCTCGGCGGCGAGGTGTTCGAGCTGGTCGGTGCGCCGCGCGGCCAGGACCACGGCGCAGCCGTCGGCCGCGAGCGCCCGCGCGATCGCCGCGCCGATGCCGCTCGAGGCACCGGTCACCAGCGCGACGGCGCGCGGCGCAGCAGCAGGGGGATCGAGGTCGTTCGGCACGCGGCGGCCGCAGTATGCTCGCGCCGCCGATGGCGCGCGACTTCGTGCAGTCGAATGTGACCCCGCTGCTCGTGATCGCCAACCCGCGCGCCGGGCGCGGCCGCGGCGGGCCGCGCGCCGAGGAACTGACGCGCGCGCTGCGTGCCGCCGACCTGCCGTTCACCCTCGCGCACAGCAACGGCCCCGGCCACGCCACTGCGCTGGCCGCCGGCGCGCCGGGCGGCGTCGTCGCGGTCGGCGGCGACGGCAGCGTGCACGAGATCCTGAACGGCCTGCCCGCGCGCGGCGGGATGCTCGGGCCGCTCGCGGTGCTGCCGGCCGGCAGCGGCGACGACTTCGCCGGCGCGGCCGGCTTCCCGCGCTCTGCCGCCGCGCTGGTCGAACGGCTGCGCGCCGGCACCGTGCGCGCGATCGACGTCGGCACCGCCGAGTTCGACTGCGAGCACGGGCGGATGCGGCGGCGCTTCGCCAACAACGCCGGGCTCGGCTTCGAGGCCGCCGTCGTCGCCGCCGCCGCGAACGCGCGCTGGCTGCGCGGCCGGCCGCTCTACCTGGCCGCGACGCTGCAGGCCGTGCGCCACCAGCGCCTCGTCGACTGCGAACTCGACTACACGATCGACGGCACCACGACGACGACCCGGCTGCCGCTCCTGTTCGTGTCGGCCTGCAACGGCAATCGCGTCGGCGGCGGGCTGCCGTTCGTGCCCGGCGCGCGGCTCGACGACGGCCAGCTCGACGTGCTGCAGGTCACCGCTGCGTCGCGCCGCGCGACGCTCGTCCTGCTGTGGCGGCTGCTGCGGGCCCGCCACGGCAGCGACGCGCGGGTTCGCCTCGCCCGCTGCACGCAGCTGGCGGTGCGACCGGCCACGCCGTTGCCGCTGGCCATGGACGGCGAGCTGGTGGCGCGGTCGGTGACGCGCGCGCGGCTCGGCATCGACGCCGCCAGGCTGTGGCTGTACGCGTGACCGGCGCACCGGGCTAGCATGCGAACTGCACCGCTCACCCCGAACCGCATGCGAACCAGCACCCGACGCGTCCTGCTCCTGCTGGCCCTCGGCTCGCCGCTCGTCGGCCAGACGACGCCAGCGCTCGAGCTGCGGCCCGGCGACCACGTCGTGATGCTCGGCAACGCGCTGGCCGACCGCATGCAGCACAGCGGCTGGTTCGAGACGCTGCTGCACGCGCGCTACCCAGGGCACTCGCTGACGGTGCGCACGCTGGCCGTCGCCGGCGACGAGGTCGACACGTGGCATCGTTCGCAGGGATTCGGCACGCGCGACGACTGGCTGGCGAAGACCGGCGCCGACGTGGTGTTCGCGTTCTACGGCGGCAACGAGGCGTTCGCCGGCGCGGCGGGGCTGCCGCGATTCCGCGAGCGGCTGACGCGGTTCGTCGCCGAGGTGCGCGCCAGGACCTTCGGCGAGCACGGGCCCGTGCGCCTCGTGCTGTTCACGCCGATCGCCGGCGAACGGCACCAGGATCCGGCGTTGCCCGATCCGGCGCGGCACAACCTGGATCTGCAGCGTTACGCGGCGGCGATCGCCGACGTCGCGCGGCAGCAGGACGTCGCCTGCGTCGACCTGTTCGCCGCGAGCCGGCAGCTGTTCGCCGAGGCCGCGGCCCGCGGTCGTTCGCTGACGGTGAACGGCATGCACCTCACCGACGAGGGCGACCGCCTGTTGGCGCCGGAGCTGTTCCGCGGGCTGTTCGGCGAGCAGCCGCCCGCCGTCGCCGAGCGGCTGCTGCTGGCCGTGCGCGACAAGAACTGGTGCTGGCACCAGCGCTACCGCACGATCGACGGCTACAACGTCTACGGCGGGCGCTCGTACGAGAAGTACGCGCCGAAGGACCGTCACGGCGTGATCGGCGAGCCGATCCTGAACCGCACCGTGATGCAGCGCGAGATGGCGATGCGCGACGTGATGACGGCGAACCGCGACGCGCGCGTCTGGGCCGTCGCGCAGGGCGGCGACCTCGCGGTCACGGACGACGACCTGCCGGCGCCGATCCCGGTCGCGACCAACCATCCGGGCGATCGCGACGACCTGTCGTGGAGCTATCCCGACGGCGAGGCAGTGATCGACGAGCTGCAGGTCGCGCCGCACTGCAAGGTGAACCTGTTCGCCGACGAGGCGCGGTTCCCCGAGCTGGTGAACCCGGTGCAGATGGCGTGGGACGCTCGCGGCCGGCTGTGGGTCGCCGCCTGGCGCAACTACCCCGAACGGCAGCCCGGCAGCAAGGTCGGCGACTCGCTGCTGGTGCTCGAGGACACCGACCGCGACGGCCGGGCCGACACCTGCACGACGTTCGCCGGCGACCTCAATGCGCCGACCGGGTTCACGTTCCACCGCGACGGCGTGCTGCTGATGCAGGCGCCGGACCTGTGGTTCCTGCGCGACACCGACGGCAACGGCGTGGCGGACGCGCGCGAACGCGTGCTGATGGGCATCGACAGCGCCGACAGCCACCACACCACGAACGCGATGGGCCTCGACCCGAGCCTCGCGACGACGCTCAGCGACGGCTACTTCCACCGCACCCAGATCGAGACCTGGCACGGGCCGCTGCGCCACGCCGACGGCTGCATCTGGCGCTTCGAGCCGCGCACCGGCCGGGTGGAACTCTACGCGCCGTACGAGCTGGTCAACGCGCACGGCAAGGTCTGGGACGAGTGGGGCAACGACCTGCTGACCAACGCGACCGGCAACCACACGTTCTTCGGCCCGGCGATCAGCGGCCACCTGACCCGCGGCAAGCACCCGGACATGAAGCAGTTCTGGGACCGGCCGTCGCGGCCGTGCCCGGGCACCGGCATGGTGTCGAGCGCGCACTTCCCGGCCGACTGGCAGGGCGACTTCCTGAACCTCAACGTGATCGGCCTGCAGGCGATCACGCGCGTGCGGGTGACGCAGGACGGCTCGGGCCTGAAGGGCGAGACGGTCGAGAACGTGGTCGCCGCCGATCCGAAGCTGCTGCCGACCTTCCGCCCGGTGTGCGTCGGCAACGGCCCCGACGGCGCGCTCTACTTCGCCGACTGGGCGCAGGCGATCATCGGCCACCTGCAGCACCATCTGCGCGACCCCAACCGCGACCACGCGCACGGCCGGATCTACCGGATCACCTACGAGGGCCGACCGCTGGCCACGCCGCCGCGCATCGCCGGCGCGCCGATCGCGCACCTGCTCGACCTGCTCTGCGATCCGGTGCAGGACACGCGCACGCTGGCGAAGCTCGAACTCGGCAGCCACGACCCGGCGCAGGTGACCGCCGCCCTGCACGGCTGGCTGGCCGCGCGCGATCCCGCCGAGCCGCGCCACGAACACCATCTGCTCGAGGCGCTGTGGCTGTGCCAGTCGTTCGACGTCGTCGACCTCGATCTGCTCGATCGGGTGCTGCGTTCGCCCGAGCCGCGCGCACGCGCGGCGGCGACCAAGGTGCTGTGCGACTGGCGCGAACGGGTGCCGGACGTGCTGCCGCGGCTGCTGCGACTGGCGGACGACGCGGATCCACGCGTGCGGCTGCAGGCGGTGCGCGCCGCGAGCTTCTTCCACGGCGACGACGCGACCTACGCAGCGGACGTGGCGTTCGCGGCGTTGCGGCATCCGCTCGACTACTACCTCGACTACGTCTTCGACGAGACGCTGCGGCAGCTGCGCACCGAGACCGACGCGGTGCTGCTGCCGAACGATCGGGACCTCGCCGCCGCGTATGCGCCGCGCATGCCGGACGCGGACCTGCGGCGCGCACCGGCCACGCTCGCCGTCACCCGCGAGCGCATCGACCGCAACAGCATCGAGCCGCCGTTGCGCAACCAGGCCGTCGAGCAGATGGCCCAGCTGCAGCAGACCGACGTCACGGACGTTCTCGTGCAGTCGCTGCGGCGTCTCGACGGCCGCGACGGCAACGCCGCCGTCGACGACCTCGCCCGGTCGCTCGGCTGGCTGTCCGCCAGCCTGCTGATGGTACACCGTGCGGCGCTGGAGACGATCGCCGACGGCGCCCACCGGCCCGCCGTTCGCCGCGCGGCACTGGTGGCGCTCGCGACGATCGCACAGGACGGCGCCGGGTTGTTCGCCGCCGCGGGCGACGCGCAGCGACGGCTGCAGACGATCGCCGCGATCCCGATGCTGCGCTCGGCGGAGCTGCGCGAGACGTTTGCGCCCGTGCTCGCCGCGATCCTCGGCGATGCGGCGGCCGACGGCGCGCTGCGCGAGGCGGCGCTCGCGGCGTTGCCGTTCGTGCCCGTGGACGAACCCGAGCGGCACTTCGCGGCGCTGGCCGCGGCGCTGCAGCGCGGCGAGGCGCGCACGACCGCCGCCCGCGCGATCCTGCAGCTGCCGCGCATGACCTGGGCGCCGACCGCCGCCGGCGCCGCCGCGACCAGCGTGCTGGCATGGGCCCGCGGCGTTTCCGCCGACGAACGCACGCAGCAGGACTTCCTCGAGGTCGTGCAGTGCGCCGAGGAGCTGGCCGGGCAACTGGCGCCCGCCGACGCCGCCCGGGTGCGGCGCGAGCTGCGCGGACTCGCGGTGCCGGTGTTCGTGCTGCACACCGTGCGCGAGCAGATGCGCTACGACCGGACCCGGCTCGTCGTCGAGCGGGGCAAGCCGTTCGAGATCGTGCTCGAGAACGACGACTTCATGGCGCACAACCTCGCCGTCGTCGAGCCCGGCACGCGCCCCGAGATCGGCATGGCGTCGGCCGTGATGTCGCCGAGCCAGCTCGACGCCGAGGGCCGCGCCTACCTGCCGGCGAGCCCGCACATCCTGGCCGCGACACGGCTCGTCGAGTCGGGGCGCAGCGCCCGGCTGAAGGTCGCGGCGATCGCGACCGAAGGCGACTACGAGTACGTCTGCACGGTGCCGGGCCACTTCCAGCTGATGTGGGGCACGCTGATCGTGACCAAGGACGTCGATGCATGGCTGCAGCAGCACGCCGACGACGCGCCGCCGGCAGATGCGGCGGCCGAAGTCCCCCACGAGCATCAGCACGGGCGGTAGCGCCCGCCGCGCGCTCACTTCGCCGCGGGTGCCGCGGTCGGTCGCCAGGCGAGGTCCGCCGGCCGCACGCCCTTCTGGTGCGTGCCGAAGCCGAACGGCGTCGGCGCGAACGCACCGGCCAGCGACACGTCGAGATCCGGCGTGATCGCCGCCTCGCGGCCGAGCGCCCACAGGCACGCGTTGACCAGCAGCCGCCGCGTGCCCGCCTGCAGGAACGCCTGCGAGCTGCCGAGCGTGGTCGCGAACACGCGCGCGGCCCTGCCGTTCGGCGCGCGATAGGTGTTGGTCCAGGCCACCGGCATGCGCGGCGCGTTGAGGTCCTGCACGGCGCCGGTGCTGGCGTCGGTGGTCGCCGGTGCTGGCTCGCTGTCGGGCGTCATGCCGGCCAGCACCTCGCCGAGCAGCACGGGTTCGCAGCCGGCGGGCAACGGCAGCCCCACCGCGTAGACGTCGGCCGGGTCCCACACCGCGCCCGGCGCGATCCCGCGCAGGATCACGTGGTCCTCGGCGCCCGGCGCGACGACGCCGCGCGTGCTCTGACTGCCGTGCGCGCCGTGGTGCGCGATCCAGGTCTCGCCGAGCACCTGCCGGCCGAAGCCGCCGTCCCATTGCTTGCCGTTCCACGACCAGTCCGCGTACTTCGTGTGCTTCGCGGCCGCGAACGCATGCGTCGCCGTGCGCAGCGCGACGATCGGCCGCCCCGACTGCACGTAGTCGACGATGTGCCGCATCTGCGCGTCGGGCAGGTCGCGGAAGCGCGTGAACAGCACCATCAGGTCGGCGTCGTCGAGCGCCTCGAGGCCGGGGATGTTGTCGCGTACGCCCGGATCGATCGCCCCCGTCGCCGGGTCGATCGCGAACAGCACGGTGCAGTGGCAGCCCAGGCGCGCCAGGATCCGGGCGAGCTGCGGCATGCCCTGTTCGGAGCGGTATTCCTCGTCGCCGGTCACGAACACCACGCGCGCGCCCGCGCCGACGCCGGCGCCGCCCTCGTAGACGACCCATGGGTCTGCGGCGACCGGCTGCTGGCCGACCGCGCAGGCGAACAACGACAGGGTGACGGCGGCAGCTTGCAGCATCGTGATTTCCTGGGCGCCAGCGGGGATCATCGCGCCGGTGATCGTCCCCCGCACGTCGCGTCCGCAGATCCTCGCCAAACTGCATCGCAAGGTCGCGCAGCGGCTGCCGGTGTTCATCGCCTCGGCCGGCAACGGCCTCACGGCGCAGCTGCTCGAGCGCGCCGGCGTCGACTGCGTCAACACGTTCTCCGGCGCCCGGCTGCGCGCCAACGGCATGGGCACGATGGCGATGCTGTGGCCGATCCTCGACTCCAACCAGCAGACGCTCGACTACACGCGCGAGGACATCCTGCCGGCGATGCGAGGCGACGCGTTCGTCTGCGCGTGCCTGAACGCCAACGACCCGCTGAAGGACATGCGCATGGTGCTCGACCAGCTGCTGGCGATGGGCGTCTGCTCGGTGTCGAACATCGGCCCGTCGATCTCCTACGTCGACAAGGACAGCGAGGTCTACCGCGTGCTGACCAAGGCCGGCATCACGTTCCAGCACGAGATCGAGATGCTGAAGCTCGCCAAGGCGATGGGTCTGGTGACGATCGGCCTCGCGTTCGACGAGGCGGACAGCCTGCAGCTGGTCGAACAGGCGCGGCCCGACGTGTTCTGCTTCCACGCCGGCACCACGAAGGGCGGCCTGCGCGGCTACGACTCCGGCGAGACCATCGACGCGACCGCCGCGCGCACCGAGGCCGTGAACCGCAAGCTGCGCCAGATCGACAAGGACCTGATCCTGATCGCCCACGGCGCCGCGATGGAGACGCCCGAGGACGCGCAGTTCGTGCTCGACCACACCACCGTCGACGGCTTCTGGACCGGGTCGTCGACGGAACGCATCCCGATCGAACAGGCCGTGCTGGGCACGGCGCAGCGCTTCGCGAGTCTCCGCTTCACCACGCCCCGGAAGGCATGACCATGGACACGACCGTCGCCGTGCTCGCCACGCTGGACACCAAGGGCCACGAGGCCGAGTACCTGCGCGAGCAGCTCGGCCGGCTCGGCAGCGCGGCGCTGGTGGTCGACGTCGGCGTGCTCGGCGCGCCGCAGTGCCGCGCCGACGTGCCGCGCAACCGGGTCGCCGCGGCCGGCGGCACGACGCTGACGGCGCTGGTCGAGCAGGGCACGCGCGAGGCGGCGACGCCGGTCATGGCGGCGGGCGCGGCGAAGCTGCTCGCCGACCGCATCGCCGCCGGCACCGTGCACGCCGTGATCGGGCTCGGCGGCCTGCAGGGCACCGCGCTGTGTTCGCAGGTGCTGCGCACCCTGCCGTACGGGTTCCCCAAGGTCATGGTGTCGACCGTCGCGTCCGGCGACGTGTCGGCCTACGTCGACGTCAAGGACATCACGATGATGTTCTCGGTCGCCGACCTGCTGGGCGTCAACACGTTCACGCGGCGGCTGCTGGCGAACGCCGCCGGCGCCGCGCACGGCATGGCGCAGGTCGACGTGCCGATCGTCACCAGGGGCGGCGACAAGCCGCTGATCGGCATGTCGAACCTCGGCGTGCTGACCAGCGGCGCGCAGCTCGCGCTCGAGCTGTTCGCCGCGCGCGGCTACGAGGTGCTGGTGTTCCACGCCGTCGGCTCCGGCGGGCGCGCGATGGAGCAGATGATGCGCCAGGGCATCGTCGGCGCGGTGTTCGACTACGCGATGGGCGAGATCACCGACGAGCTGTTCGCCGGCCTGCGCGCCGGCGGCAAGGAGCGCCTCACGGTCGCCGGCAGCCTCGGCCTGCCGCAGGTGCTGTGCCCGGGCGGCGTCGAACACGTCGGCGTGCTGGTGGCGCCGAACACCGTGCCGGCGCGCTGGCAGGACCACCAGCACGTGTTCCACAGCCCGGTCGTGCTGGCGCCGCGCCTGAATGCCGACGAGCTGCGGCAGGTCGCGCGCGAGATCGGCCGCCGGCTGCAGAGCACCAGGGGCAACGCGGTGCTGATGCTGCCGAAGGACGGCACCGGTCGCTACGCGATGCCCGGCGGCCCGCTGCGCGACCCGGCGGGCGACGCGGCGTTCTTCGCCGAACTGAAGGCCGCGGTGCCGCCGTCGATCCCGGTCGTCGAGCGCGACCTGCACGCCGAGGACCCCGCGTTCGTGCGCGAGTGCGTCGACCGGCTGCTGGCGCTGGTCGAACGGCGCGCGTGATCGGGCCGCTGCACAACCGGCACGGCGAACGGCTCGACCACGTGGTCACGCCCGGCCGCGCCGGCGCGCGCGAGATCGTCGTCGTCGCGCACGGCGTCACCTCGCAGCACGACCGCCCGTACCTGGTGGCGCTGTGCGAGGCGCTCGCTGCAGCCGGCGTCGCGTCGCTGCGGTTCTCGTTCGCCGGCAACGGCCGGTCCGAGGGCGCCTTCGCCGAGGCGACGATCGGCAAGGAGGTCGCCGACCTCGGCTGCGTGCTCGACGCCTGCGGCGACCGCCGTATCGGCTGCGTCGGCCACAGCATGGGCGCCGCGGTCGGCGTGCTGCGCGCGGCGGCCGACCCCCGCATCGCAGCGCTGGTCTCGCTGGCCGGCATGGTGCACGTGCGCGCGTTCTGCGAACGGCACTTCGCCGGGCTCGTGCCGGGCCGCGACCAGATGTTCGATCGCCCGGGCTGCGGGCTGTCGCAGGCGTTCCTCGACGACGCGCGCGCGGTCGACACGGTGCTGCCCGCCGCGCAGCGGATCACCGTGCCCTGGCTGCTGGTGCACGGCGACCGCGACGAACTGGTGCCGCGCGCCGATGCCGAGGCCGCGCGCCGCGCTGCGGGCGGACGCCCGGAGTTGCGGGTGCTCGCCGGCGCCGACCACCGCTTCACCGGCTGCATCGAGCCGATGGTCGCGGCGGTCGTGCCGTGGCTGCTCGCGGCGCTGCGCGCGCCGGCCTGACGCGCGGCCGGTCAGCGCACCTGCTGCAGCGCCGCCGCCGACGCGGTGGCGACGTCGCCCCGACCGGCCGGCGCGCCCGCGCTACCGGCTGGTGGTGCTCGCGGTCGACGACGCCGATCCACGCGCCACACCCGCGGCGCTCGAACGACGCTGGCGGGACTTCGCGGCGGCGACGCCCTGACGTCGCGCCAGGCGGGCCGGCGGCCCCATGGCATCGACCGCCGGCGCAGGGTCGTTCGCCCGCCCGGCGATCTCGCAGCGACCGAATCGCCGGGGCGCGGCCTGTGCTACTCTGGCCGCCCTGATGGACCCGAGGATCGAACGCGCTCGCGAGATCGTCGAACGCGAAGCTGCGGCCGTGCGGCAGGTTGCGGACCGGATCGGCACGGACTTCCTGCGCACCCTGGACCGGATCCTGGGCCTGCGCGGCCGCGTCGTCACGGCCGGCATGGGCAAGGCCGGCTTCATCGCGCAGAAGGTGTCGGCGACGCTGGCGTCGACCGGCACGCCGTCGATCTTCCTGCATCCGGCCGAGGCGATCCACGGCGACCTCGGGCGCGTCGACCAGGGCGACCTGCTGCTGGCGTTCTCGAAGTCCGGCGAGACGCAGGAACTGCTGGTGATGCTGCCGCACGTCAAGGCCGTCGGCGTGCCGCTGGTCGCGGTCACGCAGACCGTCGACTCGACGCTCGGCCGCCACAGCGACCTGGTGCTCGAACTGGGTCGCATCGACGAGTGCGGGCCGTACGGGCTGGCGCCGAGCGCGTCGACGACGGCGATGCTGGCGCTCGGCGATGCGCTGGCGCTGGTGGTGCAGGAGGGCCGCAAGTTCGGCCCCGACGAGTTCGCGCGCTTCCATCCCGGCGGCGACCTCGGCCGCCGCCTGATGAAGGTCGCCGAACTGATGCGCACCGGCGAACGCAACCCGCAGGTGCAGAGCGGCTCGACCGTGCTGCAGGCGGTCGAGGTGATGACCCGCACGCCGGGCCGTCCGGGCGCCACCAGCGTCGTCGACCCGAACGGCCGGCTGCTCGGCTTCTTCACCGACGGCGACCTGCGGCGCCTGATCGAGCACGGCCTCGCCAACCCGCGCGAGCGCCGCATCGACGAGGCGATGACGCCGAGCCCCCGTTCGATCCGACCCGACACGTTCGCGCTCGAGGCGCTGGCGCTGCTGCACCAGTTCGCGGTCGACCAGCTGCCGGTCGTCGACGACGACGGGCGACTGCTCGGCCTGCTCGACGTGCAGGATCTGCTGAACCTCAAGATCGCATGACGTCCCCGCCACCGACCCCGGGCCGCACCTGCCCCGACCGCAGCGTGCTGGCGGCGATCGAGTTCCTGCTGCTCGACGTCGACGGCGTGCTGACCGACGGGCGCGTGCACTTCGACCGCGACGGCCAGGAGTACAAGTCGTTCCACGTGCACGACGCGTCGGGCATCGTCTACTGGCACCGCACGGGCGGCCGTTCCGGCCTGCTGTCGGGCCGCGGCGGCGAGGTCGTCGAACGCCGCGCGAAGGAACTCGGCATCCACGAGGTGATGCTGCGCCGCATCGACAAGGGCAACGCGTTGCACGAGCTGCTGCAGCGGCAGCAGCTCGACCCGCGGCGCGTCGCCTACGTCGGCGACGACCTGCTCGATCTGCCGGTGCTGCGCGCGGTCGGGTTCGCGGCGACCGTGCCCGAGGCGCGGCCCGAAGTGCTGGCGGCGGCGCAGTTCGTCGCGCGGCGGCCGGCCGGCTTCGGCGCCGTGCGCGACATCGTCGAAGAACTGCTGCGCGCACGCGGCGTCTGGGACGACGTCGTGCGAGGGGACGGTCGCGCGTGAAGCGCGTGCTCGCGTTCCTGCTGCTGCTCGCGTGCGGCATCGCCGCGCTGTGGCTGGCGATCGGCGACGAGGGGCCGGTCAACGCCAACACCGGCGGCGGCACCGAGAGCCGGGAGCCGGAGCCGGCGCGCGGGCCCGGCGGCGTGTCGGTGCAGCAGGGCAAGCTCGGCAGCATCTCGGTCCGGCAGACCGGACCGCTGTCGTTCCCGCAGTACCGCACCGTGCCGCTGCCGGACGGCTCCGCGCGGCACGAGCGCGTCTTCGTGCTCGACGCCGAGGACAGCACGCCGCTGACCGACACGCTGCAGCAGCTCGACCGCGTCACCGTGCGGCTGTTCGAGAACGACCAGCCGAACGCCGTGCTGCACGCGCAACGCGCGTTCCTGGAGCTGGCCCGCGACGTCGCCGGCAAGCCGTCGCTGAGCGAGGACAAGGAGATCGATCTGCGCGAGGTGGTGTTCGAGACGCTGCCGGGCGCGCGGCTCGAGGGCCTGCGGCTCGAACTGCCCAATGCGCGCATCCTCGTGGCCGAGGACACGCTGCGCCTGCGCACGGCCAGCGAGGACGACCCGGTGCTGCTGGTCGTCGACGGCACGCGCAGCGGCACGCTGCGCGGCAAGGGCCTGCAGGCGCGCGTGCCGCGCAACCGCCAGAGCGCGCTGCGCCGCGCCGACATCGAGATCCTGCACGAACCGGTGCTGGAGACCGAGGGCCTCGTCGTGCGCGCGAGCGGCCGGATGTACTACCGCGAGGACCTGGACCGCGGCTCGGCGATCGTCACCGTCGACGACGACGTGCAGCTCGACCTCGCAGGCGGCGGTCTGCCGGTCGCGAGACCGGCGCAGGCCGCAGGTGGCGCCGCCACGGGTTCGCGGCCGGTCGCCGACGGGCCGCGCACGCGGATCCGCGGCGACCGCTTCACCGGCTGGCTGCGACGCGACGCGGCGACGCGCGGCGGCGGCGGCGCGACGGGGCGCGACACCGCCTGGGAGAAGCTGCAGCTGACCGGCGCGCCGGCGACGGTCGAACTCGACGCCGGCCGCCTGCTGACGCCGCGCATCACCGTGCTGCCCGGCCCGCTCGGCGAGCCGTGGCTGGTCACCGCGCACGGCGGCGAATCGCGCATCGAACAGACGCAGATCCGGCCCGGCAGCAAGCAGACCGAACTGGTGACCGGCACGTCGCAGCGGCGCATCCACCTGGTGCGCACCGGCAGCGGCGCCGGCGCGCAGCTGCGCCTGGCCGGCTTCCCGCAGTGGACGCTGCGGCCGCTGAACGACCTGCAGGTGGTGGTGTTCGAGGGCGACTCGCGCCTCGACGGCGGCGACCGCACGGTCACCGCCAGCCGGGGCCTGCACGCGTTCCACCGCGAGGGTTCGTCGACCGGCGTCCTGCGCGGCTTCGGCGACGTGCGCATCGAACAGCGCGCCGGCAAGGCCGGCGAGCAGGATCTCGTCGCCACCGGCAACGACGGCTTCCTGCTGCACGCGACCGCGACCTCGCAGCGGCTGCAGCTGGGGCCGCCGCTGCCCACGGACCTCGAGGCGGCGGGCGGCGCCTGGCGCACGCATCGCTACCAGGTGCAGTACGGCGCCGCCACGGCGACCGGGCTCGGCGCCTGCCGGCTCGATCGCGACGGCGAGCGCTCGCGGCTGTGGCTGCGCGCCCCCGGCGCCGAGATCGCGGCCCGGCTCGGCGCGCAGGCGGTCGACCTCGACAACGTGCGCCAGCTCGAGGCCGTGCTCGACGGCAGGGA
>JAEUHS010000107.1 GCA_016794035.1 Planctomycetota bacterium
CGACCTTGACCGCGCCGAACAACCGCTGGATGCGCGCCACCAGCGCCTGCTGGGTGTAGGGCTTCTGCAGGAAGCCGATGCCCTTGGCCTCGTCGACGACACCGCCGAGTTCCGACTCGTGATAGCCGCTCGACAGCAGAACGGGCAGCCGCGGTTCCAGCCGCCGCAGCGCGTGCATCAGCTCGATGCCGTTCGTGCCGGGCATGGTCAGGTCGAGGATCGCCAGCTGGATCTGCTGCTGTTCGCGGCGGAACAGCGCCAGCGCCTGCTCGGCGTCCGCGGCCTGGACGACGCGGAAGCCGAAGCCCTCGAGGATCCGCGTGCCGATGCTGAGCACGAAGGTCTCGTCGTCGACCAGCAGCACGGTGCCGTGGCCGCGGAAGTCGGTCGGCGCCGGCGGCGCCACGGCTGCGGCCGCGACGTCGAGCGCCGGCAGCTCGACCACGACCTGCGTGCCCTGGTTCTGCACCGACTCGACCGAGATCGTGCCGTCGTGGGCGTGCACGATGCCGCGCACGGAGGCCAGTCCCAGTCCGCGGCCCTGGAACTTGGTGGTGAAGAACGGCTCGAACATGCGGCGCTGCACCTCCGGCGGCATGCCACAGCCGGTGTCGGTCACCACCAGCTGCACCCGTTCGACGGGCGCGGTCGCGGCCAGCGGACCCGCGCGGCGCGTCTGGATGCGCACCAGACCACCGGCGGCGCGGCACGCCTCGGCGCCGTTGATGACGAGGTTCAGCAGGACCTGCTGGATCTGGGCCTTGTCGGCCTTGACCGCCGGCAGGGATGCGTCGAGCTGGTGCACGAGTTCGACCCCCGGCGGCATCGCCGTGTGCAGCAAGCCACCCATGTCGCGCACCAGTGCGCTCAGGTCCAGTGGCTCCCGCTCCAGGTTGGCGCGCCCGGCGTAGGCGAGCAGCTGCGCGGTCAGGTCCGCCGCGCGGCGCGCCGCCACCCGCACCTGCGCGACGCACTCGTGCGCCGGATGGCCCGCGGGCAGGTGGTCCAGGGCGACGTCCGAGTTGCCGAGGATGCCGGTCAGCAGGTTGTTGAAGTCGTGCGCGATGCCGCCCGCCAGCACGCCGAGGCTCTCCAGCCGCTGCGTCTGCTGCAGCGACTCCATCAGCTGGGCCTCGCGCACCAGCTGCGCGTTGATGCGCAACAGCGCTTCGGCGCGCGCCTGTCGCTGCACGATCGCCATCGTCACGAACATCGTGAACAGCAGGCCCGCGCCGAGCGCGACCCACTGCCACGGCCCGCGCAGCCGATCCAGCAGCGCCTGGTCGGCGCCGCAGACGAGGCTCCACTGCAGCCCCAGCGCATCCAGCTGGCGGTCGACCTGGTGCTGGACCGAACTCGCCGGCGGCGTCGAGTCGTACAGCGTCTGCACCTCGCCCGCCGGCAGCCTCGCCTGGACGCACACGCGGAACTCGGTCGCGGTCTGCGGGCCCAGCGACGGCTCCACGATCGCGGCCATGCGATACACGCCGATCAGATAGCCGAGCAGACCGTCCCCGTTCGCCGCCGCGCGCCGCTGGATCGGCCAGGCGCACAGGAATCCGTTCGCATCGCCGTTCGCCTGCACGATTCGCAGCGGTCGACTGGCGACCGGGCCGCCGAGGTCGCGTCCGAGATCGAGCGCCTCGCGCCGCTTCGGTTCGGATGCGAGGTCGAAGCCGATCGCCTGTTCGTTGCCGGCGACGGGCTGCAGATAGTGGATCGGGAAGTACTCGGCGCGGGCGCCGGCCGGCACCAGGCTGCCGTCGGCGGTCCGTTCGCGGATCGTGTAGCCGGGGAACACCGACGCGGCGGCGGCCTCGAACTCGGCGCGCTGCGCCGCCAGCACCAACGGCGCCCACTCCAACGCCTGGATCGCCGGGTCCCCTTCGATCAGGTGCCCCGCGAACAGGTCGAACTCGTCCGCGCGCACCTCTTCCGACGCGAGCCAGAACGCGTGCAGCGCCTCGAGCCGCAGCAGGCTCGTCTGCAGCCGGGTCGCCACCAGCGTCAGGCGGTCCTCGGCCAGACTGCGCAGGTCCTCGAGGTTGCGCGAATCGCGCAGCGCCGACACCACCAGGAACGCGGCGACGCTGAGGCACAGCCCGGACGCGGCGGTCAGCAACGGTGACAGGAACCGCGACGAGTGCCTCCCACCTCCGCCGCCCGGTCCAGCCACCGATGCATGGCGCAACTGGGGCATGGCCGTGAGTCTAGCGGTTCGTCGGGGGGCCGGGACAGAGGCCGGCCGGGTCCGCGCACGGTGGCGCTAGCGGTAGTTCTCGTTGTAGGCGAGCCACGTCTCGTTGATCGCGCGCCAGGCGTCGGGTTGCAGCGGCGTGGCGGCGTCGTTGATCGCGACCAACATCGCGTCGCGCCAGGCGTAGAACCGCACGTTGCGGTCCTTGCGCTGCGCGTCGGTCAGGCCGATCGTCGCGACGTCTCGCGTCGGGTCCGGACCGATCTTGCCGTAGGCCGTGGCGAGGCCCCGCACGTAGTCGCTGACGAGCGCCGGCCTGCCGAAGGCCTGCTGGCCGCCGTCGATCCAGAACCACCGCAGCAGCCGCGCGCACTCCGGTGTGTAGCCCCAGTCGGCCTCGTCGGCGCCGTTCTCCGGACTCCTCTGGATGTGCTCCTGCATCAGGTCCCACAGCGCCGGCATCGACTTGCCGCGCAGCTGGTAGTCGATGCGGCCGCGCTCGACGTCGCTCGGCGCGAACTCGATCTTCCTGCCGTCGCAGCGCGAGCTGCGCAGGAACTCCCAGCAGCCGTTGTCGAGCCAGCGCGGCAGCGCCGGCAGCACCCCCGGATCGACGTCGTCGAACAGCTGCCACAGGACCGCGCGGAACAGCATGCCGTAGCCGGTGCTGCCGCCGAGATCGCGGTCGTTGACGAACATCAGCTCGCGGCGGTGCGCGTGGTACTCGCGCGCGTCGACGACGGTGGTCTGGAAGGCCCGGTAGTGGTCCGGGCTGTCGAAGATGCGCAGGATCGCCGGCAACGGCGCGGCCTTGGTCAGCTCCGGCATCTGCTGCACGAACCACGCGCGCGCCGTCTCGGCCGCCGCGATCGCCTTCTTGGTGAACGCCGGATCGCTGGCCGCGAGTACGGTCCAGTACTTCGACTTCTGCAGCTTGAAGCCGGCCTCGGGCGCCGCGCGCGTCGCCGCGACGAGGTCCTCGGCCCACCGCTGGCGGGCGGCCGCGCGCGCCGCCGCGTCCTGCTCCGCCCAGGCGGCCACGCGCCACGGCGGTTCGCGGTCCGGACCCGGCACGCGCGGCACGGTGGCCAGCGAGGCGAACGTCGCGTCGACGTCCTTGCCGATCTTGTCGGCCTGCATCGCGACGACCTCGAAGCAGACCGCCGCCTCGCCGCCGGCGAGGGGCATCGTCAGGCCGATCAGCACGCGTTCGCCGGACAGGTTCCGGGCCGTGACGCGCTGGCCGGCGACGCCGCCGACCCTGGCCGGCTCGTGGTCGACGTCCTTGCCGCCGAGACCGCGCGCGACGAAGTCGTCGAGGCTGCGGAACGGCGTCTGCCGCGGCAGGCCTTCGACGACGTCCTGGCCGGCATCACCACCGGTGGCGAAGAACATCACGCGCAGCAGCGGCGTGTGCGTGACCTCCTTGCCGGCCAGGGCCCGCGGCGCGCAGTAGAGACGCAGCGTCGCGCCGCGGTCGCCGCCGGCCGGCAGTTCGAGCCAGGTCCGCGGCGGCTTGTATTCGAGCCCCGCGCGCGGCTCCGACACGGCCTTCTGCGCGCGCAGCGGCGCCGGCAGCAGCAGCAACAGCACGAGCCCGATGGAGACGCCGGCGAAGCCGGCAGCACGACGCGGATCGCAGGGCATGCCGCGATTGTGGCACCGCGCGCCCGCGGGCGGCAGGGTCAGGTGCCGATGGTGGCGAAGACCGCGTTCGAGACCGTGAGGTCGAACCCGTTGACGCCGGGGTCGAAACAGGCGGCCTGCGTGTACCAGTTGTCCCCCACCGCGCCGGCGACCGCGGGCCAGACGAACACGGCGCTGCCGCCGGCGCCGACGATGCCCGTCGACGCGTCCAGGGTCGTGAAGGCGAAGCAGCCCGGCATGCCGAGCAGCGGGCCGAGGTCGACGCCCGGCAGCTGCGTGAAGCCGAAGACCAGCGCGGCGGCGCTGAACGACGGGTTCATGTTGGTGACCTGCAACGTGTAGCTCTGACCGAGCACCAGGCCCGTCGTCTGCGACAGCACCGGCACGCCGTTGGAGCCCGGGCACCCGACGCCGAGCGCGCCGGCGCCGAACTCGCGCGTCTGGTTCGACAGGAAGTTGGGGTTCGCCTCGACGCCGCCGAACTTCACCGTCGTGCGGCTCGCCGGCAGGAACGCCATCGCGTGGTCGCGCACCGTCTCCACCTGCAGCGGCTGCGCCGTCCAGGTCGTGCCGTCGAACGTCCAGGTGTCGGCCAGCGGGCCACCGCTGTTCTGGCCACCGTGCAGCACGCACAGGTTGCGCACCGGGTCGTAGACCATCGCCGCGGCGCTGCGCACCGCCGGTCGCGCGCCGGCGATCGCGACCTGGGTCCAGGTCGCCGCCGCGCCGTCGTACAGCCACGTCTCGTCGGTCAGCCCCGACGAGTCCGAACCCCCGAACAGCACCGCCTTGCCGAGAACGGGGTGGAAGCACATCGCCGGCCGGTTGCGCGGGCCGGGGTTGCCGACCGTGGTCACCAGCGTCCAGGTCGCACCGCTGTACTCCCAGGTCTGGCTGTTCGGCGAGCCGGCCAGCTGCGACATGTTGCCGCCGAACAGGACCATGCGCGAGCGCAACGTGTCGAAGCAGGCGCCGTACTGGTAGCGCGGGCCCGCGTTCGCCGCCGGCGCCGCCTGCGCCCACGTCACGCCGTCGAACTCCCAGGTGTCGCTGTTCGGCGGCGGCGTGCTCGTGTTGGCGGCGAGCCCGCCGTAGAGCACGGCGACGGCGCGCACCGGGTCGTAGACCATCTGGGCGCCGAAGCGCGCCGTCGGCGACGACCCCGGCGCGAGCTGCGTCCAGCCGCTGCCGTCGTAGACCCAGGTCTCGCCGTTGATCAGCGGTGTGCCGCCGCCGAACAGCAGCACCTGGCCGAGACCGGCGTGGAAGGTCATCGCCGCGCCGAAGCGCGCGCTCGGCGAGCTCGCCGGCGACTTCGGGGTCCACTGGGCGGCGACCAGCGTGGCGGTGAGGAGCACCGCCGCGGCGGCACGGACGAAAGCGGGTGGGAACATCGGGTGCGTGGCAAAGATGGCGCCGCACTCTAACCTCGACGCACCGCCGCGGAAGCCGGGCGCGGCCACCATGTCGCGCAGGCTCCTGCGAGTCTCGCACACCATCCGGACGAACCGCCATGCGCACCGCCGACACCCGCCGACTCGCCGCCTTCGGCGCCACGATCGCGCTGCTCGCCAGCACCAGCAGCGCCCAGGCCCCGGGCTACACGGACACGCCGCGGCTGGCCAACGGCTGGCGCGTGCACGATGCCGAACGCCCGCGCCCTGCCGTGGTCGATCCGGGCCCGGCGCCGGCCGCGCCGGCCCCGGTGCCCGCGGACGCCGTGCGGCTGTTCGACGGCACCGACCTGGACGCGTTCCGCAGCGGCGAAGGTGCCGCGCGCTGGACCGTGCGCGACGGCTACGCCGAGGTCAACGGCACCGGCGACATCGAGACGGTCGCGGCGTTCGGCGACTGCCAGCTGCACCTCGAATGGGCCGCGCCGGCACCGGCGCAGGGCGACTCGCAGGGGCGCGGCAACAGCGGCGTGTTCCTGCTCGGCCGCTACGAGGTGCAGATCCTCGACTCGTTCGACAACGCGACCTACGCCGATGGCCAGGCGGCCGCCCTGTACGGCCAGACGCCACCGCTGGTGAACGCCTGCCGCCGGCCCGGCGAATGGCAGAGCTACGACATCGTGTTCCACGCGCCGCGCTTCGCCGCCGATGGCTCCGTCGCCGCGCCGGCGCGCGTCACGGTGTTCCACAACGGCGTGCTCGTGCACCTCGAGCAGGAGTTCTTCGGCGCGACCGCCCACCGCGCGCTGCCGGCCTACCGCCAACACGCGGCGACCGGGCCGATCCGTCTGCAGGACCACGGCGATGCGGTGCGGTTCCGCAACGTGTGGGTGCGGCCGCTGCCGTCGGGCAGCGCTGCCGCGGCGCCGCGGCCGGAGCCGCGGTAGTCGCGCGTGCGACGCCGCGGCCACGGGCGGGCCGTCAGCCGTCGCCCTGCTTCAGCCGTTCGAGGGTCTGTTCGTAGCGCTTCAGCAGGCGGGCGGCACCGCGTTCGCCTTCGGCGAGCTGCCTCAGCACGCCGAGCGAAGCCTCGTAGGCCTTCGCGTCCTTGTTGTCGGCGTGCACCTCGAGGATCACGGAATAGAACGTCAGCGCCGTGCGCCCGGTGGGCACGCGGCCGTCCTTCTCCATCGCGAGGAACTTCTTGCCGGCCTCGATGGCCTGCTCCTGCGAGCGGACGTCGGCCATCACCGCATCGACCTCGAGATTGACCAGCAGAGAGTCGATGCGCTGGCGCTTGTCGGCCGGGATCTCGCCGAGCCTGCCCAGACGCTCCTTGGCCTGCCCGGCGTCGTAGCGCCCGAGTTCGAGGCCGGCGATCAGCGCGTCGACACCGGCTTCCTTGTCACCCTTGGCGGCCTTGGCCTCCAGGGCGAGGAAGTCCTGCAACGTCTTCAGGGTCTTCTCGAAGCCCTCGACCGAGCGGTCGCCCTGCTTGGCGAGCACGTTGCCCTCGGCGTCCATCCAGGCGAGGTAGGGGAAGCCACGACCGCCCTTCTCCTGGAGCAGGCCCTGGTAGGCGTCGCCCTCGACGTGCGACGTCACGTGGCAGAACAGCACGACTTGCTTGCCGAACTCGGCAAACCTGGCATCCGAGAGGGCGGCCTTCTCGAGTGCCGTGCACGGGGGTCAACCCGCGTAGGAGCGGGTGAAGTAGGCGAAGATCGGCTTGTCGCCCTGCTTCGCCGCCGCGCGCGCCTTGTCGTAGTCGAAGATCCAGTTGGCCTTCTGGAACACTTCGTGGGCCATCTTCTCGTCGCGCAGCTTGGCGAGTTCTTCCTGCGACTTCTGCGCCAGGAGGACACTCGGCAGCGCGAACAAGGAGAGCGCCACAGCCATCACGGTCTTGGGCTTCATGGTTTCTCGTTGCTCCGAACGGAGACCCGTCAATCTAGGGCCCCGGCCGCCGCCGGTCCCGTACGAAAGCCCCGGCGCCGGCCCTGCCCCGCAGACGGGCGGCGGACCGCAGGGTAGCGTGCTGCGATGGCCCGCACGTTCCTGGCTCTCGCCCTGCCGGTGCTGGCGACCTGCGCCGTCGGCCAGGAAGGTCTCGCCGGCCGCCGCCCGAACCTCGTGTTCGTGTTCAGCGACGACCACGCCTGCCACGCGATCGGCGCCTACGGCTCCCGCATCAACCGGACGCCGAACATCGACCGCATCGCGCACGACGGCGCGCTGTTCCGCAACAACTTCTGCGGCAACTCGATCTGCGGCCCGTCGCGGGCCACCGTGCTCACCGGCAAGCACAGTCATGCGAACGGCTTCCTGCGCAACGGCAACACCTTCGACCAGTCACAGGCGACGCTGCCGAAGCTGCTGCAGCAGGCGGGCTACCAGACCGCGATCGTCGGCAAGTGGCACCTCGAGTCCGAGCCGGTCGGCTTCGACCACTGGATGGTGCTGCCGGGTCAGGGCCAGTACTACAACCCGGACTTCCTGACCGCCGAGGGCAGGGTCCGCATCGAGGGCCACGTGACCAACATCACGACGGACCTCGCGATCCGGTGGCTCGAGCAGCGCGACGCGACGCGCCCGTTCCTGCTGATGTGCCAGCACAAGGCGCCGCACCGCGACTGGATGCCGGCCCCGGAGGAACTCGGCCTGTATCGCGATGCCGACATCCCCGAGCCGCCGACGCTGTTCGACGACTGGTCCGGTCGCGCCGCCGGCGCCGCGCACCAGGAGATGACGGTCGCGAATCACCTGTTCCTGCACTACGACCTGCTGGTG
>JAEUHS010000123.1 GCA_016794035.1 Planctomycetota bacterium
GTTCCAGTTCGTGACGCTGGCCGGCTTCCACGCGCTGAACCACGCGATGTTCGAGCTGGCGCACGACTACAAGGACCACGGCATGGCGGCCTACGTGAAGCTGCAGCAGGCCGAGTTCGACGCCGAGAAGCGCGGCTACACGGCGACCAAGCACCAGCGCGAGGTCGGCACCGGCTACTTCGACGCGGTCACGCAGGCGGTCAGCCAGGGCAAGTCGTCGACGACGGCGCTGGCCGGCTCGACCGAGGCCGAGCAGTTCTACGGCGACAAGCAGAAGCGCACGTCGGCGTGAGCCGGCGGCATCGACGTTGCGGCGCAATCGAGGCGCGAACCGGGGCCTTGCGCGCCCCGCGTCACGGGTGCATCCTGGTCGGGGCCTACCCCCACCAAGGAAGAACACCATGCTCCGCCCCCTCGCTCTCGCCGCGACGGCCCTGCTGGCCCCGACGGCTCTCGCCCAGTTGCCCTGCGATCCGCTGCAGCTGCAGTTCTCGCCCATGACCATCCATGCCGGTGAGACGACGACCTTGTTCGCCACCGGCACGCCGCTGACGCTCGCCGTGCTCGGACTCGACGTCGAGCCAGGGCCGGTGTTCGTGCCGGGCATCGGCCTGCTGCACCTCGGCCTGACGCCGGCGCTGCAGCTGATCGGCGCGCCGCTGTCGGTCAACGGCGAGTTCCAGTTCTCGCTCGAGGGCCCCTGCAAGGACGATCCGTCCCGAGCCTACTTCGGCCAGGCCCTCACGCTGATGCCGAGCGGCGCCACCTGCCTGTCGAACCCGGTGACCGTCTACGTGCAGCGACTCGGTTCCCACTGCGAGCCGCCGAACTGCATCCTGTCGAGCCCGATCGGTTCCAACTTCAACGGCACCGCGATCCCCGCCGGCCGCTCGGTCTGGTTCAACGCGATCGTCAAGGTCGACAACCTGCCGGCGACCGGCGGCGTCGTCGCGTTCCGCAACGCGCACGTCGACTTCTCGGCGAACGGCCAGGCCTACTCGATCCCGGTGCCCAACGCGGTGATCACGTTCGCGTCCGGCGCCACCCAGGCCGGCACGAGCTACAACCCGGACGCGTTCCAGTTCGACACCGTGGTGCCCGCCAGCTACTCGGGCAACGTCTTCCTGAGCGGGCTGTCGCTGCCGATCGACGCCACTCTGCCCGGCGGCACCAACCCGGTGACCTTCTCGGGCGAGTTCCTGACCCACGAGCCCGGCGTCAAGTTCCAGTGGAAGTGGGCGGCCGCCGTCTACACCACCTTCAGCACCGACTACAACGCGCTCTGCGTCAAGCCGATCGACGGCTCGTCGCAGAACCCCTACGCGAACTCGGACCATGCCGGCACGCCGGAGTGCTTCAAGCCCTACGTGGTCGGCGGCGCGCGTGGCGGCGGCGGCTCGAACTGGACCGGCTCGTACTCGGGCACGAAGTCCGTCGCCTGCCAGTGACCGCGGGACGCGGCTGACTGGCGCCGCCTCGCCGTGGCCGACCGCGGCGAGGCGCTGCCGCGGCGGCGATCAGCCCTTCATCGCCTTCTTCGCGGCCTTCTCGGCGCGCTTCTCCTTCAGCGTCTTCTCGGGCTTCTTCTTCTCGTCCTTCTTCGCTTTCTGTCCCTTGGCCATGGCTGCCTCCGGTGATGGTCTGGTGTGGCTCGCGTCGGCCGGCGTCGTGCCGACCGATCCGTCGAGCCCGGTCGAGAGATTGCGCTACGCGACGCACGGCGTCCAGTGGGAGACTGTGGGCCCAGCGTGAACCCGCCCTCCGACAAGCCCCATTCCGACGACCCACAGCCCGTGCGTCCCCAGCCGAAGAACCCGCTGCACGGCGTCACGCTGGCAGCGATCCTCGAGTACCTCGTGGCGCAGCTCGGCTGGGAGAAGATGGCGCGCGCGGTCGACATCCTCTGCTTCACCAACGAGCCCAGCATCACGTCGTCGCTGAAGTTCCTGCGCAAGGTGCCGTGGGCGCGCAGCAAGGTCGAAGAGCTCTACCTGCGCACCAAGGCCCGCGAGCGGCGGTGAGCCCATCCGTTCTCGGCCGTGCCGTCGAGAGGGCATCGCGACGTGTCCGCTCACCCAGCAGACTTCCTGGAAGACCGCCACCTGGGTAGTCATTTCTCTGGCCGCCCAGGCCACGGTCACCGCGCCGCGACCACCAGCCAGCTGCCGCCGGACAACGGCTCGAAGCGTTCGATCGTCAGCCCCGCGTCGGCGAACAGGCGCCGCAGCTCGGGCTTCCGGCGCACGCGGCCGCCGAGCAGCACCTGCATCTCCAGGTCCATCGTCGCCGCCATGTCGGCGCGGTGGTCGGGCGACAGCACGGCCTCGATCGCCAGGATCCGGCCGTCCGGCGCCATCGCCGCGGCGCAGCGCCGCAGCAGGTCGGTCGCGCGCGCGTCGCTCCAGTTGTGCAGCACGCGCTTGATCAGGTAGGCGTCGGCCCCTTCGGGCAGGTCGCCGAAGAAGTCGCCGCCGCGCAGTTCGACGCGCGGGCCGAACCGCTGCCGCAGCGCCGGCGCCGCGCGTTCGACGACGTGCGGCAGATCGAACAGGATGCCGCGCAGGTGCGGCCAGCCGTCCAGCACCTCGGCGAGCAGCGTGCCGCGGCCGCCGCCGACGTCGACGACCTGCCGCACGGTGGCGAAGTCGAACGCCGCGCGCAGCGCGCCGACCTCGTGCCTGGTGAACGCGTCGATCGCGGCGTCGTAGCGCGCGGCCGCGGCCGGATGCCGCGCCATCCATTCGTAGAGCCCGGCACCGTGCGCGATCTGGAACGCGGTCGCGTCGCCTCGCACGTCGCGCAGCCGCGCCCACGGATCCCACTGTTCGCTCCTGCCGACGAAGTCCGCCATCGGCCCGAGCTGGTCGCCGCGCAGCGCGCGGCCACGTTCGGTCACGACGAACTCACCGGGCCGCGCACTCTCGAAGAAGCCGAGCCCCGCGCAGACGCGCAGCACCGACGCCAGCGCGGCCTCGTCGCAGCCGATCTCCTCGGCCAGCGACGCCGCGGTGCGCGGGCCGTCGGCGAGCCGGTCGGCGAGCTGCCACGCGGCCGCGGTCGACACCGCCTGCGCGCGGCCCTTGCCGCCCAGCACGTACATCAGGTACTCGGCCGGCGGCAGCGACTCCGGCCTCACGGCATCGCACCCTGCGCCAGCAGTTCGCGCGCCTCGGCCGCGCGCGGATGCCGGCGCACCGGCCCGAGCCCGCGCTCGACGTCGCGCGCGATGTCGGGCAGCGTGTGCCGCCGCTCCAGGCCCTTCTTGGCCTCGATCTCGAGCCGCGCGGTCGAGATGTGCACGCCCCAGTGCGAGAACTGCACCGCGTCGAGCAGCTCCTGGCCGCGCTCCGGCCCGAGCTCCTGCACGATGCGCAGCACCAGTTCGCCGACGATCTCCTCGCCCTGCGCGAGCCGCATGTCGAGGTAGGCCATCGTCTCGTCGAACGTCATCTTCTGGCCGGTGGCGACGTGGGCGTCGATCAGGATCGACGGGAACGCCGGCGCGTTC
>JAEUHS010000049.1 GCA_016794035.1 Planctomycetota bacterium
AGGCCGGCAACCGCGAGTACCCCGGCCCCGTCGACGGCCTGCTGAAGTTCGGCGCGCTGCGCATCGTCGACCGCACCGGCGTCGGGCTGCAGGCCGAGGGCGTGGCGCCGGACGTCTCGGTGCGCCTGACGCTCGACGATCTCGAGCGCCTCGGTCCCGATGCCGCGACGCGCGACTGGGACGAACGCCTGTCGGCCGCCGCCGCCGCCGCGCTGCGCGCGCAGGCGCAGCGCTGAACGGCACTCACCGGGTCGAGCGATCGCGTTCCCAGCGGAATGCGTCGTCGCCGCGGGCGCGGTCCTGCCGGCGCGCGCGCCGCTGGATCCAGCCCTGGAGCAGCACGTAGAGCGGTACGAGCGGCCACAGCCGCAGCGGCAGGCGGGCGAGCTTCTGCCGCAGACGCGGGCCCGCCCGGCGCTTGTTCGCCCAGAGCTCGGGGAAACGGCGCGCCAGCTCGAGAGCGCCGCGCTTCGAACGCGTCTTGATGCGCACCAGATCCGACACGGTGCGCGGCGTGCGCACCACGCTCTCCGCCGACTCGACGTGGCGGATCTCACCCGGCAGGAAGTGCGCCCGCACGTAGCCGTCGTCGGCGATCACGTCGGGGAACTCGCCGAACCGCGCGCGCCCGGCCGCCGACAGCGCGTAGAGCCCGCCGCCGACGTCGCCGGGCGCGCTGCCGTGCAGCGCGCGCCATACCGCGTAGTAGGCCCGCACCAGCGCGCTGGCGCCGGTGAGGTCGAAGCGGGCCCGCGGCTCGGCGGCGAGTGCACCCGGTTGCTCGAGCGCGGCGGTGATCTGCATCAGGTGCTCGCCGCGGATCGGGATGTCGGCGTCGAGGTAGATGCGCGGGAACGACGGCGCGCGCGCCTCGGCGGCGTTCAGCGCCGCGACCTTCGACGCGGTCGCGATCTCCAGCACCTCGACGCGCGGCGCGAACCGGCGCGCGACCTCGGCGGTGCGGTCGCGGCAGCCGTTGCAGGCGACCAGCACCTCGACGTCGGCGCCCAGCCCGTCGAGCACGGCGGCGAGCGTCGCGCCGACCACGCGTTCCTCGTCGTGGGCCGGGATCAGGATGCTGGGCATGGGCGCCGCGGCCTCACGTTCTCACCCGCCGTCGACGAGGCGGACCTGCTGCCGCAGCACCTCGCGCACCGCATCGGCCGGTTCGTGCCGGCACATCACCCGCCCCCACACCTCGAGCAGCAGCAGCGAGAACAGGAAGCCGCGATCGACCAGCCGCGGCAGGTTCTGCACGGTGTCGCGCGGCAGCCCGAACCAGTCGGCGACCCAGCCGCCGTGGAACAGGTTTGCGTCGATGTCGACGCGGTTGGCGAGCGCGATCGGGAAGCCCTTCTTCGGCCGGCGCACCAGCGACTTGTCGAGGATGCGCGCGGCGAGGTGGCGCACCGCCCACTTGTCCATGTGGAACGGGTGCCGGACGTTGTAGAAGCGCGGCACGACGCGGATCTTGTAGCGCGCCGGCAGGTTGACGGCGAGGCGCACCAGCGAGCGGCCGAGGAACGGGAACCGCGATTCGATGCTGGCGGCCATGCCGAGCCGGTCGTTGCGATGCAGCAACGTGGTCAGGTGGCCGCGCGCCAGCCGCAGCGTCTCGAGCGTCAGTTCGCGGTCGCGGCGGTCGTCGATGTGCGCGACCAGCGGCTCGAACTCGGCATCCATCTGCTGGTCCTCGAAGCGCCCGACCAGCTGCGTCAGACGCGTGCCGGCGTCGTCGCCGCGCCGCGGCCACAGCAGCTTGCCGCCGCGCGGGAACACGGCGTGGAACGCACGCTGCGCGGCGCCGCCGAGGTTGCCGACCCAGCGCGAGTAGCGGCGGATCGCCAGCATCGGATAACCGAGGAAGAACTCGTCGCTGCCCTCGCCGGTCAGCACGACCTTGAAGCCCTGCCGGCCGACCAGCTGGCTGACCAGGAGGAACGGCACCGAGTTGGCGTGGTAGATCAGCGGGATCTCGGCGTGCCGGGTCGTGATCGGGATGTGGTCCAGGAAGTCCTGGTTCGACATCGACACCGTCTGCAGCGGCAGGTCGACGGCGCGCGCCAGCGCCTCGGCCCACGGCCGTTCGCTGTTGTGCTGCACGTCGGCATGGAACAGACCGAGGTTCGCCGTGCGGCCGGCGGCGAGCTTGGCGATCAGGCTGGAGTCGATGCCGCCGCTGACCAGACAGGCGACCGGCGCGTCGCTGACCAGGCGGAAGTCGATGCTCTCTTCGAGGGCCTGCTGCAGGCGGTCCGTGACCTGCGCCTGTGGCGCGGTTCGCAGCTCCGCCTGCAGCGGCGCCTCGACGTAGTCGGTGACGTCGAAGAACCGGTGCTGGGTCGTCCGCCCGTCGGCGGCGCAGCGCACCCAGTGGCCGGGACGCATGCTCTGCACGCCGCGGAACATCGTCGCCTCGCCGCCGACCAGCCCGTGCCCGAGCAGCGCGCCGGCGACCGCCGCCGGGTCGGGCGCGGTGCCGCCGTCGAGCAGCGGTCGCAGTTCGGACGCGAAGCGCACCGTGCCGTCGGCGTCCCGGCGGTGGTAGAGCGGCTTGATGCCGTAGCGGTCGCGCGCGAGCAGCAGCGTCTGTTCCTGGCGATCCCACAGCGCGAAGGCGAAGAAGCCCTCGATCTGCGGCAGCACATCCGCCGGACCGAACGCGGCGAGCAGCTCCAGCAGCACCTCGGTGTCGCCGGTCGACCGCAGCGGCAGGCCGCGCGCCTCGAGCCGCCGACGCAGGTGCCGGAAGTTGAAGACCTCGCCGTTGTAGGTGAGCACGTAGCGGCCGTCGTGCGAGGTCATCGGCTGGGCCGCCGCCGCCGACAGATCCAGGATCGACAGGCGCACGTGCCCCAGGCCGACCTGTCGGTCGACATGCGTGCCGCTGCCGTCCGGTCCGCGATGCACGATCGCGTCCAGCATCCGGCGGACCTCACGATCCTCGGCTCGGGTGTTCTGCGGGCGCAAGATGCCCGCGATGCCGCACATGCGTGTATCCGCCTCTGGCCTGGAGAAGGGGGCCGAGGATTATCGACACGCCCACGGGCCGATCAAGAGCGTTCGTCGCGCCGCGCATCCGCCCACGCCGCGCCCGCGCTCGCGCCGCGGCAGCGCGCCGTTCGCACGCCCCGCGGCGCGTGAGCAGTGTGGACAAACCGCTCGCTCGACCGAACCAGAGTGGTGGGTTCTTGTGCACACAGTCGCCTACGGGAAACCACCGACGAGTTCGCCGGGAATCCGCAACCACCGGATCCTCCGCAGTTCGTAGTGGGGCCAAAAATGAATCCGATCTTCGTTGGCATCGCACTCTCGGCCCTTTGCCTGACGGCCGCGCTCGGCGCCCAAACGCCCTCGATCCTGGAACTGGGCAACGGTTGCGGCGGCGTCGGCGGCATCCCGGAGCTGTCGTCGACGACGCCGCCGGTGCCCGGCGGCAACGTGTCCGCGCGCGTCCGCCACCTGGCGCCGAACGCGAACGCGGTGCTGGTGATCGGCTGGGACGCACAGATGTCCGCGATCCCGCTCGACTCGCTGGGCATGCCGGCGTGCTCGCTGCACGCCTACCCGGAGTTCCAGTACCCGTTCGACACCGAGACCGGTGGCGTCGACTGGAACCTGACCGTGCCGGCGGTGCCGAGCCTGGTCGGTCGCAACGTGACCTCGCAGGTGTTCTTCGCGCAGGCGAACGCAAACGCCGCCGGCGTGGGTTCGACCAACGGCCTGCGGCTGACGTTCGGCAACGTGTCGACGACGACGCAGATGCGGTCGTCGATCACCCAGTGGGGCATCACCTGGACGTTCGATCAGGCGTATCCGACCGGCCAGTTCTGCAACGGCGACTGGTGGGTGATCGGGCCGGTGCAGGTGGTCTCGATCTCGCCGGGCACGCAGGTCCTGAACGGCCGCGTGATCAACGGCTCGATGATCAACCCGGACGTCTCCGGCATGCACGGCTACGACAGCCTGCTCTACAACCAGGGCACGTATGCGACCTCGACCCGGCAGTACAGCGCCAGCCTCAACGTGGCGCTGAACGTGTCGACGAACTCGCCGCTGCTGCTGCAACCGTCGACCAGCCTGATCTCCTGCATCAGCCAGATCGGCACCCCGGCCAGCGGTTCCGCGTCCGAACTGCAGACCGCGGCAGTCCTGACGGTGCTGGCGACGGTGCCGCCGGCGGACGCCTTCCGGCCCGCCTACACCGGTGGCGACAAGACGATCCGCTATCGCGAGAGCCAGCTCGACTACAGCGCGCTCGCCGACCTGCCGGTCACCGCAGGCGCGCCATCGCTGACCAGCACCGCCGACTCGTTCGCCCGCGTGTGGCTCGACCACTGCGCGCACTGGACCAGCCGCTACATGCACCCGGTCGAGAACATGCCCGACTACTACCGCAGCTTCACCGCGCTGACGGGCACCGCCGGCCTGCTGCTGAACTGCAACTTCACGGATGCGCAGAAGCGCGACCTGCTGGTGCGCTTCGTGCAGGTCGGCATCGACCACTACGGCAACATCGTCGCCGGTGCCAAGTGGGGCGTGAACGGCCACTGCAACGGCCGCAAGTTCCCGATCCTGTTCGCCGGCAAGGTGCTCGGGGACGCCGACATGCTCGCGGTCGGCATCCAGAACCCGGTGCACTTCTACGGGCCGAACCATCCTGCGAACTCCGAGGTCACGTTCAGCGAGGACGGCCAGACCTTCTACGTGCAGCAGACGTCGCCCGGCATCATCAACTGGGGCTACGGCGGCTATGCGCCGGCGGACATCGGCGTGCCCGAGTGGGGCAACTTCCACGCGCAGGGCAACACCCAGGGCATCGCCGCCGACAATGCGCTGTGGGACGCCAACTCCTACCGCCGCTGCTGCTCGGCGAACGGCTGGGTGGGCGTGTGCCTGACGATGCAGATCATGGGCATGCAGTCGGCGTGGAACCAGCCGGCGTTCTTCGCCTACATGGACCGCTACACCCAGATCGAGGCGGACGGCTCGTGGACCGAATCGTGGGTGCCGTGGCACAGCACGATGTGGAGCGCCTACAACCAGATGTTCTGATCTGGGCCCGCGGCGCGGCGGCGAGCGGCGAGCGGCGCACGCGAGTGCGTTCGGGCGGTGCGCGGCGAGGGGATCGAAGCGGGTGACGGACAGCCGGCCCGAAACGCAGCGTGGCCGAACCCGAGGGTCCGGCCACGCGCGTCGGGATGCCACCCGGCTCAGAGCTGCGAACGGTAGGTGTGCCACATGCTGGCATGCCAGGGGACCCACGACTCGGTCCATTCGCCGTCCGGCTCCATCTGCACGTAGCGGTCCATGTAGTCGAAGTGCGCCTGGTGGGCCCAGGCCGACTGCAGCCCCATCGCGCGCATCGTCAGGGTCGTGCCGACCCAACCGTTCGCCGAGCAGCAGCGGCGGTAGTCGCCACGACCAGGAGGCGGCAGCCACGTCGCGTAGTCGCCGTCGATGTCCTGCGAGCCGCCGTTCGCGTGGAAGTTGCCCCACTCGGGCAGGCCCACGTGCGACGCGTTGTAGCCGCCGTAGCCCCAGTTGTAGACGCCCGGCGAGGTCTCGGCGACGTAGAACGTCTGGCCGTCCTCGCTGAACGGCACGATGGTGTTGCCAGGATTGTCCGGGCCCAGGAAGTGCAGCGGATAGGTCGTGCCGACCGAGAGCATCTCGCTGTCGTTCAGCACCTTGCCCGCGAACAGGATCGGGAACTTGCGGCCGTTGCAGTGGCCGTTCACACCCCAGCGCGCGCCGACGACCATGTGCCGGTGCCAGTCGATGCCGACCTGCACGAAGCGCACCAGCAGGTCGCGCTTCTGCGCATCCGTGAAGTTGCAGTTCAGCAGCAGGCCGGCGGTGCCCGTCAGCGCCGTGAAGTCACGGTAGTAGCTGGGCATGTTCTGCACCGGATGCATGCGACCGCTGGTCCAGTGCGCACAATGGTCCAGCCAGACGCGCGAGAACTGGGTGGCGGTGCTGGCCAGCGACGGCGCGCCGGCGACCGGCGGCAGATCGGCCAGCAGGCTGTAGTCCAGGTCGCTCTCGCGATGCCGGATCGTCTTGTCGCTGCCGGCGTACGGCGGCCGGAACGCGTCCGCGGGCGGCACCGCGCTCAGCACGGTCAGCACCGCGGCGGTCGCGATCTCCGACGGCGAACCGTTCGGATCCGGAGTCATCTGGCTGATCGTCGAGATCAGGCTGCTCGACGGCTGCACGGTCAGCGGGCTCAGCGGCGAGACGCCGAGCGCGACGTTCAGGCTGGCGCTGTACTGGCGGGTCGAGGTCGCGTACTGGCCATACAGCGTGCTGTCGTAGCCGTGCATGCCGGTGATCGGCGGGTTGATCATCGAGCCGTTGATGATGCGGCCGCCAACGTCCTGCGTCGGCGGCGAGAACGACACGATCTTGACCGGGCCGACGACCCACCAGTCGCCGTTGCAGAACTGGCCGACCTGGTACTCATGATCGAACTGCCAGGTGATGCCCCACTGGCCCACGGTGGAAGCCATGGTCGCAGAACCGCCACCACCGCCGCCGCCGCCGCCGCCGCCCGGAGGGCTGGCGACCTGCACGCCGTCGCTGCTCGCCGGCGGGCTGGCACCGCCGAGACTGTCGTAGGCCTGGACCGACACGTAGTAGGTCGTGCCGACCTGCAGCGACAGCGACGTGTTGGTCGCCGTGGTCGAGGTGCCGACCGGCGTCCAGTCCTGCACGTCGGTGCCGAACTGCGCCCTGCCGATCGCCCATTCGTATTGCACGATCGGCGCCGAGACGCCCGCGAAGTCGAACCACCGCGCGCTGATCGTGGTCGTGGACGTCTGCGTGTCGACGTCGGCGCCGAGGCCGTCGACGACATTGCCGGCGGTAGGAGGAGGAACGGGGCCGCCACCCGACCGCGCGTCCTCCCCGCCGCCGCTGCCACACGCCGTCAACAGGAGCACCGCCAGCAAGCCAGGAGCAAGATGTCTAGTCATGGGTCTGCCTCTCGCAGACCCTGATCGGAAACCTGCCTGCATGCCGTGAGTGTGTGGTCCCACACCAGGACTGCAAGCCAAGAAACCCCGCTCCCATCGGCGCCAGCGTCGTCGCCCGCGCCCGCTCGCCCGACGCGTCGCGGCAACCGCAGTGGCCACAGTGACAAGCGGTCTTCGCCGGTGGTTCCCCGGCACGCCTCCCTATACTGCCCGCGACCCGAGCCGATGAATCGCTTCCTCCTCTGCACCGGCCCGCGGCCGTCCCTTCGCGCCGACGCAGCGGCGAGCTGGCGCGCCCTCGACGCTGGCGCCGGCGCCGTGCCACGGGACGTCGTCGGCCTCGTCGTGCGCGAGGATCTCGTTCTGCTCGGCGACGCCGCGGCCGACGCGCGGACCTGCGACGATGGCCGCGGCTTCTGCCACCTTCCGGCCCACCCGCCGCGGAACTGGCGCCGCGGGGCGCAGGTCACGGCGGCCGACCTGCTGGCCGCGATCCGTGCGCAGGGCCTCGCCGCCCTCGCCGATCTCGTGCCGCCGTACAGCGTCGTCGCGCAGACGGCGCCGGGCGCGCCGGTGTGGGTCGCGACGGACGCGAACGGCCTGCAGCACGTCTACGCTTGCCGCGATCGCGGCAACGTGCTGGTGTCGGATTCCTGCCTGCTGCTGGCGGCGCTGGCCGACGCGCCGCTCGACGTCGATGCGGTGCTGACATGCCTGCGCATCGGTCACCACCTCGGCGCCGACTCGCCGTTCCGCGGCGTCGGCAAGCTGCTCGGCGGTGAGGCGTGGCAGCTCGCCGCGGGGGAGCACACCACGGTGCCGGTGCCGGCCGCGCAGCCGCCGGACCTCGACGGCGCCGCGTGCCTGCGCGAGTGCGTGCGCGCCCAGCTGGACCCCGACGACGACAGCGTCGTGGAGCTCAGCGGCGGCCTCGACTCGCGCCTGATCACCGCGGCGCTCGGCGCCGACGCCTGTCGCGGCCGCCGCGCCGTCACGCTCGGCACCGCCGACGCCGCCGACGTGCGCATCGCCGGCGACCTGGCGCGCGAACTCGGCTTTCAGTGGCAGTTCGTCGACCTGCACGGCATGGCGCGAGTGCCCGACGCCGAGCTGCTGGCGCTGGTGCACCGCGCCTCGCTGCGCTGCGACCACACCACCCAGCCGCTGGCGCGCGCGGTGCTCGAATGGGTCAACGACCAGACGCCGCGGTTGCCGCGCTTCAGCGGCCAGAACGGCGAACTGGCGCGCGGCTTCTTCTACCCCGGCTTCGCCGACAGCCCGCAGGTGACGCCGGGGCAGGTCGCCCGCATGCTGCACTGGCGGCTGTCGACCAACGACAGCATCGACCGGGCACTCGTCGCCGACGACGTGTGGCGGTCGCACGAACAGCGCCTGCTGCTGCGCCTGCACGACATGCTGGCCGGCTACGGCAAACCGTGGCTGCAGGCGACCGACGAGTTCTACCTGCGCGAACGCATGCAGCGCTGGGTCGGCGTCGCCTACTCGGCGGAGACCCAGCACCACGGCCTGCGGGCACCGTTCTTCGATCCCCGCTTCATCGCCTGGGCCCGGCGCCTGCCGCCGGCGCAGAAGCGCGGCAGCCTGGCGATGGCGCGCCTGATCGGCGAGCTCCTGCCCGCGCTGGCCCGCGTGCCGATGGCCGCCGGCCTGTCGCCGCAGCAGCAGGGTTCGTCGAGCCCGGTCGCGCGGCTGCGACGGCGCGCGCAGTTCCTGCACAAGGTCGTGCGCAAGGTCGGTCAGCGCGTGATCGGCGCGCGCCGGTCGCCGGTCGGCGCCCCCGAGCTGGCGCGCCGGCTGCTGGCCAGCGGCGCCGGCGATCCGGCGGCGCTGCCGCGCGTGGCCACGCTCGACTGGATCCGGGGCGCGGCGATCGGCGACGTGCTCGGCCGCGGCGTCGCCGGCTGGGCCTCGCTCGGCCACCTGCTGGCGCTCGAGTGGACGCTCGCGGCGCTCGACCGCGCGCGGCGCGCACGCGGCTGACCGCGCGGCGGCGCCGCGCCGGCCAGCGTCAGTCGCCGATCGTGGCGAAGATCGCGTTCGAGACGGTGAGGTCGAAGCCGTTGACGCCCGGGTCGAGGCAGGCCGCCTGCGTGTACCAGTTGTCGCCGACCATGCCGGCGATCGATGGCCACACGAACGCGGCGCTGCCGCCGGCGCCGAAGACGCTCGTCGACGCATCCAAGGTGGTGAAGGCGAAGCAGCCCGGCATGTTCAGCAACGGCCCCAGGTCGACGCCCGGCAGCTGCGTGAAGCCGAACACCAACGCCGCCGCGCTGAACGTCGGGTTCAGGTTGGTGAGGTTCAACGTGTAGCTCTGGCCGAGCTTCATGGCCGCCGCCTGCGACAGCTGCGGCACGCCGTTGCTGCCGGGGCAGCCGACGCCGAGTACGCCCGAGCCGAACTCCCAGGTCTGGCCCGAGTTCGGCCCGCCGCGGCCGCCGAACTTCACGGTCTTGCCGATCGTCGGCAGGAAGGCCAGCGCGTGGTCGCGCACCGCTTCCCCCATGTTCGGCTGCTGGGTCCACCTGGTGCCGTCGAACGTCCACGTGTCCGACAGGGCCCCGTTCGCGTCCTGCCCGCCCGAGAGCACGCAGAGGTTGCGCACCGAGTCGTAGACCATGCTGGCGGCGTTGCGCGCCGACGGCTTGCTGCCGGGGATCGCCACCTGGGTCCAGGTGCCGGCGAACCCGTCGTAGAGCCAGGTCGCGTCGGTCAGGCCGGCGAAGCCGTCGCCGCCGAACAGCACGGCCTTGCCCAGCACGGGGTGGTAGCACATCGCCGGCCGACCCAGCGCGCCGGGGTTGCCGGTCGTGGTGATCTGGGTCCAGGTGGTGCCTTCGTACTCCCAGGTCTGGTTGTTGTTCGAGCCGAGCAGCTGACTGGTGTAGCCGCCGTAGACGACCATGCGCGAACGCAGCAGGTCGTAGCAGGCGCCATACAAGTACCGCGGGCCGGCGTTGGCCGTCGGCGCAGCGGCGACCCAGGTCGTGCCGTTGTACTCCCAGGTGTCGCTGTTCGGGGCACCGACGCTGATGTTCGTGGCGAGGCCGCCGTAGAGCACCGTCACGCCGCGCAGGGCGTCGTGCACCAGCTGCCCGCCCCAACGCGCCGACGGCGAGGTGCCGGGCGACTGCTGGGTCCAGTTGCTGCCGTCGTAGGTCCAGGTCTCCGCGTTGATCAGCGGCGTGCCGCCGCCGAACAACAACAGGTTGGCACCGGACGGATCGAACGTCATCGCCGGCGAGAAGCGGGCGCTCGGCGACGTCGCGGGCGTGCGCTGGGCCCACTGCGCGAGCAGCAGCGAGGAAGAGGCGAGCAGGACCGCGGCGGCGCGGGCGGTGAGGGTCTGGATGGTAGGTCGCATGATGGAGAAGCGGTGCAAGGTACCCGCAAGGCGCCGTTTCCGCCGGAACGGCCAACTCGATCCGGCGAATCGGGGCGCCATCGCCGATCTCTCCCCGCCGCCACGGCTTCCATGCACCGGTGAGACCAAGGGAAGCCGGCAGAACGCGCGCCGGGCACCACCCGCGCGACGGTAGATTCTGCCCCGAGCCATGACGCCCGATTTCACCAGGTTGCCGTACGGCTTCGACGAGTTCCCGCCGCCCGATCCCGCCCGGCTCGCGGCCGGCACCGCCGGCATCGAGCCGTGGACGTCGCCGGAGGGCTTCGCCCACCGCGTCGCCTACACCGCCGCCGACGCGAACGTGCCCCACCAGGGCGGCGTGCCGGGCATCCCCCCCTACCTCGGTGGGCCGTACGCGACGATGTTCGCGCAGCGGCCGTGGACCATCCGCCAGTACGCGGGCTTCTCCACCGCCGAGCAGACCAACGCGTTCTACAAGAACGCGCTCGCGGCCGGCCAGCAGGGCCTCAGCGTGGCCTTCGACCTCGCCACCCACCGCGGCTACGACAGCGACCACCCGCGCGTCGCCGGCGACGTCGGCATGGCCGGCGTCGCGATCGACTCGATCGCCGACATGCGGATCCTGTTCGACGGCATCCCGCTCGACCAGGTCTCGGTGTCGATGACCATGAACGGCGCGGTGATCCCGATCCTCGCGCTCTACATCGCCGCCGCCGCCGAGCAGGGCGTGCCGGCCGGCAAGCTGCAGGGCACGATCCAGAACGACATCCTGAAGGAGTTCATGGTGCGGAACACCTACATCTATCCGCCCGCACCGAGCATGCGCATCGTGCGCGACATCTTCGCCTTCTGCGGCGACAAGATGCCGAAGTTCAACACCATCAGCGTCAGCGGCTACCACATCCACGAAGCCGGCGCCTCGGCCGACCTCGAACTCGGCTACACGCTCGCCGACGGGCTCGAGTACCTGCGCACGGCGGTCGCCGCCGGCCTCGACGTCGACAAGGTCGCGAGCCGCATGTCGTTCTTCTTCGCGATCGGCATGAACTTCTTCACCGAGATCGCCAAGCTGCGCGCCGCGCGCCTGCTGTGGAGCAAGATCGTGCGCGCGTTCGGCGCCAAGGACGACAAGTCGCTGGCGCTGCGCACGCACTGCCAGACCTCGGGCTGGTCGCTGGCCGCCCAGGATCCTTACAACAACGTCGTGCGCACCTGCCTCGAGGCGCTGGCCGCGGTGCTCGGCGGCACGCAGTCGCTGCACACCAACGCGCTCGACGAGGCGATCGCGCTGCCGACCGACTTCTCGGCCCGCATCGCGCGCAACACGCAGCTGATCCTGCAGGAGGAGAGCCAGGTCACGCACGCCGCCGATCCATTGGCCGGGTCGTACTACGTCGAGTGGCTCACCGACCAGCTCGCCCGCAAGGCCTGGGCGCTGATCCAGGAGGTCGAGGCGCTCGGCGGCATGACCAAGGCGATCGAGGCCGGGCTGCCGAAGCTGCGCATCGAAGAGGCCGCGGCGCGGCGGCAGGCCGCGATCGACGCCGGCAACGAGACCATCGTCGGCGTCAACAAGTACCAGCCGTCGAAGCAGGAGCCGCTCGAGATCCTCTCGATCGACAACAGCGCGGTGCGGGCGGCGCAGATCGCGCGGCTGCAGGAACTGAAGCGCAGCCGCGACGGCGCCAGGGTGCAACGGGCGCTGGCGGCGATCACCGCGGGCGCGCGCGGCAGCGGCAACCTGCTGGCGCTCGCGGTCGACGCCGTGCAGCTCGGCGCCACCGTCGGCGAGGTCTCGAGCGCGATGGAGGCCGTGTTCGGCCGCCACACCGCGAATCCGCGCACGGTCGCCGGTGTGTATGCTGCCGCCGCCAAGTCGATGCATCAGCTCACCGCAGCCCAGCGCCGCACCAAGGCCTTCCTCGAGCGCACCGGCCGCCGGCCGCGCATCCTGGTCGCCAAGATGGGCCAGGACGGCCACGACCGCGGCGCACGCGTGATCGCCAGCGCGTTCGCCGACATGGGCTTCGACGTCGACATCGGCCCGCTGTTCCAGACGCCCGACGAGGTCGCCCGGCAGGCGATCGAGAACGACGTGCACCTGTGCGGCATCAGCACGCTGGCCGGCGGTCACAAGACGCTGGTGCCGGAACTGGTCGCGTTGCTGCGCCAGCAAGGCCGCGGCGACATCCTGGTCGTCGCCGGCGGCGTGATCCCCGAACAGGACATCGCGGCGCTGCGTGCGGCGGGTGTCGCCGACGTGTTCGGCCCGGGCACGGTGATCCCGGACGCCGCGATCCGGCTGCTGGACCTGCTGGAAGCGGCGCGCTGACGAGCGGCAGTCGGCGGCACCGCGCGATTGGCAGCGGCCGACGGCGCGGCCATGATGCCGCTCCATGACGCCATTCCCCTTCCTCGCCAACGCGGGCCGCGCGACCACGACGCAGGTGGCGTTGGGCCTCGTCGCCGTGGCGAACGTCGCCCACGCGCTGCTGTTCGCCTGGCTGCTCCACGCCTGGGGCGAGATCGAGGACGCGGCGCCGTTCGAGCGGATCGAGACCGTGATCGGCCTCGGGCTGCTCGGCGCGGCGCTGTTCACCGGCATCGCGTTCCTGTTCTGGTTCCGCCGCGCCTACGGCAACGCGCACGCGGTCGGCCTGCACGGCCGGTTCGGGCTCGGCTGGGCCGTCGGCGGCTGGTTCGTGCCGTTCCTGAACCTGGTCCGCCCGTTCCAGATCATGGGCGAGATGTGGCGGCATGCGGGCCATGCACGCGTCGGTCCGTACGCGATCGTGGGGCTGTGGTGGACCGGCTTCCTGGTCGGCAACTTCGCCGACAACATCGGTACCAGGATGTTGAACGGCGGCTCCAACGACGCCGCGCTGCTGGCCGTCAAGGTGCTGCTCGGGTCGGACATCGTGAGCTGCGTCGCGGCGCTGCTGGCGATCCTGATCGTGCGCCGCCTGACCGCCGCGCACGTGGCGATGTCGCAGGCGAAGCAGGCAGAGGTGTTCGACTAGCCCGGACCATTCCCGCGGAGACGAGTGAAAGCCCGCTGTCCCGCTGGGTGACGAGGCGCGCGGCAGGTTCTCCCGGCAGCGGGGCGTCGGCCCCGCTGAGCACAGGTTCGGCCGCACAACGCTGGCAGCGAGCGGAAGAACGGGTCCTGCAGCCGGCTGCTCGTGAAGCGTCCGGGCTAACCCAGCGCCGCGTCCAGCGCCTGCCGCAGGTCCGCGCACAGGTCGCGCCAGTACTCGACACCGATGCTGAGCCGCACCAACCCCTCGGTGACGCCGCCGACGCGAAGGTCTTCCTCGGACATCTCCGACGCCGTCGTCGTGCGCGGATGGCAGGCGAGCGACTCGACGCCGCCGAGCGACACCGCCAGCTTGAACAGCTTCAGCGCGTTCAGGCATCGGAACGCCGCCGGGCGTCCGCCGCGCAGTTCGAGCGACACCATCGAGCCGGGCGCCGTGCACTGCTGGTGGAAGATGCGCGCCTGCTCGCCCTCGGACTCGGTCGGGTAGTGCACGCGCTCGACCACCGGGTGCGCCTTCAGCGCCTCGACCAGGCGCCGCGCGTTCTTGCTCTGCTTGACCATGCGCAGCCACAGCGTCGCCATGCTGCGCTGCAGCATCCAGGCGGTGAACGGCTCGCTGATCGTGCCGAGGAACGCGCGCGTCTGCTTGACGCGCGTCACCAGTTCGGCGTCGCGGCTGGTCATGGCACCCGCGAGCACGTCGCTGTGGCCGCCGAGGAACTTGGTCGCCGAGTAGACGCAGACGTCGACGCCGTGCAGCAGCGGCGACTGGAACACCGGGCCGAGGAACGTGTTGTCGACGACGATCGGCACGCGCCGATCCGGCACCGCGCCGCGCACGTGCGCGGCGACCGCACGCAGGTCGATCATGTGCAGCGTCGGGTTCGCCGGCGTCTCGAGGTAGACCACGGCCAGGCGTTCGCGATGGCGCTCGAGTGCCTGCTGCCACCCGCCGTCGACGACCGGCACCGCCTCGACGTTCCACTCCGGCAGGATGTGGCGCAGGAAGTGGTCGGTGCCGCCGTAGACCGGCCGCTGGTAGAGCACGACGCTGCCCGGTCGCGCCAGCGTCAGCAGCAGCGTGGTGATCGCCGACATGCCGCTGGTGAACACCGCCGCGGCGACGGCGCCCTGCTCGGCCGTGCACAAGGCGGCCTCGAACATCTCGGCGTTCGGATGATTGAGCCGCGCATAGATCAGACCGACGTCCTCGCCGGGCAGCGCGGGCAGCTTGCCGAGCGCGATCTCGAAGCTGTGCGCGGCCTGCTCGGCCGATGCGAACGCGAAGGTCGACACCGGGAAGATCGGCGGCCGCACCGCCATCACCGAGAGCCGCGGATCGAAGCCCTCGGACACCGACGACGTCTCGGGATGGAACGGGCGCAGTGGGTCCATGCCCGCAAGGCTAGGCGAGGGGCGCGACGCCGGTATCGGGCCGAAGGGCGGAAAGCGCGGTTACCGACCGCGGTCGCGCCCCGGCCGCGAGGCGTCACCGCCGCGGCGCGCGGCGGCGCGGAACACGGCTCGGTCAGCCGCTGTCCGCGGGGCGGTCACGGTTGTCAGGATGTTCCGGACGATCCGGGTGTTCGGTGACCTCGAACAACCTCGGACCGGACTGCGAGTCGTCCTTGTTGTCTCTCTTCTCGGCCTTGCGGGCGATGCGGTCGGCGAGCTTCTGGGCACGCGTCTGCTTCTTGTCCATCTCGCGGCGGCGCTTCTCGAATGTCTGGGGGGAGCGTTTCTTGGCGATGGTGCACCTCGGATTCGTTGCTGGTGACAGGATACGCGGGCCGGCGGGCGCCGGATCGGAATGCCGCGACATCGCGCCGCACGGTGGCCGTGAGGGGATGCCCCAGCAGTATGTCAGAGACGGGCCGCCGGTCCGGCACTCTCTCGCAGATTCGGCGTCGCGCCGTTCCGTTCCTACCGTCGATGCGCACGCCGTGGCTGGCGTTCCACACCACCGCGCCGGCAGGGACTGCGGCTCGCCAGGACTACTTCGTGGTCGGCGCCGCTGGCGCGTCGGCGCCAGGGCCTGCACCCGCTGCGGTCGCCGTCGCCAGCCGCGCCTGCGCCAGCGGCAGCCCCTGCTGCGCGGCCTTCGCGAGCCAGCCGCGCGCCACGTCGACGTCGCGCGGCACGCCGCGGCCCTGGGCATGGAGCAGAGCCAGATCGTGCTGGGCCGACGCGTGCCCCTGGTTCGCGGCGGCCTGCAGCCAGCGCGCGGCAGCCGCGTCGTCGGCGGGCATGCCGTCGCCGCGCAGGTGCATCAGGCCCAGCCGATGCTGGGCGGTGACGCTGCCCTGCTCGGCCGCCATCGTGTACCAGCGACCGGCCTCGTCGCGGTCGACGGTGCCGCCGAAGCCCTCGTAGGCGATCGAGCCGAGCAGCGTCTGCGCGCGCACGCTGCCGCGCCGCGCCGCCGCCGCGAGCAGTTCGCGGGCGTGCGCCATGTCGCGTGGCACGCCGTGGCCGAGCAGGAACAGCACGCCGAGGTTGGTCTCGCCATGGACGCAACCCTGTGCGGCCGATGCCTCGAACCAGTGTCGCGCCTCGTCGTGCGACTGCGGCACGCCGACGCCCCGGTAGAACAGCAGGCCGAGGTTGTTCTGCGCGGCTGCGTGCCCGGCCGTGGCCGCCGCGGTGTACCAGCGTGCCGCTTCCGTCGGGTCTGCGGCACCACCGTCGGCACCCAGTTCGCAGCGCAGCCCGAGCAGATACTGCGCCGCCGCGTCGCCGTTGCGCGCCGCCGTGCGCAGATCCACCGGTCGCCCCGCGCCCGGTCCGCCGACACACGCCGACGCCGCCAACACCACGATCGTAATGAGCCCCCACGTCGACTGCCGTCCCTTCATGCGCCCCCTATCGAGGCGCCGAGGCGTCGAGGTTGACGACGATCGCGTGAAGAAACGCGATCGCGGGTCAAGGAACCTTCACACGCGCGGCGGACGGGTGTTCGTTGTCACCGCACGGACGCGCGACGCGCCGCCTTCTTCGCCATCTGCGCGGCGGCGGAACGCGTCGGCCTGGTGACTCGGCGCCGACCCGCCAACGGATCGGCACCCTGGCCGATCAGCCACGCATCGGTACAGGCGGCGACCCGCTGCTCGAAGTCGAAGCGCGACGGCTCGAGCAGCCAGTGGTAGCAGAGGCCGTCGATGATGCCGTGCAGTTCGATCGCCGCGGCGTCGGCGTCGAGGTCCTTGCGCAGCTGGCCGGCGGCGACCGCGCTGCGGAACTCGGCCGCCATCTGCTGCAGGCAGTCGTCGCGGTCGCCGACGATGCGCTGCCGCGAGGCGGCGATCTCGTCGACCATCTCGCAGCGCAGCAGGAAGATGCCCATCATGTTGCGCGTGCGCGGGTCGTGCACGATGCGATCGGCGACGCCGCGTACCTTGGCGCGGATGCGCGTCAGCGCGTCCTCGACGTGCTCGGCGTCGATGGCGGCGAACGCGGCCTCCAGCGGCAGCAGGCAGCGCTCCCACAGCGCCGACAGCAGGTCGTACTTGTCGGCGAAGTGCCAGTAGACGGCCCCGCGCGTCAGCCCGGCGCCCTCGGCGATCTCGTGCAGCGACGTGCGTGCCACGCCGCGTTCGCCGAACACCTTCTCGGCGGCGTCGAGGATCTGGTTCCTGGTCTCGAGGGCTTCGGTCTTGGTCTTGCGGGCCATGGTGTGGGTGGCGGGCATCGCACCGGCCGTGACGACGACGCACAAGGTGGTCGACGTCCGGGGCCCACACAGCGTAGCGATCGCTTGCAAACATACATCCGTGTATGTATCCATCCGGCCTCGCTGCCGACACCCGGCGGCTGGAGACCAGACCCGATGCGCACGCCCCACCGCCTCGCCCCCGCCCTCGCTCTGGCCTTCGGCGCCGTCGCCGCCGCCTGTTCGCGAACGCCGCCGGCCGCGGCCCCGGCGGCGATGCCACCGGTGCCCGTGACGACGGCGACCGTCGCCGCGCGCGACCTGCCGACGGTGTTCGAGTTCCTCGGCCGCACCGAAGGCTCGCGCGACGTGGAGATCCGCGCCCGCGTCGGCGGCTTCCTCGAGAGCCGCCACTTCGTCGAGGGCAGCGACGTCGCCGCCGGCGACCTGCTGTTCCAGCTCGACGAACGCCCGCTGCGGGCGCAGCAGGCCGCGGCGGCGGCCGACGTGCTGACCGCCGAGGCGCGTGTCGAGCAGGCCGCGCGCGAGGCGAAGCGGCTGCGGCCGCTGGTGGCCGAACAGGCCGTCAGCGAGCGCGAGGCCGACGACGCCGACGCCGCCGAACGCATCACTCGCGCCGAACTGGCCGCCGCGCGCGCCCGCCTGCAGCAGCTCGAGGTCGACCTCGGCTACGCGCGCGTGACGGCGCCGATCGCGGGCCGCATCGGCCGCGCGCTGCGCACCGAAGGCAGCCTGGTGACGCCCGGCGACGGGCTGCTGACGACGCTGCTGCAGCTCGATCCGATCTACGCCCGCTTCCAGCGCACCGAGAGCCAGCAGCGCCGGCTCGACGACGACGTGCAGAACGGCCGCGTCCGCCTGCCCGCCGGCGGCTTCGTGGTCGAACTGCACCGCCGCGACGGCTCGTTGCTGCTCGGCGGCGGCCGCATCGACTTCGTCGACGGGCGCCTCGACGCGTCGACCGGCACGATCCCGATGCGCGCCTCGCTGCCCAACCCGGACCGACACGTGCTCGCCGGCCAATCGGTCAGGGTCGTGCTGCGCGGCGCCGTGCTCGCCGACGCGATCAGCGTGCCGCAGCGGGCGGTGCTCGAAGGACCGCTGGGCAAGCAGGTCATGGTGGTCGCGCCCGGCGACGGCCAGGCGCTGGTGGCCCAGCCGCGCCCGATCGAGGTCGGCGACTGGATCGACCTGCCCGGCGAAGGCACCGACGCGCGGCAGTGGATCGTCACCAAGGGGCTGCGGCCGGGCGAACGCGTGATCCTCGACAACCTGGTCAAGCTGGGGCCCGGAAGCCCGGTCGTGCTCGCGCCCGTCACCAAGACCCCGACCGAGAGCCGCTGAGGCCCCATGTTCTCCCGCGTCTTCATCGATCGGCCGATCACGGCCACCGTGCTGTCCCTGGTGATCGTGCTCGCCGGCCTCGCGGCGATGCGCACGCTGCCGATCGCGCAGTACCCCGAGATCGCGCCGCCGCAGGTCGTGGTCCGCGCCAACTACCCGGGCGCCTCGGCGCAGGTGCTCGAGCAGACGGTCGCCGCGACGCTGGAGAACCAGATCAGCGGCATCGAGGGCCTGCTCTACATGGACTCGACGTCGGGCAGCAACGGCTTCCTCGAGCTGCACGTGACGTTCGACATCGGCACCGACATCGATCGCGCCGCGCTGGACGTCAACAACCGCGTCAAGCAGGCCGAGGCGCGGCTGCCGGACGAGGTGCGCCGCCAGGGCATCCTGGTCGAGAAGTTCTCGTCGTCGTTCCTGCAGGTCGTCGCGTTCACGTCGCCGGACGGCTCGCTCGACGACCTCTACACGAGCAACTACGTGACCCTGAACGTGCTCGACGAGCTCAAGCGCATCCCGGGCACGACGAACGTGCAGATCTTCGGCGCCAAGGACTACGCGATGCGGGTCTGGCTGCAGCCCGATCGCATGACGCAGCTCGGCATCACCGCCAGCGACGTGCGGCGCGCGATCGCCGGCCAGAACGCGCAGTTCGCGCCCGGCAAGATCGGCGAGGAACCGATCGAACAGGGCCAGGAACTGGTCTACACGTTGACGACGCGCGGTCGCCTGACCGACGCCCGTCAGTTCGAGTCGATCGTCGTGCGCGCCACCGAGGACTTCGCGATGGTGCGCCTCGGCGACATCGCCCGCGTCGAGCTCGGCGCGCTCAAGAACGACTTCGTCGGCCACGTCGACAACCGCTCGGCGACGCTGATCGGCATCTTCCTGCAGCCCGGCGCCAACGCGCTCGACGTCGGGCAGGCCGTGCGCGACAGGCTGGAGGAACTGGAGCGCGACTTCCCGCCGGGGCTCGCACAGACGATCTCGTACGACACCACGCGCTTCGTCGAGGTGTCGATCCGCGAGGTCGTCAAGACCCTGTTCGAGGCGATGGTGCTGGTGTTCCTGGTCGTGTTCCTGTTCCTGCAGAGCTGGCGCGCGACCCTGATCCCGACGCTGGCCGTGCCGGTGTCGCTGATCGGCACGTTCGCCGGCCTGCTGATGCTCGGCTACTCGATCAACACGCTGACGCTGTTCGGCATGGTGCTGGCGATCGGCATCGTCGTCGACGACGCGATCGTCGTGCTCGAGAACGTCGAACGCCTGATGCACGTGCGCCACTTGTCGCCGCGCGACGCGGCGGTCGAGGCGATGCGCGAGGTGTCGGGGCCGGTGGTCGCGATCGTGCTGGTGCTGATCGCCGCGTTCGTCCCGATCGCCTTCCTCGGCGGCCTGACCGGCGTGCTGTACCGCCAGTTCGCGGTCACGATCTCGATCGCGGTCGCGATCTCGGGCTTCGTCGCGCTGACGCTGACCCCGGCGCTGTGTGCGGTGTTCCTGAAACCGCAGACCAAGGGCAAGAACCGGTTCTTCCGCTGGTTCGACCGCTCGTTCCAGCGCACCGGCGACGCCTATGCCGGCGCCGTCGGCTGGCTCGCGCGCCACGCGGTCACCGGCGTCGTGCTGTTCCTGCTGATGGTCGCCGGCACGGCGGGCCTGTGGCGCTCGGTGCCCGGCTCGCTGGTGCCGGCCGAGGACCAGGGCTACTACATCGCGGCGATCTACCTGCCCGACGGCGCCTCGCTGCAGCGCACCGACGAGGTGGTGCGGCAGGTCAGCGAGATCGTGCTGAGCAACCCTGCGAACGAGCACTGCACCGCGTTCGCCGGCTTCGACTTCCTCGGCGGCGGCTACAAGAACTCGGCGGCGACCATGTTCGTGACCCAGAAGCACTGGGACGACCGGCCGGGCGTGACCGCCGAGATGCTGGTCGGCGAACTGTTCGGCAAGACCGCCGGCCTGCGCGACGCGCTGGTGCTGGCGTTCAACCCGCCGCCGATCTTCGGGCTCGGCAACAGCGGCGGCTTCGAGGTCTGGATCCAGAACCGCGGCAGCAGCGGCCCCGCGCGCACCGCGGAAGTCGTGCAGCAGTTCGTCGCCCGCGCGAACCAGGAGGCCGCCAAGCTCGGCATGGTCAACACGCTGTGGCGCGCGCAGACGCCGCAGCTGCACGTCGACGTCGACCGCGACCGCGCCGCGGCGCTCGGCATCGACATCGAGGAGGCGTTCGACACGCTGGCGGCAACGCTGGGCACGACCTACGTCAACGACTTCACCAAGTCCGGCCGCAACTGGCAGGTGCTGCTGTCGGCCGAGGCCGAACAGCGGCGTTCACCCGACGACGTCGAGGCGCTCTACGTGCGCTCGCGGCGCGGCGCGATGGTGCCGATGAGCGCGTTCGCCGGCGTGCGCTACACCGCCGGCCCCGACTCGCTGAGCCGCTTCAACAACCTGCCGGCCGTGAAGATCTTCGGTTCCGGCGCGCGCGGCACCAGCTCCGGCCAGGCGATCGCGATCGTCGAACGCATCGCCAGGGAGGTGCTGCCGCCCGACTTCTCGCTGGGCTGGAGCGGCTCGGCGCTGCAGGAGAAGCAGTCGGGCGGCACCAGCGGCTTCGCGCTGCTGATGGCGGGACTGATGGTGTTCCTGATCCTGGCCGCCCAGTACGAGCGCTGGTCGCTGCCGTTCGCGGTGCTGCTGGCGCTGCCGTTCGGCACCTTCGGCGCGCTGCTGGCGGTCTTCCTGCGCGACTTCAACAACGACGTCTACTTCCAGATCGGCCTGGTGACACTGCTCGGTCTCGCGGCCAAGAACGCGATCCTGATCGTCGAGTTCGCGATCTACAAGCTGCGCGAGGGCGAGCCGTTGCTGCAGGCGGTCGTCGACGCCGCGCGGCTGCGCTTCCGACCGATCCTGATGACGTCGCTGGCGTTCATCCTCGGCGTGCTGCCGCTGGCGTTGTCGCACGGCGCCGGCGCCGGCGCGCGCGAGTCGGTCGGCACCGGCGTCATGGGCGGCATGCTCGCGGCGACGTTCCTGGCGATCTTCTTCGTGCCGCTGTTCGTGCGGCTGACGACCCGCGACACGGGAGGCAGGTCGTGATGCGCTGTCGCCTGCAAACAGGGGCGTTTGCGCTCGCCGCGCTGCTGGCCGCGTGCTCGGTCGGCAGCGACGCGCCGCCGCCGACATTCGAGCTGCCCGCCGCGACCGCCGACGTGCCGCTCGACCTGTCGCACTGGTGGACGCGCTTCGACGATCCACGCCTCGACGACCTGATCGACCGGGCCCTCGCCAACAACCAGGACCTGCGCGCGGCGCAGGCGCGCGTCGACGAGGCCGCCGCGCTGGCGCGCAACGTCGACGACCTGCTGCCCCTGGTCGATCTGCGCGCCGGCTTCGGCCGCAGCCAGACCAGCGACCGCAGCGCGTTCCCGCGCTTCCCGATCGTCAACCGCCGCAACTACACGCACAGCATCGGACTCGACCTCGCCTACGAGGTCGACCTCTGGGGCCGCATCCGCGCCGGCGACCGCGCGGCGCTGGCCGACCTCGCCGCCGACCGCGAGGCGCTGCACGCCGTGCAGGCCGGCATCGCCGCGCGCACGGTCGAAGCCTGGTTCCGGCTGGTCGCGCTCGACCAGCGGCTGCGCCTGCTGCGCCGCACCGGCGACAACCGCCGCGACGCCCTGCGCATCCAGCAGGAACGCCGCGCCGCCGGCACCGGCACCGCGCTCGAGGTGCACCAGGCCGAAGCCGACCTGGCGGCGATCGACGTGCTGCTGCCGCGCGCCGAAGAAGCGCTCGCTGCGGCCGCCCGCGCCCTGGCCGTGCTGGTCGGCGCTCAGCCGCGCGAGATCGCGGCGCCGAGCACCGCCCACCCGGACGAGCTGCCGCCGCCGCCAGCGGTGCCCGCCGGCCTGCCGGCCGACCTGCTGCAGCGGCGCCCCGACGTGCGCAGCGCCGAGGCACAGCTCGCCGCGACCGCCGCGCGCGTCACCGAGGCCCGCGCGCGCTACTACCCGACGATCCGCCTGTCGGGCTCGTTCGGCCAGGAGAGCCAGGACCTGCGCGACCTGTTCATCGGCCCGGCGACGGTGTGGAACCTCGCCGGCGGCCTGACTCAGCCGCTGTTCGGCATCCGCAAGCTCGACGCGCAGTTCGACTCGGCCGAAGCGCGCCGCCTGGCGGCCGAGGCGACCTACGCCAAGACCGTGCAGGAGGCGTTCGCCGAGACGCTCGACGCGCTCGGCAGCCTCGCCGCCACGAATCGCACCATCGACGCCCTCGACCGCCGCGTCGCCGCGCTGACCGAATCCGAACGCGTCGCCAGCGCGCGGCACGGCGCCGGTGCCGGCAGCTTCCTCGACTTGCTCGACGCGCGGCGCAACCGGCTCGGCGCCGAGAACGAGCGCATCGACGCGCGCCTCGACGCCCTGCTCGGCACCATCGCCGTGTTCCGTGCGCTCGGCGGCGGTTTCGACGATCGCTGAGTCGCTGACAACTCCGGCGCCGTCGCGTAGCGTTCCGGCGTGACCTCGATGCAGCAGCTGGCCGCGGCGATCCGCAGCGGCGACCGCGCCGCCCTCGCGCGCGGCATCACCCTGATCGAGAGCCGGCGCGACGCCGACACCGCCGCTGCCGACGAACTGCTGCAGTTGCTGCTGCCCCACACCGGCAGGTCGGCGCGCATCGGCATCACCGGCGCGCCCGGCGTCGGCAAGAGCACGTTCATCGAGGCGTTCGGCCTGCGGCGCTGCGCCGAGGGCCACCGGGTCGCCGTGCTCGCCGTCGACCCGAGTTCGGCGGTCACCGGCGGCAGCATCCTCGGCGACAAGACGCGCATGACCGAACTGAGCCGGCACCCGCACGCGTTCATCCGGCCGTCGCCCGGCGGCGGCACGCTGGGCGGGGTCGCCGCGCGCACGCGCGAGGCGATGCTGCTGTGCGAGGCGGCGGGCTTCGACCTGGTGCTGGTCGAGACGATCGGCACCGGCCAGTCCGAGGTCGCGGTGCACGGCATGGTCGACTGGTTCCTGCTGCTGCTGTCGCCGGCCGCCGGCGACGAACTGCAGGGCATCAAGCGCGGCGTCATGGAGCTCGCGGACGGCGTGCTGGTGCACAAGGCCGACGGCGACCTCGCGGCCGCCGCCGACCGCGCGGCGCAGCAGTGCCTGCTGGCGCTGCGCGTGCTGCACCCCGGCGACGCGGAGCCACCGCCGGTCGTGCTCGGTTCGTCGTCGACCGGCCGCGGCCTCGACGACCTCTGGCAGGTGATCGAGCATCGGCTGGCCGCCAGGCGCGCCTCGGGCGCGTTCGCCGCGCGCCGTCGGCAGCAGGCCGACGACTGGCTCGACACCGCGGTGCAGGACCGGCTGCTCGGCCAGTTCCTCGCCGATCCGGCGACGGCCGCCGCGATGCGGTCCGCTCGCGAACGCGTCGCGCGCGGCGAGCTGTTGCCGAGCGCGGCGGCGCGCCAGCTGGTGCAGCAGCAGCGAGAACGCCGAACGTGACCCTGGACGTACACATCCGGCTGGCCGCGGACGGCGACTTCGACGCGATCGCGGCGATCACCAACCACTACATCCGGCACACGGCGATCCACTTCGGCGCCGAGGACGTGCCGGCCGCGACGCTGCGCGCGCTGTGGTGCGCGCACGCCGACGTCTACGGCTGGCTGGTGGCCGAACGGCACGGCGAGGTCGTCGGCTACGCCAAGGCCGGCGAGTTCCGCACCCGCGCGGCATACCGGTGGACGACCGAGACCGGCATCTATCTGGCCCCGGCGCATCGTGGCCGCGGCCTCGGCGCGCCGCTCTACCGCCGGCTGCTCGAGGTGCTGCGCGCGCAGGGCTTCCACACCGCCGTCGGCGGCATCACCCTGCCGAACCCGGCGTCGGTGCGGCTGCACGAACGGCTCGGCTTCGTGCACTGGGGCACCGTCGCGCACGCCGGGCGCAAGTTCGACGCCTGGCACGACGTCGGCTTCTGGCAGCTGATGCTGCAGCCGGCCGATCACGCACCGCAGCCGCTGCTGTCACCGGCGGCCGCGTTCGCGAGCTGATGGCCTGAGTGTGCATGCCGCGGCGAGGCCGACACCGCTCCCCGACGTGCGCACACGCAGGACATCCGTTCTCGCGCCGGTCCCGTTCAGCGCACGCGCACTTCGAGTCCGGGCGACGCGACGAGGTCGCTGAGCACCGCCGCCGCACTGAACACCTGGAACGTGAAGTCCAGGCCCGCGAGGCCGTCCGGCACCTGCAGCGCCAGGCCGAACTGGCCGGCCGGCACCGGGATCGCCGCGAGGTCGATGACGTTGCCGACGCGCAGCGTGCAGCCGTTGCTGGCGAGTTCCAACCGGGCGCGGCCGAGGCCGAGCGCCAGCAACGCCATGCCCGCCGGCAGACCGGTGGCCTGGATCTGCAGGAGGTTGCCGGCCTGCGGGCAGCCGTCCGCGGACAGGCCCGGCACGGTGCCGTCCGCGGCCGGACAGCCGTAGCCGAAGACCTCGATGCCACCGGCGCAGCTGCGGGGCTGCACGTCGACGCTGACGGTGCCACGGTTGCTGTTGGCCTTGGTGTCCGACGCCGCGTAGGTGAACGAATCGGGCCCGACGTAGCCGTCCCACGCGCGGTAGGTCGCCGTCGCGCCGTCGAAGGCGACGGCGCCGTGCTGCGGCTGGTCGACGATGCGCAGGGTCAGCGGATCCGGGTTCGGGTCCGTCGCCTGCAGCACCAGCACCAGCGGCAGATCGGTCGGCGTCGCCCCGGCGCGATTCGCCACCGTCGGTGCGGTGTTGCCGGAGGCATGGTCGTTCGACGGGCCGTTGTGGCAGTCGTAGCAACCGACCTCGTAGCCGCGCCAGAACGTCTTGGTGCCGAACTGCGTGCTCAGGGTCCGGTCGGCCTGCGACCGCGACAAGACGGTGCCGCGGTAGGTGGTGCCGTGGCACACGCTGCAGGCGGCGATGCCCTGCTGCTGCGCCATGTCCTGGTGCTTGCTCACCCACTGGCTCCCGGTCGGGTGCATGCCGTGTGGGCCGACCAGCTGATTGTCCTGCAGGTTGCTGTGGCAGGTGGCGCACTCGACGATCGTGCCGAGGTGGCCCTGCGCGGCGATGCTCTGCAGGTTGTCGTTGCGCTCGCTGGCCGGCCAGATCGCGTGCGGCGAACCGTGGCACGCCGAGCACTCGACGCCGCCGTGACCGACCGAGAAGCGATACAGCGAGAAGCCCGCGGCGGGCGTGTTCGGGTTGGTTGCGAAGCGCTGGTTGGTCGTCGTGCGCAGGTGTCCGGGCGCGTCGAACGCGTTGTCGAACCGGATCGCGCCCGCGTTCTGCACGGCATCGCCGGTGTGGCAGTTCTGGCAGTTGGGCTCCTGCAGCCAGCCGACGCGGGCGGGATCGCCGACTTCGTGCATGCTGCCGTGGCAGTCCGTGCACGAGATCATCGACTCGCCGTCGGCGCCGATCGCCTTGCCCATCGCGCCGCGCAGGCAGCGGGTGGCCGCCCCCGGGTGACAGGTGTAGCAGGACGTGCGCTGCGGCACGTCCTCGAGCCGCCGGCCGTCGGCCAGCCGCGCCTCGGCGTGCGTGCCGTGCATCGCCGCGGTCATCGTCGCCACTCCCGGCTGGCCCGGTGCACTCAACGCGTTGCTGCCGTGGCACCGCGCGCACAGCACCGGCGTCGCCAGCGTGGTCGCGGTCGCATAGAGGCCCGTCGTCGCGTAGCCGACGGCCTGCAGCGACGCGGCGTAGAGCGGGCTGCCCAGGTGCCGGTCGTCGTGCAGCTTCAGGATGTTGAGCCGATCGTCGATGCCGACGGGTCCGTTCACCCAGCCGCTGGGTGGCCGCGCCGCGGGGTTGTGACCCGAGCCGTGGCAGGAGACGCACTCCATCTCGGCCGACACCGGCACGACGATGTCGGTCGACGCCACGACGGCGCCCTGGGTGTTGCGCGCCACGAGCCGCATCAGCGGGTAGGGATTCATGGTGCCGTTGTCGTCGAAGGGCGTCACCGGCACGCCTTCGGCCACGTAGTCGTCGATGCCGGGGTGGAAGGACATCGACTGCGGCACGTTGCCGGCGCCGGGCATGCGGAAGCCGGCGAGTCCCTGGTCGAGCGGCGGCGACGCGCCGAACAGCGCCTGCACGTGCTGCCAGAAGTCCGTCTTGCCGATCGACGTCGTGTTGATCGAGCCGCTCGGATCGGCGACGCCCTGGTACGAGACCGTGTAGGAACCGTTCGTCACCAGGTTGCCGCCGACCATCAACTGGGCATGGAACGTGTTGTACGGCGGCAGGATCGAGAACACCGACGTGTCGGAGTCCATGCAGTGCATGCCGAGGTCGTTCCAGCCCAGGAGGCGCGGCGGCCCCTGGGCCGCGAGCGGCACCGCGACGACCAGCAGCGAACCGAGGAGCCGAGAGAGGGAACCGCGGCGCGGAGTGTCAGGCATGGGACGAGTCGCTTGGCGCGAGGTGCGGGCGTCCCACTCTACGCGTCACGCGAACGTCACGGGTCCGGCGCAAAGTGCGTAGACACGTCCGGCGGCCCGGCCACCGCCCGACCTAGAACCGGATGCCGAGGCCGAAGAACGCCTGCTGCCGCTGCAGTTCCGTCAGCCCGTGGTAGCCGAACAGATCGGTGTCGATGACCCCGAAGTTCGTGCGGTGCAACCCATACCCGAGTTCGGCCTGCATGCGACCGACCTGCGCTCGCAGGCTGGCGCCGAGCTCACCGGACCAGCGCGACGTCACGTCGCCGTCGTCGCCGTTGCGGAAGGACTCGTCGAACCACGCGGCCCCGAGGTCCCCACCGATGCGGCCGACCAGATCGAGCCAGCCGTCGTCGTCGCCGAGCAGGCGCAACGTCGGCTCGAGCACGACCCGCGGACCGAGCGCGATCCACTGGCGCTGCACGCCGGCCGGAGCGTGGTGCAGCGTCTGCCAGTCGGCGAACAACCCGGCCCGCAACGGCATCGAGAACGGACCTTCGTGCAGCGTGTCGAGGCGCACGTGCGGAAAGACGTCGACGCCGTACAACGTGGCGTCGGCATCGGCAGGATCGACACCGTCGTTGATCCGGGTGCCGGCGAACAGGTCGTCGCCGCTCGACCACAACTCGGCGTCCACGGCGGCGCCGGTCGCCGAATCGACCGCGACGCGGGCGAAGCCCGCCTGCTCGCGGTCGTCGAGCAGCGAGCTGCGGCTGCGGGCCCGCACGTTGCCGATCCCGCCGCTGGCGCGCACGGTGATCGGTTGGGCGGCGGTACGGAACGGACGCGGGCCGGTGCCCGCGACCGCCGGCAGGACCTGGTCGATCTTGGGCTCCGGTCGCCCGGCGGTGGCAGGCTTCGGCTCCTGGGTCAGGTCACGCGGCGGCCGGCCGAGCAAGGCGATCACGGCGTCGTCGGGGTGGCGCGGTTCCCGCAGACGTTCGAGGCGATGTTGCTGGATCTCGTTCCAGGCCGGGTCGACGCCGGGAGTGCCTGAGGCGGCGCAGGCCGTCAGCAGGAGCAGCGCCAGGGTGACAGGTGTTCGCATGCCAGCGTTCCGGGGGTGGGTGCACCGGACGTGAAATCCGGTGGAGCAGCGTATCCCGCGCTGGCGCGCCGCACCCGGGCGCCGCCGCCACCATGGCCGAAAGCTGCCGATGGCATGGGCGCGACGGCGCCGTCCCGATCCGGGACACCTGCCGTCACCACATCACCTGCCCACCGCAGTGGCTGATCGCCTGACCGGTCATGCCGCGTGCCGCATGCGAACAGAGGTAGACCACCAGTTCGCCGATCTCCTCGGGCTCGAGCATGCGACCCAACGGCACCGCCGCGAGCGCCTGGCGCTTCGCCTCGTCGAACGGGACCTGCATGCCGTCCGCCATCAGCTGCATGCCCGCGGCGGCCATCTCGGTGTCGACCCAGCCCGGGCAGACGGCGTTGACGGTCACGCGCCGTGGCGCCAGCTCGAGCGCCAGGGCCTTGGTGAAGCCGATCACGCCGTGCTTGCTCGCGCAGTAGGCCGTGTAGCCAGGCACGCCGAAGCGGCCGAGCACCGAGCTGACCGAGACGATGCGGCCGCCGTCGCCGAGGTGCGGCAGCGCCGCGCGCGTGGTGTAGAACGTGCCGTCGAGGTTGGTGCGCACGATCTCGTCCCAGCGATCGGGGCCGGGCTCGGCGCAGCCGTTCGGCCCGCCGGCACCGGCGTTGTTGACCAGCACGTCGAGGCCGCCGAGCGCCCTGACGGCCCGGCGGACGGCGGCGCGCACCGCGCGGTCGTCCCGGACGTCGGCCGTGACCGCGACCGCCTCGGCGCGCAGCGAACGCAGCGCGGCGATCGTGTGGTTCAGCGGCCCGCGGCGCCGGCCCAGCACGGCGACCGAGGCGCCGGCCCGCGCCAGGCATCGGGCGATGCCGGCGCCGATGCCGGTGCCGCCGCCGGTCACCAGGCAGCGCTTGCCGCGCAGCACGCGGCTCAACGCGCCACCTTCCCGGCGCCGGCCGGCAGCATCGCCAGCACGGCGGTCACCAGCTTGCCGATGCCGATCGCGACGTCGGCCGGGCGCGTGTCGTACATGTAGGCCGGCGTCGTGACGATGCGGTTGCGCGCGTCGACGACGCACTCGGTGACCGGGCTCGGCCGATGCCTGGCTCCCATCGCGACGATCGCGGCGGCGGCCTCGCCATCCGCGCCGACCGTCAGGGTCGGCGCCAGCGAACGCCCGAACACCGCCGCCACCAGCGCCGGCGCGATGCAGATGGCGCCGATCGGCTTGCCGGCCGCATGCATCTCGCGCAGCAGCCGCGCCACCTGCGGCTGCGGCGTCGCGGCCGCACCCTTGGTCGCGAAGTCGCACAGGTTCTTGGCGGCGCCGAAGCCGCCGGGCAGCACCAGCGCGTCGAGTTCGGCCGCCTTCACGTCGGCGAGGTCGCGGATCCTGCCGCGGGCGATACGCGCCGCCTCGGTCAGCACGTCGCGTGCGGCGCCGGTGACCGGCTCGCCGCGCGCATGATCGACGACCGCGGCCTGCGGCCCGCGCGGCGCCATGCAGATCGCCGTCGCCCCCTGCTGGTCGAGCGCCAGCAGCGTCAGCACGGCCTCGGTGATCTCGGAGCCGTCGAGAAAGCCACAGCCGGAGAGGAGCACACCTACGTTCGCAGTCATGTCGGGAACCCGTGGGATCGCGGTAGGCTGTAGATGATGCCCCGCGGCGCGCCCATCGCCACCCTCGCATTGCTGGCGCTCGCCGCGTGCTCGCCACAGGAGTTCGTCTGGGACGACATCGGGCCAGCGCAGCTGCAGCACTACCGCGCGGCGTTCCAGACCGCGGCCGGCCGTTCGGTCGTCGCCGACCTGTCGCGCGACGAGCTGGTGCGGCACCTGCGGCAGCAGCGCCTCCTGTGGCTCGGCGACCACCACCGCAGTCGACGCCTGCACGCGCTGCAAAGGGAACTCCTGGACCAGCTGCAGGCCGCCGGCGTCCGGTTGGCGTTCGCGCTCGAGGCGATCGGCAGCCAGGACGAGCCGGCGGTGCAGCGATTCCTGCGTGGAGCGGCGTCGCTGCGGCAGCTGCGCGCCGAGATGCAGACCCGTTGGCCCGGTTCCTGGCTGGACGACGAACAGCTCGACACCGGGCACTACCGTGCGTTGCTGACGTTCGCGCGCCAGCACGGGATTCCGGTCGTCGCGCTCGAACCGACGCCGCGCCTGCCGATCGAACAGCGCGACGCGGCGATGGTCGCCAGCGTGCGCACGGCCGGCGACCGTTGGCCTGACCGGCTGCTGGTCGTGCTCGTGGGTCAGCTGCACCTGGTGGGCGTCGGCGACGTCGTGGCGCGCACCGGTCGCGGCGGTCTCGTGTTCGGCGCCGAACCGCCGCCGCAACTCGTCGGCGCCGCGCCTGTGCCGACACTGCCGGGCGCGGTCTACCAGAGCAACGGCGGGCTGTGGTGGTTCGGCGAACTGGCGCCGGCCACGGACCCCCCCCTGCAGTGACCCTTCGGCGGCTGGCCAGAGGCGGGCAGGTTTGACGCGGTCTCGCCTGCGTGGGATCTTCGGGCCAGCCCGCCCGGACCACGGCGGCTGTCACAGCGTGTCCGCCATGAACCGGAGGCCGCCCGAACCGATCGCAGATGGAGCGCCGCCAACCGTTCGCTCCGGCTGGATCGCTCGGCTCAGACGACTCGGCAGGTGGCTCGCTGCCGTGGCCCTGCTGGGAACAGTCGCGCTCGCACTGCTGTTGGTCCTGCTCTGGCTCGAGCACGGGCGGGCCCTCGAGCTACCCCAGCCTACGGGCCCCTTCCCGGTCGGTCGCGTGGGCATGTCGTGGGTGGATGCGAGTCGGGTCGACCCGTTTGCGTCCTCGCCGGATCAGCGGCGCGAGCTTGTGGTATGGCTCTGGTATCCCGCACAAGCCGACCCGAAGGCGACGTACGCGGCCTATCTGCCCGGGCCCTGGGCGGCCGCATTGGCGGCACACGCCGGTGTCCTGCTGACGACCTTCCTGAACCGCGACCCGACCCAGGTCCACGCCCATGGCCTGGAAGCGGCCGGACTGGCAGCCGACCAGCCGACGTATCCGGTGCTCATCCTGCGTTCCGGAATCGGCGCGTTGGCGCTGGACTACACCACCCTCGCCGAGGACCTCGCCAGCCACGGTTACATCGTCGTGGGTGCAGATGCCCCCTACAGCACAGCCGTGGTCGTGATGCCGGATGGCCGTACCATCCACAAGACGACGGCCGGCAACCCGGGCGACGCGCCATTGTCCGCCTCAGAACGCGATCGACTGCTGGCGGCGCTGATCGAGGTCTGGAGTGCGGACACCGCCTTCCTGGTCGACCAGCTGGCTCACCTGGATGCCGCGGATCCGGCGGGCAGGTTCGTCGGACGCTTGGACCTGGACAGACTCGGGATCGTGGGCCATTCGTTCGGCGGCGCGACGGCGGCGCAGTTCTGCCATGACGACGCCCGCTGCAAAGCCGGCATCGACATCGATGGCGCCCTGTACGGCAGTGTCGTGCAGGACGGTCTCGCGCAGCCGTTCCTGTTCCTGCTCAGTGATCACGGTGACGCCTGGGACGCACCGGACTGCCGGATCTCCGCCGACATCCGCTCCGTCGCCAGACGGATCCCCGGCGACCGGCTGATCGTGACGCTCCGAGGCGCACACCACTTCAGCTTCAGCGACCAGGCGCTCGTGAAGAGTCCGTTGTTGCTGCGGACCCTGCGGGCACTGGGCATCGTGGGCAGCCTCGAGTCGGAGGCGGGCCTGCAGTACACGAGGCGCTACGTGCGCGAGTTCTTCGATGTCCACCTGCGCGCCGCCGCACGCGAGCAGTTCTATCGGGAACCCCTGATGTCGGCGGCACGCTTCGAAACGAAGTAGCTCGGGCCCGCAGCCGTACTCCGCGACCGCAGCAGACCGGGGCTCGTCTACCTCGGCGACACCGACGCCGTCGACCGCTTCGCGACCTGGCCGAGGATGTCCAGCGACGCGACGCGGTAGGCCTCGGCCAGGGTCGGGAAGTTGAAGATGCGCTCGACGAACATGGTCGCGTCGGTGTGCGTCATCATCGCCATCTGCGCCAGGTGCACCAGTTCGGTCGCGCCTTCACCGACGATCTGGCAGCCCAGCACGCGCAGCGTGGTCGCGTCGACGACGAGTTTCAGCATGCCGTCGTCGGCACCGGTGATCTGGCCGCGCGCCAGCTCGGCGAACTTCGCGCGACCGACCAGGCAGTCGCCGTGCACCTTGCGGGCTTCGGCCTCGCCGATGCCGACGCTGCTGATCTCGGGGATCGTGTAGATGCCGGTCGGGATCAGGTCCTCGCCGGCCGGCCTCGGCATCGTCAAGGCGGCACACATCGCGCGGCGACCCTGCTCCATCGACGCCGACGCCAGCGACGGCGGCCCGATCACGTCGCCGACCGCGAACACGTGCGGCACGGCCGTGCGGCAGTCGCCGTCGACCGGCAGGTGGCCACGCTGGTTGGTCTGCAGGCCCGCGTTGCCGATGTCGAGGCCCTCGACGTTGGCGACCCTGCCCAGCGCACACAACAGCTTCTCGGACTTCACCTGCCAGCCGTTGTCGAGTTTCGTGACCACCGCGTCGACGCCGTTCCAGGCGACGCTCTGCAGCCTGGCACCGCCGACGAACGTGCAGCCGGGGTTGGCTTCGAACGCGGCGACGAAGCGGTCCAGGATCTCCTCGTCGAGGAACGACAACGGCCGCGCGCCCTTGTCGATCATGGTCACCTGCACCCCGAGCGCGGCAAAGATCGTCGCGTACTCGCAGGCGATCACGCCGGCGCCGAGCACGACCAGCGACTTCGGCAGGTAGGCCATGCTCAGGATCGAGTCGCTGTCGAACACGTGCTCGTGGTCGATCGGGACCTCGGGCGGCGTGCGCGGCCGCGAGCCGGTGGCGATCACGATCGTGGCGGCGCGCAGCAGCCGCGTCTCGCCGTAGACCGACTCGACGGCGATCGTGTGTGCGTCGACGAAACGGGCGCGGCCGTGCACCTGCTCGATGCCGTTGCGTTCCATCTGCGCCGCCTGATAGGCGACGTGGGCGGTGACGACCGACTCCATGCGATCCATCAGGCTCACGAGTTGCAGATCCCCGGGGATCTCGACCGCCATGTGCTCGCCCATGCGGGCACGGAAGCGCGTCAGGTTCACCGCGGTCTCGCGCAGCGTCTTGCTCGGGATGGTGCCGCGGTGCACGCAGGCGCCGCCGACCCCCTGGTCGCGCTCGACCACGGCGACCCGCTTGCCGGCCTTCGCCGCCTGCACGGCCGCCTTCTGGCCCGCGGGGCCGCTGCCGACGACGACGACGTCCCACACCTCGTTCTCGGCGTTCCCGGCGCTCATCGCATGCCCTCCGCCACCGCCAGCGCCTTCTGCTTCAGCCCGAGCAGTTCGGTCACCTGATCGGGATACAGGTTCAGGCCCGCCAGCGCCGGGTGGCGCCGCAGGGCCTCCTCGGCCAGCGGCTCGGCGAACAGGTTCGGCGCCGTGTGATGCGCCAGCACGTCGGCGAACGCGACCGTCAGGGCCAGGTCGCGGAACCGCGACGCGCTGTCCGGCTCGTGGTGACACTGCATCGCCTCGGCGATCTGTTCGGGCAGCTTCCACCGGTTCGCCAGCACGACGCCGGCGGCGACATGGTGCTCGTGCACGGCGGCGAGCAGTCCGGGCTCCCCGACCGACAGCTCGCCACCGGCAGCCGCGCGATCGACGTTGTCGAGCAACACCGCCTTGCCGATGTCGTGCAGCAGGCCGCAGAGGAACGCGACGTCGACGTTGCGACGGCGGGCACGCGCGATCTCCTTGCTGAAGAACCCGGCCAGCACCGAGTGCCGCCACAGCGCCGTCAGCAACGCCGCGCACCTCGCATCGGCGAACATGCGCCCGCGCACCGCGACGGCGGTGGCGATCTCGCTGATCAGCTGCATGCCGAGACGACTGCACGCCTGCTGCAACGACGTACACGGCACCTGGCCGACGTAGGCCGCCGAGTTGGCGACGCGCAGCACGTTCGAGGCGATGGTCTGGTCGCGGTGCACGACCGCCGACAGCTTCGCCGCATCGGTGGTCTCCTGCTGGCAAAGGTGCATCACCTCGGTGGCGGTCGCCGGCATCGGCGGCACTTCCAGCCTCTGGGTGGCGATCAGGCCGCCGAACACCCTGGACAGGTCCGTGGTCGCGCTGCTCATCGTCGCATCCATCGACACGACGGCGGCCGAGGATGAGCCGCGGCGGCACCGCCCTTGGCAGCGCGGGATCGGCGCCGGCACCGGCGCGCGGCACTCGGGGAGAAGGCCGGAGCCCGCGCCGGTCGATGCAGGAACGTGGGGCGTGTGCGTTTCCAGATTCCGGCCGACGGCACGATCGCCGAAGCGATCGCGGTGCCCGGGCCAGCGTGCACCCTGGCGGCGTTGCGCTGCGAGCTGCTGGCCGCCGGAGTCGTGTCCGGCGTCGACGACGGCGCGCTGCAGCAGTTCGTGCAACGGCTCGCCGATCCCGGTTACGCGGGTGCGATGGTCGTGGCGCGCGGCACGCCGGCCGTGCCCGGCGACGACGGCCGCGTCGAGTGCCGCTTCGACCCGCGGCTGATCCCCGGCGAGCGACAGGAGGACGGCCACATCGACTACCGCGAACGCGGCCGGCTGCAGCCGATCGCCGCGGACCAGACCATAGGCCACGTCGTGCCGCCGACCCCGGGCACTGCCGGCTGCGACGTGCGCGGCCACCGCCTGGATCCCCGTGCGGGCCGTGCGCACGACGTTCGCTTCGGCAGCGGCGTACGCGTCGCCGACGGCAGCATCGTCGCCGCGCGCGGCGGCGTGCTGCTGCGCGACGCACGGCAGCTCGACGTGGTGCCGCTGTTCCGCCACGCCGGCGACGTCGACTACCGGAGCGGCAACCTGCACACCGAGGGATCGCTCGAGATCCGCGGCGACGTGTGCGAGGGGTTCGCCGCGACCGCCAGCGGCGACGTCGCCGTCGGCGGCACCGTGCAGGGCGGCACCGTGACGGCCGGCGGCTCGGTCCAGGTGTCCCTGGGCGTGATCGGCAGCGGCGCGACCATCCGCGCGGGCGCCGCGATCGGCTGCCGCCACGCGACCTCGGCGCGGCTGCTGGCGGGCGCCGCGGTCGACATCGCCGACCACCTGACGCGGTGCACGGTCCTGGCCGAATGCATCCATCTGCAGCGCGGCCGCGGCGCCGCCGTCGGCGGCGAACTGCGTGCCCGGCAGGCGATCCGCGTCGTCGACGCGGGCGTCGCGGACGGCGCCCCCACGCTGCTGGCCGTAGCCGACCTGACCAGCGAGCAGGCCGAGCTCGTGCGCCGCACCGGCCCCGATGCCAGGATCGGGCGCGCCGCCGTGCGCGCCCAGCGCGACAACGGCCGCGCCGACGGCAAGGCGCGCCGCAACGCGCAGAAGGGCACCGACGTGCTGCGCGACGAGAAGCTGCGGCTGCTGCAACGGCAGCGGGAGCTGCTGCGATCGGCGAGCATCGAGATCACCGGCACCGCGCACGCCGGCGTGCGCCTGCGCTTCGGCACGTCGACGCGCCAGCTCGACGAACCGCACACCCGGGTCCGCTTCCATTGGGATCCGGACCAGAACGACATCCACGAGGAGCCGCTGCCATGACCATTGACCTGCACCGACTGCGCGCCAAGGACGTGATGAACACGGGCGTGCAATGGTCGACCGCCACCGAGAACCTGCGTGCCGCCGGCCGGCGCATGGCCCAGCACGGCATCCGCGCGCTGCTGGTGGCCGGCGCCGAGCCGAGCGATCTGCCGGGCATCCTGACCAGCAAGGACATCGTCAATCTGCTCGGATCCCATGATCCCGCGGTGCTCGACGAACTGCACGTCGCCGACGTGATGACCCGACCGGCGATCTGCGTGCCGGCGCAGACCAACCTCGTCGACTGCATCAACCTGATGCGCATGAGCGGCGTGCGCCGCATGCCGGTGCTGGACGGCACCCGCGTGATCGGTCTGCTCAGCACCAGCGACATCTTCCAGCGCACGCTGGCCGACGGCTGATCACGCGGGCGGCGGCGGTGACAGGGCGGCGATGCGCGCCTGCAGTCCGGCCCGCGCCGCGGCGAAGCTGAGGAAGCGCGGGCGGCGGCGGTTCCACAGCAGGTGGCCGCCGCGCGGCAGCCACACCTCGCCGCCGGCCTCGCGCACGAGCGCCGCGCCCGCGGCGACGTCCCACTCGTGCTTCGGGTGCAGCGTGACCGTCGCGTCGGCGGCGCCGCCCGCGACCAGCGCCAGCTTGTAGGCCACCGAGCCGAGCGGCAGCGCCGTGCAGTCGGCGGCGGCCAGATGCGACCACTCGCCGCGCTTCCACTCGCTGCGGCTGACCAGCACGTGCAGCGCCGCCGCGGCGCGCGGCCACGGCAGCTGCCGCGCGCCCTCGACGGCGACGCCGAGGCCACGGGCGCCGCTGACGCAGTAGCCGGTCGCCGGGTTGCCGATCGCGCCGAGCACGGGTTCGCCGTCCACCACCAGCGCGATCGACGTCGCGTATTCGGGGCGGTTGGCGACGAACGACCGCGTGCCGTCGAGCGGGTCGACGATCCAGATCCGGCGGCAGCCGAGGCGGCGCGCATCGTCGTCGGTCTCCTCGGACAGCCAGCCGTCGCCGGGCAGAGGCAGCAGGTCGCGCAGCATCCCGTCGACCTCGACGTCGGCGGCGGTGACCGGGCTCGTGCCGCCCTTGAGTCGATAGGGAACGTCGTCGCCGGCGTGCGACCGCAGGATCGTGGCCGCGCGCCGCAGCCCTTCGCGGGCCCGTTCCAGATCGGCGGCCAGCGTCACCCGGTGCCGCCCCCGCGGGCGTCGCGCGCCGCGGCCGGCCGCGCCGGCCCGGCCGTGATCTGCTCGATCGCCTGCGCCGGATCGCGGGCGACCGAGTAGATGCCGCGGAAGTGCGGCTGGATGAAGCCGCCGGCGAAGCCGTGCTCGAACATCCGCAGCAGCGGCTGCCAGTAGCCGAGCGCATCGAGGATGACGATCGGCTTGTCGTGCAGGCCCAGCTGGCGGAACGACAGCACCTCCAGCAGTTCCTCCATCGTGCCGAGCCCACCCGGCAGCGCGACGAACGCGTCGCCGGACTCGTCGAGGCCGCGCTTGCGCAGCCGCATGTCGGTGACCGAAGACATCTCGTTTGCGGCGTCGCAGTGCACGTTCTTGTCGATGAACTGCTGCAGGATGACGCCGATCGTGCGGCCGCCGGCGGCGCGCGCGCCGCGCGACACGGCGCCCATCAGGCCGAAGCGCCCGCCGCCCCAGACCAGGTCCCAGCCGCGTTCGGCGATCCGGCGGCCGAGATCCTCGGCGACCGCCAGGAAGGCCGGGTCGATGCGCTCGCTCGACGAGGCATAGACCGTGACGCGGAACGGGCGCGCGCCGCTCACAGCGCGTTCCCCGCCGCGAGCCAGCGATCGAGCAGCACGAGGCCCGCCATCGACTGGCCGTCGCCGCACGGCTGGTCGATCAGCCGGGCGCGCGCCTCGGCGAACGGCAGGCGATGCACGGTGATGCGCTCGCTCGGTTCGAGATCCTGGCGATCCTCGCGCAGGCCGCGCGCGAGCCAGAAGCGGCAGATCTCGTTGCTGGCGCCCTTGTACGGCGCGAAGCGACCGAGCGGCGTCCACTCGTCGGCGAGCAGGCCGGCCTCTTCGTGCAGTTCCTTCTGCGCGACCGCCAGCGCATCCTCGCCGGGCCGCATGCCGCCGATCGGGAACTCCCAGAGGTCCATGCCGAGAAGGTAGCGGTGTACGCGCAGCAGCACCGTGCTGCCGTCCGGAAACACCGGGATCGACGCACAGCTGCCGGCGATGTCGATGTAGTGGTAGACGCCCTCGCTGCCGTCGGTCTGCACGTAGCGGTCGCGGCAGTAGCGGTGCCACCGATGGTCGACCAGGACCTCGTGCGAGAGGCGCGTGAACGGCGGCTGGCTCATCGTGGCGGCGACGTCATCGGCCGAAGGTCCAGTAGAAGTAGCGCCGCTCGTCGCTCTCCTCGAAGCGCCACGGCCAGCCGAAGTCGAGCGCGATCGGCAGCTCGAGCCCCGGCACCGGCAGGTCGATGCGCAGCCCGAAGCCCGAGCTGGCGCGCAGCTGACCGAAGGTCGGATCGTCGATCGACAGGCCGAGCAGGCCGAAGTCGGTGAACAGCACGCCGCGCAGCAGTTCGCGGTCGCGCACCTCGCCCTCGCGGCGCGTCGCCACCAGCGGCATCGACACCTCGATGCTGGCGGTGTAGATCGCCTCGCCGCCGATCGGTCGCCCGAACTGGCTCGGACCCGCGCGGCGGTAGTCGAGCCCGCGCAGGTTGAAGCCGCCCATGTAGAAGCGCTCGGTCAGGAACACGTCGTCGCTGCTGCCGAACGCCTCGGCCCACCCGAACGCCTGCTCGAGGTGCAGCACGGTGCGATGCCCCATCTCGTTCTCGAGCAGCGGCACGTAGACGTGCGCCGAATGCTGGATCTTGGTCAGGCTCTCTTCGCCGCCCCAGAAGCCGCCGAGCATCTCGCCGGAGAGACTCAGCTCGAAGCCCGACGTCGGCCGCAGCGGATCGTCGTAGTCGCGGTAGCGCGCCGACAGCCGGCCACCGCGCAGCTCGGTCGTGCCCTCGGCGTCGAACGCCAGCGCCGACGCGTTCGCCGACAGCTCGTCGACCTTGACCGAGTCCTGGCGCAGGAAGGCGCCGACGTTGAAGTTCTCGGTGAAGTTGCGCGAGATGCCGACCTCGGCGCCGAGCGTGTCGGACGTGTAGCCGTCGGGCAGCCGGCGGATGCTGCGGCGCCCGGCCACGCGCAGCTCGTAGGTGTCGAAGTGCTGCACGAACAGGTCGGGCTCGACGAACGTCAGGCTGAACTGGCTCTGCCGGCTGCCGGGCGCCAGCAGCAGGCCGAGGTTCTGACCGCCGCCGTGGAAGGCACGGTTCTCGAGGATCTCCTCGATCGCGGTCGCCGGGTTCAGGCTGCTCGGCGGGTTCCAGAGGTCGAAGTTGCGCTTGTTGTAGCTGATGTAGGCGGTGGCGCCGGTGCCGGCGCCGATGCTGACGCCCCAGCGCAGTTCGCCGGTGGCGCCGTCCTCGACGTCGATGCCGATGTCGAGCAGGTCCGGCGAACCCGGCACCGGTTCGAGCTGCAGTTCGGGCACCTTCAGCGTCACCGGGTTCTGGAAGAAGCGGGTCTGCTCGATGCTGCGCAGCGCGCGGGTCACCTGGCGCATGTCGATGACGTCGCCGGGCAGCACGCGCACGCGGCGGCGGATCACCTTGTCGCGCGTGAAGCGGTTGCCGCGGATCACGACGTCGCGCAGGCGCTTGGGCTCGCCTTCGAACACCTGGAACACGATCTTGACCTTCGGTTCGAGGCCGTAGATCTCGCGCGGCGGCAGCACGCGGCAGGCACCGGGCTCGTCGTTCATGCCCGGGAAACTGCGCGGCGGGTGGCCGCGCTGGCCATAGAAGTCCTGGATCGCCAGCCCGTCGCGCTGCAGCCGATCGTGGTCGTAGAAGTCGCCGGGCACGACCTTGCACTGCGCCTGCACCTCGGCCGCCGAGTACAGCGGCTCGGTCGTCAGCGGCTTGCCGGTGCTGTCGATGTGCTCGACCCGGATGTCCTCGATGCGGTAGCGCGGACCCTCGACGACGACGACGGAGATCTCGACCTCGGTGCGGTCCGCGGTGAACTGCACGTCGGCGATGTCGACGGTCGCATCGAGGAAACCATGGCTGCGATAGAGCAACCGCAGCCGGTCGACGTCCTCCTCGAGGATCTCGCGGCTGAACGGCTGGCCGCCGCCGAGGAAGCCCGCCGGGTCGCTCTGGATGTGCGAGTCACGCAGCAGGTAGATGCCGGTGCCGAACACGCCGAAGTGCGGCGAGGCGGCGAACGAGACGTTGCCGACGAAGCGGATCGACGCGACCTTGACCTTGGGCCCTTCGTCGATCAGGAACCGCGCCAGCAACCGCGGCCGGGTGCCGGCGGACGCGGCCCCCGGATCGGCGACGGTCTCGCGCTCGGCCGCGGGGCGCTCCTCGAGCTCGATGCTGCAGAACGCGAACCCCTCGCGCCGGTAGCGCGCCAGCAGCACCTTGCGCATCGCCTCCGCCTCGGTGCGCGTGACCTGCCGGTCCGGCGTCAGGCCGAGCAGGCTGTCGACCGTGAAGCGGTCGATGCTGCTGAGCCCGACGAACTCGACGCCTTCGTAGATCTCGACCTCGCGCTCGATCACGAAGCGCACGACGACCTCCGCGTCGACCTCGACCACGTAGGCGGCGGCGACGATGCGGCGCTCGTTCCACAGGTTCTGGCAGTCGGTCGAGACCTTGCGTGCCTCGAACGGCTGCCCGACGCGCGTCAGCAGGCTGCGCACGAACGACTCCGCCGACGCCGCGTCGAGCGGCTGCGGCGAACCGTCGGTGGCGCGCCGCTCGACCTGGATCGTGCGCACGGGTCGGCCCTGCAGCTTGCGCACCTCCTCCTCGAGGAAGACGTCGCTGCCCTGCTGCTGGTCGACGCGCACCGGTGGCGGCTGGACCGGCGCCTCCTTGCGCTCGGGCACCAGCGGCTGCTCCTGGGCGGACACCGGCGCCGTCACCGCGAGCACGGGCAGCAGGATCCAGATCAGCAGCGGCCCGACCGTGCCCGCCCGACCCCGCCGCGCCACGCGCCGCGGCGGCTCACTGCATCGGCTCAGCCCTGCGCGTGTAGTTCTCAAAACGCATGTACTCGCGGAAGAAACGCAGGACCACCTCGCCGGTCGGGCCGTTGCGCTGTTTGGCGATGATGATCTGGGCGAGCCCGGTGTTCTGTTCGGTCGGCTTGTAGTACTCGTCGCGATGCAGCAGGACGATCACGTCCGCATCCTGTTCGATCGCGCCCGACTCGCGCAGATCGCTCATGCGTGGGCGGTGATCATCGCGGTTCTCGACGTCGCGATTCAACTGTGAGAGTGCGATCACGGGCACCGACAGCTCGCGCGCGATGCCCTTGAGGCCGCGCGAGATCGCCGAAATCTCCTGTTGACGGCTCTCGACGCGGCCGCCGGCGGACATCAGCTGCAGGTAGTCGACGACCACCATCTGGATGCCGTGCTTCTGTTTCAGCCGCCGGCACTTCGCGCGCAGCTGCGTGATCGTGATGCCCGGCGTGTCGTCGACGAAGATCGGCGACTCGTAGAGCCGCGCCGCCTCGTCCTGCAGCCGCTTGTACTGCTGGTCGGTGATGCGACCCTTGCGCATCGCCTGGCCGTCGATCTGCGCGCGGCAGCACAGCATGTTCTGGATGACCTGCTGATTCGACATTTCGAGCGAGAAGAACGCGACCGACGCCTTGTGGTTGGCGACCCGCTCGGTCAGGTTCAGCGCGAAGCTCGTCTTTCCCATCGACGGCCGCGCCGCGATGATGATCAGTTCGCCGGGCTGCAGGCCGCCGGTCATGTCGTCGAGGTCGTAGTAGTCGGTGCCGAGCCCCGTCAGGCGCCCCTCGCGTTCGCGCAGCCGATCGATGCGCTCGAACGTCGACTGCAGCACCGAGCTGATGCTGATCGCGTCACCCGACTTGTCGAGGCGCGAGATCTCGAAGATCTGCCGCTCGGCCTCGTCGAGCAGGTCCTTGGCGTCCATCTCGTTGTCGTAGGCGCGCCGCGCGACGTCGAGACAGGTCTCGAGCAGGCGGCGCTGGATCGCCTTCTCGCGCACGATCTCGGCGTGGTGCAGCACACCGGCGGCGGTCACCACGCTCTCCATCAGGTCGAGCAGCTGCTCGTGACCACCGACCTCCTGCAGCCGGCCGTTCCGGGACAGGTCCTCGCCGACTACGATCGGATCGGTGGCATGGCGCCCGTTGAAGGACGACAGGATCGACTCGAAGATCAGCTGGTGCCGCGGCAGGTAGAAGTCGTCGGCCTTCAGGAACGTGACGTCGGCGACCGCATCGGGATGCAGCAACAGCGCACCCAGCACCGACCGCTCGGCCTCGAGGCTCTGCGGCACACCGCGTCCATCGAACGTCTGTTTGAAGTCGACCATCATCCACCACCTGGCACCAGCTGCGCCGCGACCCGGTGGTTGCCCTCGTCGCCGGCGGGCGACGACCACAAGGGCCACAGGTGCGGTTGCCTCTCGGCAGCGACCACGCCCCCCGCTGCGGTCAGCGGCGCATCGTCGCGCCGCGCGAGACGCGGCAGGCGTGGGTCAGCGCTCCCCCTTACCGGCCGCGCGACCGCGCGCAAGGCACCGGCATGTGGAGTGGATGTGGGAAACCGTGGAGGGAGTGGGGAACGTGCGGGGCGCGTCGGCCCGCGGCGCGGTGGGCCGGCTGTGGGGAACTGCGCGCCGGCGCCGCGACCGGCGTCGCGGTTTCGCCGCGAACGGCAGCCGCGGCGCCTGGTCACACGACGACGCGGCCCTGGGTCGCGTCGGCGTCGAGCTCCAACACGCCGCGCGCGCCGAGCTGCCGCAGCACGTCCATCGCCTGCTGGTAGTCGATGCGCAGCCGCCGCTGCAGCAGCACCGCGGTCACCCGGCTCTGGCCGTCGACCACCTCCAGCGCCTCCTGCAGCAGGTCTTCGTCGACGTCGGCGGCGAACAGCTTCTGCTGCCGCACCGGTGCGTCCGGCGGCCGCGACGGCGTCCGCGGCGCACTCGGCGGCTGCCATTCGCGCGCCGTCTGGTCCGGCCGCGGGATCGCCACCAGCGACTCGCCGGCCGCGTCGTCGTCGGCCGCGTCGTCGTCGGCCGCAGCGTCGTCGGCCGCAGCGGCGGACGCCGCGTCCGTCAGGTCCGCGGTTCCCGGCTCGACCGCGGCCATCGGTGTGGCCGGCTCGGCCTCGACTTCGACCTCCGGCTCGACCGCTGCATTTGCCTCGTCATCGTCTGCTTCGTCGCCTTGCGGCGTGTCCTCGATCGCGACGAACGACTGCAGCGGCACCGGCCGGTCGTCCGGCGGCGGGCCGTGCTCTGGCTCTGCCGCCGCGGCGGTGGCCGGTTCGATCGCGGCCGGTCCCACCTCGGCGTCGTACGACTCGGCCGGCAGAGGTTCGGCGTCGAGCGGCGACTCGTCGACCGACGGCCCGGGCGCCCACTCGGCCGCCGCGGTCACGTCGACCTCGGCGGCACCGGATCGCTCGGCGGCAGCATCCGGCGCCGCATCGGCCTCGTCGTCGGCGTGCCGTCGATCGAAGTACGAACGCCGGCGGCGGGGCTCGAACCGCCGCGCGTCGTCGGCGCGCTCGGCGTCGTCGAAGTCGTCCGTGCCGACCAGCGGCGCCTCGTCGAGCGGCAGTTCGCGCAGGAAGTCGAGTTCGGGAGCGCCGCTCGCGGCCGCGGGCGCGTCCGGCGCCGCCGGCCCGGGGCGCGGCACCGGCTCGCCGACCGCGGCCAGCGCGCCGAGGCCGCGCAGGTGATCGGTCACCGCGGTCTCGACCCCGACCTCGCCGCGCGGGCGCTGACGCAGCCGTTCGAAGCTGTCGCTGAAGAAGAAGTCGGTCGCCAGCAGCAGCGACGCGAACGTGATCGCCCACACCAGCACGATGCTCGGGTAGTAGCCGATCGCACCGACCAGGCAGCCGGCCAGCCAGGCACCGACGACGCCCTTGTGGGTCGCGGCCGCGACTCCGCCGTCGCCGAGATTCAGGAACACGCCCATCATCACGGCCATGGCCAGCAGCCGGCCGATGCGCATCAGCGGCCGTTCCAGGCGGCCGGTGACGAACCAGATCGAGCTCCAGGTCAGCAGCAGCAGGAAGAACATCACCGCGGGCGCGAAGCCGATCGCCTGGTAGATGCCGGCGATCATGACCTGCATCGCCGAGCGCACCTGCACGACCTCGTACTGGACGCGGAAGTAGATCAGGGCCGAAAGACAGAACACCGCGGCGCCGATCGGCACCAGCGGCCACAACCACTCGGCCGCCGTACGCGACGCACGATCCTGGACGGAGATGTCTAGGGTTCTCACGTTCTGCGCCCCTCCCGGGCGTTGATGCTGTGCGTCCGGCGCCACCGGACGACACCCACGGAATCTACTACCGCGGCGAGCGGGCCACAAGAAATGGTGCCGGGTCCGCGCCCACCGCGATCAGAACGGCGCCGCCGCGTCGCCGTCCTGCCGACCCGGCGCCGCCTCGCCCGACGACTCTGCGGGACCGTCGCCGCTCTCGGCCCGCTCGCCGTCGCCGGCGTCCTCGTCGATCGCGTCCTCGTCCGCGTCCGACGCCGGG
>JAEUHS010000053.1 GCA_016794035.1 Planctomycetota bacterium
AGGGCCCTGGCGCCCCCGGAGGTCCTCGCCTGGCGCCAGGACTGGGGCGAGCGCAGCATCCACCCGACCAGCTGCCGCGGCGAAACCACCGCGGTTCGGCAAGAATCCGCCTGAAATCCGACCCCGCCGATGCCTGTCAGGGCACACGTCCCGAGCGCGCACACGCAAGACATCAGTTCTGGTTAGAGCCGGGCGCGGCGTTCCTGCACCATGCCTTCCCACTCCGGCAGCAGCGACCACTTCTCGATCTGCTGCAGATCACGCTCGGCATTGCCGCGGTCGCCGCGCGACAGCAGGTTGTCGATGTTGCGCAGCTTGCCCTGCAGCCACTGCTCGCCATCGGCCAGCATGCGCGTGCGTTCAGCCTGCACCTCGGCGTCGGGCTGGCGGCTCAGGAAGGCGTCGAGGCGCGCGATCGCAGATCGGTAGTCGCGCCACTGGAAGCGCAGGCACGCGTTGGCGGCGAACACCACGTCGGCGGCGGTGTCCGGCTCGCCGAGCGCGGCCGCGGCAACATACTGTGCGCGCTGCTGCTCGACGAACCGCAGCAGGGATTGCCCTTCGCTGAGGCGGCGACAGACGTCGCCGTGTTGCGCGAGCCACGCGTCGCAAAGGCGTACGAACTCGCGCGCCGCCGAACGCTCCACCTTGGCCCGCAGGTAGCGCGCCTCGAACGCGACCAGCATGTCGTGCTCGACACGAGCGACCTGCACCTTCGGCACTTCGGCGCGCTCGACCAGCAAGCGCCGGATGTCGGCCTGCAGGGTCAGCGCCTGCTGCCGCGTGGCGCCATCGGCATGCTGCAACGCGACCTCCAGCGTGTCGAGCGCGCGTTCGGGCTGGCTGTTGGCGATCTGCTCGCGCGCGAGGTCGACGTAGTCGGACGGTGTGTGCGGCCAGTTCGACACCGCCAGCGCCTTCAGCACCAGGACGACGCCGATCACCACGACGGCGAAGACCCCGCTGACCATCATCCAGCCCGGCGCCCCGACCGATCGCGCCCGCGGCCGCCGCGCCGATGCGGCCACCGAAGCGCGCGTGGCACCGCGCCCGGCGGCACGCCGCGGCCGGCGCACCGGCGGCGCGGCCCGCGCGCCGACCCAGCGCAGCTCCAGCGATCCGAGCGCCACCACGTCGTCGGGCTCGAGGTCCTTGCAGAACAGGGCCTCGCCGTTCACCTCGACCGTCGCGCCGGCGGCGACCGGTTCGACGCGCACGCCGCTCGCGATGCGCACCAGTCGCAGGTGCAGCGGTGCGATGCCGGGACCGGTGCACCGGATGGAGGCAGACGCGCCGCTGCCCAGCGTCATCGTGTCGCCCGACATGGCGACCCGACGCACCTCTCCTTCTGCATCCGTGATCTCGATCTGTCCCGACACGTGTGCGCTGCGAAACGGTCCGCAGCGTAGCGCCGCGGGGCCGCGCTGTCGCTGCCGGTCCGCCGCAGAACTCAGCGGCCCTTGCCGTCGTTCGCGGCCGCCCAGGCCGGATCCTGCTCGTGCACCTGCCCCGAACCGAAGTTCTGCACCCAGTTGCGACCGTCGGCACCGATGCCGACCTCGTGGTGGTTCGGGTCGAGCAGGTTGCGATGGTGGCCCGAGGAGCCGCACCAGGCGTTGTGCGCCGACGACGCCGAGTCGCACAGGGCGATGTTCTCGCTGGAACCGGACGCATAGCCCGCCAGCTGCATGCGGTCGTACGGCGTGCGCCGGCCGGGCGTCGGCGACATGTGCGCGAAGTAGCCGAGGCGGGTCATCTCCTCGGCGTGGCCCTGCGCGGACTCGCACAGGGCGCGCACGATCGCCAGCGGCCGGTGGCCGAACATCGCCCGGTAGTCGTTGGTGATCTTCAGCTGCTCGCGTACCGCCGACGGCAGCGACTTGCCGGCGATCGCGTTGTAGGCCTCGATGCGCCGCCACTGCTCGCGCTGCTCCCGTTCGTCGGCCGTGCGGCAGTGCTCCTGCAGGCCGACCGAGTCCATGGCCGGCACTGCGCGCGCCCACTCGACCGGGGCGAGCCGTCCGGGATCGAACGGCGCCAGCTGGCCGAGCACCTTGGCCGCCCAGTCGAGCCGATCGAGGTCGGCGCGCAGCGATGCCGGCACACGCACCCGTACCCGGTCGTCCTTCCACACTGCGCGCAACGCGTCGACGCGGCGATCGACCTCGGCCTGCACGCGGTTGTACTCGGCGAACTTGTCGCTCGAGACCGCCGGCGGCTTGTAGGGGTAGAAGTACTTCACCTCGTCGTAGATCAGCGAGCGCGCCTCGTCGCGCGCGGCGTCGAGCACGGTGCGTGCCTCGGCGAGGCGCTCGTATTGCTTCCTGACCGGGCTGGCCTCGATCTTGGCGAGCTGCCGCTCGAACTCCTTCTGCATCGCGGTCGTCAGCACCGCGAGCTGTTCGGGTCCGCCGCCCATGGACTCGGCGACCAGCGTGTCGCGCGCGGCGGGATCGCGGTCGCGCAGCGCGGCATCGATGCGGCCGGAGAGCTTCTGTGCCGCCTTCTCCAGGTCGAGCGCGCGCAGCGACACGAAGCCGTCGCGACCGAGCGTGTAGCCGCGCTCGTCGACCGGCTCGCCGCGACCACGCGCGAGCACGCCGTCGACGGCGGCCTTGAGCTTCGGTTCGCCGGGCAGCACCTTCGCCAGCAGCGACTCGGCGCGCCGCGCATCACCGGCGCCGTAGAACAGCACCGCGGCACCGAGCGCCGCCGGGCCGGCGGGCTCGGTCTGCTCGACCAGCAGCGACAGGCCGAACGCCGACACCTCGGTCCACGGCAGCCGCTCGTCGCCGGCGGCGGCTCGGACCGCGAGCCGTTCGTCGGCGGCGGCACGCAGCGTCACCGCGCGGCCGGCCCTGGTCGTCACCTTCAGCGTGCGGCCGGCGGCGAGCGCCGCGGCGACGTGATCGTGCCACGCGGCCTCGAGTTCGGCGGCGTCGGCGCGGCCCGACAGCCGCTCGGCGAACGCCGGGTCGCGGGCCCGCGCCAGCTCGGCGGCCTCGCGCAGCAGGCGCGCGGCGGTGGCGAACGCGCCATCCTCCTCGGCGCGACGGATCGCCTCCATCTGGCTGCGCAACTCCATCAGCGCCGAGGTCGGTCCGCCGCCATCGACCGGGGTCGGTGCCGACGTCGCCGCCACGGCCGCCGGCACGCTGACTTCGTCGGCAGCCTCCTCGGCCTCACGCAGCACCTGCACGAGCAGGTCGAAGCCGGCGCCGGTCGGGAAACGAGGCTGCGCGGCGCGTAGCAGCGCCACGGCCTCGTCGGCGTGATCGAGCCGCAGCGACTGGCGCGCCTGCGCGACCAGCACGTGCACGTGGCGCATCGTCTCCGCGCGCAGTTCGTCGAGGTGCTGCCGCAGCACATCGGCCCGCGCCCGGTCCGAGGCCGCCATCGCGTCCTGCAGCACGGCGATCGCCTGCACGAACAGGCCGCCACCGGCCAGGCGCGTAGCCTCGGCGAGGATCGTGTCGACGGTGTCACCCGCGGCCTGGCTCTGCACCGTCGCGGACTCGTCACGCGACGGCGCCACGTCCGGCGGTGCGACCACCGGCGGCGACGGCACGGTGTCGGCAACCGCCGCCTCGGCCGGCTTCGGCCCCGTCGGCGAAGGCACCATCGGCGAAGGCCCCGTCGGCGAAGGCCCCGTCGGCGCCGGCACCACAGCGGGCTCCGAGCCGGCCTGCCGCGGCTCGGCCTTCGGCGGCCCGGTCGGCGGCTCGGTCGGCGGCGGCGCGGCGGCGAGGCGCGGCCGCTGCTCGAGCGTCTCGCGCAGCACCGCACGCACCTGGCGTGCGGCGACGCGCTCCGCCGGCGCACCGCCCTCCTCGAGGCGCCGCAGTTCGCGCACCCACTCGGCGAAACCACGGTCGATCTGCGGATCCAGCACCTGCGCCGTCAGCCGCTGGATCTCCCCGTGGATCGCATCGAGCCGTTCCTGCTCGGCGTCGAGCTGGTGCAGGCGGTCGTCGGCAGCATCGGCCCACTGCTGCCGCAGCCGACCGAGCGCGGCCGCGGCGGGCTCGAGCTGGCCCGCCTCGCGCAGTCGCGCGACCAGCGCCAGTTCGTTGCGGATCGTGACGGTGTCGTCGCCCTGCGCGATCAGCAGCACGATGCCGGCCAGCACCAGGCCAGCGACCGTGAACGGCAGCCAGGCCAGCCGGCGCGGTTTGGCCGCCGCGCGCCGGCGCCGCGTCGGCGCATCGTCGGCGAGCACGTCCTCGGGCCGGGTCGGCCGCGTGACGGCGCGACCGACGACCAGCACCGCCTTGCCGATCTCGATGCGATCGCCGAGCGACAGCGGCACCCGCTGCACGGCGCGACCGTTGACCCGCACCGCGCCGAGCGCCTCCAGCCGCACCCCGTCGGCGAGCGGCTCGAGCCGCGCGTGTGCCGGCAGCACGCCGGCCTCGACGAGGCGGATGTCGGCGGCGGCACCGCTGCCGATCACGGCCGGCGCGGTGTCGAGGGAATGCAGGAACGGCTGACCGCGGTCGAGGATCTGCAGCGTGAACATTGCGGAGGACGGGCGATCCGACGGGGGCGGCCGGATGCGGCGGCGAGTCGACCGATCCTACCCGGAAGCCGGGTCGGGCTGCAGTTCCATCCGCCGCCACAGCGAACCGACGCGATCCGCCGTTCGCTCCGCCTGCGGCACCAGGTCGGTGGCGAACGGGACCTGGCGCACCAGCTCGACCGGCTGCCCCTCGAGCAGCGCCCGCAGGCGCTCGAACTCGGCCGACGTCTGGTTGCTGACCACCAGCCAACCGCCCGGTCGCAAGGCCCGCACGGCCCGTCGCAGCAGCCGCCGCGGCCGCCAGCGCGACAGCGGCAGGCCCCACCGCAGCAGCGGGTAGAGGGTCAGGAACGGAAACAGCAGCGTCACCACGTCCTGCGGCGGCAGCCGCAACTCGGCCGCGTCGGCGACCGTGAACGACACGCTGCCGCACGGCTCGCTCGCCAGCGCCGCGTGCGCGCGCGCGTGGTCGGCACGCGAGTGGCCATCGCGGTAGATGCCGTGGCCGTCGACTTCGCAGCCGAGCAGATCGACGGCGCGCGCCGGCCCGCCGCCATGCCGCGACAGGAAGCGCTGCAACGCGGTCGCATAGTGGAAGTCGCCGCTGCCGACGTCGAGCGCGCGCAGCGGCTCGGCGGCACCGCCGGGCAACGCGACGCCGCGGCCGAGTTCCTCGAGCCGCTCCAGCAGCGCCAGGTTGTTGGCGAACACCGCGACCGTCGACCGCCGCTGCAGCGCGTCGAGCCCGTAGCGGCGCCGCAGTCGTTCGGCGCGCCGCGCCGCGCGGGCACGTTCGGCGGCCGGCAGGAACGCGGTCCACCCGGCCTTGTCCTGGTGCGGCAGCAACGGCATGCCGCGGCTCCAGCCGACGCGCGACCGCACCGCGAACGCGAGTTCGTTCGCAGGCGCACGCAGCGCGGCGGCACATCGGCGCCAGAGGGAGGGCATGACCTCCCATCGACGCGGGGGCACGGCCGGCGTGAGCGACCCGCCCCCCGGCCGGCACCACCACGCAAGTCATCAGTTCTGTGGGGCGCGGGGCTGCCCGTCGCTACGCTGCCGGCCGTGTCCCCGTCCCGCTGGTCGCTCGCCGTGCTGCTGCTGCTGGTCGGCCACCTCGCCTGGGGCCTCGTCCGGGTGCCGAGCCGCGCGCTCGTCCGCCGGCAGGCCGACATCGCGACCTACCGTCGGCTCGGCGACGCGGCGTTCCTGTTCGGCGAAGCGCGGCTGCAGGGCGCGGACGCGATCGTCTGGCTGCGCCGCCACGGCCGCGCCGACGAACGGGTGCGCTGGCAGGGCGCGGACCGCGGCGCGATCGAGTTCGCGGCGGCGCTGCTGTGGCCGCGGCTGCTGGTCGGGGCGGCCGACGCCGCGGGCGACGGACCGCGGCTGGTGTCGTCGCCGACGTCGCTGTCGATCCAGGGCCGATGAGCACCGCGGCACTCGAACGACCGCTGCTCGCAGGCGTGGGCGCGGCCGCGGTCGCGGGCATCCTGGGCACGGTCTGGCTGTTGGCGCACGGCACGGTGCCCGACTGGCTGTTGCCGGTCGCCGCCGGCACTGGCATCGCGATCGCGATCGGCCACGCGCGCCGGCACCGGGCCGCGCCACCGACCGGCGCACCGACGTCGCGCGGGTTGCTCCTGCTGGCCGTCGCGCTGGTCGCCGGGCTCGCGGCCGTGCTGGCATACGGCGCGCTGGCCACGCCGTCGCGCCACTGGGACGGCGCCGTCGCCTGGGACCTGAAGACCGCGGTGCTCGGCAGGGCGCCGACGCTCGCGCAGCCGTTCTTCCGCGACCCGACGGTCTACTGCCACAGCCGCGACTACCCGCTGCTGCAACCGCTGCTGATGGCGCTGCTGCAACGCTGGCAACTGCCCGAACGGCTGGTGTTCCCCGCCGCCTACCTGCTGCTGGTCGCGGCGATCGGCGCCGGCGCCCGCGCGGCCGCGACCAGCGGCCGGCTCGCGGTGCTGTTCGCGCTCGCGGCGGCGGTGACGCCGATGTGGCTGTCGCCGACCAGCGGCGGCTTCGATTCCGGCTACGGCGACGCGGTGCTGGCGACCTGGCTGGCGGTGGTCGCGCTCGGCACCGCGACGGCGAACCTGCCGCTGGTGGTCTGCGGACTCGCGTTGGCGATCCTGCAGAAGCCCGAGGGGCTGCCGTACGCCGGCCTGTTCCTGGTGGCCGTCTGGCTGCACGGCGAGGCGCGCCTGCTGCGCGCGGCGACGGCGGCGGTGGCGGTCGCCGGCGCGCTCGGGCTCGCGTTGCAGCGGGACCTGCAGTCGTTCGGTACCGCATCGCCCGCGCCGGTGATCGCCGCCGCCGCCGGCGGCGCGGTCGTGGTCCTGGTCGCCGACCTCTGGCTGCGGCGCCGCGGCGCCGGCCGGCGCGGGCGCTGGCTGGCGCTCCTGCTCGGGCTGGTTCCCGCGGCGATCGGCGTCGCCGTACTGAGCCGCCTCGGCGACGACGGCGGCGTGCTGGGTGTGCACTTCGCCGACGGTGGCCGGCCGCTGCAGCGCCTGCAGCAGCTGCCGCGCATCGGGCTCGCGATGGCCGAGTGGGCGTTCGGCCGCGGCACGTTCGGGCTGACGTTCGTGGTGCCGATCGCGGTCGGCCTCGCCGCCTGGCGCACCGGATCCGGCCGGCGCGCGCCGGTGCTGCTGGCCTGGCTGCTGCTGGCGCTGCCGCTCTGGTGCGTGCCGTTCCTGACCTCGCCGCTCGCGGACCTCGACCAGCATCTGCGGGCGACGCTGCCGCGGCTGCTGCTGCACTTCACCGGGGTGGCCTGGGTGTGGGCGGCGTCGCAGCCCCTGCCCGATCCCTCGCTGCAGCGCGCGCTTGGCTCGCACCGGCCGAAGCCATAGCATCGCGCGTCTGGAGCCCGCATGCCGCGCCTCGAGTTGATCGTGAAGCCGCTCGGCAAACCGCCGAGCACCATCCCCCTCGACCGCGCCCTGGTCGTCGGCCGCTCACGGCGCGCCGACCTGACGATCGACGACGAGGAGGTCGGCCGCGAGCAGTTCCGCATCGACGTCGAGGACGGCGGTCTCTCGCTGGAAGCGCTCGGCACGACCAACCAGACCTTCGTCGACGACAACGTGGTCGAAGCGGGCATGCGGCGACCGCTGTTCGTCGGCACCACGATCCGGGTCGGTCGCACGACGTTCGTGGTGCACAGCTCGGAGGCCACCGGCACCGCGCCGCTGCCGGGCACCGCCGGCCCCGAGATGACGATGGTGGCGCGCGGCCCGATCGGGCGGATGCCGCTACCCGGCCAGGCGACCCCGCCGACGCCCGACGAGCCGCCGCCGTCGACGGTGCCGCCGGCAGAGCAGACCGGCGGCGGCGCGTCGCCGTTGCGCACCATGTCGGCACCTCGCCCCGGTGCCGCGCCGAGCGACGACGCGGTGCCGGACCAGACGATCCAGTTCAAGGGCGGTCCCGCCTACCGGCCCGGCCAGAGTTCGACGTCGCACAGCCGCCCGCAGCCGCCGCCGCCGCCACAACCGCCGCCGCGGCCACAACCGCCGCCGCGGCCACCGGCGCCGCCGCGCGCCGCACCGCAGCCGCCGCCGCCCCCGCAGCCGCCGCGCCCCGCCGCGCCGAAACCGCCTGCGGCCCCGCCGCCGGGCATGGTGCGACCGAGCACGGTGGCGATCCCGCCGGCCGACATCGAGGCCGAACTCGGCCGGATCGAGCCGTCGAAGCCGGCCGGCGTCGACATCGAGGGGCGCGTGCACGAGGCGCTGCCGCGCGTGTTCGTCAAGTGCGACGGCATGAAGCGCCGTATCCGGCTGATGAAGGCGCGCAACGCGCTCGGCCGCGCGGAGTCGACCGACGTGCTGCTGCCGAACGAGTCGGTCTCCGAACTGCACGCCGAGATCACGTTCGACGGCACCACCTGGACACTGCGCGACCGCGGCAGCACCAACGGCACGTTCGTCGACGGCGCGCAGCTGCGCGGCAACTCGCAGCCGATCGCGCGGCATTCGCTGCTGGGCCTCGGCGTCGTGCGGGCGATCTTCCTCTGCAACGAGCCGGGCCAGCAGGCGGCCGAACGGCGGCTCGAGGAGCGCGCCACCAGGCTGCTGGTGCAGGCCGGGCGGCTCACGGCCGAGGCGGCGCGCGAGGCCACGCGCATCGCCCGCGCCGACACCAGCCAGTCGATCGCCGAGGTGCTGCTGATGGACACGGCCCTGACGCCCGCGGAATGGGCGACCGCGATCGCGACCGCGCGCGGCCAGCGCAGCGCGTTCGATTTCCTGCGCAACCTGCTGACGCGGCTGCGGCGCACGAAGCGCCAGCCCCCGCGGCCATGAACACCGCGCCGCGATGAACCTCGGTCTCTACCGCTCCCGGGTCGCCTTCGTCACCCTCGCGGTCGTCGCCCTGTTCCTCGGCTGGCAGTTCGCCAACGGCACGCCGTTCGGCAGCCGCGACCACGGCAACGCCGCGCTGCTGCTGACGTCGGGCTGGCTGGCGGTGCTCGCCTACGTCGCGCTGGCGCTCTACGCCGTGCGCCGCGCGGCGCACCGGCTGCGGCTGAGCCCGGAGTTCGCGTGGCGGGCGAAGCTGCCGGCGCTCGAGCAGGCGCAGTCGGCGCTGACCGAACTGCAGAACCGCATCGTCCGGCAGGAGATCGCCGGCAAGGTCGCGATCCGGCGCGAGGCGCAGCGCATCCTGCGCCGCTTCGGCGTGCAGCGCGTGCTCGCGGTGGCGATCGAACCGCATCCGGCCGCGGTCGGGCTGTCGCGGCTGGTCGTCGGGCCGCGCGAGCCGCTGGGCCGGCTCGCGGTCTGGCTGCAGGCGCACATCTGGCTCGGCATCGCCGCCGCGCTGCTGGTCTGGTTCCACGGCGGCCTGCGCACGGCATCGACGATGGGGCTGCTGCTGAACGTGCTCAGCTACGCGGTGATCGGCACCGGCCTGGTCGGCGCCGCGCTGTGGACGTTCGGCCCGACCTGGCTGACGCGCGCCGAGCGCGAGCTGTCGGTCGAGAAGACCTGGGCGCTGCAGCAGTACTACCCCCGCAAGGTGCAGGCGGTGGCCGCGGCGATCCGCGACGCCGACGAGACGACCGCCCAGAAGCTGCGGCGCGACCTGGCGACACTGACCGGCCAGCAGGAGCTCGTGCGGCAGGAGGCGCGGCGCCTGTCGGTGCTGCGCGAGGCGCTGCGGATCTGGCGGCTGGTGCACGTGCCGGGCTCGATCCTCTTGCTGGCGCTGGTCTGCATCCACGTGCTCGCCATCTGGTACTACTGACCGCTTCGTCCCGTCGCCCATGCCCCAGTCCACCACCCGAGTCGACGAACTGCTCGCGACCCCGCTGTTCGCCGACGTCGACGAGCGCCTGCTCGAAGGCGTGCGCAAGGAGGCGGCGATCACCGACGGCACGTTCGCGTGGGCGCCCGGCGTCGCGCGTCGCGAGGGCTTCGTGCGCTTCGTCGACGTCGAGGCCGGCGCGGCGATCGTCGTGCAGGGCGACCTGGCGACCGAGCTGTTCGTCGTGCTGCAGGGCAGGGTCGAGGCGGTGCAGGCGCGGCCGCGCCGGAGTCCGCACACGCACAAGAAGTACGGGCCCGGCGAGTGGTTCGGCGAGGTCAGCGCGCACAGCCACCATCCGGCGCTGGCGACGTTCCGCGCCGTGCAGGCGACGCGCCTCGCGGCGCTCGAGGCGCGGCTGTTGACGCAGCTCTACAACGAGGACGACGAGTTCAAGCAGCGCATCGACGCCGGCTACCTCGACCAGCTCGGCCTGCACCTGCGCGCCTCGTCGTTGTGCAAGGACCTCGACGACGAGGCCGTGGCGACGCTGCAGCTCGGCGCCGAACTGCTGACCGTCGACGAGGACGACGTCGTCGCCAGGGCCGGCGACCGCGCCGACGCGGTGTTCCTCGTGCGCGCCGGCGCGATCGCGTGTCGGGCCGGCGACGGTCCGACGGCTCGCGTGCTGGCGTTCTACAAGGGCAACGCGACGTTCGGCGAGCACGCGATCACGGCCGAGGGCGCGACCTGGCCGGCGACGTTCCAGGCGATCACGCGCACGGCGCTGGTGAAGATCGAGCGCGCGCAGTGGAACAAGCTGTCGGCACCGGCGCACTCTGGCCTGGTACGCGCCGCCAACCGCCTGGTCGGCAGCGACGACGTCGACGCCGCGCTGCACGGCGGCGCCCAGGACATCGGCACCCGCAGCCTGCTCGACGAACTGCACGTGATGGTCGAGCGCGAGTCGGTCAAGGGCGGCCGTGCGCTGGTGATCGACCGCGGCAAGTGCGTGCGCTGCAACATGTGCGTCGAGTCGTGCGTCGCGGTGCACGACGACCACGTGCCGCGGCTCAGCAAGGTCGGCACCGCGGTCGTCACCGACGAGGTGCTGGTCACCGCCTGCTACCACTGCGAGGTGCCGCAGTGCATGTTGTCGTGCGACTACGCGGCGATCCGGCGCGATCCGCAGGGTCGCATCCGCTTCGAGTACGACAACTGCGTCGGCTGTGCCGGCTGCATCGACGGCTGCCCCTACGGCGTGATCCGCCTGGTCGAACCCGCACCGCCGGCGCCGCCGCCGCCGACCTTCCTGCAGACGCTGCCGCTGATCGGTCGGCTGTTCGGCGCCGCGCCGGCTCCGGCCGTGGCCCCCGCCGACCCGGACGGCAAGCCGCGCACCGTCGGTGCCGGCGGCAAGCTGAACCCGGTCAACGGCAAGACCGTGAAGTGCGACCTGTGCGCCGGGCTGCCGTTCGAGGCCTGCGTCTACAACTGCCCGACGACGGCGATCACGCGGCGCCAGCCGCAGAGCCTGTTCGCCCGCGGGAGCGACCGGGCATGAGCAACGGCGCGCGCATCACCGTCGAACAGAACGGCGCCGCCATCGGCACGAGCGAGCACGAACTGGTCGTCGGCACGCGCACCGGCTGCGACGTCGTGCTCGACGATCCGGTCGCCGCCGACCGCCACTGCCGCATCGCCTGGGACGGCGCGTTCACGGTGCGCGACCTCGGCTCGGTGACCGGCACCTGGATCGACGGCAAGCGCGCGCTGGCGGCGACCGAACTGACCACCGGCAGCGAGATCGTGCTCGGCGTCACGCGCCTGGTCGTGCGCATCGACGGCAAGGGCAACGCCGCGCGGCTCGTGCTCGACCTGCAGCGCCACGCGTTCTGGTGGCAGAAGCCCGGCAAGGGCGTGTTCGACAACGACCCCGACGCGATGGTGCGCGCCGAGGTCGACTTCGGCCGTTTCCCCGCGTTGCGGCTCGCCAACCGCGTCGCCGCGGTCGCGGCGCTGGTGCTGCTGCTGGGTGCGATCCTGCTGGCCGCGGTGTGGCAACCGCTGGCCGACGCCGGCCCGCTGCTGCCGGCGCACGCGTTGGTGCAGCAGAGCGCCGCGCGCGACGACGACCCGCACGCCGCGGCGCGCATCGCCGCCGAGCAGGGCTGCAACGCCTGCCACGTGCCCGGCCACGGACCGACCGCGGACAAGTGCATGCAGTGCCACGGCGACCTCGCGGCCGAGGCGACCTGGCGCCATCCGTGGCTCGGCGACGGCAAGCTGGCATCGCTGCCCGGCGTCGAGGTCGACGAGGCGTTCTGCACCACCTGCCACCGCGACCACCAGGGCGACGACTGGCTGCAGCCCGTGGGCAGGGCACGCATCGGCGATTGTGCGGGCTGCCACGCGGTCGCCGGCGCCGCGGTCGATCGCGCCGCGCTGCTGGCGAAGGTGCCGCCGCCGCGGGCCGGCACCCGGCAGCGCCCGTTCGCGACCCACACGTTCCCGCACGACGCGCACCTGGGCGCCGGCATGCCGTGCACGATCTGCCACGGCCTCGACGCCGACGTGCGCGCGGCGCGCGCCCGCGGCGCGCCCGACGATCCCGATCGCCGCGACTTCGCCGCGGTGCCGTTCGCGACCTGCGCCAGCTGCCACGTGCCCGACGCGCCACCCCTGGCGAACGTCGCCGAGGCCGATCGGGTGCGCTGGCGCGCCAAGGACCATCGCTGGCCGGTGACGTGGCACGGCACCGACGACGGCGGCAGGGGCTGCCGGCAGTGCCATGCCGGGCACGAACGCGACGGCGCGACCGCGTTCGGCCCCGAGCTGCGCACGCTCGAACGCCCGCTGGCGAGCGTCGACCAGCACGCCGCCGAACGCGCGCGCTACGTCGCCGGCCGGCGCCTGCACGAGGCCGAATTCGCGGCCCATGCCGGTGGTCGCGGCTGCGGCGAGTGCCACCTGCGCGGCGCGATCGTGCCCGGCGCGCCGCGACCGGCGCGGCCGTTCCGGCACGCGCTGCACCTCGCCATGGCGGCGCTGCGGCCCGCGCCCGGCGCCGCCGGCGCGGTCAGCACGGACGACCGCGGCGGCTGCCTGTCCTGCCACGGCGACCGCAAGCAGGCGCTCGCGCTGCGGCCCGCGGGCGAGGGCGGCTATGCGTGGCCGACCGACGCCGCCGCGCAGGCTGCCTGTCGCACCTGCCACGCCGACGGCGACCGCGAGGTCGTGCTGCAGCCGACGCCGGTCGCGTTCGCCGCCGACCGCCGCCGCGTCGCCGCCGACTTCCCGCACGCCGCGCACGTCGGCAGCGCGGCGTTCGGCGCGGCCGGCAGCGCGCTCGCCGACGGCTGCTTCGCCTGCCACACGTTCGCCGCGCCGACCGGCGGCGACGACCTGCAGGCGGTGCCGGTCGTCAAGGCCGGCGTCGCCGACTGCACGCAGTGCCACGGCGGCCACGATCACGTCGGCGGCGGGGCCTGCCGGCAGTGCCATCCGTCGGTGCCCGGACGCTCGAACTCGTTCCTCGTCAGCGCGCGCCTGCCCGCCGGCGCGATGGTCGCCGGCCGCGTGGTGCCGGCCGCGCCGACGCGCAGCTGGCCGAGCGCGAACGGATTCTCGCATCTGTCGCCGGGCCACAGCGGTGACGACCTCGCCGGCCGGCCGCTGACCTGCGCGCACTGCCACGACGAACGCGCGACCGCGGCGGCGAAGACGATCGACGCGGTGCCGGTGCCGGACGAGTCGCTGCCGACGTGCCGCGAATGCCACCTGCAGCGCCAGTTCCACTGGCGCTAGGCGGCGCGGCGCGAACGCCGCCGCGCGTCACCCGTCCGTCTTGCCGCTCGGCTGGATCTTGACCGGGCCGTTGACCATCGACTGACAGGCGAGGCGGCACTTGCTCTCGTCGAGCCGGCCACCGAGCTTCTTGTTCGACTTCTTGATGGTGTTCTTCTCGCGCGAGCTGGCCTCGTTGAGGTTGGCCATGCCGTCGAGGATCGTCACCACGCACTTGCCGCAGCTGCCGCCGGTGTCGCACGGATCGCCCTGATCCCAGCACTCCCACAGGGTCTGGGTCTTGCCGCCGAGGCTGCCGGAATCGTCGGTCGCGGCGCCGTTCTCGGCCAGGAAGCTCAGCATCGGCCGGTCGGTGCCGGCCGGGATCACGGTGCCGTCGGGCAACGCGATCGAGGGCTCGCCCGCCGGCGCCTTCGGCACCGCCGGCGCCTCCTTCGGGATCGCGACCGCGGTCGACGGGCGGCGGATCGCGACCATGGTCTGCTCGGGGCCCGGCTTCTGCACGCTGGCGGTGCTGCTGCCGACGACCACGTCGCTGCGCATGCTGACGAAGCGGAACCGCTGCTCGCCCATCCACACCTCGTCGCCTTCGTTGAGGCGCAGGGTGCCGCGCAGCTCGAGGAACGTGCCGTTGCGGCTCTGGTCGCGCAGGCGCGCCACCGCGCCGACCTCGCTGAGCGCGAAGTGCGAACGCGACATCGCGAAGTCGCGCGGGTCGAGGTCGTCGCGGCCGAGCGCGCGCTCCTCGCGCGTCACCGGGATCGACCTGGTGACGCTGCCCTTGCTGTCGAGCCGCGACAGCGTGACCTTGCCGTTGACGAGGTCGATGCGCAGCCGCTGCCGGCCGGCGACGACGATCGTGCCCGGCGGCACCGTGCGTTCGGAGTTGAAGCGCACGTAGCACTCGCCGCCGTACGGCTGGTTGGTGACGTAGCACTCCTCGGCGTCGACGCGGAACGACGCGTGCTGGTCCAGCAGCAGCGCATCGCCGCCGATGACGACCCGCCCCGCGGTGCGGCCGACCACGGTGTCGCCGATGGTGAAGAAGTGCTCGGTCTTGGTCGGACTCTCGCCGGGGCCGATCTGCACGAACATCGCGCCGGTCGCCGGCTCCAGCGCCGCCTCGGGCTCCGCGCGCGGCACCGCGACCGAGGTCCGCGCGGGCGGCGCCATCATCGTCTGGTTCTGTTTGACCAGCTGCTCGCGGATCGCCTCGTCGCTGGCGCCGCGCTTCATGCGCTGGTGGATCGTCTCGGCGGCACGCACGCCGTCGATGATCGCGGTCTTGAAGCAGCCCGGGTGCTCCTTGACGGTCGACTGCAGCGCCTCGTCGCGGAAGTCGCTGGTCTCGATGAACGCCGGGTCGAGCACGCTGCCGCCGAGGAAGATGCCGCCGACCTGCGTCTCGCGCAGCGCCGAGACGGCGAGGCGCTTCTTCGCCGGCGCGTCGGCCGCGGCGAACTCGTGGATGCCCATCGACTTCAGCAGCTCGACGGGGCGCTCGGCGCCGATGAACGCCAGCACCCTGGTCTTCTCGAACTCGGCGCAGACCAGCTCGGGCGGCTGGCCCTGCTGCTCGACGCGGCGCGTCTTGACGGCGACGAACTCCTTGCCGGCGTCGTCCTTGAACACCGCCAGCGGCTCGCTGAGCGGCAGGTAGCGGATGTTGCCCTGCATCCACGACTCGTAGAAGCGCGCCGCCAGCGCCTTGCCCTGCGCGACCTTCGGCATGCTGCGGCCGCGGTAGCACCAGAACACGTCGCTGTTGTCCTTCGCCTCGCTCTTCGCGGCCGCGATCGTCACCACGGCCTCGGCCGCCGACATGCCGCCGCCGATCACGCAGGCCGGTGCCCCGACGTAGTCGGCCACGTTGCCGAGCTTGTAGCGGATGCCGCGGCCGTCGCCCATCAGCCGCACCTTGGCCGCCGAACCGCTGCCGAGCGCGAGCAGCACGTTGCGGGTGTAGACCTTGTTCTTCGCCTGGTTCTGCAGCTCGATGCACTCGGCGACCAACATGCCGTCGGGCTGCCGTTCGCAGCTGCCGAGCTCGACGCCGTTGCGGTACGGCACCTTGTTGTCGTCGTAGACCTGCAGCCACTTCGCGTAGAGGTCGGCGGACGAGGTCTGGTCCTGGAACGCGAACTGCGACACCAGCGCCCCGCCCTGCGGGAACGGCAGGTCGGCGCACTCGCCGTAGTCGGCGTCGACCAGCTTGGGCTTGGGCGTGTGCTCGGCCCAGTCGCGCAGGATGCTGAGCACCGACTCGCGGTCGATGACCTGCACCGACATGCCGAGTTCGGTCGCGCGCCACGCCGCCGCAGTGCCGGCGGGGCCGGCGCCGACGACGAGGAGGTCGAGAGGGGAGGACGGGCTGTCACCTTTCATTGGCAGCGAACGCAGAGCGACGTGGCCAGCGGATGCTAGCCCGGCGGCGGCGGCGCCGCCAAGGCGAAGCTCCGCATGTGCGGACCCGTTCGCCGCCACATTTTCTGCAACTCGCCGTCGCGAGCGCCGCGGGTCGTTCGTCTGCTCTGCAACCAGCCGGCGATCCCGGCGCAACCCCGAGAGAGGACGACATGCCGAAGTTCCTGCTGATCCTGCGCGGCGACACCCAGGCCGACTACAGCCAGTTCACGCCCGAAGACTTCGCCCGCATCCTGGGCGAGTACGCCGCCTGGGGCGAGCGCATGGCCAAGGAAGGACGCCTCGAGATGGGCCACAAGCTCACCGACGAAGGCGGCCGCGTGATCTGGCCGAAGGCCAAGGGCAAGGTCGAGGTCAAGGATGGCCCGTACGTCGAGACCAAGGAGGTCGTCGGCGGCGTGTACCTGCTGCAGGCCGACAGCTACGACCACGCGGTCAGACTCTGCGACGGCCACCCGAACCTGCAGTTCGGCAGCATCGAGGTGCGCGAGCTCGACTTCCTGGGCGGCCCCGAGCGGTAGCCGGCGTGTCGGCGCACCTCGTCGACGACCTGTTCCGCCACCGCTACGGCCGCATGGTCGCCGGGCTCTGCCGCGCGCTGGGCCCCGGGCGTCTCGACCTGTGCGAGGACGTGGTGCAGGACGCGATGCTGCGCGCGTTGCGGTCCTGGCCGGCCGAAGGCGTGCCCGACAACCCCGAGGCGTGGGTGTTCCGCGTCGCGCGCAACCTCGCGATCGACCGCCTGCGGCGCCAGAAGCTGGCCGACAAAGTCGAGGGCGAGCTGCAGCTGTGGGCCGAACGCGAACGCGCGCGCCACGAACCCGCCGAGCCGGCCGAGATCGCCGACGACACGCTGCGCCTGCTGTTCCTGTGCAGCCATCCGGCAGTGCCCGTCGACGCGCGCGTGCCGCTGATCCTGAAGACCGTGTGCGGCTTCGGCGTGCCGGCGATCGCGCGCGCGCTGCTGCAGAAGGACGCGACGATCGCGCAGCGGCTGGTGCGGGCCAAGGCGCGGCTGCAGGAGGCCGAGATCGTGTTCGAGATGCCGCCGGCCGAGCAGTTGCCGCAGCGCGTCGAGCTGGTGCTGCAGGTCGTCTACCTGCTGTTCAACGAGGGCTACCGCGCGCACGCCGGTTCTCTGCTGGTGCAGAAGGAACTGATCGACGAGGCGGTGCGACTGGGCTCGCTGCTGCTCGAGCTGCCGGCCAGCCGCACACCGGCCGTGCACGCGCTGATGGCGCTGATGCTGCTGCTCGGCGCGCGCGTGCCGGCGCGCGTCGACGCGGCCGGCGACCTGCTGACCCTGGCCGAGCAGGACCGTTCGCGCTGGGACCAGCGCTGGCTGCAGGCCGGGTTCCACCACTTCGCCAGGTCGATCGGCGGCGACGTGCTGACCGCCTACCACTGCGAAGCCGCGATCGCGTCGCTGCACGCGGCGGCGAAGGAGTACGCGCAGACGGACTGGCGCCGCATCGTGCAGGAGTACGACCGGCTGATGGCCCTGGCGCCGTCCCCGATCGTGCAGCTCAACCGCGCGGTCGCGCTCGCCAAGCTCGACGGCCCGGCCGCGGGGCTCGCCGCGCTGCAGCCGCTGCAGCAGGACCGCACGCTGCAGGACTACTTCCTGCTGGCCGCGACGACCGCGCACCTGCACTGGGCGAACGGCGATCACGCGGCCGCGGCGCGGGAACTGGCGCGCGCCGCGGCGATGCCGAGCTCGGAGCCGGAGCAGCGGCTGCTGCAGCGGCGGCTTCTGGCCTGCCGGCGCGGCGAGCCGGCGCCGGCGTGGTAGGGCCGCAGGCGTGGTTGCGGACGCAGGGCGTCACGCCAGGATCGGCCCCAGGGCGGCCTGGATGCGCGCCATCTGCACGCCGTCGATCATGCCGCCGAGCACCTTCTGGAAGCGCGCATCGCTGACGCCGGAGCCGATGTACTGCCACCGGTAGGCGCGCAGGAACGTCGCGTGCACCGCGGCGATCTCGGTCTCGGTACGCTGGCGACCGGCGATCCCGACGAAGTAGTCGGCATCGGCCTTCGCCTGCGCCTGCAGGATGCCGTCGACGGCACCGACCAGTTCGATCAGGTCACCGATGCCAGCGTCGCGCTCGGCGCGCGACAGCTTGGCGTCCTCGCGCACCCACTCCAGTTCGTCGAGGATCGCGTGCTGCGACTCTTCGCGCCAATGGAACTGGAACACATCCTGCCAAAGCTCGGACAACTCGGTGTCGGGCTCGATGCTCTCGCGGTAGTGCACGAGCGTCAGCAGTTCGATCGCGCAGGTCAGCCCGAGCACGGCCCAGGTCGCCTTGCCAAGCACCACGCCGGCGACCTCGTTCGGCTGCGGCGCGAACGCGTAGCCGGCTGGCATGCCCGCGGCGGCCAGCACCTCGAGGCGGCGGAACATCTCCTGGTGCTTCAGCTCCTCGTCGGTGAACCGCACCAGCGCCTCGAGCGCGGTCTGGTCGCCGAGCCAATGGTCGCGGCTCACCTCCAGGATCTTGGCACCGATGAAGCGCTCGACCAGCCCGAACATGTTGGCGTAGGTGCGGCCCTGGACCTGGCTGAACAGGCGCCGCTCGTCCGTGCCGAGGAACGGCAGGTCGCGCACCCGCGACAGGCCCTCGGGCAGGAACGTCTTCTGGAAGTCGAGATCGCGGCCGCGGATCACGTCGCGGTCGATCTCCCAGCGGATGCGCTTGCTGGCCTCGATGCAGCGGGCGTAGCGTCGGTCGGTGCGGTCGGTGTCTTTGCGAAGAATTGCGGTGTGCATGACTGTCTCCATTCGGGTTCTGCGAACCGCGCCGGGCAGCCGCGACATCCGACGTGGATGCCTCGGGCCCTGCGGTCGATTCGGAGCACCACGCTAGTTGGGGGCACACTGGCCGAATTGACCGCGGCTCCGCGTCTCTTGCGCCCGACGCCGCAATCGGCGCCCGCAGTTGATCGAAACGCCGCCGCGCTTGATCGTTCCGCCATGGACGCGTTCTCCGAGGTGCTCAGGGCGTTGCGGCTCGAGAGCGGCCTGTTCCTCGACGCCGAGTTCACTGCGCCGTGGTGCATCGACTCGGCACCCGGCAAGGAGGACGTACGCCACATCCTGCCGAGTGCGGAGCATGTCGCGATCTACCACCTGCTGGTCGAGGGCTCCTGCCGCGCGCGGTTGCCCGACGAGGGCAGCATCGTCGACCTCGTCGCCGGCGATCTGCTGATGTTCCCGCACGGCGATGGCCATCTGCTCGGCAGCGACCTGTCGCGCTCGCCGGTGCCGGCCGAGAAACTCGCGCAGCCTTCGCCACAAGGTGGCCTGGCGCGCATCGTGCACGGCGGCGGCGGCACGCGGACCAAGTTCGTCTGCGGCTACCTCGCCTGTGACAGCCGGCTGTGCCGGCCGCTGCTCGGCGCGCTGCCGCGCATGCTGCGCGTGCCACTCGGCGACAACGACGGTGCGGCCTGGATCGTCATCACGATCCAGCGTGCGGCGGCAGAGTCACGTTCGCCGCGCGTCGGCACGGACGCGGTGCTCGCCAAGCTGGCGGAACTGCTGTTCGTCGAGGCGATCCGCTGCCACCTCGAGTCGATGCCAGACGACCAGCGCAGCTGGCTCGCCGGCCTGCGCGACCCGCACGTGAGCCGCGCGCTGCGCCTGTTGCACGGCGACCCGGGCCGGGCGTGGACCGTCGACGAGTTGGGCCAGGAGGTGGGCATGTCGCGGTCGGCGTTGGCGGAGCGTTTCTCGCAGCTGATCGGCGAACCGCCGATGCAGTACCTGACGCGCTGGCGGCTGGCACTGGCCGCTCGCGAGCTGCGCGAGGGCAACGAAGCCATCGTGCGCATCGCCGACCAGGTCGGCTACGAGTCGGAGGCCGCGTTCAACCGCGCGTTCAAGCGCGAGTTCGGCATGCCGCCGGCGACGTGGCGCCGCCACAGCCGGTAGCGCCCGCCGTCGTCAAGATCGGGCCGAACAGGCACGCGCGCCTGCATGCCGACGTGCGTCGCCACCCTTGACTCGCGCGCCGCCGGCACTCGACCGTTGGCGACTACTGCCCGCGCAGCCGCACCGTGCCCAACCGCCCCGCCGGATCGCAGAACTGCCCCAGCACGCCACACAGCGCCTTCACCTGTGCATCCGTGTAGCGATCGTAGAACGCCTGGTTGTGCGGGCCGACGCCGTGCTCGGCCGAGTAGCTGCCGGCGAAGTCGCGCACGGCGAGGTCGTAGATGCGCGACTGCAGTTCGCGCACCAGTGCTGCCGAGTCGGCGACGTCCGTCTCGCGCCACAGCAGGTTCAGGTGCGTGCCGCCATCGCCCCAGTGGCCGTAGTCGCACAGCCGCACCTGCGGGTGGTCCTCGGCCAGCAACTTCCCCACCGCGGCCGTGAACGCCGGCAAGCGCGAGCGCGGCACGCTGACGTCGAACGCCAGCATCTTGCCCTCGCTGCGCAGGCTCTCGCTGATGTGATGCCGCATCTGCCAGAACTCCTCGCCCTTGCCGACCAGCACGTCGAGCACGTGCTCGCCGGCGCGTTCGAGATGCGCACCGAGGCATGCCTCCAACGCGTTCTCGAGGTGCAGCGTCGCCGGCGGCAGGGTCGACGACAGTTCGACCAGCACGCTGTACGGCGGCAGCTCCGCGAACGGGCGGCGCAGGTTCGGCTGGTGCGCGAACACCGGGCCCAGCGCGTTGGCACTCATCACCTCGAACGCGCTGAGCACGTCGCCGAGTTCGGCCTCGACCGCGCGCAGCAGATCGAGCACGGCGTCGCCACCGTCGCAGGCGACCAGCGCCACCGCGCGCTGCTTCGGCACCGGCGCGACCTGCAGCACGGCACGCGTGACGACCCCGAACACGCCGGTGGTGCCGACGAACAGCTGCTTGGCGTCGAGGCCGGTGTTGTTCTTGCGCAGCGTGTTCAGCAGCGACAGCACGCGGCCGTCGCCGAGCACCACCTCGACGCCGAGCAGGTTGTGGCGCACGTCACCGTACTTCAGCAGCCGCGTGCCGCCGGTGTTGGTCGCCACCATGCCGCCGATCTGCGGATCGGCGCCGAGGTCGACCGGGAACCAGAAGCCGTGCGGCGCCAGCGCCTCGTTGAGCTGGCTCAGCAGCACACCGCCGTCGACCAGCACCGTGCGGCCGTGCGGGTCGAGGTCGATGGTCTGATTGAGCCGTTCGAGGCTCAGCACCAGCATCGTGCCGCTCAGGTCGGGCGTCGACGCGGCGACCAGGCCCGAGTTCGCGCCCTGGGCGACCACGCGCGCGCCGTGCCTGGCGGCGAGCTGCAGGGTCGCGGCGACCTCGGCCGTCGATGCCGGCCGCGCGACGCAGCGCGCGACGCCCTTGCCGTAGCGCCAGCCGGTCTCGAAGCGCACGCGATCCGCGGGGCTGACCAGCACGCCGCGCTCGCCGAGCGCTCGGCGCAGTTCCTCGACCAGGGCGTCGCTCATCGGCGCGCAGTCTACCGCCGGCTACGCCTTCGCCGTCATCTGGAAGATCGCGGTCGCGTTGCCGCTGTCGAAGCGCAGGTCGAGCACGCCGGGCGCCTCCTCGGCGCGCGTGATGAACTCGTGGAACGAGCCCGGCACGACCTCGGTGCGCAGCGAGCCGTCGGCGCCGACGAACAGGCGCTCCACCATCGCCGCGTAGAACGCGGTCTGGCGCACGCGGCCGCTCTGCGACACCTCGACCTCGGGCTTGACCGGGCGGCCGCGGCGGCGCTGCTCGTCGGCGACCGCGGCGACGTCGGCGACGCGGTCGGTGGCGTGGTTGAAGGCGTTGCCCTCGGTGGCGATCCAGGCCATCTCCTTGCTCTCGTTGCGCAGCAGCTCGTAGTCGGCCCAGCTCGGCTCGCGGTGCTGGCGGTCGAAGCAGGCGTGCAGGCTCGGCAGCAGCCGCACGGCATCGGCGAACGACAGCGCGCCGTCGCACGAGAGCGTCGCCAGCAGCGGCGCCGCCCACTCGGGCAGCGGATCGCTCGACCCGCCGACGACGCGCTGCACCGCGAGCTGGAACTCGGGGCTGAAACGCTCGGGGTGCAGCTCGCTGACGAAGAACTGCGCGATCGCGGTCGGCAGGTCCTGGTGGGTGTAGGCGCGGCCGGTCATGCCCAGGCGTTCGAGCGGGTAGACGCCGCGGCACTGAAAGCCGAGCGGCTCGAGGAAACGCCGGAACGCGCGCTCGCCGGCCGGCAGCGCGCCGCAGGGCGTCGCGACCGTGCGCAGCGCGCCGTGATCGAACACCAGCTTGCGGTGGCTGCGCACCGAGTCGCCGACGTAGGCGGCCGCCATCGGCACACGGCGCGTCACGTCCTCGAACAGCAGCATGTTCAGGGCCTGCGCCAGCTCGCCGCGGCTCACGCGCTGCGACGCGCGCAGCAGCAGGCTCGCATGCACCTCGAGCGCCTCGAACAGGCGCCCGGTGCGCACCGCGCCGACGGTCTGCTCGAGCAGGGCCCACAGGGTCGTCTCATGAAGATTCTGCATGGCTTGCGGTCCTGGTGGAGTCCCAGGCATTCGGCGTCACGGGATCGTTCCAGCCGAGGAAACGGCTGCAACAGGCTGGATGGTAGCACTGCTTCGACATCGGCATCCGACAGGGCCCACGACATGTTCGCATGAGTTGATTACGATGCCTCATGAAGTGACCCGATCCCTCCCAACCACCGCGGCGCTGCAGGCGTTCGAGTCCGCCGCATTCCACGGCAGCATCACCCGCGCCGCCCGCGAGTTGCACCTGACCCAGGGGGCGATCAGCCGCCAGATCCAGGCGCTCGAAGAGCACCTCGGCATCGAGCTGTTCCGCCGCGAACGCCAGCGCATCCACCTGTCGCCGGCCGGCCAGCACTACCTGCAGCACGTGCGCGCCGCATTCGACCGACTCGAGGGCGCCGCCCTCGAACTGCGCACCCTGCGCCGCGGCGGCGGCACACTGCACCTGGCGATCCTGCCGACCTACGGCACCCGGTGGCTGATCCCACGCTTCCCTTCGTTCGCCGAGCAGCATCCGGAGGTGCAGGTGCAGTTCACGACGAAGCTGCAGGCGTTCGACTTCGCCACCGAGGACCTCGACGCGGCGATCCACTACGGCGAGGGCCACTGGCCGGGCACCCGGCTCGAACGGTTGATGGACGAGGAAGTCGTCGTCGTCTGCAGCGCCGGCTACCAGAAGCAGCAGAAGCTGAAGACGCCGGGCGACCTGCGCGGGGCGACGCTGCTGCAGATCTCGACCCGACCGCACGCCTGGGACGACTGGCTCGCGGCCAGGCAGGTCGCCGGCGTCGACGGCCGCCGCGGGCCGCGCTTCGAGCACCACACGATGGTGCTGCAGGCCGCGATCGCCGGGCTCGGCGTCGCGGTGTTGCCGACGTTCGTCGCCGACGACGAGCTGGCGGCCGGCCGGATCGTCGAGGCGTTCGCCGGCACGCGCGGGCCGAGCGGCAAGTCCTACTGGCTGGCCGTGCCCGAGCGACGCGCGGAGACCGCGGCGCTGCAGGCGTTCCGGGCCTGGCTGTTGGGAGAGCACGGGCGCGCCAGCGCGTGACGGCGCAAGGGCCGCCCCGGGCCCGCGCAACTGCCGCTCGTCCCGCCCGCGACTCGACGCGCACCCCCCGAAACGCTCTGATGCCGGTCGCATGATGCACGAAGTGCGCAGCATCCCACCGGCGCCGCGGCGGATCCGCCTGCGGCCGCTGCTGGCGCATCGCTGGCCGCTGCTGACGATCGGCGGCGCCATGTGCGTGCTCGGCACGCTGGTGGCGTGGCTGATGTTCCTGCAGATCGGCGGCAAGTTCTCCGACACCGCGCGCCTCGACCGCGGCCCGTGCGAGTCGGTCACCGGCACGGTGCAGCAGGTCGGCGAACCGTTCCAGGACGGCGGCCGCACCTGGCGCAACGTGCGCTACGAGTTCCACTGGCACACCGGCGGCCACGATCTCCACCTGACCGGCGACTCGTTCGTCGCCGGTGAGGCGCCGGGCGTCGGCGGCAGCGTCGAGGTCGACGTGCTGCGACGCGAAGCCAACATCAATCGCATCCGCGGCGGCGTGCTCCTGATGGACCGTGCCTACCTGCACCCGCAGTCGTGGTTCCTGGGCGTCGTCACGCCGGGCGCGCTGCTGCTGCTCGGCTGGCTCGCGGGCGCGTTCCAGCTGCGCCACGTGCTGGTGCACGGCGACGTCTCGGTCGGCTACGTCACGGCGGTCGAACCGGTGCCGCTGGTGCTGCCGCAGATGCTGCGCGTCGACTACCGGTTCCGCGACCATCGCGCGATCGCGCGCCGCGGCCGCCACTGGGTGCGCGTGCACGGCGAGCTCGGCGCGCGGCTGCTCGCGCAGGACCCGCTGGTCGGCGTCGAACCGCTGCCGGTGCTGCACGACCGGCAGCAGCCGAACCAGAGCCGTGTGCTGCTGCCGCAGGACTTCCTGCCGGAATCGACGCGATCGAAGGACGCCCTGTCCGAGAACGGCGTCACGTGACGCAGGACGCGGACGCGAGCGTGCGCGCACTGCTGGGACCCGACGGGCCGATCGCCCGGCGCCTGCCCGAGTTCGAGCCGCGGCCCCAGCAGGTCGAACTGGCGCACGCGATCGAACGCGCGCTGCAGCAGCGGCGCCACCTGATCGCCGAGGCCGGCACCGGCACCGGCAAGTCGTTCGCCTACCTGCTGCCGGCGGTCGTGCACGCCGACCAGCACCAGGGCGAAGGTCCGATCGTCGTGTCGACGCGCACGATCGCGCTGCAGGAGCAGCTCGAGCAGAAGGATCTGCCCTTCCTGCACGCGGTGCTGCCGTTCGAGTGGTCGTCGGTGACGGCGCTCGGCCGCAACAACTACCTCTGCCTGCGGCGCATGCACCTCGCGGAACGCGAGCAGCACCTGTTCGAGGATCCGGGGCGGCACGACCAGCTGCGGCGCATCGTCGACTGGTCGCTCGTGACGCGCGAGGGCACGCGCCAGGACCTCGACTTCCAGCCGGACACGGAGGTGTGGGAGGAGGTCCAGGCCGAACACGGCAACTGTCTGCAGCGCGCCTGCAAGCACTACGACCACTGCCACTGGCAGCGCGCGAAGCGTCGCATGCAGACGGCGCAGGTGCTGGTGGTCAACCACGCGCTCTACTTCGCCGACCTGGCGCTGCGCATCGCCGGCGCGTCGTACCTGCCGCCCCACCGCGTGGTGATCTTCGACGAGGCTCATCACCTCGAGCGCACCGCGACGGAGAGCCTCGGTCTGCGCGTCGGCCCGGGCACGGTGGGCTGGCACCTGCGGCGACTGCACGCGCGCCGCAGCGAACGCAGCCTGCTGTCGCGGCACGGCACACCGGTCGCCCGCCTGCTGTGGGAGGAAGCACGGCAGCACAACGACGCGTTCTTCGCCACCATCGCGGAGGAGCTGCGCGCCGGCGGCGCGCGCGACGGCGCCGCGCTGAAGGACCGCACGCTCGAGGAACCGCTGACGCCGGTGCTGCGCGCGCTGAGCACCGAGCTGGCGAGCGCCGCCGTGCGCGTCGAGCAGGTCGACGCGCGCATGGAATTGCAGGCGCGCGCCAACGGCCTCGACGCGCTGTGCGCGGCGCTGCGTTCGTTGTGCATCCACAACCCGGAAGCGGCGACGCCGCTGGTGCGCTGGGTCGAACCGACGCGGCACGGCGCCGCGTTGTGCGGCGCGCCGCTCGACGTCAGCGAGACGCTGCGCCGGCACCTGTGGTCCGGCGGTGCCACCGCGATCCTGACCAGCGCGACGCTCGCGACCGGCGCCGACGACGACTTCACCTGGCTGCGGCGGCGGCTCGGCCTCGACGACGCCGACACCGTGCGGCTGGGTTCGCCGTTCGACTACGACCGCATGGTCGAGCTGGTGCTCGAGGACGCGATGCCCGATCCGAGCCAGCAGGCCGCTGCGTTCCGCCATGAGGTCGCCGAACGCACGCTGCGTCACCTGCTCGCGAACGGCGGCCGCGGCCTCGTGCTGTGCACGTCGTGGGAGTTCGTGCGCGGCCTCGCGGTCGCGCTGCGCGCGCCGCTGGCCGACGCGGGCATCGAGCTGCTGGTGCAGGGCGACGGCCCGCTGGCGCGGCTGCTCGAACGCAAGCGCGAGCAGCCGACCTCGGTGCTGCTCGGCACCGACAGCCTGTGGGAGGGCATCGACCTGCGCGGCCCTGCGCTGACGCTGCTGGTCGTCACGCGGCTGCCGTTCCAGAGCCCCGGCCATCCGCTGACCCAGGCGCGCCTCGAGGCGATGCGCGCGCGCGGCCAGGACCCGTTCGCCGAACACTCGCTGCCCGAGGCGGTGCTGCGCTTCCGCCAGGGCTTCGGCCGACTGGTGCGCAGCAGCCAGGACCGCGGCAAGGTCGTGGTCATGGACCCGCGCGTGCGCACCAAGGCCTACGGCCGGCGGTTCCTCGGCGCGCTGCCGTTCCGCGGCGAGCACCGCGACCCCTGACCCGGCACTGCCGGACCGGGAAACGCGCGCGATCCGGCGACAGGCGGGGGCGACGGCCGTGCACCTTGGGCTATCGTCATGATATCATACCGATAGCCACGCCACGCCCACCATGAACACCCCCTCGCGCGAGATCCCCTACCCCAACCCCCTGCCCGGCATCCCGATGCTGCTGCTCGGCATCGTGCTGCTGCTGACCCTGGTCGGCATCCCGGTCGGCATCCTGGTGCTGGTCGGCCTGACGCTGGTCAACCCCAACCAGTCCAAGGTCGTGGTGCTGTTCGGCACCTACCGCGGCACGCTGCGCCAGGCCGGCTTCTTCTGGGTCAACCCGTTCTCGGTGCGGCGCGCGGTCAGCCTGCGCGCGCACAACTTCAACAGCGAACACCTGAAGGTCAACGACCTGCGCGGCAACCCGATCGAGATCGGCGCCGTCGTGGTCTGGCGCGTGCGCGAGACCGCGCAGGCCGCGTTCGACGTCGAGGACTACGAGTCGTACGTCGAGGTGCAGACCGAGTCGGCGGTGCGCCATCTCGCGTCGACGCACCCGTACGACACGCCGCACGACAACGAGACCTCGCTGCGCGGCAGCAGCGACGCGATCAACACCGAACTGCAGCAGGAGCTCGAGCAGCGGCTGCAGCGGGCCGGCATCGAGGTGCTCGAGGCGCGGCTCAGCCACCTGGCCTATGCCCCCGAGATCGCCAGCGCGATGCTGCAGCGGCAGCAGGCCGAGGCGATCATCGACGCGCGCACGCGCATCGTCGAAGGCGCCACCAGCATGGTGCAGATGGCGATCGAGCACCTCGAGCGGGGCTCGGTGGTCGAACTCGACAACGAGCGCAAGGCGCAGATGGTCAGCAACCTGCTGGTGGTGCTGTGCTCCGAGCGCGGCACGCAGCCGGTCGTCAACGCGGGCACGCTCTACGGGTAGCCGTGGCCGACGAGAAGAAGGGCTTCCTGCTGCGCCTGCCACCGCCGCTGTTCGACGAGCTGCGGCGGTGGGCCGAGCAGGACATGCGCAGCATCAACGGCCAGATCGAGTGGCTGCTGCGCGAGGCGCTGCGGCGACGCCTCGGCCACGACCCGCTCGCACCGCCCCCCAAGAAGGCACGCGGCTCCGGCAGCGGCTGACGACGGCACCCGCGGCGATTACTCGACGCGCCAGGCGGCGGCCTGCTCGGGGTGGCCGTTGACGCGATAGCCGTCGGCGATCGTGTTGCGCGCGTTGGTGACGTCGGCGTGGCCGGCCGGCAGCGCCGCGGCGAGCCGCTCGTACTCGGCGAGCAGCATCGGCTCGGCCTCGCTCCAGCGCCGCTGCCAGGCGAGGCACGCGCCGAGGTGGAAGCGCATCGAGATGCCGTCCGGGTCCTCGGCAGCGAACGCGTCCTGCGACGCCTCGGCGGCGCGCCGCAGGTACGGTTCGGCCTCGGCGAACCGGTTGTCGAGGCAAAGGACCTGGCCGAGGTTGTGGATCGCGGTGACCCGCTCCGGGGTCATCTTGCCGCCGCGAGCCTCGTAGGCCGCCACGATCTGCCGCAGGCCGTCGATCGCCGCCTGCGAACGTCCCTGCACGTGCAGCAGGTGCACGCGGTTGTTCAGCACCTTCAGCAGGCTCGTGCTGCCCTCGCCGAACACCGCGCGCGTCATCGTGATCAGGCCGGGATACAGCGCCTCCGCGCGGTCCAGCTGCCCCGCGAGCTGCAGCGCCATGACGTGCACCTGCAGCATGCTGCAGGTGACCTTGTGCGCGTCGCCGAAGCGCCCGCGCGCGAGCTGCCACACGCGCTCGGAGGCGGCGATCGCCAGATCGTGCTGGCCCAGCACGATCGCGGCCTGCGCGGTGCGCTGCTCGGCGAGCATCGCCGAGGCCTCGTTGTCGGTGCGCGCGGCCAGCTGGCGCAGTTCGGCGGCCGCCGTCAGCAGCTCCGTGGCGGCGTTCTGCTCGGCGAGCGACTTGCACCACGTGGTGACGATCTTGCGGCGCGTCGCGTCGCTGGCGCCGACCGCCGTCGCCGCGACGGCGTCGCGCAGCATCGCCGCGCCGCGTTCACGTTCGCCGGTGTGCACGAGCACCTCGCCGAGGTCGGCGGCCAGCACGTGCCCGTGCTCCCGCACCAGGACCGGATCCGTCGCCTGCAGCGGTCCGCCGCCCGGCAGGCCCTGCAGCAGCCAGGCGCGCTCGAGTTCGGCGCGCGCCTCGGGGTAGCGGCGCAACCGCGCGAACGTGCGTCCGCGCAGCTCGCGCAGCGCCTGTTCGACGGCCGGATCCGTCGTCGCACCTTCGTCCAACACCGCGCTCACGAGCAGTTCGTGCACGGTCAGGTCGCGGCTCGCCTCGGTGTCCTCGATGCCCTCGAACAGGTCGGTGACGACGCGCAGCGCCTCGCGGCTGACCTCGTTGGCGCGCACGGCGACGCGTTCGCGGGCGCGCGCGGTCTCGGCGCCGCGCCACAGGCCGTAGCCGCCGACGGCGAGACCGGTGACGACCGCGGCGCCGACGAACGCGCCGATGCGGTGCCGTCGCATGGCCTTGGCGAGCCGGTAGCCGACGCTGGGCACGCGCGCCGACACCGGCTCGTGCGCGCGCCAGCGGCGCAGGTCGTCGAGCAGCGCGCGCGCGGTCTGGTAGCGCCGCGCCGGGTCCTTCTGCAGCGCGTGCAGGACGATCCAGCCGAGGTCGGCGGGCAGGTCCGGCACGACGGCGCGCGGCGGCCGCGGCTCCTGTTCGAGCACGATCGCGGCGATGCGCGCGAACGGCACGCCGCCGAGGTCGTACGGCGCACGGTCGCACAGCAGCTGGTAGAGGATCACGCCGAGCGCGTAGACGTCGGCCGCGGTGCCGATCGCCGCGCTGTCGCCACGCAGCTGCTCGGGCGCCATGTACTGCAGCGTGCCGACGATCTCGCCGGCGACGGTGGGCGTCGCGCCGTCGGTGTCGGCGTCGGGCCCGAACGCGCGCGCGACGCCGAAGTCGATCAGCTGCAGCCGGCCGTCGCGGTCGACCAGAACGTTGCCCGGCTTGAGGTCGCGGTGCAGCACGCCGTGCCGATGGCCGTGGTCGACCGCCTCGCCGAGCTGCTCGAACAGCGCCAGCCGCGCCTCGCGCGACAGTCCGTGCCGCCGCGCCCAGCTCAGCAGGTCGGTGCCGCCGTCGACCAGTTCCATCGCGAACCACGACACGAGGCTGTCGCCGACCTCGTCCTCGCCGGCCTCGAACAGGGTCGCGATCGCCGGGTGGCGCAGCTGCGCCAGCACCTGCACCTCGTGCCGGAAGCGCCAGCGTTCGGCCTCGCTGCGGCCGCCGCGCACGACCAGCTTGATCGCGACCCGCCGCTGCGGCTCCGCCTGCCGCGCCTCCCACACCGCGCCCATGCCGCCGCTGCCGAGCGGTCGCACCAGCTCGTAGCGACCCAGGCGCGCGCCCGCCGCCGCGAACGTCACCGAACGAGCGCCGGGCAGCGGCTGGGGGCCGCGTTCGAGGAACTGCGGCGCGGCCGCGTCCTGCGCCAGCAGCTCCCGGACCTGCTGCGCCAGCCCGCGGTCCGTCGCCGCGAGCGCCGCCAGCCGCGCCGCCACCGCCGCCGGTGGCAGGTCGCACAACCGTTCGAACTCCCGCCGGACCTGCGACCAGCTCACGACGCCTCCCCGCCGTCGAGACGCTGCCGCAGCCACGCCCGGGCCGCGCGCCAGCCGCGTTCGACCGTCGACTCCGAACAGCCCTGCACCGCCGCGATCTCGGCGTTGGTCATGCCACCGAAGAAACGCATTTCGACCAGGCCGACCAGCAGCGGATCGTCGGTTTCGAGTTCCGCCAGCGCCAGGTCGAGGTCCAGCAGGTCGACCTCGCCGGCCTCGAGGAACGCGATCGCGTCGTCCAGTTCGCGGCGTTCGCCGCCGTCGCGCTTCTGCGCCTTGCGGGCCCGCACGTGGTCGACCAGCACGCTGCGCATCGCCTTGCCGGCGACGCCGAGGAAGTGGCCGCGGTTGTCGAAGTCATGGCGACCGGCGATCTTCAGCCACGCCTCGTGCACCAGCGCCGTCGGCTGCAGGGTCGCGCCCTGCAGGCCGCGCAGCTGCCGCGCCGCCATGCCGCGCAGTTCGTGGTAGACGAGCTCGGCCAGGCGCGCACGCGCGTCGGTGTCGCCGTCCGCGACCCTTCGCAGCAGCAGCGTCACCTCACCGGCGCGGGAGTCCTCCATGGCTCGCCGCACTATAGCCAGCCCGCGGTGCCGGGCGGCGCGATCAGACGGGCGGCGGATCGAACGCGAGGTGGCGCGGCTCGCAGGTGCGCGCGTCGACGTCGAACATCAGGCAGCGATCGTGCGGCAGCGAGTAGACGTGCAACGTCACCGTCACGTCACCGCCCGCGGCCGCCGGGTTGCCGAGGCGATGGATCGCCCGCACGCGGTCGGCGGTGGCGACCGCGCCGATCGCGTCGATCACGCCGGCACCCGTCGCCTCGAGGCCGACGCAGCCCGTGCGACCGTGCACGCTGCCGGCGATCGCCGCATCGGGCACCGCGGCGCCGGGCACCAGCCGGAACGTCTGCTCGGCGATCTGGCCGCGCACCAGCCGCACCCAGCCGCAGTTGCCGGCGTGGTTGTGCACCGGCGTGTACTGCCCCGGCGCCCAGGTCAGCACCATGACGTCGAAGTATCTGCTGCGGTGCACGCAGCGCCGCGCGTACTTGTGCGGCAGCGCGCCGATGAACGGCCGCAGCGTCGCCTCGTCGAGTTCGCCATCGGCCAGCAGCTCGGCGATGCGCGGCACCGTGATGTCGCCCGGCGCCACCTGTTCGAGGCGGTCGACGACGGTCTGCAGCGACAGGCGGGACATGCGGGTGGGCATCGTGCCCCGCCGCCGGGGCCGCGGCGAGGGGGTCGGGGTGCGAAGGGGGGCCCGGCTCAGGCGCCGTACTGCCGGATCGTGCGGTCGAGCCAGGGCAGGATGGCGCGAATCGCCAATGCCACCACGGCCACGGTCGCGGCCAGCACCAGGAAGAACGTCGTCGGCGACATCAGCGCCTGGATGCCGCCGAAGAAGCCCGACAGCTTGTTGCCGAACGCCGTGGCGCAGAACCAGCCGCCCATCATCAGGCCGACGAAGCGCTTCGGGCTGAGCTTGGTGACCAGCGACAGCCCCATCGGCGACAGGCACAGCTCGCCGACGGTGACGATCGCGTAGGCCGTCAGCAGCCACAGCGCCGAGACCTTCAGCGTGCCGCCCTCGGTCAGCCAGCCGGCCAGCGCCATCACCAGCATCGACACCATCGTCAGCAACAGGCCGTAGTAGATCTTGTCGGCGGTGCTGACGTCGCGGCTGCGCCGCCGCAGGAAGCCCCAGAACCAGACCAGCAGCGGCGTGAACAGGATCACGCAGCCGGCGTTCGCGGCCTGGAACAGCTCGGCGCTGGTGACGCGCAGGTAGTCGCCCGGCGGCAGGGTCGGCGTCGTCGCGTCGGCGAGGCGATAGACGTCGTCGAACGTCGCCTGGCTGACCAGCAGCACCGGCACGGCCGCGCCGGCGATCTGCCGCGTGAACGCGACCCGCCCCGCCGCCTTGCTGCCCTCGGCGACGTCGACGGCGATCGTCGGCACGCCGTGCGAATCGCGGCCCTGCTGCACCGTCACGGCGCCGTCGGGGTAGACGTTCGCGGCGCGACGCGCGATCTCCGGATCGGTCGAAGGCGTGGCGCCGGCGACCTCGCCGCTGGTCGACACGGCCGCGACGTCGGGGTGCTGCTGACGCACCGCGGCGACGGCGGCGACGTCGAGACGCGACGTGCCGAACTTCAGCGCCGTCGCCTCGTCGACGACGACCAGCGTGTCCTTGCTCGGCCTGGGCACGTCGGCGGCGGCGTTGCGGAAGTAGCTCGGCAGGGCGTCCTGGGTCGTGTTCCACGGCGCCAGGTCGAACACGCTGGCGCTGTGCCGGTCGGTGTCCTGGTTGGCCCACTGCGTCAGCGCGGTGGTGTTCAGGTGCAGGATCATGAAGAACGTGCCGCCGGCGACGAAGATCGGCAGCAGGGCCAGCAGCCCGGCGCGCTCCTGCGGCTCGGTCTTCGCCGGCAGCCGCAGGAAGAACACGATCAGCGGCAGCATGCCGGCCAGGAAGCCGCACATCGGCGGCGTCACCGGCGAGTCCGGGAACCAGGTCGTCGCCACCCACCAGCCGACGAAGCCGACCACCAGCGCCGGCACCAGGATGGTCAGCAGGATCGTCGAGATCGGGATGTCGTCGTCGCGCTTCTGCGACGGCTTGTCCGCTTTGGCGAGCAGCCGCCAGAACACCAGCAGCAGCAGCACGCCGATCAGAAGCCCGCAGCCGGCCATGCGGAACGCCCAGAACCAGCCGAACTGGTCGCGCACCCACGCCGACGAGAAGAAGGCCGCGAAGGCACCGATGTTGATGCCCATGTAGAACAGGTTGAAGCCGGCGTCGCGGCGCGGGTCGCCGCGTTCGTACAGGTTGCCGACCATCGCCGAGATGTTGGGCTTGAAGAAGCCGTTGCCGATGCAGACCAGCACGAGGCCGAGCACGAAGAACGTCTCGCCGCGCGTGCCGAGCGAGAACAGGCCCGCCGCCATGCACAGGCCGCCGATCAGCACCGAGCGCCGGAAACCGAGGTAGCGGTCGGCGATCAGGCCGCCGAGGAACGGCGTAGCGTAGACGAACGCGAGGTAGGTGCCGACGATGTCGTTCGCGGTCAGGTTCGGCAGCCCGAGTCCGCCGCGCTCGGTGTCGAGCGCGTACAGCAGCAGGATGCCGCCGATGACGTAGAAGCTGAGGCGCTCCCACATCTCGATGAAGAACAGGGGCGCGAGGCCGCGCGGGTGGTGCTTGAACATGGCAGTGCGACGGGGAAACGGACGCGGCCGTCGGGCGACGGCCGCGCGGTGCCGGCGGCGACCGTGCTACTTGACGCCGTGCATCAGCTTGTTGATCGGCTTGCTGAGGATCAGCAGCAGCAGGCCGGCGCCGACCGACATGTAGAGGATCGGGGTGTAGGCGCCCACGTAGCCCGACAGCGGTGCACCGGCACCCTCGGGCGCCGACTCGCCGGCCAGCGCGGAGAACAGCCCGGCGACGTAGTTGCCCATCGAGATCGACAGGAACCACGCCCCCATGACCATGCCGGTCATGTGCGCCGGCGCCAGCTTGGTCACCATCGACAGCCCCACCGGCGAGATGCACAGCTCCCCGGTCGTGTGGAACAGGTAGACGAGGAACAGCGAGGCGAACATGCCCATGCTCTTCGACTCGAAGCTCTGGATCGCCAGCAGGCACACGCCGAAGCCGAGGCCGACCTGCACGAGGCCGAGGCCGAACTTGGTCGGGATCGACGGGTTGCGGTTCGTGCGCGCGAGCCAGACCCACAACCAGGCGAACACCGGCGCCAGCAGGATGATGTAGACCGGGTTCACCGACTGGAAGTACTCGAACTCGAACAGCCCCTTCTTGCCGACGTGGTCCTGCGCGAAGAAGTTCAGCGAGTTGCCGGCCTGTTCGAAGCAGGCCCAGAACAGCGCGTTGACGAACAGCAGGATGATCAGCGCGCTGATGCGCTGCAGCACCACGGTGCCGAGCTTGACGCCCGAGTAGATCAGGAACACGATGATCAGGCCGGACAGGGTCAGCAGCAGGGTGCCCGCGACCTCCTTGTTGGCGAGCAGCAGGTAGACCAGCGGCGTGAGCGCGAGGCAGCCGAGCGCGGTGACCAGGGTCCAGCCCATGCCCTCGCGCCCCTCCGGCGCGCCGCCCTTGCCGTGCAGCAGCTTGCCGCCGGCGAGGAACGTGCCGATGCCGAGCAGCATGCCGGCGCCGGCCATGCCGAAGCCCCAGCGATACTCGGGGTCGATCACCGCGACGCCGTTCTCCAGCAGCGGCGAACCATCGGGACCGACCGCCGGCGTGCCCATCCAGTACGACACCGCCACGCAGAGCAGCGGCGCGATCAGCGCGCCGACGTTGATGCCCATGTAGAAGATCGTGAAGCCCGAGTCGCGGCGCGGATCGCCGGGTTCGTACATCTTGCCGACCAGCGTCGAGATGTTCGGCTTGAACAGGCCGTTGCCGACCACGATGCCCGCCAGCCCGAACAGGAACGCGGTCTCGTTCGGGATCAACAGTGCGAACTCGCCGGCCGCCATCACCAGGCCGCCGAGCAGGATCGAGCGGCGGTAGCCCATCACCCGGTCGGCGATGTAGCCACCGAAGATGCCGGTCGCGTAGACCAGCGCCGTGAAGGCGCCGTACGACAACGACGCCTGGTCCTGCGGCTTGTGGAACTGCTGCACCACGTACAGCGCCAGCAGCGCGCGCATGCCGTAGTAGCAGAAGCGCTCCCACAGCTCGGCGAAGAACATCATGTAGAGGCCGGGCGGATGGCCCTTCGGCACGGGCGAGGTGCTGCTGTCGGTCACGCGGGACTCCTGGCGGGAGAGGACGAGAGGGGATCGGAAAGCTACCCACGGCCGTCGCAGCAGGCACCCGCGAAAGCCCGGGCAATCGTGTCTCGTTCGCAGGTCGTCCGGCCGCGGCGGGCCGCGCGCTTCGCAACCCGCATGCCCCGACCCTTGCCCGCGCGGCCCCGGCCGGCGATCCTGCCGGCTCCCCCGCCGCACCGACACCGAACCGCAGAGAGCATCCGATGGGCCGCCAGTGGCTGCACAGCAAGAAGGAGGTGACCGCCAACCGGCGGGCCCAGATCACGTCCAAGCTGGTCCGCGAGATCATGGTCGCCGCCAAGTCCGGCACCCCGGACCCGGCGATGAACCCGCGCCTCGCGCTGGCCGTCGAGGCCGCGCGCAAGCAGTCGGTCTCCAACGACGTGATCACCCGCGCGATCAACAAGGCCTCCGGCCAGGGCGCCGACGCGGTCAACTACGAGCTGGTGACCTACGAGGGCATGGGCCCGCACAACGTGCCGGTGGTCGTCGAGTGCATGACCGAGAACCGCAACCGCACCGCGCCCGACATCCGCTCGCTGTTCCGCGACGCCCAGTTCGGCAGCAAGGTGATGTTCCTGTTCGACCACCGCGGCATCGTCGAGGCGACCCACGAGACGGCCGGCAAGGACCTCGAGGAGGCCGCGATCGAGGCCGGCGCGCAGGACGTGCAGCCGCTCGAGAGCACCCCCGAAGGGCACAGCGGCGGCCGGTTCTTCACCGACCGCACCGACATGTACGAGGTCGCCAACGCGCTGAAGGAAGCGGGCTGGAACGTGGCGTCGGCGGAGCTGGGCTACGTCGCCAAGGACCTGGTCGAACTGCCGCCCGACGACCGCGCCAAGGTCGAGGCGTTCCTCGAACGGCTCGACGAGCACGACGACGTGCACCGGGTGTACGCGGCGCTGAAGTAGCCGCTCAGGCTTCCCGCACGACCAGCGGCAGCTTCGCCGCGCGCGCCGCCGCGCAGACCGCGTGCAGCGCCCCATAGCCGCGCCGCGCCGCGGCCAGCAGCTCGCCACCGGTCGGCGCCGGCAGATCGCGCCAGCCCGCGATCGTCTCGGCCTCGGCGGCGAACGTGCGGTCGTTGAGCCAGCGCAGCTGGTCGTGCAGGACCGCCAGCGAGCCGATCTCGGCGGCCGCGCCGTCGGGCATCGGCGCGCGCAGCGTCACCGGGAAATCACCCGGCAACCAAGCGCGGCAGGCCAGCAGGTGACCGTACTTGCTGGTCGCGAACTTGCCGTCGTGCGCGGCGCGCCACTCGCGGTCGAGCTCCAGCAGCGCCGGCACGGTGTCCGGCAACTCCAGCTCCGTCCGCTCGGCGTAGAACGCGAACAGCCGCAGCGCCAGCCAACCGGCCTCGCCGAGGTCCGCGGTGGCGGCGACGTCGGCGCCTTCGTCCCAGACCAGCTGTTCGCCGAGCTTGTCCGCCACCGACGCGCGCAGATGGTCGCGCCACAGCTCGACGCCGGCGCGCAGCCGCGCCGCCTCGGCGGCGTCGGCCGCGAAGAAACGCGACAGCGGGCCGGCGAACGCGATCGCCAACTACAGCTTCTCCTGCAGGAACCGCAGGAAGCGCCCGAACAGGTGCAGCTGCTGCTGCAGGTCCTCGATGCCGTGCCGCACGCGCGGGTAGACCATGAAGTCGCAGTCCTTGCCGGCCGCCTGCAGCGCGTGCAGGAACTGCAGGCTGTTCTGCATGTGCACGTTGTCGTCCATCGCCGCGGCGATCAGCATCAGGTGACCGTGCAGGTTGCCGGCCGCCGCGACGACGCTGCCCTTGTCGTAGCCCTCGGCGTTGGTGCTCGGCAGGCCGCCGTAGCGCTCGGTGTAGATGGTGTCGTAGTTGCGCCAGTCGGTGACCGCGTTGACGGCGACGCCGACCTGCCACCTGGTGCTGTGCGTCAGGTTGTAGAGCGTCTGGTAGCCGCCGTAGCTCCAGCCCCAGATCGCGATGCGCGCCGGGTCGGCGATGCCCTGCGCGACCAGCCAGTCGACGCCGTCCTCGAGGTCCTGCAGCTCGCTCTGGCCGAGCTGCCGCCAGCACGCCTTCGCGTACTTGCGGCCCTTGCCGCTCGCCGAGCGGTTGTCGCAGACGAACACCACGTAGCCGCGCTGCACCAGCAGCTGATGCCACAGGTAGTCGCGGCCGCCCCACTCGTCGCGCACGCGCGGCGTGTGCGGGCCCGAGTAGGTGAACTGTACGACCGGGTAGCGCTTGCCGGCCTCGAAGTCGCGTGGCTTCAGCAGCATCGCCTCCATCGGGAAGCCGTCGCGCGTCGTCACCTGCAGGAACTCGGGCTCGGCGAGGCCGTACGGCAGGAGCATCTGCGGCTTCGACACGGCGATCGCGCGCAGCTCGGCGCCCTGCAGGTCGCGCAGCGACACGCACGGCGGCGTGTCCGCGTCGCTCCACGTCGTCACGAACGTCTTGCCGCCGGGCGCCATCGACACGTCGTGCGTGCCGCGCCCCTCGGTGATGCGCTGCGGTTCGCCGCCGGTCAGCGGCACGCGGTAGAGGTGCGTCTGCAGCGGCGAGTCCTTGTCGGCGGTGAAGAACAGCGTGCCGGTGGCGTCGTCGACGGCGACGACCTTCTTCACCTGCCACTCGCCCGCGGTCAGCCGCCCGCGCAGTTCGCCGCTGCGCGCGTACCGGTAGACGTGGCGGAAGCCGTCGCGCTCGCTGAGCCACAGGAACTCGTCGCCGCCGGCCAGCCATTCGGGCTCCGGCCCCGCCTCGACCCAGCAGTCGCTGTCCTCGCGGAACACCTTGCGCACGCCGCCGGTCACCGCGTCACCGGCCAGCATGTCGAGCCAGGTCTGCTCGCGGTTCTGCACCTGGAACAGCACCTCCTTGCCGTCCGGCGCCCAGGTCACGCGCACGATCAGGCGGTCCTCGATCGGGTAGCGCGACAGATCGAACCAGCGCGTCTCGTTGCCCTGGTCGAGGTCGACGACGCCGAGGTCGACGTTGGGGTTCGCCTCGCCCGTCTTCGGATAGTTGGTCTTCTCCACCGGCGGCCGCGCCGGGTGGTCGCCGACCAGCACGAACTCCTGCACCGGCGATTCGTCCAGCCGCAGCAGCGCGAGGCGCGCGCCGTCCGGCGACCACCAGTAGCCCTGGAAGTTGCCGCGGCCGTACAGCTCCTCCTGGTAGACCCAGTCGAGGCGGCCGAAGAACAGGTCGTCGTTGCCCTCGGTCGTCAGGTCGCGCACCGCGCCACCGGCGGTCGGCACGACGTGCAGGTTGTGTTCGGCGATGAACGCGACCCAGGTACCGTCGGCGGAGAACGACACGCCGACCTCCTCGACGTCCGGCGTGTTCGTCAGCCGCACGGCCGCGCCGTCGAGCCCGGCGGCGAACAGGTCGGCGCCGACGTCGACGACGAAGTGCGCGTGGTCCCTGCTCCAGGTCCACCGGTCGGCGTCGCCGAGCGCCGCGTCGAGATCGGCCGCGGCCGGCAACGCCGCGCGCAGAGCCTGCTGCAGCGCGGCGTGGTCGACGTACGGCGCGCGCCTGCCGCTCGACGCCTCGACCGCGCTCCATTGCGGCTGCCCCTGGCCCGGCAGCGCCTTCGGGCCGGCGTCGAACACCAGATAGCGCTCCGCGTCGAGCCACCCCTGCGGTTCCTCGGCTCCCATGACCATGCGGAAGTCGAGCCGGAACATGTCGATCGGCTGCAGCGGCCGCGCCTTCTGGGCGACGTCCTGGGCGAACAGCGGAACGACGGCGAACGTGCACGCGACGATGGTTCGGAACATCGCCGGCATCGTGCCAGAGCCGCCGCGGCGAGGCCACCTCGGGCCACTACAGCCGCGGATCGCGCCAGCCGGCTTCGAGGAAGCCGCGTTCGACGAGCTCCCAGACGACGACCTTCGCGCGCGTGCCCGTGGCCATCTCCCGCATGCCCGCGCGCACCGGCCCGAGCCCGTCGGCACCGTAGACGAAGATCAGCCGCACGGGACGACCGAGCGACAGCGCGAGCGCCTTCATGCCGTTCTCCTCGCTGAAGCTGGTGCCCATCACCAGCACCTCCGCGTCCGCGTCCGTGCCGCCCATCGGCAGCAGGCGGCCGTCTTCGAGCAGCGACACGCCGTAGTAGTCGCGCGTCTCGGCGAGGCGTTCGGCGAGGAAGCTCATCGGCACCGTGCGCCGGCCGGGCTGATCCGGCGCCTCGACCGTGCCGATGCCCAGCATCGCGCTGAGGTCGCCGATCAGCCGCACGCTCTCGCTGCCGGCGAGCACCAGGTTGCGGCGCGGTGACAGGCGCGCCCCCAGCGGCCCGGCCTCGATCGCCGCCGCTGCGGCGCGGCCGGCGGTCAGCGCGCCCATCGGCCGCCAGTGCGTGTCGCGCCGGAAGTACAGCTCCTGGTCGGGCGCGGCCGAACGCGCCGCCGCCATCGCCGCCGCGAGGTCGACGGTGGCAATGTCGAGCGCCGCCAGGTCCGCCAGCAGCATGCCGTAGATCGGCGCCTTGGCGGCCGGCATGCGCCCGTCGGCGAACGCGAACTCCGGGTAGACGCGCGCCTTGTCGGGCACGACCATCACGAACAGCTCGGCGCCGGCGGCGCGCACCCGATCCCGCACCTCGCCGAGGAAGCGGCGCCGGTTGGCCGTCGCGGCCTCGAAGCCGGCCCGATCGGGCGCGACCGTCGGCGCCAGGAACAGCCAGTCGCCGCGGCCGAAGTGCACCTCGTCGCTGTGCGGCACGTCGAGCCGGTAGCGCAGTTCGTTCCAGCTGCTGCGCAGCCACCAGACGATCGGCGACTGCTCGCGCAGGTGCTTCTCCTCGGCCAGCATCCAGCTGCCGTCCCTGGCCGCGTCCCAGGACAGCGCCGGCGCCGGCGTCTGGCCGCGCGAGCGGATCGGCGGCTGCTCGCGGCCGAGCACGCCGTGCCAGACCAGGTGGAACAGCGGCACGCTGCCCACCAGCGCCGCCGCCAGCACGATGCCGTGCCAGCGCACCGCCCATTGGCCGGACGTCTGCGGGCGTGGTTCGGTCGGTTCGGACATCAGAACTGGAAGTAGATGAACGGCACGAAGTCGCTGCTGAGCAGCTGGCAGACCGCCAGCAGGAACACGGCGAAGCTGCCGAGCATCACCAGCGGATGGAAGCGCGCGACCAGCAGCTCGCTGCGCGGCACCGCGAACGCGACGAACAGGCCCACCAGCAGCGCGCCATAGGCGAACGGCGCACGGTCGCCGAGCTGCGGCACCGTGCCGACGCCGCCCAGGCCGACGATGCCGCCGACCATCTTCGCGAGGTCCGCGCCGGTCTCGCAGTGGAAGATCATGATCGCGACGGTCCAGATCACGAACGTCAGCAGCACCTGCAGCGGGCGCGGCAGCGCGCCGTAGAGCGCGCCCTTGTGGCGCCGCTCCAGCACCAGGAAGGTGCCGTGGATGCCGCCCCAGAGCAGGTAGTTCCAGGCGGCGCCGTGCCACAGGCCGCCGAGCAGCATCGTGATCATCACGTTCGTCTGCGCGCGCAGCTCGCCCTTGCGGTTGCCGCCGAGCGGCACGTAGAGGTAGTCGCGCAGCCACGTCGACAGGCTGACGTGCCAGCGACGCCAGATCTCGGTCACGCTGTGGGCGCGGTACGGCGACAGGAAGTTGCTGGGGAACCGGAAGCCGAGCAGCATGCCGAGCCCGATCGCCATGTCGCTGTAGCCGGAGAAGTCGAAGTAGATCTGCACCGAGTAGGCGACGCTGCCGAGCCACGCCGACGCCAGGCCCGGTGCGCCCTGCGCCCACACCGCGTTGACCAGCGGCGCCACGGAATCGGCGATCAGCACCTTCTTGACGAACCCGATCGCGAACAGGAACACGCCGTCGGACAGCATGCGCGGGTCGACCGAGCGACCGCGGATCTGGTCCTGCACGTCGCTGTAGCGCACGACCGGGCCGGCGACGAGCTGCGGGAACATCGACACGAAGCACAGCAGGTCGAGCAGCGACCGCACCGGCTGCACGTTGCCGCGGTAGACGTCGATGGTGTAGCTCATCGACTGGAACGTGAAGAACGAGATGCCGATCGGCAGCAGGACCCGCTCCCACTCCACCGGCCACGGCGTCAGCTCGTTCCAGGTGCCGACGAACAGGTTCGCGTACTTGAACCAGGCCAGCAGCCCGAGGTTCGACACGATCGACGCCAGCAGCCACAGCTTGCGGCGGCGACCGCCCGCGCCCGCTCCCATCTGCACGGCGGCGGTGTAGTCGATCACGACGCTGACCAGCATCAGCAGCACGTAGTGCGGCCGCCACCAGCCGTAGAACACGAAGCTGCCGATCGTCAGCACGAGGTTCCGCCAGCGCGACGGGGTCGCGTAGTAGCCCGCCAGGAAGACCGGCAGGAACCAGAACAGGAACACGAACGAGGCGAAGACCACGTGGCGCGGCGATCCTATCGGTGGCGTCGCACGCGCCCAATCGTCAGGCTTCGGACTTCGGGTCGCGCTCCATCAGTTCCCGCACCGCGGCGCGCGGCGACAGACCCTCGAACAGCACGCGGGCGACCGCGGTGGCGATCGGCATGTCGACGTGGCGACGTTGCGCCTGCTCGACCACGACGCGCGAGGTCCAGACGCCCTCGGCGACCTTGGCCGACGCCGCCAGCGCCTGCTGCAGGGTCTCGCCGCGGCCGATGCGTTCGCCGAACGCGCGGTTCCTGCCGTGCGACGAGAACGCCGTCACGGCGAGGTCGCCGACGCCGGCGAGCCCGGCGAAGGTGCGCGGGTCGGCGCCGAGCCCCTGGCCGAACCGCATCATCTCGACGATGCCGCGCGACAGGATCGCGGCCTTGGCGTTGTCGCCGTAGCCGAGGCCGTCGGCGATGCCGGCCGCCAGCGCCATGACGTTCTTCAGCGCCCCGCACAGCTCGATGCCGAGCATGTCGGTGTTGCGATAGATGCGGAACGTCGGCGTCGTCAGCCGGGCCTGCAGCCGCTGCAGCGACTCGTCGTCGGTGCCGGCGAGCACCACCGTGGTCGGCAGGTCGCGGGCGATCTCCTCGGCATGGCTCGGGCCGCCGAGCACGAACACCCGCTCCGGGTGGCCGAGCACCGCGGCCGCGACCTCGGACGGCCGCGCGCCGGTGCGCTCCTCGAGCCCCTTGGCCAACGACACGATCGGCAGCGTCGGCGGGATCGTGGGCGCCATCGCCACGAGCACGCCGCGCACGTGCTGCGTCGGCACCGCGAGCAACGCGACGTCGGCACGATCGAGCACGGCGGCGGCGTCGTGCGTGACGCGGATCGCGTCCGGCAGCACGAACGACTCCAGGTAGCGCGGGTTCTGGCGCGAGGCCGCGATCTGGGCGGTGTAGACCGGGTCGTGCCCCCACAACGCGATCGTGTGCCCGACGCGCTGCAGCGCCAGCGCCATCGCGGTGCCGAAGCCACCGTTGCCGAGGATCGCGACCCTCATGACGACGCCGCCTTGCGGGCCGCGAAGTGCCTGCCGAGGTTGCTGCGGTGCGTCCAGACCAGGAACGCCGCGATCGCCAGGCACAACAGCGTCAGCGGCAGCCGTTCGCCGAAGGCCGTGCCGGGGTGCAGCGCGATCGCCGCCAACGGCAGCGCCAGCCCGAGCGCCAGACTGCCGAAGAACACGTGGCCGGTGGCGAAGCGCACGACGCAGAACACGCCGATCGCGATCAGCGTGACCTGCCAGTCGAGCGCCAGCAGCGCGCCGGTCGCGGTCGCCACGCCCTTGCCGCCGCGCCAGCCGAGGAACGGCGTGAACACGTGGCCGAGCACCGCCAGCGCCGCGGCGATCACGGCCGCCGCCAGGTGCGCACTGGCCGTCTGCATCAGCAGCACGGCCAGGCAGCCCTTGCCGGCGTCGAGCAGGTAGATGCCCAGGAACGCGGCCAGCCGCGCGCCCTTGCCGTCGAAGGCGCGGCTGGCATTGGTCGCGCCGACGTTGCCGCTGCCGACCGAACGCACGTCGACGCCCTTGCCCGCGCGCACGACCAGCCACGCGAACGGCACCGCGCCGAGCACGAACGCCGCCGCCGCGAAGAACAGCACGACGCGCAGCTGGACGCCGTCGAGCGCGTCCGCGACCGGAAGGGCACCGTACATCGCGCGGAAGGCTAACCGGCACGATCGCCAACGTCTCGTGGCAAGCACCGCCGCGGCCGCTACGTTCCCGCCCGTGGCAGCGCGCATCGGCATCGACACCGGCGGCACGTTCACCGACGTCGTGCGGTGGTCGTCGCGCGGCCTGCGCGTGCACAAGCTGCCGTCGACGCCCGCCGATCCGTCGCGCGCGGTGCTGGCCGGCCTCGCCGCGGTGCGCGACGGCGACGACGAGGCCGTCGACGTGGTGCACGGCACGACCGTCGGCCTCAACGCCGTGCTGACCGGCGACCTCGCGCGCACGGTGTTCGTCACCAACCGCGGCTTCGAGGATCTGATCGAGATCGGCCGCCAGGAACGCGAGGCCCTGTACGCGCTCGAACCGCGGCGCGCGGTGCCGCCGGTGCCGCGCCGGCTGCGCGTCGGCGTCGACTGCCGGCGCGACGCCCACGGCGTCGTCACGGCGCTGACCGCCGCCGAGGTCGAACGCACGACCGCCGCGGTGCGCCGGCTGCGACCCGCGGCGATCGCGATCGGCCTGCTGCACTCTCCCGGCGACCCGCGCGACGAGCGCCGGCTCGCGCGCGCGCTGCGCCGCGCGCTGCCCGGGGTGCCGATCACCTGCAGCGCCGAGCTGCTGCCCGCCTTCGGCGAATACGAACGCTTCTGCGCCGCGATCCTCAACGCCGCCATCGCGCCGGTCGTCGGCGGCTACACCGAGAAGCTGCGACACGGCATCGGGCCCGGCCGGCTGCGGCTGATGCGCAGCAGCCTCGGCATCCTGCCGACCGCGGAAGCGGCGGCGTTCCCGGCCCGCGCGATGTTCTCGGGCCCGGCCGGCGGCGTGCTGGCGGCCGCGCAGCTCGCGCGGCGCCTCGGCGCCCGCCAGGTCGCCGCGTTCGACATGGGCGGCACCTCGGCCGACGTGTGCCTGGTCGGCGGCGGCGCCGAGGCGGCCGACGGCACCATCGGCGGCCTGCCGTTGGCGCTGCCGTCGGTGCCCGTGCACACGGTCGGCTGCGGCGGCGGCAGCATCGCCTACGTCGATGCCGGCGGGGCGCTGCGCGTCGGCCCCGAGAGCGCTGGCGCCGATCCGGGGCCGGCGTGCTACGGCAGGGGATCCGAGGCGACCGTGACCGACGCCCACCTGGTGCTCGGCCACCTCGGCGCCGACACGCTGCTGCAGGGCGCGTTCCCGGTCGACGTCGACGCTGCGGTGCGTGCCGTCGAACGCCTCGCCCGCCGCCTCGGCCTCGGCACCGAGGCCACGGCGCGCGGCATCGTCGACATCGCCGACGCGACCATGGCGCGCGCGATCCTGGTCATCACGGCCGAACGCGCGGTCGACCCGGCGACGGTACCGCTGGTCGCCTACGGCGGCGCCGGCGGCCTGCACGCGGCCGGCCTGCTGGCCCGCCTCGGCATGCCGCTGGCCTTCCTGCCACCGCATGCCGGCGCCTTCTCGGCGCTCGGGCTGGCGCTGGCCGGCGAATCGGTGGAACGCAGCGAGGCCGTGCGCGAGCGACTCGCGCCACAGGCGCTCGCGGGTCTGCTGCGGCTCGGCGCCGGACTGCTGGCGGCGGCGCGCGGCGACATCGACGGTCCGGCGCGGGGCCGCGTCGAAGCACACGCGCGCTACGCGGGGCAGGGTGCGACCCTGTGCCTGCCGCTGACCCGCGGGCTCGGCCGCGCCTTCGCCCGCGAGCATCTGCGGCGCTACGGCTTCACCACCGACGCCGCCATCGAAGTGGTGCGCATCACGGCGCGCGCCGAGACCGCGCCGCGCGGCTTTCCGGCGATTCCGCGGCAGACGACCGCGGCGCGCGCCCCGGGCGTCCGGCGACGCCGCCCGATCGGCGGCGAGGTGCGCGTGGTGCGGCGCGACGCGAGCATCGGGTCACATTTCCCCGGACCCGTGGTGATCGAGGAAGCCACCGCGACAACCCTCGTTCCGGCTGGCTGTTCGGGCATCGTCACGCCCTACGGGCTGCGCCTGCAGCGACCGGCGACCCGCACCTGAGTGCAGCCGTTCTGGTTGACTCCGACGAAGCGCGAGCTACTCTTGTCGGTCGAATCGGCCCAGGTTCGCCAGCTTGACACAGGAAGGTGCGCGCCGCGCACGACAGCAACGGTCAACTCGATCGGGGCCGGAGACTAGCTACCGTTGACATACAGCTTGTCGGTGGCGTCCCACGCGGACTGCCACGGCAAGAAGCCGACACACAGCCGGGGGTTGTCCGCGACGGACGTAAAAACTTGACTCTCCTTCTTCCCCTTTTCCCGAAGTTTCACCCCCGGCTTCCTTTCCCCCGCTGAACGGGGGCCCGCGCGCGCGGTTGCCGTCGCACCGCGCGGAACGCCTGCGAGCCAGCGGCCGCGATCAGCGCGGTGCGGCTGGCGTCGACGCCTCGGCGCGCACCGCCTGCAGCAGGTCGGCGACCTCCCGATTGTCGGGCTCGATCGCCAGCACGCGCTCCCAGTCGAGCAGCGCCGCGGTCAACGCCCCCTGGCCGTAGCGCAGCAACGCCCGCTGGTGCAGCACGCGCGCGAGGCGTCGCTGCACGCGCACGTCGTCGGGAAAGCGCCGGGCGAGTTCGAGCAGGTCGACGACCGCGAGTTCGAGTTCGCCGCGGCCGAGCCGCGCCTCGACGGCCACCAGACCGAGCACGACGGACTCGTCGGCCGGTTCGAGCGGCAGGTCGCGCGCGGCCTCGGCGGCCCCGGCGGTGGTGTCGCCGGTCCGCGTCAGGTCGTCCGGCGTGGGTTTCGCCGCGTCGGCGGCGGGCAGCGGGATGCGGATCGGCACGTGCTGGCGCCGATCGGGCATGGCGCCGGTGCGCTGCAGCCGCTGGCGCGTCGCGGCGATCATCGTCTCGACGCCGGGCAGGCCGGGCCACACGTCGCGCGCCTGCTGCAGATACTGCAGCGCCTGGGCGTCCTGCCGTTCGGCGCGGTGCACGAGCCCCTCCAGCAGCAGTTCCTGGCCGCGCCGCAGCCGCACCTCGACCGCGGCGGCGCCGGCACAGGCCTCGGGGTAGCGCGGGTGCGAGACCGGCACGGCATCGTAGGCGAGCAGCGCCCCGAGCAGGTCGTCGCGCCGCATCGCGGCCTGCGCGGCGGCGAAGGCGTCGGACGGCGTCGTGGCGCAGGCGGTCAGCAGCAGCGACAACACGGCGGCGATGCGGGCGCGCGTCACGGTGTGTCCTCGCGCGGGCGCTCGTCGTGCATCACCTCGAGGTCTTCGGCGACGAAGCTGCCGTCGTCGTCGTGGTCGTACGCCGCCTCGGCCTCGAGCCGCCACGGCAGGCTGCCGCTCGGCACGATCATGACCGGCCGGTCGCTGCCACCGGCCGGCGGTTCGCGTCGGATCTCCTCGTCGAACAGGTCGAGCAGCCACGGGTCGAAGACCTCGCCGCGAGCGGCGGCGAGCTGCTGCAGCGCCTCCTGCCAGTCGAGTTCGGGCGCGCAGGTGGTCAGCAGATCGAAGCTCGACGCGATCGCGAGCACGCGCGAACCGAGCGGAATGCGGTCGCCGCGCAGACCGTCGGCGGATCCCCGGCCGTCGTAGCGCTCCAGCTGGTGGCGCAGGATGCGGGCGACGCGCCGCAGCGCCGGCACGCATTCGAGCTGCTCGGCCGCGTGCACCGGATGGTGGCGCAGCGACTGCGCCTCGAGTTCGGTCAACGGCTCCTGCTTCTGCAGGATCGGCGCCCGCACCCATGCCTTGCCGAGGTCGACGAGGCGGCAGGCCAGCTGCAGATCGCCGCGATCGGCCGGCAGCAGCTGCAGGCGTTCGGCCACCCGCTCGGCCAGCAACGCGGTGCGTTCGCCGTGGCCGGGCGGCACCAGGCGGGCGCGCTCCATGCCTTCGACGACCAGCAGCGCCATCGCGACGTAGCCCTCGCTGACCCGCTGCAGGCCGTCCTGCACGCCGCGCTCCATCTCGCGCAGCGCCGAACCGAGGTCGTGCAGCTCGCCGCCCGCGACGTCGCCGGCGTCGCCGCCGACCTCGCCGGCCGACAGCCGGATCAGCGCGTCGGTGGCGCTGCGCACGCGCGCCGACCAGTGGTGCCCCATGATCGCCGCGACGGCGACCAGCGACAGGCAGCTCAGCAGCACGAGGCCGAACCAGGAGAAGTCGAAACCGACCGGTCGCGGCACGACGTTGCGCTGCAGCCGCACCTCGCCGATGCGTTCGCCGCCGAACTCGACCGGCGCCAGCGACTCGCGCACCTCGACGCCGTCGGCACGCGCGCTCGTGCGCTGGAAACCCGCCGCACCGGTCAGCAGGCCGAGCTGCCGGTCGCCGAGCATCAGCGCCGTGTCCAGCACGACGCGACCGCCGCGGTCGAGCACCAGCACACGACCTTCGGTCTGGTCGCGCGCCACGGCCGCCAGCACCGACAGACGCATCACGTCGCCGCGGTCCAGCAGCGGCGCCGCGCGCATCGCCAGCGAGGCGGCCAGATCGCGGTCCTGGGCGGCGTCGAGCAGCGCACCGTGGTGGTCCTCGCGATCGGCGCCGAGGAAGCCGAGCAGCAACGCGACGAAGAAGGCGCCGGCAGACAGGGCCACGGACAGCCGCAGCGTCAGCGACCAGCCGCGCGCCTTGCGTTCGCTCGATGGGACCATCGTCCCGGGCTATCGGCAGCCGGGCCCGTGCGACTTTTGGCCCGCGGCCGGAACCGGCGCTGGCATGGCGGCGAACGCCGCGCGAAAGCGCCCTCAGCCCGTCACTTGATGACTTCGAGGCTCTCGACGTGCAGCTGGAAGATGTCGACGCAGTAGCCGTCGAGCACCGTCGCCTCGACCTTGAAGGTGCCGATGATCTTCAGCGGGTCGAAGAAGTAGTCGGTCTTCTTCCCCTTCGGCATCACCACGCGCACGATGCCGTGGATGTCGGGTGGCTGGCCGTAGCAGCACGACCACAGCGACTGCACGAGCAGGAACTCCTTGATGTTCTGCACCTCGTCGATCGGCAGCATGAAGCCGGTCATCAGCACCTTCTTGCCGGACAGGTCCTTGATGCGCTTCGGCATGCCCTTGAGCCCGTCCTCGTAGGGCCACGAGGTCAGTTCGTCGAACGGCAGGATCTGGTCGAGACCGGTGATCTTGCCGGCCTTCAGCTGCTCGGCGAGCCGGCGCTCCGCGGCCAGCATCGCCTCGGCGCTGCGCATCGCCGCGATGTCGGCCGGATCGGTGCCCTTCGGCATCGGCTGCTGCGGGTCGGGCCGATCGATGCGCGGCTCGTCGGCGACCGGCTTCTTGTCCGTGACCGGCTGGTCGGCGCCGGGCCGGTCGGCGCCGGGCTTGGGCTCCTGCTTCGGCTCGACCTTGGGCGCCGGGACGGGGGCCGGCACCGGCTTCTCCTTCGTCACGGGTTCCTGGCCGGTGGCCAGGGCAGACACGAACACGATCGACGCCAGCAGTTTCATCATCGCTCCTGAGGCGGGCGGCGCCCGCGGTGCGGCATGGTACCAACAGATCGGCTGCAATCGGTCGACGGCGGGTGGTTTTCCAGGTGGCCGCGGCACCGCTCCCCGCGCCCGCGGCCGAGCCGGGTCCGCATGCGGGCGTCGGCACCCGCAGGGGCGACCGCGGCGCGCCGCTCCGCCCTAGTAGTTCTGCGCCAGGTTGTCGGCGACCTGGGTCATCGAGCCCTTCACCGCCGGCAGCAGCCCCGCGCCGGCGCCGACGCCGGTGACGCCGAGCAGCAGCCACAGCTCCCACCAGCGGAACTGCAGCCAGTCGAGGTAGACACCGGTCATGTCCTCGACCGTCGCGCGCAGCAGCCAGGCGGCCAGGTGGCACACGCACAGCCCGAGCAGCGCGCCGAACAGCGACAGCAGCGCCGCCTCGCCGGTGATCACGACCAGGATCTGCAGCCGCCGCGCGCCGAGCGAACGCATGATCGCGATCTCGCGGCGGCGCTCGTTCATCGTGTTGTAGATCGCGACCGTGATCGACACCGAGGCGACCAGCAGCACCAGCCACGCGATCACCGTCAGCACGTCGGCGGCGTTGCCGATGTCGCGCAGGAACTTCGGCACCACGTCCTGAGGCCACGCGACCTGCGCGTCGGGCCGGGTGCCGAACTCGGTGCGCAGGATGCGCGCGCCGAGGTGGTCCTTCGGGTCGACGACGATCGCAGTGATGCCGATGCGCGCGGCGCTGACCGGCAGCTTCCTGGCGTCGTCCGGGTTCTTGCCGGGCGGGATCTCGACCACGAACACGCCGCCCTCGTGGCCGCCGATCAGCAGGTGCACGCCGAGCGGCAGGAAGATCGTCGTGTCGATCGGCGAGTTGGTCGGCGCGAGCACGCCGGTGACCTCGCACGCCGCCTCGGGGTGTTCGTGGTAGCCGAACTCACCCATCTTGCCGTGCACCGGCGTGATGCTGCTGCCGACCGACAGGCCCAGCGTGCGCGCGACGCGCGACCCGATCACGGCCTGGCGCCATTCGGGCCGCATCAGCGGCCGCGGCGGCGGCGTCGCCTCGCCGGTGCGCAGGCCGTTCTCGTGGGCGGCCAGGGCCTCGGCCAACGCCATCAGGTCGTCGAAGCCGAACCGGAACGGCCCGCCGGCCGCGAACGACAGCGGCGCCTGCTGCCATTCGTATCTGCTGAACATCTCGTCGAGCGTGGCGACGACCGGGAAGTTGTGCCGGCTGACGCTGTCGCCGCGCGCCTGTGGGATCGCGTAGCGCACCTGGCCGCGGCGGCTGACCTTGCCCTCGCGCAGCTCGATCGCCACCTGCAGCGGGAACAGACCCGGCGCGTCGCCGACGTTGAAGATCGTGTTGAGCACCAGCTCGAGCTGGCTCGCGTCCTTCGGCCCGACGACGGCCTGGTAGCCGCCGATGCTGCCCTTGTAGCGCTGTTCGGTCTGCTCGGCCATGACCAGGATCGCCGCGTACAGCGCCGTCGCCACCACGATCGACGCCGTCGTCAACACGGTCGCGACCATGCGCACGCGCAGGTTGCGCAGGCTGATCGACCACAGCCTCACGCGGAGCTCCGCAGCGTCGCGAGATCGACCGTGCGCTGCATGCGCGCGGCGGAGGCGGGATCGTGCGTCACCATGACCACGGTCTTGCCGTCCTGCGCCGCCATCTGCAGCAGCAGGTCGAGCACCTGTTCGCCGGTGGCGCGGTCCTGGTTGCCGAGCGGTTCGTCCATCAGGATCAGCTCCGGGTCGTTGACCAGCGCGCGGCAGATCGCGACGCGCTGCACCTGACCGACCGACAGCTCGTTGGGTCGATGGTGCAGACGTTCGCCGAGCCCGACCTGCTGCAGCAGCGTCTCGGCGCGCTCGCGCGCGGCGTGGCCGGCGCCGCGGCCGAACAGGGCGCCGAGCAGCACGTTCTCGAGCGCCGTGAACGGCTGCAGCAGATTGAACGTCTGGTAGACCATGCCGATGTGGCGGCCGCGGTGGCGATCGCGCGCCGACTCGCCGAGCCGGTCGAGCCGCGCGCCGGCGACTTCGACCTCGCCGCGGTCGGGCCGCAGGATGCCGGCGAGGATGTGCAGCAGCGTCGTCTTGCCGGTGCCGGAGCGGCCGATCAGCGCCACCTGCTCGCCGTCGGCGATCTCGAGCTGCGCGACCTCGCAGGCGATCACCTGCCGTTCGCCGAGCGGGTAGCACTTCTGGACGTCGCGGAGGCGGATCATCGGGCGGGCCGCACGATACGCAGAGCGACGCCGAACTTCAGCTTTGCAGACAACTCGCGACCCAGTCGAGTTCCTGCTGCAGTCGCACTGCCAGCGGTGCCGTGCCGGCGAAGTCGCCGAGCACGTCCCAGGTGTAGGTCTCGACCTCCAGCAACGGCAGCGCATGCGGGCCGGCGGCGAGCGCACGCAGCACCCGTTCGACCTCGCTCCGCGTCGAACCGAGCGGCCCGGGCTGGTCCCAGAACAGCGGCACGTGGTAGTGCGACCGCACGCGACCGGCGACCGCGAACTGCGCGCGGTGCGCGGCGACCGCGTCGAGATCCAGCGCGCGCAGACCGTTCTCGGCCACGGTCTGGTGCAGGTAGCGCGGCTCGGCGAAGGCGAGCAGCGCGTCGAGCCCGTCGGCGGTGCGCGCCTCCAGGCACGAGGCGACCTGGATCTTCGGCACGGCGATCTCGCGCGCGCGCAGGTCGTCGAGCGCGCGCAGCGGCTCCTCGCCGACCACGGCCAGGTGGCAGAGGTCGACGCAGACCCCGAGGTGACGCCGCAGCACGTGCTGCCCCATCGTCGTCCACGCGCCCTCGTCGAACAGCCATTGCTCGAGGAAGCCGGCCGCCTCGCCACAGGTCTCGAGCAGGCAGTCGGGCTCCGGTTCGAGCGCCAGCACGCAGCGCACGCCGGTCTCGGTCTCGATGGCGGCGAACGCGCTGGCGCAGCGGGCCAGGTTGCGCGCCATGCGGCGCAGGTCCGGCGGCGGCTCGTCCGGCCGGCGGTAGCCGAGCGGCAACGTCGACAGCGGCAGCAGCGTGCCGGCCGGCACCAGCGACGCGGCGACCTCGGCGCACAGCCGCGTGTAGAGCAGCCGTTCCTCGGTCGCCCAGTCGGGCCGGTAGACCGCGGTCTTGACGACCCGGTCGTGGAAACCGCCGACCGGGAACACGTTCAGCGTCCACAGCGGCAGGTCCAGTTCCCGCAGCACCGCGGCGAGTCGGTCGCGCGCGGCGCGGTCGACGGCGAGCTGGCGCACCAGCGGCAGCGGCCACCAGGCGCCGAGCCCGAACGGGCGGCCGGCGGCGCGGCTGGCGGCGGCCACCGGCGCCGCGTGTCCGTGCAGCGCCGCCAGCACCGACGGCAGGTCGGGAGCCGGGTGCACGTTGCCGCAGTAGGTCAGCCTCGGCGTCGTCATCGACCGCGACGATAGCGCGCGCCGCGTCGGCGACGCGCGCGTTCCGGAGGAAGGCTCCGGCCGGGCACCGCCGAATGCCGATGCCGACCGACACCGGGCGACCGCATGAGCCAACACCCTCCGTCCTCGTCCCCCATCGACGAGCACACGCAGCGCATCCGCGCGATCCGCCAGTCGAACTCGTACCGGCAATCGCACATCGACCCCGACTTCATGGGTCGCGAGGAGCTGCGCCCCGTGCGCCTGCAGCTCGAGCTGCTGAAGCCCGACCTGATCATGCAGGAGCAGGGCGTCGAGTCGACCGTGGTCGTGTTCGGCGGCACCCGCGTCGTCGAGCGCGAACACGCCGAGCAGCGCCGCAGCGAGGCCCAGGCCGCGCTGGCGAAGAAGCCCGACGACGCGCGGCTGCAGCGCCGGCTGCGCATCGCCGACAACGTGCTGAAGAAGGCGCACTACTACGACGAGGCGCGCGCCTTCGCCCGCATCGTCTCGAGCCAGTGCCAGATCGACCACCGCTGCGACTACGTGGTCTGCACCGGCGGCGGCCCCGGCATCATGGAGGCCGCCAACCGCGGCGCCTTCGACATCGGCGCCAAGTCGATCGGCCTCAACATCACGCTGCCGTTCGAGCAGGAACCGAACAGCTACATCACCCCGGAGCTGTGCTTCGAGTTCAAGTACTTCGCGATCCGGAAGATGCACTTCCTGATGCGCGCCAAGGCGATGGTCGCGTTCCCGGGCGGCTTCGGCACCATGGACGAGCTGTTCGAGGCGCTGACGCTGATCCAGACGCGGCGCATGCAGCCGATCCCGGTCGTGCTGTTCGGCCGCGACTACTGGCGCCGCATCGTCGACTGGGACCTGTTCGTCGAGGAGGGCACGATCTCGCCCGAGGACCTCGACCTGATCAGCTACGCCGAGACCGCGCAGGAGTGCTGGCGCGTGATCGAGGACTTCTATCGCCAGAAGCCGGCCGAACGGCTGCCGCGCGGCCAGTAGCCCGGCGGCCGGCCCGGCTCACTGCAGCACGCGCCACCGGTTGCCGTCGGCGCCGACCGTGTTGACGGCGAGCGCTCCGGCGACGATCTGCGTCGGCGGCACGCCGACCAGCGCGCTGCCGGCCAGCGGGATGCTGACCGTGCCGTCGTAGGTCGTCTCGTGCGCGACCAGGATCTCGCCGGTCTGGTTGACGAAGTAGCAGGCCGTGCCGGTGTTGCCGCGGGTGACCGGCCAGGCGAGCAGACTCCAGGCGACCTCGGCGTTGTCGGCGTCGACGAGCCCGGCGTTGCTGGGCGTCGCCAGCACGCCGGCGCCGCTCGCGTCCGGCAGATAGAGCGCCAGCAGATAGCCCTTGCTGTGCACATAGCCGAGCGAGTCGAGCGTGCCGACCGACGTCGACAGGCTCGCGGGCACCAGCTTGCCGGCGCCATCGCGCAGGAACTCGGTGCCCGCCAGCTCGCCGAGCCCCAGGGCCTCGCCGAGTCCGTCGCGGTCGATGTCGAGCACCGCCTGGCCGCGACACTGCGTCTGCGCCGTGGTCACGGTGCGCAACGTCGCGATCACCGCGCGTTCGTTGGCGGTGGCGCGGCTGCTGAGCAGGTTCGGCACGGCGATGCCGGCGATGATGCCGATGATCGCGACCACGATCATCAGCTCGATCAGAGTGAATCCGGAGACACGGCTGGGCACGAGCTCACCTCATTTTCTCCCGCTCCAAGAGCCTTCCTTCGACAGCCGCCGACGATGTGGCGCCCACCCTGCGGCCAGACACCGGTGCCATGGTCCCGGCGGGACCCGGATTGTGCTCAAGCCCGGCGGCGAGCCGTCAGGCCTGCAGCAGCTTGAACGCGTGCGTCCACCGGTTCTTCGTGAAGCCGGGGATGCACCACAGCATGCAGAGCGGCTCGATCGCGCGCGCGGCCTGGCGCCCGCCCATGTCGGCACACTCCCACCCGAATCGGTCGAGCACCTGCGCCACCTGCTGCTTGGCCACCGCGTCGTCGCCGCAGATGAACATCGTCGGCCTGCCACCCGGCAACTTCGGCTGCACCATCAGACCGGCGCCCACCGACGAGAACGCCTTCACGAAGCGCGCCGCCGGCGCGAGCTTCTGCAGCCGCTCCAGCAGCGATTCCTGGTGCGTGGTGAAGAACGACAGCACACCGGCTTCAGGCGGTGCGTCGGCGATCGGGTTGGTGGCGTCGATGACCAGCTTGCCGGACAACGCATCGAGACCACAGAGGCGCAGCACCGACTCGGCCGCACCGCCCTTCACCGCGAGCACGAGCGTGTCGCCGAACCGGGCAGCATCGGCGAACGTGCCGACGCGCGCCTTCGGCCCCGCCTTGCGTTGCCAATCGCGCAACTTGTCCGGCTCGCGGCTGCCGCGCAACACCTCATGGCCGAGTTGGAGGAAACCGTTGGCGAGTGTCTCGCCGACCGTTCCCGAACCGAGCACACCGATCTTGCCGTGATGCATGGAAGCCTCGAGAAGCAGTGCGCCCGGACATCGGACGGCACCGGCGTCGAGTGTGCGACGTCCGTCCGGCCGCGACAAGCGGTCGGCTCAGGGCGATGCCCGGTCGGCCTCCGGTTCGGGGGGCGTCTCGGCGTCTGTCGCCAGATCGGCGAGCTTGGCGTCGCCTGCCGCGGCGCGGCGCTGCAGGCCCCCGGCCTCGGCCCGGGCCCGCTCGCGCGTGAACACGCCGGCGAACGTGCCGAGGCGAGGCCCGGCCGGTCGCGCATCTTCGCTCACGACTGCGGCGGCTTCGTCTCGTCGGCGCCCGGGCCGCCGGCCTCGCCGTCGACGCGGCGCTCGTGGCGCACGCGATGCAGCTGCCGCCAGCCGATCAGCTTCTTCGACGACTCGTCCCACAGCCGCAGCCCGAGCGATCGCAGGCTGCCGAACAACGTCATCGGCTTCACCGTCTGGAACATCGGGTCCGAGTGGTGGCAGCGCTCGAGGTTGTAGTTCGGGATGCGCGGGCTCAGGTGGTGGATGTGGTGGAAGCCGATGTTGCCCGAGAACCACTGCAGCACCCGCGGCAGCTTGTAGAACGAGCTGCCGCGCAGGGCGGCGTCGTTGTAGTCCCAGTCCTCGCTGCGCTCCCAGTAGGCGTCCTCGAACTGGTGCTGCAGGTAGAACAGCCAGACGCCCGACGCGCCGGCGACCATCATCACCGTGAGCTGGATCAGCAGGTAGGCGCCGACGCCGAACAGCAGGCTCATGCCGACGACCATCGCCGCGATCGCGGCGTTCATCCACCACACGCAGTGGCGTTCGTGCGGCTTGGCACCGGCGCGCGGGAAGCGCTGCAGCACCAGGAACAGCACCACCGGCGCGACGACGAACAGCACGACCGGATTGCGCGCCAGCCGGTAGGAGAACTTCTTCCAGCGCGAGGCGGCGAGGTACTCCTGCACGGTCATCGTCCAGACGTCGCCGATGCCGCGCCGGTCGAGGTCGCCGGTGGCGCCATGGTGGATCGCGTGCTCCCCGCGCCAGTGGTAGTACGGCGTGAAGGTCAGCAGACCGGTGACGCAGCCCCAGAAGTCGTTGGCGAACCGCGACGCGAAGAACGAGCCGTGGCCGCAGTCGTGGAAGATGATGAACACCCGCACCAGCAGGCCGCCGGCCAGCACCGCCAGCGGGGCGGTCAGCCACCACGAGACGCCGAGGCTCAGGTAGATCAGCGTCCACACCGCGGCATAGGCACCGAGCGTGTTGATCAGCTGCCAGGTGGCCCGACCGGCATGCGGCCGCTGGTACTCGTCGACGATGGCCTTCCAGCGGGCGATCTCGGCGCGGCGTCCGGCCGGGTCTCGTCGCGCGGGAGCAACCGGCCCGGCTGGCGCCAGTTCCGTGGAGACGGTTCGATGCATCGAACCCGGGAGTGTAGTGCCGGACGGCCCCGGGTCCATGCGCAGTTCCTCGCTCTTGCTTGGAGCGCGTTCGCCGTCCTGCTAGACTTCGCGGCGTCTCGTCGCCGTGGGCAGTCGCTGCGGAGATGATTTCCAACTCTACGACTGGGCGGACCTCACGCCGTTCGCTGTCGCGCAGATGCCCGCAGCCACCACGACTCCCAGCGCCGACGACTTCCGGGTCACGCGCGCCGCGACCACTGGCGACAGCAGTACAAACGGCTCCCCGTAGGAGCCGTGCGCGCCGCGAACGACGACCCCGGGTCCATTGGTTACGCATCGAATGGGCAAGCGCCTCTTTGTGGGCAATCTCTCCTTCACGACCACCGAAGGAACCCTGGAATCCCTCTTCGCACAGGACGGCCGCAAGGTCGCCAGCGTCAGCGTCGTGCAGGACCGCGACACCGGCCGTTCGCGCGGCTTCGCGTTCGTCGAGATGGACAACGACAACGACGCGCAAGCCGCGATCAAGGCCATGGACGGCTACCAGGTCGACGGACGCGCGCTGCGCGTCAACGAGGCTGAGGAACGCAAGCCGCGCTCCGGCGGTGGCGGTGGCGGCTACGGCGGCCGCGGTGGCGGCGGTGGCCGCGACGGCGGCGGTGGCCGCGACGGCGGCGGTGGTGGCCGCGACCGCTGGTAGCCCTTCGGCAGTAAAATCGGCGCCGTAGCGCGCCGTTGCCCACGGCGGCCGACGCACTGGTCGCGTCGCCCGCCGTGCTGCACGCCACAGGCCGTTCGGGCCTGCACACAACGATGATCCATCCAACCGCCGTCGTCCATCCCACGGCCGTGCTGGGGCACGGGGTCACCGTGGGTGAGTTCGCCGTGATCGGCGCGCACGTCGTCCTCGGTGACGAGTGCCAGATCGCCGCCCACGCCATCGTGCGCGCCGGCTGCGAACTCGGCCAGAAGGTCGTCGTCGACAGCTTCGCCGTCGTCGGCGGCCAACCCCAGAGCCGCGGCGTGTGCCACGGCTCGGGCAAGGTCCGCATCGGCGACCGCACCGTGCTGCGCGAGGGCGTGACGATCAACCTGCCCACCCTCGCCGACGGCCTGACCGAGGTCGGCGCCGACTGCATGCTGATGGCGACGAGCCACGTCGGTCACGACTCGCGGGTCGGTGACTCGGTGACCCTGGCCAACGGCGCGCTGCTCGCCGGCCACGTGCACGTCGGCGACGGCACGTTCATCGGCGGCGGCGCCGGCGTGCACCAGTTCGTGCGCATCGGCCAGGGCGCGATGATCGGCGGCAACGCGTCGATCTCGTACGACGTGCCCCCCTACGCGATCGCCGTCGAGCGCAACGAGATCTGCGGCCTCAACCTGGTCGGCATCCGCCGTCAGGGCATCGCGAAGACCGCGGTCGCCGACCTGAAGCGCTGCTACCACGCGGTGTTCCGCGGCACCGGCAACCTGCGCGAGCGCGCCGCCAAGGCGCTGCACGACGACGGCTACGGCAGCGAGGCGCAGGGCCGTTCGTTCCTCGAGTTCTTCGCCGGCGGCCGGCGCGGCTTCGCGCAGGAACGCGCGCGCCGCGAACCGGTCGAGCATCCGCCGTCGCGGAACTGACGTCCGGCACCCGACCCGCAGCGCTCAGGGCAAGCGCACCAGGTCCCCGTCGCGCCGCCCGCAGCCGCTGTCGAGCAGGCGCTCCAGAGCGCGGGCCATCACGTCGCGCACGACGGAGCCGAGCCGCTGGATGCCGAAGCAGCGCGCCGCCTCGCGCGCGAGGTCGTCGTCGGCGAGCGCCGCGTGCTGGCGCAGCAGCCACTGCATCGCGTTGACGACCTCGGCGATCGGCAGGTCGTCGGCGGAGCGCGGCGGCGCGCCCGAGCCGTCGGGGACGCGGAAGCCGCGGAACGCCTCGGCGTCGCCGGGCGCGAGCCACACCACTTCGTCGACACAGTGCAGGCCGTCGGGCAGCACCTCGCGCAGCCGTTCGCGCACGCGCTCGGTCACGCGCGCGATGCCCCAGGTCTCGGCGATGCGGCGCGCGAGGCTGGCGAACGCGAGCGGCGCCTCGACCTCCAGCAGGGCGCGGATCTGCGCCTGCAGCATCGGGACCGCCGCGGCGGCCGCGAACTGCTCGGCGCTGCCGCCGCCGGTCACCGCGGCGACCGCGTACGGGCGGGGACCATCGGGATCGTCGACCGGTGCCGCCACCCGGGACGGCGCCCCCACCGGCTCGACCGGCGCGGCCGCCGGCGCCGCGGGCGCGACTTCGACCGCCGGCGACGGCAGCGCCGCCGCCGCGGCGATCGCGGCCTCGATGCGTTCGACCTCGCCGGCCGGGTCCTGCCAGAAGTCCGTCGACCAGACGCGGTGCAGGCGCCAGCCGAGGCCCTGCAGCACCGCCGCGCGCAGCCGGTCGCGGTCGCGCGCCGTCGCCGCCGAGTGGTAGGCGGCGCCGTCGCACTCGATGCCGAGCAGGTAGCGGCCGGGCAGCTGCGCATCGACGACCGCGATGTCGATGCGGTAGCCGGAGCAGCCGACCTGCGCGTGCACCTCGTGGCCGCGCCGCACCAGTGCGTCGCGCACCGCCGCCTCGAACGGCGACTCGACGTCGCCCGACGGATCGGCCGCGATCGCGGCCGTCAGCGCGGCCTGCCCGCGCAGCGCGTAGTCGAGGAACGTGCGCAGGTGACGGGCCCCCAGCGCCGCGGTGCGGTTGGCGACCTGCTCGGGCCGCACCGACGTGAACACGATCAGCTCGCGGCGCGCGCGGGTGACCGCGACGTTGAGCCGCCGCTCGCCACCCTGCACGTTGAGCGGCCCGTAGTTCTCGTGGAGCTTGCCGGCCGCATCGGCGCCGTAGCAGATCGAGAAGTAGACGACGTCGCGTTCGTCGCCCTGCACGTTCTCGAGGTTCTTGACGAACAGCGGCTCGGTCGCGTCCGCGAACGCCGCCTCGATCTCGCCGTGCAGCGCCCGTTCGCGGTCGAGCAGGTCTTCGATCAGCACCTGCTGCGCGCGGCTGAACGTGACGATGCCGACGCTGTGCGGCGTGCGCTCCGGATCCCGCAGGCGCGCGACCAGATCGGCGACCAGCTGCTCGGCCTCGCGGCGGTTGGTCTGCGACCCGGCGCGGTCGTAGACGCCGTCGACGACGACGCAGCGCACGCCGAGCCCGCCCGCCGCCGGCTGCGGCGCCGGGAAGGTCAGCAGCCGGTTGCCGTAGTAGTGATGGTTGCTGAACGCGATCAGCGACTCGTGCCGGCTGCGGTAGTGCCAGTCGAGGTGCAGCCGCGGCAGGCCGGCGGCGCCGCACTCGTCGAGCACGCTCTCGAGGTCCTCGGGCAGGTCGTCGGGCCCCGGCTCGTCGCCCTGCGCCAGCCGCTGGAAGAACGTCGTCGGCGGCAGCTGCCGGCTGTCGCCGACGACCACCAGCGAGTCGCCGCGGCCGATCGCGCCGACCGCATCCCACATCGGGATCTGCGACGCCTCGTCGAACACCACCAGATCGAAGCGCGTGCCGGCGCGACCGAGGAACTGCGCCACCGACAGCGGGCTCATCAGCACGCACGGCGCCAGCCGCGCGAACAGGTCGGGGATCTCGGCCAGCAGGCGCCGCACCGGCTTGTGCCGCCGCTGCTTCTTCAGCTCGCGTTCGAGCGTGCCGAGCTCGCTGCTCTGGACCTGCGTGTCGCGCACCTGCGGCAGCTGCGCACACAGCCGCGCGGTGATCACCTCGGCGGCGAGCCGGATCGAACTGCGGTCGAGGTCGGCGAACTGCGCGATCGCGCGTTCGTGGTCGCGGCCGCGGAAGCGGGCCAGCAGCGGCTCCTTGCCGTGCACGCCGTCGAGCCAGTCCTCGAGCCAGGTGCGGCGAAAGCACGGCACCAGGTCGGCCGTCGGCAGGTCGCCGTTCGCGTGCGCGCTCACCAGCGGCTCGAGCCCGATCTCGTTCGCAGCGGCGGCGGCGCGCCACCAGGCGCAGTGGTCGCGCAGGCGCGGCACCGCGGCCGACCAGGCGCGCGCGCGCGCGGCGACGTTGGTCAGCAGCGCCGGTCGCGCTGCCGTGCCGAACGCCGCCGCTGCGTCGAGCGCGAGGCGCTGGATGGCGGCGCGGCGCGCGGCGACGAACTCGTCATGGGCGCCGCGCAGCCGAGCGATCGCCGGCGGCAACGAGGTCGCGCCTGCCAGCAGACCGTCGAGCTGGGCGGCGACGGCGGCCAGCGCCGCGGCGTCCGGCTGCAGCGCGCCGGGCTCGATCTGCACCAGGATCGTGCGCACGTCTTCGACCCACGCGAGCCAGCCGGTCACCGCGGTCCAGTCCGGCCGGCCCGCGCGCCAGTGCGTCCCCAGCAGCCCGGCCAGCTGCGTCTGCGCCGCCAGCGCACGATCCTCGCGGCGCACCTGCGCGGCGAGCTCCAGGTCGGCGAGCACGGCGGCCGACCCGGCGACGCGGCCGCGCACCGCGACCGCCCGCAGTTCGCGGCGCGGCGCGCGCAGCCGCCACCACCGCAGCAGGAAGAACGCCGGCAGCGCGGCACGGAACGTCGCCAGCAGCCGCTCGACGTCGAGCTCCAACAGCGCCGGCGTCCAGCGATCGGCGAGCTGCGACCAGGCACGTTCGCGGCGCGAACCAGCGGCGACGGCCTCGGCGAACCGCGGCGCGGCGTCGCGCCAGTCGGCCGTCAGCAGCGCCGGCGGCGGCAGCGACGGTGCCGTGCAGCGCTCGCACAGGCGCAGCAGCAGCAGGATCTGCGACTCGCTCGGGCCCTCGCCGAACGCGCGCGCGAGACCGAACGCCGGCGCGACCGCCGCCACCGCCGCGGCCATCGCGTCCGCCGCGGCGGCGAGCCGCTCGGCCAACGGCACGACCTCGCGCGCCAGCAGGGGCGTCCAGTCGCCGAGCCGCACGCCCCACCACGGCTCCGCCGACGGCACGCCGAGCGCGGCGGCGGCCGCCGCCAGCTGTTCGACTGCCGCGCGCGCCGCGACGATCGTGGCCGGGGCCGCCGCCCGCAGCGCCGGCAGCTCGAGCCGCGGCGCCGCGCGCAGCTGCATCAGCTGCGCCATCGCCCCGAACACCGAGGCGCCGTGCTCGCGTGGCCGATGCAGCGCGCGCACGAAGTCGTTGAGCCGTTCGCGCTGGTCCTGCAGTTCCCGCGCGGCCTGCGCCCACTGCGGCGGCGGCTGCCGCGCGCCCAGGTCGAGCGCCCGCCGCAGCTGCGCCAGCACGGCCTTGGGCCCGCTCTTGCTCGAGTGCAGCTCGAGGCAGAACGCGCCGATGCCGACCTCGTCGAGCCGGCGCTGCACGACTTCGAGCGCGGCGCGCTTCTCGGCGACGAACAGCACGCGCTTGCCGTTCGCCAGCGCCTGCGCGATCAGGTTGGTGATCGTCTGCGACTTGCCGGTGCCGGGCGGCCCCTCGAGCACGAACGTGCGCCCCTCGGCGCCGGCCAGCACGGCGGCCAGCTGCGAACTGTCCGCGTCCTTGGGGCAGAACACGGCCGCGGGATCGAGGTCGTCGAGCTCGTCGCGCGGCACCTCCGGCACCGCCTGCGCGAACGTCGCGCCCGGCGTCTCGACCAGGTGGCGCAGCACCGGGCTGCGCAGCAGTTCGTCGCGCGCCGCGAGGTCGAGCCACATCAGGTACTTGGTGAACGAGAAGAAGCCGATGCACGCGGTCGCCTGCACCTCCCAGCGCGGCATCGACAGCGTCGCCTGGCGGAACGCGTCGAGCACCGCGCCGGTGTCGACGCCCTGGTCGTTCTCGGGCGGCGTCTCGCCGAGCGGCACGTGCAGGTCGTGGTCGCGCGCCAGCATCGCGATCAGCGACTGGTTGACGCGCGGCTCGCCGTCGTCCAGCACGAACCGGAACCCCTCCTGCACCGACAGCCGCTCGATGGTCAGCGGCAGCAGCAGCAGCGGCGCGCGGCGCGGCTTCGTCGACTGCGGCGACTCGAACCAGTGCAGGAAGCCGAGCGCGAGGTAGAGCGTGTTGGCGCCGCTCTCCTCGAGCGAGGTGCGCGCGTGGCGGAAGATCTCGACCAGCCGCACGTCGAGTTCGTCCGCCTCGAGGTCGGCGCGCAGGCGACCGGCGCGCAGTTCGTCGGCCAGGTACCGCGCCCGCAGGTCGACGCCGCTGCGTTCGTTGGCGAGCTCGAGATCGCGCGGGTCCTTGCCGGCGTCGCCGAGCGCCGGCCGCGCGTGCACCCGGAACCGCGCGCCGCCCTGCAACCGGTCCGCGAGCGCACCGAGATCGGGCGCCTGCAGCGGGATCGTCTTCTTGGTCGCGACCGTGTTGAGCAGCCGGTTCCACAGCGTCAGGTCGAGCAGCTTGCTCTTCCAGTGTTCGAGCCGGTCCTGGGGCGGTGCGACGACCGCGGGCGCGGGTGCGGCATCGACGACCGGCGCCGGCGACGCAACCGGCGGCGCGACGGCCCCGGCGTCGAGGCGCGGCGGTGCGACGACCGCGTAGCTGCCGGTGCGCGGCGGCAACGGGAGGATGCCGTGCCGGCGCGCGGCGCCGACGTCGATCGCCAGCACGAAGTCCGCCTCGGCGTCGAGCCGCCGCCGCGCCTGCACGACGGCGGCGTCGAACGGCCGCCCCCCCGAGGCGCAGACGGCGGTGCACTCGACGAACGCCAGCACGCCGAGGTCGCAGCGCTTGCGCAGTTCGACCGCCGAGCCGACCTCGATCTCGGGCGTCGAGCCGGATTGCAGCCAGACGCCGACGAATGCGTGCCCGCGCGCGACCGCCAGCAGCGGCGACAGACCGATGTGCTCGAGCACGGCGGCCGCGAGCAACGCCAGGTCCAGACACGTGCCGAGTCGTTCGCCGAGCACCTGCTCGGGCGTGCGCACCTTCTGCCCGTGCTGCTCGAAGCTCGGCGGCGGGGTCACGTAGACGATGCCGCGCCGCGCCAGCACGTCGAACACCGCCGCGAGCATGGTCCGCACCCGCACGGCGTCGCCGCCCTGATACCCGTCGAGCGCGCCGTTGCCGGTGCGCAGCTGCAGTTCGGCCGCGACCTCGGCCGCCAGCGACGCGATGCCGGGGTGGTTCGGCGACACGAAGGCGGCGAGCAGCGCCGGCATCACCGCCAGCCCCGGCCATTCGTTGTAGGCCAGCACGTCGACCGCGCTGCTGTGGCTCGCCAGCTCCTCGTCGCCACGCATGACGCGCACCACGAGGTCGGCGCGGGTGCGTTCGAGCGTGTTGGCCAGCACGCTGCCCGCGAGCATCAGGTCGGGCGCCGGCAGCTCCACGGTGCCACCGGCAGGAACGGCAGCGACGTGCAGCGCCTGGGCGGCGGCGAAGTCCGGCCGCAGCTCGATCGTGACCCGCAGCTCGGTCAGCGACTCGCCGCCGGCGTTCTGCAGCCGCAGCGTGCCGAGCCACGGCACCGCGCTCTGTTGCATCGCATAGCAGAGCTGGCGCGCGTGGCGGAGTTCGATCGAGAGGCCGGCGGAGCCCACGCGCAGAAGCTAGGCAGTGGCGGGCGGCGGCTCTACCACGAACAGGCGGCGTCGGGCCCGCGCCGGCGCGCGACCTGCCGCGAGCGGGTGCTCCAACCAGCCTCCCGACGTCGACTTGTGGATGCGGGCCAAGCCCGGCGGCGCGGCACCTCGTCGCCGCAGTGGGGACCTGTCTCACGTTCCATGCATCATGTTGCATGGTCTGCGCCCGGAAAAGCTGCTGTATGCTGCTTGCGCGGGAGCCATCGGCACCCGATGCTCTGCGCCCCGCCATCCGGCCCGAGGGCCTCTTCCGTCGCACGCATGACCGACTTCCACCGCCACCCCGACAGCTACCACCACTGGCAGCTCTCGATCGAGGGCGACGTCGCGCACCTGCGCATGAACGTCGATCCCGAGTACGCCTTCCAGCCCGGCTACGAACTGAAGCTGAACAGCTACGACCTCGGCGTCGACATGGAACTCGCCGACGCGATCCAGCGGCTGCGCTTCGAGCATCCCGCGGTCAAGGTCGTCGTCGTCGGCAGCGCGCAGGAGCGCGCGTTCTGCGCCGGCGCCAACATCTGGATGCTGGCCGAGAGCACGCACCCGTTCAAAGTGAACTTCTGCAAGTACACCAACGAGACCCGGCTCAGCCTCGAAGACGCGAGCCAGCACTCGGGCCTGAAGTCGATCTGCGCGATCAACGCGGCCTGCGCCGGCGGCGGCTACGAACTGGCGCTGGCCTGTGACGAGATCCACCTGGTCAACGACAACAACTCGGCGGTGTCGCTGCCCGAGGTGCCGCTGCTCGGCGTGCTGCCGGGCACCGGCGGCCTGACGCGGCTGGTCGACAAGCGCAAGGTGCGCCGCGACCGCGCCGACGTGTTCTGCACCATGGCCGAAGGCCTGCGCGGCAAGCGCGCGCTGGCCTGGGGCCTGGTCGACGCGATCTGGCCGAAGTCGCAGTTCACCGACAAGGTGCAGGCGCGCGCCAAGGAACTCGCGGCGAGCCTGCCCGAGAAGGCCAAGCGTGGCATCACGCTGGAGCCGGTGCACGGCGAGAGGACCGACACCGGCTACCGCTACCAGCACGTGCAGGTCGAGATCGACGCCGCCGGCCGCACGGCGACGATCACCGTGCACGGTCCGAAGGGCGCGCAGCCGAAGACCGGCGCCGACTACGAGCGGGCGGGCAGTTCGGCGTGGGCGCTGCGGTGCTTCCGCGAGCTCGACGACGCGCTGCTGCAGCTGCGCTTCGACCACGAACAGGTCGGCCTGCTGGTGCTGAAGACGCGCGGCGACCGCGCGGCGCTGCTGCAGGTCGAGCAGGACCTGTTCGCCAACCGCTCGCACTGGCTGTGCAACGAGATCCTGTTGCAGATGGCGCGCACGCTGCGCCGCTGGGACCTGATGTCGCGGTCGATGTACGCGCTGGTCGACGCCGAGGCCTGCTGCGCCGGGGCGTTCTTCGAGCTGACGATCGGCTGCGACCGCGTCTACGCGCTCGACGACGACAGGGTGCAGTTCGCGATCGGCCCGCTCAGCAACGGCGCCCTGCCGATGAGCCACGGCCTGACGCGGCTGCACAACCGCTTCCTCGCCGATCCCGGGCACGGCCAGAAGCTGGCCGCCGAGCAGCCGACGTTGGCGGCAGCCGAGGCCGACGAGCAGGGCCTGTGCACCTACCTGCTCGATCCGGTCGACTGGGAAGACGACGTGCGCATCGCGCTCGAGGAGCGGGTGTCGCTGTCGCCCGACGCGCTGACCGGCATGGAGGCGTCGCTGCGCTTCGGTGGCGCCGAGAACTGCGACAGCAAGATCTTCGGCCGTCTCAGCGCGTGGCAGAACTGGATCTTCACGCGTCCGAACGCCACCGGCGACGAAGGTGCATTGACCCGTTACGGCGCCCCCGAGAGCGCCAAGTTCGACTGGAGAAGGACCTGATCAAGATGAGCATCGTCGACCTCGAAGCCAAGATCCCGAACAACGTCGGTCTGCGTGACAACAAGCGCCTGATGATGGCGCTCGAGCGGTGGCAGCCGAAGTTCCTCGACTGGTGGGCCAAGCTCGGCCCGACCGACTTCAACCAGGACCAGATCTACCTGCGCACGGCGATCGGCGTCGGCCAGGGCGGCTGGGCGCACTTCGACTACGTGAAGATGCCCGACTACCGCTGGGGCATCTTCCTCGCCGACGGTCCCGCCGACCGCAAGATCCACTTCGGCGACCAGCTCGGCGAGAACGCCTGGCAGGAGGTGCCCGGCGAGTTCCGCAACCGCCTGCGCCGCCTGATCGTGACCCAGGGCGACACCGAGCCGGCCTCGGTCGAGCAGCAGCGCCAGCTCGGCCACTGCTGCCCGTCCCTGTACGACCTGCGCTCGCTGTTCCAGGTCAACGTCGAGGAAGGCCGCCACCTGTGGGCGATGGTCTACCTGCTGCAGACGCACTTCGGCGCCGACGGCCGCGAAGAGGCCGAGGCGATGCTCGAGCGCCACAGCGGCGACGCCGACAACCCGCGCATCCTGCAGGCGTTCAACTACCCGGTGAACAACTGGCTCGACTTCTTCTGCTTCACGGCCTTCATGGACCGCGACGGCAAGTACCAGCTCGCGTCGCTGGCCGAGTCGAGCTTCGACCCGCTGGCGCGCACGACGCAGTTCATGCTCGCCGAAGAGGCCTACCACCTGCAGACCGGCGAGAACGGCGTCGGCCGCATCGTCAAGCGCACCGGCGAGCTGATGGCCGAGGGCAAGGATCCGCGCACCGTCGGCGCGATCCCGCTCGACGTCGTGCAGCGCTTCGTGAACTTCTGGTTCACCGGCTCGATGGACCTGTTCGGCGGCGAGGACTCGACCAACGCGGCCGAGTCGTTCGCCAACGGCCTCAAGGGTCGCTACCGCGAGAGCGACGGCATCTACAAGGACCCGAAGGCGCTGAGCGCCACCTACACGCTCGAGGTGCCGACCGAGGACGGCAAGGTCGTCACCCGCGACATCCCGCTGCGCCGCGCGATGAACGCCGTGCTGCTCGACGCCTACATCGCCGACTGCAAGCGCATCGTCGAGCGCTGGAACCGCGACCTCGAGAAGCTGGGCGTGCAGCAGCGCATCGAGCTGCCGGACCACAAGTTCAACCGCCACCAGGGCGTCTACGCCGGCTTCCGCTTCACGCCGCAGGGCAAGCCGATCGACGAGGCCAGCTGGACGCACCAACACACGGAGTGGCTGCCGACGCAAGCCGATCGCGACTACGTGCAGTCGTGCATGAAGCGGGTGATCGAGCCGGGCAAGTTCGCGAACTACATCGCGCCGCCGCAGCAGGGCGTCAACAACCAGCCGATCGAGTTCGAGTACGTCAAGTTCCACTGATCGGGTCGCGAGCTGCGCTCGCGAACCGATCAGGCGCTGCCTTGCGGCCGGCAGCCGACAACGAGGGCGAACCAAGGCATCCGTAGCCGGCCGCGCGGTTGCTCCGCAACCGCATCCCCAGATCCACCGTCGATCATGACCAACCGACTCTGCTACGTGTGTGAAGGCGGCGATTGCACCGAGAAGGGCAGCGGCGACGTCTTCGACAAGCTGCGCGACCTGATCCGCGAGTTCGATCCGGGCGAGGAGCGCATCAAGATCCGCCGCTACCCGTGCTTCGGCGCCTGTGACCAGGGCATCAACGTCACGCTGTATCCCGACAAGGTCTTCTACAGCAAGGTCACCGAGGCGGACCTGCCGGCGATCGCGGCACACATCCAGGGCAAGGGCGCGCCGGTCACCAGGCTGACCGGCAAATGCCCGCCCGACGTCGAGCAGATCATCTGGGACATGCTCGACAGTCCGTATTGACCCGGCCGGATCGGGCCTCGATTGCGCGGCACACGCGCGACGGTAGGGTGCTGCCCGGCATGCCGATCCTCGCCCGAGCCGTCGACGCAGCGCGCTTCGGCGCCGACATCGTGCGCGCGGCCGCGCTCGGCGTGCGCGAGAACCTGCGTCGTCCCGACCACGCCGCCGCCGACGGTGTCCTGGACGTGCATCTGCTGGTCGAAGCCGACCCGGCGCACGGCTTGTCGCCGGCGGCCCGCTATCGCGCGCTGCAATACGTGCCACTGCTCGAACGAGAAGGACTGCGCTGCCACGTGCACCCGTCGCGCCCCGGCAAGTACTTCACCGCCGCGGCCGACTGGCAGCAGCTCTACGCGCGCTGGCCGCGGCTGGCGATGCTGCGCGCACACACAGGCCTGTGGCAGCAGCGGCGCAACCGGCGCCGGGACTTCCGCACGCTGGCCGGCCGCGGCGTCGTGTTCCTGCAGCGCGATCTGCAGGCGCTGCCCGGCTCGTTGCTCGAGCGCGAACTCCCGCTGTACAACCGACACATCGTGTTCGACTTCGACGACGCGATCTTCGTGCGGCCGCCGTGGACGCCCGGCGGCGCGACGATCGATCGCGAGCTGCACGACAAGATCGCCGGCATCTGCGCGCTGTCGACCTCGGTGATCGCCGCCAACGAACACCTGGCCGCGTTCGCGCGCCGGTTCACCGCCGACGTGCACGTGGTGCCGACGACGCTGTGCACCGACGAGTTCCGCCCGCCGGCGACGCCGCCGCCGAATCCGCGCCCCGTGGTCGGCTGGGTCGGCACGTCGGGCAACCTGCACTACCTGCGCCGTATCGCGCCGGCGCTGCAGCAGCTGGCGGCCCGCTGCGACTTCGTGCTGCGCGTCGTCTGCAACCGTGTGCCGCCGGCGCAACTCGCCGGTCTGCCCGAGCACCTCGAGTTCGTCGAGTGGCGCGCCGACGGCGAAGTCGAACGCATCCAGCAGTTCGACGTCGGCATCATGCCGCTCGACGACGACGCCTGGGCCGCCGGCAAGGCCGCGTTCAAGCTGGTGCAGTACATGGCCTGCGGCGTGCCGTTCGTGGCCGCGCCCGTCGGCGCCAATCCGGCGACCGGTGGTGCTGCCGGCGAATGCGGGCTCTACGCGGCGGACGACGCGGCCTGGGTCGATCACCTCGCCGCGCTGCTGCAGGATCCCGACCGCCGCCGGCAACTCGGTCGCAACGGCCGCGCGCGCGCCGTCGCGCAGTTCGACCGCCGGCAACACGCCCCCACGATCGCCCGCATCCTGCGCGATGCCGCGCAGCGGTAGTGCACACGGCGCCTCGCGCCGGCATGCTGCGCACGACCCCATGGTGCCCACGCCCCGCCCCCTGCGCCCGGTCATGGTCGTGCCCGACTTCGACCGCATCGGCGGCTACGAACTGCAGGCGCTGTCGCTGGCGAGCCACTTCCAGCGCGCCGGCGTGCCGACGTTCCTGCTGGCGAACAACCCCTGGGGCCATGCGCCGCGCGAGCAACGCAACGGCGTCACGATCGTGCGGCTGCCGCACGCGCCGCCGCAGCGCCGCAACTGGGCCGCGCTGTTCGTGGCGTTCCTGACCTTCCTGCGGTGCCACCGCCGCGAATACGACGTCATCCACTGCCACGCGCTGACGTTCCTGGCCGCCTGCTGCGCGCGCATCGGCCGCATCCTGCGCGTGCCGGTCGTGGTCAAGGTCGCGACCGAACAGGACGTGCGCGAGTACCGCGACAACCGCTCGCTGCACTTCCGGCTGTTCTTCCGCTGGCTCAAGCGCGCCGACCGCCTGCTGTGCCTGTCGGAGTCGATCCGGCAGGAGGCGATCGCCTGCGGCTTCCGGCCCGAGCAGACGGTGCTGGCGCCGAACGGCGTCGACACCGAACGCTTCGCGCCGGCGACGCCACAGGCGCGCGCGACGGCGCGTGCCGAGCTGCGACTCGCCGACGGCGTGTTCGCCGCGCTGTTCGTCGGCCGCCTCGTGCAGCGCAAGGGCGTCGACGTGCTGCTGCAGGCGTGGGCTCGCAGCGCCGCCGCGCGCCACGGCCGCCTGCTGCTGGTCGGCGACGGCCCGGAACGCGCGCGGCTCGAGGCCATCGCGCGCGACCTCGGCATCGCCGAGAGCGTGCACTTCGCCGGTGAACGCACGGACACGCTCGCCTGCTACGCCGCCGCCGACGCGTTCGTGTTCCCGAGCCGCCGCGAAGGCCTGCCGAACGCCTTGCTCGAGGCGATGAGCTGCGGCCTGCCGGCGATCGCGACGCGCATCGGCGGTTGCACCGACGTCGTCACCGACGGCAGCGGCATCCTGGTGCCGCCCGACGACGTGCCGGCGCTGGTCGCGGCGCTCGACGAGTTGGCCGCCGAACCGGCGCGGCGCGCGGCGGTCGCGGCGGCCGGCCGCCAGCGCGTGCTCGAGGCGTTCTCGTTCGCGGTCACCGCCGCACGGCTGCAGGAAATCTACCGTGGTGTTGCCGGTGGTGACGATTCGTCCTGCGCATCGGGTCATGCGCGGATCGCCAGTTGGTGAATGGGCTGACCAGCTCACCCGCGCAGAAGGGACAGAGGCAACGAACGGCGCTGGCGACCATGGACTTCCGACGGGGTTGTCGGCGAGCATCCGCGCGGTAGCCTGTCCGGCGCGCCAGCGGGAATGGGTCCGTTGGCCGAAGACTTGTT